>JAFWSI010000069.1 GCA_017519415.1 Ruminococcus sp.
CCTGGGCTTTGTGAAAGGCGCACCTGTGTTGCTGGCGCTCTTAGCAATCACACTGTGCGGGGGACTTGCCAGTGAAGGCTTTGACCGGCTCTCCACCGCTCATTTTCTGGATGACACGGTAATACCCGTTATCGGGCCACTGAACAGCGTCACTTGGTTCGGTGTTATCAGTCTTATCGGCAACGGCTTAGGTATTCTGGCTTCTCAGTTGCTCATCGCCCGCATGGAGAAAAAAGGGACTGTCAGCCGAACCAGTGTGGTCATGTCCACCAGCGCCGGGTATATCCTGTGCCTAGTTCTCTTTGCGGTGGGGCGGAGCTTTTGGTTCATGTTGTTGATGTTCCTCCTGGCGGGGCTTATGCGCACCATCAAGGAGCCGGTGCTGGCCGCCTGGATGAACGACCATGTGGAGGAGAAAATGCGCGCCACAGTCTTTTCTACCAGTGGACAACTGGACTCTTTCGGGCAGATCATCGGCGGGCCTATTGTGGGGCTGGTAGCCCAACAGGTGTCCATACCCTGGGGGCTGGTCTGCACCGCTTTCCTGCTGTTGCCCGCGCTGTTCTTGGTGCCAGTGGCGGGAAAGAAGCGGGATTGATATGGCATAGTTAAGTTTACTGACGAGCGGGAGATTACTTCCGCTCGTCTTCATTTAGCAGCGCAAAATTTGAGGACTCTTTATCTCCTTATTCGGCATAGCGGAGGCGGCTGTCAATTCGACATAATTTTCTTGTGATACTTTACCACACATGAGCATATCTGGATGGGAGCAAATATAATTACTCAAAATCGGAGCAGAAACGGCTAAGGGAAACGTCAGACCGCTTGTGCAGAGAGTACGGATTATCGGTGATTGAGAACCCGAAGAAAGCCCCTTCAAGACCGCTGTATCTGGATGAAAAGAGCGGCAAGCCGACACGCTACAACGTCTATCTGGAAGATTTGGCGGAGGCAATCAGCGGCAGTCGGGATATTCCGCACATGATGAGATACCTTACCGACAAAGGCTACGAGGTTGATTTTTCGGGCGGGCATTGGAAGATGAAGCTGCCGCAGTATAAGCATTTTACAAGATTAGATACGCTTGATGAACGCTTAACGCCCGATTTTATCCGCTCACATTTAGGCACAAGGGCAAGGTACGGGAACTATAAAGCGAGGATTTCCTACTCTCCCCATATGCCAGAGGAATATAAAAAGGCTTGGAAACCGCACCAGAAAACCACGGGAATCTTAGCGTTGTATTATTACTGGTGCTATCAGTTGGGGATATTCCCGAAAGGCACGGACTACAAGCCGACAAGCCCGCTGATGAAAGAGGAGCTTCGGAAACTGGACGAGATTACCGCACAGGTACGCTATATGTCAGAGCATGACATCTCCACCCTCTCCGATTTGCACGCCGACAGGGAGAAAAACCAGACGGAAATGGACATGCTTACCGACTATCGGCGGCACTTGCAGAATAAGATACGGCGTGCTTCACCCGCCGAGAAAGAAACGCTCCGAGAAGAAAAAAACGGAGTGACGGAGCAGATAACAGAACTGCGAAAGCGGCTGAAATATGCGGATGGAATTGAAAAACGCTCTGCCCACATTGATGATTGTTTAAACCAAATCCACGATACGGCTGAAAAACAGCGTTCAAACCAGAACGGGAGGGCAGGCAAAACAGACCGCAGGAGGGAGGAATCATTGCGATGAGCAGAAAGTCCGAAGAAGAAATACAGGCAATCATGGAGGAATACAGGGACGCCCCTATGGTAAATCCCGATAAAGTATATCCCCCTCTGCCGCCCGTCCAAAACGTCACTCCCCTTGTCCGTGTTCCAGAGCAGATGAGCTTTACCGAGAAAATCGGCGGCACGGAATACACCGTCGACGCCCATTTCCGAAAGGACGGGCGGGATTTGCTTTCCAAGCTTACGGATATTTTTATGCGTGGCATGCAGGGATATGAATGTTATAATGACGGGGATTGGAGTGGCGATGACGGAGCATAGCAGACCGCAGAAGAATTACCGCTTTAAAGCGTTGAAGTTTGAGGACAGGTATGGTACACTGTACCTACACTTCACAATACCGTGTCTGCTGTCGGAAAGGAGAACCTTATGAAAAGACAGCAGGAAAAATTTACCGCCTTGTACTGCCGTTTAAGCCAGGACGACGGACGGGAAGGCGAGAGCAACAGCATTGTAAACCAGAAAGAATATCTGATGAAGTACGCAAAGGAACACGGTTTCCCTAACCCGAAATTCTATGTGGACGACGGCTATACGGGTACGAATTTTGACCGCCCAAGCTTTAAGGAAATGTCGGCGGATATTGAAAAAGGGCTTGTAAAGACAGTCATTGTCAAAGATTTGTCACGCTTCGGCAGGAATTATATTGAGGTCGGCTCTTACTCCGAAATCATCTATCCCGAAGCGGGCGTGAGGTTCATCGCCATCATGGACAACGTGGACACTGGCAGCCTTGAGAGCAATGAATTTGCCGCCTTTACCAACCTTTTTAACGAATGGTATCCCAAAAGCACGAGCAAAAAGGTAAAGGAAGTTAAGAAAGCGAAGGGGCTTGCAGGCGAACATCTGGGTGCGCCGCCTTATGGATATTTACGGAATCCAGATGACAAGACCCGATGGCTTGTGGACGGGGAAGCGGCGGCAGTCGTCCGCAGGATATTCTCCCTCTGCATGCAGGGAAAGGGCGTGTCTGCCATAGCCACAACCCTCTGGAAAGACAGGACGCTTACCCCGTCAGCCTACAAAGCGTCAAAGGGAATCGGCGTTGCAAAAGTGTCGGAAGACCCGTATTGCTGGGAAACATCTGCCGTAGCCGCCATTCTGGAAAACGTAGCATATATCGGCATAACGGAAAGCTTCAAATCCACAAGGCTTGGCTTTAAGAGCAAAAAACGCATCCCCACCGCAAAGGACAGGCGGGCGTATATCGAAAATGCCCATGCCCCCATCATTGACAGGGATATATGGGAAAAGGTACAGATAATACGGGAAAACAAACGCAGACCGAACAAAAGCGGGATTACGAGCATGTTTTCTGGACTGCTCTATTGTGCCGACTGCGGGGCAAAGTTAAGCCTTGCCACTGCCAACGGATACGCCCATTTCCGCTGTTCGCAGTACAAACGGACGAGCCGCACGCAGAACTGCACGCAGCATTATATCCGAGAGGACGCATTAAACCAGTTGGTTTTGAAACAGCTTCAGCATTTCCTGTCCTATTTACAGCAGTTTGAGCGGGTATTTATCCGACGGCAGATAGACACCACCCTTGCGGAACGCCGATACGAACTGTCCGCAAAGCAGAAACAGATAGAAAAAGACGAAAAGCGGATGGATGAGCTTGACCGCCTGTTCCGCAAAATCTACGAGGACAATGTCAGCGGAAAACTGAATGACGAACGCTTTTACAAGCTGTCAGACGGATATGAAGCGGAGCAGGGACAGTTAAAGCGTGAAATCGAAGCGTTGACCGCAGAGGTCAGCCAAGCCGATATGGAAGTGACCAATGTAGCAAAGCTGATAGCCGTCACGAAGAAATATACCCGCATTGACGAACTCACGCCCGAAATCCTAAACGCATTTGTGGATAAAATCGTAATCCATGAGCGTGAGAAAAAGGACAGGAAACGGACACAGCAAATCGACATTTACTATTCCTATGTCGGGATTGTGGATATTCCCACAGACGAGGAAATGCGGGAAATGGAGCGGGAATATATGCGGCGTACTACACGTCAAACCGCCTGAATAAAGGCGAAAGCAGGAGTAAATCTGTACTCCTGCCGATACATATCTATTTTTATCCCTATCTGGTTTAACTCATGTATCAGATCCGAAGAATGTTTTAAATATAAGCCTCCCAAGCGGTGGAAATCTTAAGGTAAATGTGGATAACCTGGGGGATCTGTCAAAGGCGGCCGGAATGTTCACTCCGGCTGACCTTAATGCGATTATGAGAGCTATCGCTCAGTACAATCATTGTACAAAGAAGCTTAATGAGCTTGATGAGGAAGAAATCGAGACCGTGGAAAATGTAACTAATAAGGCTGACGAGCAACAGGAAATTCACGAAGATGAAGCTGCTTATAATGAAG
>JAFWSI010000070.1 GCA_017519415.1 Ruminococcus sp.
ACGCACTCAACGTGCTCGGCTTTCTCGATTGGATCATCCTTCATGCTCCTGCTTTGTACGACGATATTCACTCTCTAAAACGGAAAGAATCATAAGGTCATGATACTGCCCGTTTTTATAAAGACTTTCCCGCAGTAAGCCTTCTTCTGTAAACCCAAGTTTTTGCAGCACCCTGATCGAACCAATATTCCCTTTTATGACCTTTGCAGTTATTCGATGGAATCCATAATCCTCAAAACCGAATTTTAACATTGCATCTGCTGCTTCTGTCATGATCCCTTGTCCCCATAATTCTTTTTTTAAGCAGTAACTGATCTCTGCACAACAGTTAGATCTGTCAATATCAAAAAAGCCGCAATGTCCGATGATAGAATTATCCTGCTTTTGCGCAATTCCCCATCTGATTCTTTGTTTCTCATCAAAAAATCTCTGCATACCGGTGATTATTCTTTGAATGTTTGCGATATCATGCACAGCATTATGGACCAGATACGCGCATGTATCTTCATTCGACAGGACATTAAAAAGATTGTTATCATCTTCCTGCGTAATCTGTCTTAGAAAAAGCCGTTGGGTACGCAGTTCCGGGAATGATTCGAATATACGTTCATTCATTTGAATCGTCCTCCTCATTTTGTGCATTTTGACGAATGACAACCAATCTACGAAGTATCGAACCCTCTGTTATCCAATTTACGCACTAACCTCACTGAGCAGATTGGTTGCCAGGCGTTTTTAGTTCATAGATGTTTTTCCAAATACAGTAAAAAGCCGGTTAGGGTTGACTTCGCAGATTGACTGTATAGCCGAAAATCACCGTAAATTCGGCACTTTTACGCCTTATCCCTTGACATCAATACTACGCACTCAACGTGTCCCGTTCTCGGGAACAGATCAACTCCGCATACCTTATCCACGCTGTAGCCGCGCTCCGAGAGGAGCCTTGCGTCTCTTGCGGCGGTGGCGGGATTGCAGGAGATCATAACTATCTTCCGCGGAGCAGCCCCGGCGATAACGTCAATAGTCTCGGTCGAGCAGCCCTTTCGCGGCGGGTCTACCACTATTATATCGGGCTTGCAGCCCTGTCTGCGAAGCTTTCCGAAGACCTCGCCTGCATCGCCGCAGTGGAATTCAGCATTGTCTATATTATTGCGGATAGCGTTTTCCCTTGCGTTTTCAACAGCCTGAGGGACTATCTCCACGCCTACTATCCTTGCAGCCTGCTTTGCCATGGAAAGTCCTATGGTACCTGCACCGCAGTAGAGGTCTGCAATGACCTCGTCCTTATCGGGAGCTGCGTATTCCAGAGCCTTTCCGTAGAGTCTCTCCGCCTGCACGGTATTTACCTGATAAAAGGAAAGGGGAGATATTTCCACGGTATTGCCGCACATGGTGTCGGAGATAGTATCGCTGCCCCGGAGAGTAACGCACTCATCGCCGAGAATGACGTTGGTCTTCCTGGAGTTTATATTCATCACGATGCTTTTTATATTGCTGTATTTTTCGGCAAGAGTTCTGCACAGAGCCGACAGCTGTCTCGAAATATCCTTGCGCACCACAAGACAGACCATTATTTCCTGCGAATGAGCACCTCTGCGAAGGTAGATATGGCGGATAATGCCCGTATTTGTTTCCTCATCATATACGGAGAGCTTCTTCTCGTTTATGTAGTCAAGGACAGTTCTTATAATACTGCTGAATATCGCGGGCTGCAAGGCGCAGTCCTCAACGGGTATCACTCTGTGGCTTCTCGGTGCATAAAATCCGCAGACAGCCTTGCCGTCCTGCACGGCAAGGGGATACTGAGCCTTATTTCTGTAACGTTCTGTGGCCTCAGCGCCGAGGAAATCATCAAACTGCGGGGAGAGTCCGCCTATGCGCTCAAAGGCGTCGCGGACTATGCCGTTCTTTGTGCGGCACTCAGCCTCATAGGAGATATGCCTCAGCAGACAGCCGCCGCACTTCTTGTACACGGGACAGCTATCCGCGATATGGTCGGGTGAGGGAACAAGTATCTTTTCGGCAATACCGAAGGCGTAGTTTTTCAGTACCTTGACTATCCTTATCTCGCACACGTCGCCGACAGCTGTCTGAGGTACGAATACAGCCATACCGTCAATGCGGCAGACGCCGCTGCCCTCGGAGGTAAGACTTGTTATTTCAGCTTTAGATACTTGATTTTTTTCAGGCATTCCCTGACCTCCTCCTTCTTTTCCATGAGCTTGTCAAAGCTTCGTATGTATTCGTACGGGAATTTATAATTATGTATACGTTCTATCCTGTTGTTTTCGTATAAAAGCTTAGTGGAAGCCGCGCAGCCCGCACCGAGAATGGTCTGGGTCTCGTCCATTATGAAAATATTGTAGTAGCTTTCAAAGCCCTTCTTTGCATAGCCCACATTCTCAAGGTTGTCCACAGTGTTTTTCTGACGGTACATATAGTATGGCAGATAGCCATGGGACATAAGTGCGGGTATGCTGTAGTCAACCATTTCAGCCGCAGGATTTGAGCTGTTCTCGCTGCCGCTGCTGAAAAGGGTTGCAGAGCGCTTTAGGGTGAGAGTGTGTACGGTAATGCTCTCGGGATCCAGTTCTATCATGCGGTCAAGGGTATTTCGGAAGCTCTCGGCAGATTCGGTGGGCAGACCTGCGATAAGGTCGGTATTTATATTCCTGAAGCCGACCTTTCGTGCAAGCTCGAAAGCTTTTATTGCATCCTCGCCGGAATGCTGTCTGCCTATGACCTTCAGCACATCGTCATTGAGTGTCTGGGGGTTGACGGATATGCGCTCAGCACCAAGCTCCTTTATGACGCGCAGCTTTTCCTCGGTTATGGTATCGGGACGGCCAGCCTCAACGCTGTATTCGCGTATACCGGCGAGGTCGAAGTTCTTTTCAACGGCTTCCATTATCGTGCGGAGCTCCCGAGCGGAAAGGGAGGTGGGAGTACCGCCGCCGAAGTAGATTGTATCTATTTTAGTATCTGTTTCCTTTACGATATTCCCCAGTATCTCAAGCTCGCGGCACAGCGCGTCCACATATTCGGGCATGAGCTTCATAGCAGAGGCCATGGAGTGAGATACAAAGGAGCAGTAGCTGCACCTTGTGGGGCAGAAGGGTATGGAAACATAGAGGCTTGCTGCCGTGCTGTCGATCCTGTCTATGATAGGGAGCTGGTTTACTGCCGTATCATAGGCGAGCTGAAGCTTTTTCGGAGCCGCCTCGTATTTTTCTGTAAGAATGCGGAATATCTCATCTTTGGAGAGATCCTCGCGTATGAGCTCCACTACCTTTTTCACTGGGCGTATGCCGGTCATAAGTCCCCAGGGCGGAGCTATGCCTGTTTCCCCGGAGAGTATATGGAACAAAAGACGGCAGAGCTCGTGCTCCCTGTCCTGTCCCGCGCAGACTTCGGCCTCACGCTTCACGGGAGCCCTTCCTCGGAGCTTTACCTCAGCGGAGAGCCTGTTTCCGTCGGTCTCCGCTATTATGTATTCGTCGCCGGCAGCTTCCCCGCGGGAGCTGCCGAAGCTGAAACGGGCAGTATTGAAAAAAAGCTTGAGTGTAGCTTCGATCTCGTATTTAAAATTATTGCCGATCAGTATGACCGGCATTTTAGGAGTATTATCAGTCATTTTTCCCTCTGAACTGTTTCATATATGGATTTACCTCGCGCTCGTAGCTGAGAGTGGTGCTTTCGTTGTGCCCCGGGTATACCTTATAATCCCCGGGCAGATGATAGAGCAGGTTAAGGGAATATATCATTGCCTCGGGGCTGCTTCCCGGGAAGTCGGTCCTGCCGGTTGAGCAGCAGAAAAGCGTATCTCCCGAAAAAATGGCGTCATCGCATATATAGCATACGCTTCCCCTTGAATGTCCCGGGGTATGTAGCACCCTGAAGGAGCATTCACCGTCGTTGATAAAGCAGTCTCCGTAGACTGCTGTCCAGTCTGTTACGGGGACAAAATCCACGAAGGACATATTGTTGGCAAGAGAGTATACCTCGCTTGTGAGCATATGTGAATCAAGGTCGTGGATGTATATCTCTGCTCCCGTAGCCTGATGGACCTCCTCTGCGCCGCCGATGTGGTCGAAGTGGCCGTGGGTGAGGAGTATCTTGGAAAGACGGAGCTTTTTCATTTTGAGAAATTCCAGCAGGAGCCTGCTGTCGCCGCCGATGTCTATTGCGACGCAGCGGCCCGGAGCTGTTTCAACGATATAGCAGTTGGAACGCAGAGGCCCCAGCTGTAAATGGTGTATTTTCATTGGTATTCTCCTATATTGCAGCTCTTTCCACAGAGATGACTCCCTTTATCTTGCGGAGCTTCTCAAACAGATTGGTGAGCTGTTCTGTGCTTGAAATGACAATGGTGGCTTCAAAGAGGGCATTGCCGTTCTTGAGTACTCTTGAGGACGAATGGATTATAGGCACGCGGGCTTCGAGAAGGACTGCGGAAATATCGTATACCAGTCCCACACGGTCGGTAGCTGTGACCTCGAAGCTGGTCTGGAGCTGGGTATCGCTGTTCTCCGTCCACTGTATCTCCACCCAGCGTTCAAGCTCGTCGGGATCGTTCCTTGCAAGTGCCGCCTTGTAGTTCGTACAGCTTGTAGTGTGTACCGATATACCGTACCCCCTTGTGATGAAGCCGATAATGTCGTCGCCGGGCAGAGGATTGCAGCACTGGGCGAATTTTATGAGCAGATCGTCTATCTGATCGAGTACGATGCTGCTTCTGCCGTTGGGCTTTGGCTTTATGAGCGGTACTACCGAGGGCTCCTCGTCCTTTTTGTACTGCTTTTCATACTTGTCCTTAAGGCGGGGGAGTATCTTCGAGAGAAGTATTCCTCCGTAGCCTATGGAAGCGTAGAAATCATCGAGAGTTTCGCAGTTATGGCGCTTGAAATCGTCCTGCAGGAACTCTGTATACTGCTCCTCCTTGAGGTTTATCCTGTGGCGCTTGAACTCGCGTTCCAGCTGAGAGCGGCCCTCGACGATATTTTCCTCGCGGCGCTCCTTCTTGAACCATGAACGTATCTTTGAGCGGGCTTCGTTGGTCTGAACGATATTTAACCATGCTCTGTTGGGACCCTTTTCGGGGTCCTTGCTGGTGATGATCTCGCATATCTGTCCCGTCTGGAGCTGATAATCGAGGGGGACTATCCTTCCGTCCACCTTGGCTCCCACGGTCTTGTGGCCTATCTGAGTATGGATACGGTAAGCGAAATCTATTACGGTTGAGTTTACAGGCAGACTTACGGACATTCCCTTGGGAGTCATTACGACGATGTCCTCGGGGTCGAGGTCGGTCTTGATTATACGAACGATCTCCTCCACATCGTCGGAGGTCTGCTGAGCTTCGATTACCTGACGCACCCATGCAAGGCGCTGCTCCATTTTGTCCTTGCCCTGTATGCCCTCCTTGTATTTCCAGTGGGCGGCGATACCGTATTCAGCCGTTTCATGCATATCCCATGTGCGTATCTGTACCTCAAAGGGAATACCCTCCTTGCCGAGCACGGTGGTATGCAGTGACTGGTACATATTGTTCTTTGGGGTTGAGATATAATCCTTGAAGCGGTTGGGCAGGGGCTTGAACATATCGTGGATAAGTCCCAGAACGTTATAGCATTCGGCGATAGTTGTGACGATTATACGCACGGCGTACTTATCATATATTTCGTCGATGTTCTTATGATTTATGAATATCTTGCGGTAGATGCTGTATATACTTTTAACGCGTCCGTCGATCTGTGGCGGCTCGGCAAATTCCTCCGACTTGAAGCGCTGGGCGATGCGGCTCTTGATTATCTCGATGAAAGCCTCTCGCTCCTCCTTCTTGTTTTCCAGTATGCTCTCTATCTCGGAATATGCATAGGGATCGAGATAATGGAAGGCAAGATCCTGAAGCTCCTCCTTTATGGCTCTGATACCGAGGCGGTGAGCTATGGGGGCATAGATATTCATTGTCTCGAGAGCGGTGCTGCGCTGCTTTTCCAGCGGACGGTATTTAAGGGTACGCATATTGTGAAGACGGTCGCTGAGCTTTATTATCATTACGCGGATGTCCTGAGACATTGCAAGGAGTATCTTGCGGATATTCTCCGCCTGCTGCTCTTCCTTGGTAGAGGTGGGGATCTTGCTCAGCTTTGTGACTCCGTCAACCAGCAGAGCGACGTCCTGACCGAAGCGTTTTTTCAGATCGTCAAGAGTGGCGTCCGTATCCTCCACCACATCGTGGAGCAGGGCAGCGCATATTGTATCGGTGTCCATACCAAGCTCGAGAAGAGTGTATGCAACGGCCAGCGGGTGAGTTATATATGGCTGACCCGAGGAGCGAGTCTGTCCATCGTGAGCCTTTGCAGCAAACTCGTAAGCGGAAATGATCTTGCTGAGATCGTACTGCTTATCGTCCTTGAGTATCTTCTGAATTATCTTCTCGATAGTGAAATCGTCCTTGAAATCAGGTATAGTACTGAGAAAATCCGCAGGATCCTTCGGTACTGCCGATTCGGGTATGGGAATACCGAGATCATGGGGCGAGATATTCGGTACATTCATGTCGTCTGTCATATCTATTCTCCTTTGATACTGACTTTCAGCCCAGCCTGCTTCGCAGGGAGACAAGCACGGGAGCGGAGTCAAGGTCGGCCTTCTGTGTGACCTTTACTCTGCATATCTTATTATCCGCGCCGGAAACCGTGATAAGTCCCAGCTGCCTGAGCGCTTCGACGGAAACACAGAATTTACAGTAGTTTATGCTCCTGTCATTGAGCCTGATATACAGGGTGTCCGAGCATATTCCTTCATCGGGAACGGACCTGTATATCTTTACTGCGTCGTCGCGGGAGGGATACATACTCGGATAGTAGTTGGCAGGGAGCTCTTCTCCGCGAAGAAAGGCTTCAAGGACCTCCTTGCCCGCGAAATACTTTGACTGCTCGAATAAATGAGGACGAATATCGCTCACTATGATATTCACCGAGGAAGTTCCTCTGAACTCGTTTGTGCCGAGACTAACTATCATGTCGCAGACGTCGCCCTTTTTCACCGTCAGCTGTTCGGGGGCTGTCCTGAAGACCAGCGCTTCCGACTGAGCAAAGCCAAGCCTGAACCTTAGCTTGCAGTGTGCTCCTCCCGAGAGGGGGATAAGCTCGGTTATCTCGGCGTTTTCAATGAAAAACAGCGGCTTTTCGTTATCGGGACCGAAGGGCTCGAGAACATTAAGTCCCTCGATATTCTGTATGTTGAGCTCAGCGGCTGTGACGGGAAGGTCTGCCGCGAGAGTGGGGAGCGGCATATGCTTGTGGTTTTCAAGGGCGTACTTCTCAAGAAGCCTGCCGAATTCGGATTCCATGCCTTTTTTTATGGTAAAGCCTCCCGCACCGGGGTGGCCGCCGAACTTGTCAAGTACCTCCGAAGCTGCACTGAGCGCTCCGAACACGGAGAAATCACCGAATGAACGTGCGGAGCCCCTTATCTCTCCCTCAGCTTCCGAAGCGAGGAAGCAGGGCTTGCCGAACTGCTCGGTGATTCTTGCGGCAACAATGCCGATGACGCCGTGGTGCCAGTTTTTGCCGCATATATATATCACTCTTCCGCGTATGAGCGAAGGATCGGCGTCCGTCATGGAGTATATCTCGGAAATAATGGCGTTTTCCGCATCCTTGCGCATATTGTTGAGCCTGTCCAGCTCGCGGGCGGCTTCAAGAGCCTCGTCGTGATCCTCGCAGAGGAAGAGCTCTGCGGCTGTCTTCGGAGAACCGAATCTGCCTGCTGCGTTTATCCTCGGGGCTATCCCGAAGCCTACGGAGCGTGCGTCAATGGGCTTGTCTGTAAGGCCGCAAACCTCCTTGAGAGCAATTATGGCGGGACGGTCGGAATTGCTTATGAGCTCCATGCCGTAGGAGACAAGGAAACGGTTTTCGCCTGTCAGGCTGACTATATCGGCAATGGTAGCGATAGCGGCAAGGTCTCCGAACTGCTCCAGCGCCATGGTGTGGTCGCCGCCGTCAAGAGCGGCAACGAGCTGGAGCGCAATGCCTGCGCCGCACATATATTTGAATGTGGAAAAGCAGTCGTGACGGTGAGCGTCCACCACTGCCTCGGCCTTGGGGAGCTCGTCTCCCTGCTGATGGTGGTCGGTAACTACCAGCTTCATGCCGAGGGCGTATATGTACTCGGCCTCGGAAATAGCGGTGATACCGTTATCGACAGTGACTATAAGGGAAACTCCCTCGTCGGAAAGCTTATCCACTGCTTTCATATTCAGACCGTATCCCTCGGAGCGCTCCGGGATATAGTAAATGACGTCGGCACCTGCCTCGGTCAGATAGGAGTAAAGAATGACCGTAGACATAACGCCGTCGCAGTCGTAATCCCCGTAGATACAAATGCGCTCTCCGTTGTCTATGGCGGCGTTTATGGTATCCGCAGCCTCCTGCATATCCTTCAGGAGAAAGGGATCCGAAAGTTCATCTATATTCAGCGCTTCCGCCACAGAATCGGGAGAGGAATACCCCTTTGCAGCCAGTGCGGCGGCGGCAAGGGAGGTTACCCCGCAGCCCAGCATGAGAGCGGAGACTGTATTTTTATCAGGTCTGCCGACGGTCCATTTCTTCATAAAAATAACTCCTGAAACGAAAATATATCTATATTATTATATCACTTTGCGTTGTTTTTTTCAATAGAACTGTGCAAAAAATCCAATTTGTAATAAATATCCCGCGCCTGAGCCGGAAGTTGGGTATGTATTGGCGATAATGCGTCAGCCCCTGCGGGATGCAGGGGCTGACGGTCAGGTCACGCTTTCGATCTTTATCCGCAGCTTTTTGATTATCTTTTTTTCAAGCCGCGAGATGTAGGACTGGGATATGCCTATGGTGTCTGCTACCTCCTTCTGGGTCTTTTCCTTTCCGTCAACGAGCCCGAATCTCATCTCCATTATCTCTCTTTCCCTGTCGCCGAGTTCTGCAACGGCGCCACGGAGTATCTCCCTTTCGGCTTCGTTTTCAATACCCTTGTTGACTATATCGTCGTCGGTGCCGATTATATCCGAGAGCAGCAGCTCGTTGCCGTCGTAGTCGATGTTAAGGGGCTCGTCTATGGACAGCTCGTTACGGTACTGGGAGGATTTTCTCAGGAACATGAGTATCTCGTTCTCAATGCACCTTGAGGCGTATGTGGCGAGCTTTATGTTCTTTGTGGGACAGAAGGTGTTCACTGCTTTGATAAGTCCTATTGTACCTATTGAGACCAGATCCTCTATGCCTATGCCTGTTGATTCAAACTTCTTGGCTATGTAGACCACAAGGCGGAGATTATGGACGATAAGGCAGTTACGTGCTTCGGGATCGCGGTCGGTGAGCTTTGCGAACACCTCTTCCTCCTCCTGCTTTGTGAGGGGCGGCGGGAGAGTATCCGAGCCGTTTACGTAGTATACCTCTCCGTTTATGCATTTTTTCAGTAATGTTCTCAGTTTTTCAATGATGTTCATATGTTTCTCCTTATGCCTTTGACTATATTTTCAGCAGCTTCGGATTGAAGACGGCCTTGCCGCCGCATTCTCCGAAGCCTATGACAGCGTCTACGGGTTTCCTTTCACCGCTTGTCAGGCAGCTTATGAGCACCTCGTCGGGACGGAACACGGGGATAAGTCCGCTGCCCGATACCGCAGAGCAGGGGAGCAGTCTGAATCCGCGGGGAAGCTCCGAAATATCCATTTCCGTACCTGTCAGCTCTCTGAAGCTCTCCTCTGCGCATATTATCACGGGAGCACCCGTGAAGAAGTCCACAAGACCGTTCCCCGTATCGGCTATCCCTTCGAGCGCTACGGTTTTTTTGCCTTTCCGTATGAATATCCGGTAGCTGCCGTCCATTGACCTGTCCAGCAGTATGCGGACGATACGGACTGCCGCATACAGAGCGGCTGTGGTGATGACGAGGATCATCAGTGAAAAGTCTATGTAGAAGCAGCCGTTGTTGAAATGCATATATGCCGGCCTGAAAAACGAATATATACCGTATACGGTCCCTGCAAGCACAAAATTCGCCGTGAAGAAGGCAGCAGTATCCTTGATGAGCCTTCTGCGGCCGCGGATCCCGAAGGCTGCGGCGACAATGCTCACTGCCGCGGCGATCCTTATGATAAGGGACAGCAGGGTGCCGAGCTGGGGGAGAAGTATCATCAGGGAAAAGAGGCTCCCGTATACGGAAGCAGCGATACATCTTCCTCCGGAAAGGGGAGAATGAGTGAGCCCTGCGGTTATGCGCAGCAGAAAGAAGTTGACATAGATATTCAGGATTATGAGTACATCGACGTATATGGTCTCCACAGTGTACCTCCCGATTTGCTGTCTTTAGTATTATTATAATGCAGCATGGCCGCAGAATATGTCGGAATCGGCGGCCCGTATACGCAGATCGGAATTACAGGAAAGCGTTTTTGGCATTTACCGCAAAAAAACGGCTGAGACTTCACAGGAAGTCTCAGCCGTTTTAATTATCTCAGGAATGGAAGCAGCACAGCGCCGGCGATCATTATGCCCGCTACAGCGAGAATGATTATACGCATTGCCGTGCTTTTTTCCTGTCCGTTCTTTCTGCCCATTCATATCACCTCTCAGTGCCTTTTTTTCATGCGTTTTTTACGGTTAGGTATATATTCCGAGAATATCTCCGATTTCTTCTTGTTTCCGTAAGCCGCTTTTTTGCGGTCGAATTTTGGTCTGTCATCTATGCGGCGGTTCCTGCGCTCGGCATGGGCGCCTCCCTTGTACAGCTTTACCTCCACCTTGTTTCCGTTGATCTTCATTGAATCTGTACTGTCGATGATGTACTCGTATTCGGTCTCGGGGACCTCAACGGTGGTGTGGTCGTCGTAAATATCTATCTTGCCGAAATCCTTTCCCGTCATTCCCGTTGCGTCAACCAGTGCTCCGAGAATGAAATTGGGAGCTATACGGCGGTTCCTGCCGATATTGATGTCTATCTTTACAGTCTTGGCGCCGTTGTTTCTGCCCTTCCTGAGGGGACGGGCGCTGTCGAAGTCCGGAAGGGACTCCGTTTCCGCACTGAGCTGTTTTGCAATTACTCTTGCAGCCGCTTCACGGTAATCAATACCCATTTCCGTCAGTCTGTCCAGTATATCATAGGCATTGTGACCTGCCTGAGCCTCCGAGATATCCCTTACGAGAGCCTCCTTCTTCATGGATACTATATCGGACTTGTCAGGCAGCGGCATTTCATGTATCTCGGCGTGAGTATACTTTTCTATGGCCCGCAGGTCGAACAGCTGCCTTCTGCCGCTTATCAGAGTATAAGCGGTACCTGTCCTGCCGGCACGTCCGGTTCTGCCGATACGGTGGATATAATATTCGTTGTCCTGGGGCAGGTCGTAGTTGAATACCGCGTCAACTCCGCTTACGTCTATGCCTCTTGCGGCAACGTCCGTAGCCACAAGAATTTCCGTCGCCTTGCTCTTGAAGCTGTTCATGACCTGCGTGCGCTGTATTTGCTTCATATCTCCGTGAAGCCCGGCTGCGCGGAAGCCGTGCTTGACAAGCTCGTCGGTGAGCTGATCCACCATTGCCTTGGTATTGCAGAATACCATTGCGGAGGAGGGCTTGTATGCGGCGAGCAGCAGCCTGAGGGCGTCAGTCTTCCTTCCCATAGCCACCTCAAAGTAGAACTGCTCGATAAGCTCCACAGTCTTCTGTGCTGACTTTATCTTTATATGTACGGGATCACGCTGGAATTTCTCGGTGATAGCCATGATCTCCTTTGGCATTGTAGCCGAAAACAGTACAGTCTGCCTGTCCTCGGGTACATCGGCGAGTATGGTCTCTATATCCTCGCGGAAGCCCATATTAAGCATCTCATCGGCCTCGTCGAGTATGACGGTGCGGATATTTTCGAGCCTGAGTGTTTTTCTGCGGATATGATCCATAACACGTCCGGGAGTGCCTATGACTATATTGGCTCCGCGCTTTAGCTCATGTATCTGCTTTTCCATGCTTGCTCCGCCGTATACCGCAGAGGACTTTACTCCCTCCTTGAATTTGGCGAATTTGCGGATCTCTTCGTTTGCCTGCATGGCGAGCTCTCTTGTAGGGCAGAGTATGAGCACTGCTGCGGAGCGCCTGTCCGCTTCGGTTATGCTCTCCACAGCGGGTATGCCGAAAGCGGCAGTTTTGCCCGTTCCCGTGTTGGAGCGCCCCACAACGTCGCGGCCCTCCAGGAGCAGGGGAATGCTCTGCTGCTGTATTTCCGTCATCTCCGTATATCCCAGCTCGTCAACGGCGCGGAGAAGCTCCTGAGATAGATTCAGTTCATTAAAATTCATTCGTTATCCTTTCCTGTCTCGTTATTCCAATACAAATTATAATAGCACAAAAAGCGGTAAAGGTCAAGGAAAAAACGAAAAAAAGCCAAAAACTTTCATATTGATGTAATGTGCGCAAAGAAAGCGGTTATAGACTGAGACTATAACTAATAATAATACTTTCATATTTGACAAATACCTATCACTATGGTATGATTAAGACAGAGAAAAGGACAGGGGTGATAAAAAATGACAGCAATCAGATATATCACTGATACGGAGCGAATGTGATATTTGCAGTATACAGGTTCACAAGTGAAAATTTGATATAAATAATTTTTGAAAGGAAGATCATTATGAGCAATTATAAATTCGAGACCATTCAGATCCACGCAGGACAGGAGAATCCGGATCCTGCAACAGACGCAAGAGCAGTACCCATATATGCCACCACTTCGTATGTATTCAGGGACTCCGCACAGGCGGCAGGCCGTTTCGGACTTACCGAGGGCGGCAACATCTATACAAGACTGATGAATCCTACCTCCGACGTTTTTGAGCAGAGGATAGCTGCTCTTGAGGGCGGTGTCGGTGCCCTTGCAACTGCTTCGGGCTCGGCGGCCATAAGCTATGCGATACAGAATATCGCCACAGCAGGGGATCACATCGTTGCTTCCTCAGATCTGTACGGAGGTTCCTTCAATCTTCTTTCCCATACTCTCAGGGAGCAGGGACTTACGACCACCTTTGTGGATCCCTCGGATCCCGAGAATTTCGAGAAAGCGATACAGCCTAACACTAAGCTCCTCTATGCGGAGACTCTCGGAAATCCCAATTCCAATGTTATCGATATAGAAGCTGTTTCTGCAATAGCACACAAGCACGGTATCCCTCTCATTGTGGACAATACCTTTGCAACACCGTTCCTGCTGAGACCTATCGAGCACGGTGCGGATATAGTGGTACATTCCGCTACTAAGTTCATCGGCGGCCACGGAACGGTAATGGGCGGAGTCGTTATAGATTCCGGAAAGTTTGACTGGGCGCAGAACGACAAGTTCCCCGGACTTTCAAAGCCCAATCCCTCATACCACGGAGTTGTATTTACCGAGGCGTGCGGCAATCTTGCATATATACTCAAGCTCCGCACCACCCTTATGAGAGATCAGGGAGCTGCCATATCTCCCTTCAATTCCTTCCTGCTTCTGCAGGGACTTGAGACCCTGTCACTTAGACTTGAGCGCCACACCGAAAATGCGCTCAAGGTCGTGGAATTTCTCAGATCACATCCACAGGTGGAAAGAGTTAACCACCCGTCCCTTGAAGAGGGCAGGGCTAAGGAGCTTTACGACAGATATTTCCCCAACGGTGCGGCGTCAATATTCACCTTTGACGTAAAGGGCACAGCAGAGGACGCGAAGAAGTTCACCGAGAGCCTTGAGTTGTTCTCGCTCCTTGCAAATGTAGCAGACGTGAAGTCCCTTGTAATACACCCCGCTTCCACTACTCATTCGCAGATGAGTGAGGATGAGCTGCTTGCCGCAGGCATAAGACCCACAACGGTAAGACTTTCCATCGGTACTGAGCACATAGACGATATTATTGCCGACCTGCAGCACGGCTTCGACGCTATAAAGTAAAAAAATAAGGGTATCTGTATTTCAGCAGATACCCTTTTGCTTTTTGTTTATGCCTGTCAGGTCCTTTATTACTTCTCCCGCGATGATAAGTCCGACAACTGAAGGTACAAAGGCTACAGAACCGGGGGTTGAGCGTCTTGCGGAGCCTGTTCGCATATCCGTTTTTTCCGAGCCGTCGTCAGCGGCTTCACCTTGCGGTGTTATGGGCTCCTCCCTTGAATATACCACCTTGAGCTTCTTTACGCCGCGGCGTTTCAGCTGATAGCGCATTACCTTTGCGAGGGGACAAACGGAGGTCTTGTATATATCAGTGACCTCAAACCGTGTAGGGTCAAGCTTGTTGCCTGCACCCATAGAGCTTATAACCGGAATTCCTGCTTGCTTAGCCTGCATTATTATCTCGATCTTGCCCGTTACGGTGTCGATTGCGTCCACAACGTAGTCGAACTGGGAAAAATCAAGCTTATCGGCGGTTTCGGGCATATAGAACATCATATGGCAGGTCACCTTGCAGCCGGGATTTATTTCATGTATGCGCTGAGCCGCCGCGTCCACCTTGTACATACCGATAGTGCTGTCAAGGGCGATTATCTGGCGGTTTATATTGGTCATGCATACCTTGTCGTCATCAATGAGGTCCATTGCGCCTATTCCCGAGCGGGCGAGAGCTTCAACGGCATAGCCGCCTACGCCGCCCACACCGAAAACTGCCACACGGGAGTTTGCAAGGATTTTCATGGCTTCTTCGCCGAAAAGAAGCCCGGTTCTTGAAAAACGGTCGGACATAGTTTACTCCTTCTTATAGTGACTTTTCCATGTATCCGCAGGTAAACGGGAAGAAATCAAATTTTTTCGTGTCTGTATGTACAGCTCCCTGCTTTTCGTACCATTTGCGGAGCTTCTCATTTTCTTCAACTATGCTGAATACAAGCTTCACGCAGCCTTTATCCTTTGCTTTTGTGCAGGCATCGGCGAACAGAGCGCTGCCAATGCATTTATGCCTGTATTCGGGAAGAACGCAGAGATTATTCAGTTCGCACTCTTTGTTTTCAAGCAGAAGCAGGGAATAATATCCGATAATTCTTCCGTTTTCGGAAAAATATCCGTACATTGGACGTTGCTCGCTGTCAAACTGCGAGTACAGTTTATCATCGGTTGTTGCAAAGGCAACAAATCGGGGAGCGTTTTCTACAGTGAAGCCGAACTCGTCTGCAACAGTCATGAAGCTCGTTCTTATGACTTCCGTACATTCGGGAATATCATCTCTTTCTATAGCCTTTATCGTAAGTATTGAAGGCACTCTGAACTTTTCCAGACGGTAAACGTGTTCGTCGTCTACCTCGGCAATGCCGTTCTTGTAGTCGTAGCCAAACTTTCTGTAGAACTGGCAGCCTGTAATGGACGAGGGTATCTCTATACGCTTTGCTCTGAGGAAGAACTCATCATTTTCGAGAGTTTCCATGATGAGCCTGCCAACGCCCTTGCCCTGCCATTCGGGGAGTACAAATATAGTGAACAGACCGCTTTCGTCCTCCTTGCCCCAGAAAGGACCTATAGAACCGCAGCCTATTATCTGTCCGCTGTCCTCGACTACATAAAAGTGCGTCCAGCCGGCGCGCTCGAGGATATTCTGCGGCTGCATTGACTTCACAAGCTCCTCCATTAGGTCGGCAGGGTAGTCCTTTGCGTTGGAAATACGGAGAGTTTTTATAACGAGAGCCGAAACTGCTTCTGCGTCGGCTGTTTCAAATTTTCTTATCTTCATAAAGCACCTCTCAATGCGTAATTGTTATGTCCGATAACGCGGACGTATAGAAGTATATTGAGGTAAGGGGGGATTATCTGCCCGTCAGGCAAAAGGCTAACGGCTAATGGCTATATCGTATGTGCGGTTATTATGGTATAGCTGTAGGCATTAACGGTGATGATACAGCCGTTCACGGTTATGTACCAGTTCTTGCCTCTGCGCTCGATTACAGCTTCGGGAGCGTTTATCTGCTCCCTGCACCATGCCACGCAGTCATCGCAGTCAAGAGCTAAATTCCTTTTTATACGAACTGCGCCAAGCTCCGTTGTATGAAGCTTGGCGATATTGTTCAGCAATTCCATTATTCGGCTATCCTGCGTGCCTCGATGTAGAATCTCTTGTCCTCGGCGTGTCCCATGGAGAAGGTCTTTCTCGGGAGAGCTCCGTCCTTGATAACGGTAGGGAAGAGCTGTGACTTATCCATATCGGGAAGAATGAAAGCGATACCGTTGTGCTTGTCTGCGAGGGACTTTACTGTATCGGCTCCGTGGATATAGTCTATCTTTCCGCCGTTTGCCTTGATATAGCCGTCAAGGAAGTTCTGGAGAGAGCCAACGGACAGGTTTGAGGACTTTTTGTTGATGTAGAGCTTCTTTTCGGTGCCCTTGCATGAGCAGATAACGTACTGGTCGGACTCCTTGGTCTCGGAGAGCTCCAGTGCGGCTGTGAGCTCCTTTATGAGCCTGTCGCAGTCCACGTCGTATACAAGGCGGTGGATAGCCTCGAATTTGAGTGCGTCGCTGTGGAGATTGACTATCTCGGCAAGTGCGTAGCGTGCAGGGTGATTTGAAAGGTCCTTGCCGGGATTTGCCTTTTTCAGCTGCTCATAGAACTCCTTTGCTGTAGCAAGGGAGTGGTTTCCGTCGCCCATAGCGTAAAGGAGTACGGGTGTATCGGAAAGACCGTACTTCTTGCAGAATGTGTCGGGGTCAGCAAGTGCGCAGAGAGCCTTGTCGACAGACTCCTGAGCAGACTTGTCCACAAGCCAGCCCTTTATGCTGCCGCCGTTCTGCATGAGCTCAAAGTCGTAGAGCTTGCTGTCGTCGGAAACAGTTTTTGCAAGGGGCTCGATAACTGTATTGTCTGGATCGTCAATGAGTATCATAATATGTGGGAGCTCAAGGGGAGCGCCCTGTCTTACCTTGATACGGGGAGGTATACGCTCGATAACGGTAGCCTCGGTAGCTCTTACCTCTGAGGTGCTGCCCTTTGAGAAGTCGTACTTTTCGAGGTCTATAGCGCCCACGATACCCTGACGGAGAATACCGTTGCTCTGAGTACGCTCAACGTAGACCATAGCGTCCTTGTACTCGGTGAAGATACCGTCATCAAGGTACTTGTCCATAGACTTATGTATATTGTCGATACGCTCTGCAACGCCGTCCTGCTCGAGGTAGAGCTCGGGGAGGATAAGATTGAGAGTAGACGGAGCGTTTCCGACTGTAGCGCTTACCTCGTCCCAGTACTCAGGCTCGCTGGTATACTGGTCGCAGGCGATAACGGACCACTTGCGCATATCGCAGTCCTTGGGGATAAGAATGTCAGCAGAATGAAATGCAGTTGAGTTCATGGTAAATACTCCTTTATAGTTATTAGTTTTTAGTGCTTATTTGTATGGGACGGCGTCCTCGACGTCCTGAAAGTTAAGAGTTTAGAGTTGAGAATTGAGAGTTAAGGTGTTCGCTTCGCTCATATTGTTTTAATAAGTCAACCTAAGGCGGCATTATAACTCTCAACTCTGCACTCTCAACTCTCAACTTCTTTAATTTTATTAAAGAGCCGTCCCACGGGCAGTCCCACCACGTTGAAGAAGTCTCCGTCGATATGGGAGATGAGCGCGGAGCCCAGCCCCTGTATGCCGTAGCCCCCTGCCTTGTCGTAGGGCTCGTCGGTGTCGGCATAAGCCTCTATTTCGGCAGCTGTCAGCTTTCTGAACGTAACATCCGTCACCTCGGAAAAGGAGCTGACCTTTCCGCCGCTGATTATGCAGCAGCCAGTGATGACTTGGTGAGTTCTGCCCGAGAGCTTCGATATATCGGCTATGCACTGAGCTCTGTCCTTAGGCTTGCCCAGTATCTCGCCGCCGCAGATGACGGTGGTATCACAGCCGATAACAACGCAGTCGGGGTATTTCTCCGCGGCAGCCTTTGCTTTCAGCACCGCAAGGTACTCGGAAGCCGCTGTTGGTTCTGTATTTTCGGGAAGAGTTTCGTCGCAGTCCGTTGAGACCGCCTCGAAATCCTCGGTAATGTATCTCATAAGCTCCCGCCGTCTCGGGGAAGCCGAAGCAAGTATTATTTTCATTTTTTCCCTTCTTTTAAGCGTTAGTTTTTCTTATCCTCTTATTTGCAAAATCACTTTGTTTTGGCATATCTCATCATATAAAGGTTTAGCAACATTGTTGATAAAAATTTCTCTTCCTTCATTCATTTCATCGCGGTAGTAATCTTCTGGATTTTTTGTGTTACACATAAAATAATATTTCGCATAATTATCAATGTCAATAGAATTATTAGCAAAATAGTCATTTATTTCATTCATTAAAGGTTCTGTGTTACCATTCATATATTCCTTATATTCATCACTTACTGTATTTATAAAGTTTGCTAAATTTTCATCTAATACATATTTTGTCCAATCTACTTTAGAACTATAAAAATATTGATAGTGAGCTAAATCCAAATTATCGCATTCACTTAAAAACTCATCTTCGGGTAGCAACCCATAAGCATCACCTAGGGCCTTTATATTTATCCCTTGGTTATAGTTTAAGTCTACAATTATCGCATATGCAGCTGCCTCAGCTAATAAAAATCCATATTGATTTACTGGGTTATATCCATTATAAAGTTCAGCGCCTAATTGATTAGCTAATTGCGATAAAGCGAACTTAGCTTCATATGGGTCATCACTCAATATATCATATTTATTATATGTTCTTTTTATATATGGAACAGTTGTCACAGGTGGTTGTGTTACTCTTACTGTTGTAGTTGTAACCGGGCGGGTAGTTGTGACAGTTGTTGTTGAAGTAACAGTTGTGCTTGTAACAGTACTGGTTGTTGTCACAGGCTGAGGAGAAAGATACTCCTCAAAGCCGAGCTTTCCGCCCGTTGACAGATAGGCATAATATGCGAGTATCTGCGAGGCGTCAACAGCGTCTGTCAGACCGTCCCTGTTCACGTCCGCAGCCTTTTTCATATCATCGGAAAAGGAGGGAGCCTGTCCGCCCGAAACAAGGGCGTATTCCGCCAGCACATCGGAGGCGTCCACAGCATCGGTAAGTCCGTCGCCATTGACATCACCGAGGGAGATAGCATTTGTCTCCGCTGAGGTGTACTGCACGTGAGCGCATACACAGCTCATCAGAGCGCAGGAAACTGCAAATGATATTATTTTGTTTGTATTCATTATTATCCTCCTTTGCGGCGGGCTACGGCTCCCATACAAAAAGCCCCTCAGACAGGGCGAGCTGAGCTGTCAGCTGCCTTATTCTGTCATCGGACGTATAGACTGTTATATGGGTCTCGTCGGGACCTATGGATATGAGCGTTTCACATGAGCCTGTAATTACATATGTAAGATGATCGTTGGCTGTTATCTGTTCGGAAATTGTCTGCGGATCGGGGGAGACTGTCTCTCTTTTTTCCGACCAGTCGTACAGCGTCAAGCTGTAGTAGCAGTTGAGCTTCAGCACGATATTCAGGAATTTCTGCCGCAGCTCGCTGCCGTAAGACGAACTCAGCATATAGTTCTCAATGCCGAAAAATCTGCCGGGACTTCCTTCCGGAACCTGACAGGGTAGAAAATCGATCACGAAATACGGCTTTCCGAGAAGCTGCTCTATGATATTATCATTCATATTTACCTCGCAGATATGTTTTTCTGAAATTAATTCTATCACACACGGGACCTGCTGTCAAGGCGATGTGACGCCCATTGTAACAATTGTATCAGTATCGGAAAAAATATTTGAAAAATTTGTATCTTCCCGTTTTATCCCGCTATTGTTTTTTGTTTCCGAATGATGTATAATATAAAAGATATGTTATCATTTAAAAAGAAGGTTTGGGTATTTATGAATGAAAAAATATTAGGGGAGCCTTCCGGAACGAGCAGCACCTCTGCGAAAGGAGCAGTTTCTTCAGAAAAGGGAAATCCTCTCGGATATGCTCCGGTGCGCTCGCTGATGATGAAGTTTGCCATACCGAGCATAGTTGGTATGCTGGTGAGTGCCCTTTACAATATGGTCGATCAGCTGTTTATCGGAAAGGCAGTCGGCACTCTCGGAAACACCGCAACGTCCATTGCTTTCCCGTTCACTACGGGCTGTATGGCGATAGCACTGCTGCTGGGTATCGGCGGAGCCTCCTGCTTCAATCTTACGCTGGGCATGGGCGACAAGAAGCGTGCGCCCTATTTTGCGGGCAATGCACTGTCTCTCCTTGTTGTCTGCGGAGCCATACTATCTGCGGTAACTCTTTGCTTTCTTACGCCGCTGCTCAAGGGCTTCGGAGCTACGGAAGCGGTAATGCCCTACGCAAAGGACTATGTGAGCTATACTGCCTTTGGTTTTCCGTTCCTTATACTCACTGCAGGCGGCGGACATCTTATCCGTGCGGACGGAAGTCCGAAAATGACCATGATATGCAATATCACGGGCGCTGTTATTAATACAGTGCTTGACGCGGTATTCGTCCTCGGCTTCGGCTGGGGAATGAAGGGAGCAGCCGCTGCGACAGTTATCGGACAGTTCATATCGGCGGTAATAGTAATAGTGTACTGCTTCAACTTCAAGACAGTGCCGCTTCTCGGAAAGCATCTTTTGCCGGGCTTCGGCATAGTCAGCAGGGTCTGTTCTATTGGAATGGCCTCCTGCTTCAATCAGCTTGCTATTGCTGTAGTGCAGATAGTTCTCAACAATTCCCTCAGACACTACGGAGCCCTTTCGGAATACGGTGCCGAGGATCCCATCGCTGTTGCGGGTATCGTAATGAAGGTGAATATGATAGTATTCTCCATAGTTATCGGACTTGCTCAGGGTACGCAGCCCATTGAGAGTTTCAACTACGGCGCCAAGAAGTACAGCCGTGTCAGGGGAGCCTTCTGGATGGCGGTCAAGGCCGGTGCAGCTATTTCGCTTATTGCCTTTGTGCTGTTCCAGCTGTTCCCGAGGCAGATACTGGGCTTTTTTGCCAATGAAAACGCCAGTGAAGGTTATTATAAGTTCGGAGCCAAGTTCTTCCGCACATTTCTCTTCTTCACATGGCTGAACTGCCTCCAGCCTATCACCTCCACCTTCTTCACGTCCATAGGAAAGTCGGTTAAGGGTGTTTTTCTGTCCCTTACGAGACAGTTCCTGTTTTTCATGCCCATGCTGATAGTGCTGCCGATGATATGGGGAATAGAAGGCATAACCTTTGCCGGACCCGTTGCGGACGCTCTTTCTGCGGTAGTTGCCATATCAATGGCTATATACGAATTCAGGGATATGCACCGCCGTGATGCGGCAGCAAAACTATAAAATGGCATACTGTAAGTACAAATAATTAAAATAAAAACAAATATCCCGCGGTATTGATTTATTGCGGGATATTTGTTATAATATTTCAGTAAGTGTTTGGGGTATAGCCAAGCGGTAAGGCACAGGACTTTGACTCCTGCATTCGTGGGTTCAAATCCCGCTGCCCCAACCAGCACAGAGCCTGTGCCCCCTTTCACGGGGGCACTCGTTTATTGTTTACAGAAGGCATATTCTGCTTTCGTTCACGGCACTGTCATCAATTCTGTACAGCTTACAAAGCGCCGATTGGGTGCACGCAGTTTCGCGGCTTGGTTTTTCTGAGCTGCGATTTTTTATTCCGCGCATGAAGCGTATCTGTATCGCTCTGCCCTGCCTGTCGGGTCCGCGTTTTACTTTTGGTGGAACGCGGATTTTTTTACCATAATCACGGAATACTTCCGCGGCTCATTTATATGAGACGCTGTCCTGTAAAAAAACAGACCCGCGTATCCTGAGGGATAGGAATGCGGGTCTGTTATTATCGTTATATATGAGCTTTACTCAGCTGCGGGCTTTTCAGCGCTTCCTGCAATAAGCTCTTTTTTCATGCTTACAAGGTCAAATACGTCAATGACGCCGTCGAAGTACATATCGGCAGCCTCACAGTTTGAAAGGACTGCACTGCTGTCTGCGAGGAGCCACTTCTGAAGAAGAACAAGATCTGCAACATCGAAGCTTCCGTCGCTGTTCACATCGCCTTTTTTCGGATCGTTATCGTATACGGCCTTTACCATGGCGTCAGACTCAAGCTTTATGCTTATTGTTTCTGAGTTCTTGTCGCCTTCGGTAATGGAAGCTCCGCTTATCTCCCAGTGTGAGAAGGTGCGGCCTTCCTCGGGCTCGGCAGTAAGGGTAAGAGCATAATCTGCGTGATAGCTGCCGCTCCACTCATTGATCTTACCGAGAGCAAGGGTATTCAGCCTGATGCTGCCGTTGTCCTTTGAGTTCCTGACAGTGAGCTTATAAGGCGCAGCTGCCAGCTTCATCGCCGATCTTGTTGACTTCTCGGCGTAGGTATAGCGCTGATTGTAGAAGTTTATGACAGTTGAGATCTCGTTTTCAAACTTTCTTTCACCGTTCGAGCCTGAAAGGCTTCCTGACTGGAAACGTTCAAAGGTATCGAGCACCTGTTCCTTGTATTTGTTCTTATAGCCGTTGATGACTGCCTTGGTTCTCTCGGGAGTGAAGTTATAATTGGCAAGATCCATCATAGTTCTTGAGAAAGCAAGTCTGAACTCGTCGTTTGACGAAAGCGCGGTGAACATTTTGCCGATGTCGCTGTTGGTACCGCTTATACGTCTGTAGCAGTCGGCAGAGAATGACTTGTCATTGCTTCCGTAGAGACCCTGTCCCGACTCGGTGTCAAAGAGCACCATTCTCCATTTGCCGTCGGCATAGGGATTTGTCTCATCGGCAGCGTCTGAGCGCCATGCGATATAGTTTCTCTGCGGCCAGTCGGCATTTGCCCAGTATATCTGAGCGGCAAAGTAGTCCATGAAGCCCTGGAGGTCGACCTTGTTGCAGAACTCCTCATAGGATATGCTGCCGTTGGCAACGCCCTTGCAGAGAGCACTCCAGTCGCTGAGATCCTCGTCTGTTCCGTCCTCAAGCTCGCCGTTCTTTATCATAGCCACGCTGCTCTTTTTAACGCCGTAATGCTCGCTGATGTAGCCTGTATTGATCTTTTCCATCATCTGGTAGATACCCCAGAATTCGCCGTCTATGAAAACGATACACTCTGTCGTAGCCTGATATGCGAAGTCTCTGTCGGTGATAAGGCTCTGATTTATGCTGTCGCGGAAGAAGGCATAGGTATTGTCGTTTCCGCCGTTGCGGAGAACGAGGCCGTCGTATTTCTTGATAGCCTTGCCGTTCTTTGCCTTTGTAGCCTTGCCGTCGAAGAAATCGTATGAAAACTCGGAAGAGCCGTAGTCCTGACGGGTATATACGTTGAAGCTCTTCTGAGGCAGACATCTTGAGTAGTTGCCCTTGATGCGTATACCCACATTCTGCTCGAGGACCTTTTCACCGCCGTCGAATAATGTGAAGTTAGCCTCACGCTCCCACTCTCTTCCTCTCTGAGTGTAGTTAGCGGGCATTTCCCATATATTTCCGGCTCTTTTGGGCTGCACACGGTTGTCTCCGCCCTCGGGGTCCTGTTTTCCGTCCTCGGGTCTTTCGCCCTCCTTGGGTATGTCCTCCTCCTTGGGGCGATCCTCTTCCTTGGGGTGGTCTTCCTCCTTGGGCTTTTCGTCCTCCTTTTTGCCTCCGTATATCTGTCCGAGGCAATAGATGCCTTTCTCATAATCGAAGAGGTTATCGGGATCGGTGACCAGTGATACTACCTTCATCTCCTTGTAGTACCCCGAATTTGTATTGCCTATGAAGTAGGTCTTGGTCACGGGAGCGCTTACGCGTCCTTCGCTGTCTACCGATACGGCGCGGATAACAGCAGCCTTGTCTACCTTATTGCGGGGAGCGGAAGCGTTTCCGGGAACGATGTCGGTGCGTGCGCTGAGACGGTTGTCGGTACCTGACATATCTTCGATGGTGATAGGTCCGGTGTATTCCTCCGATTCTGCGGTAGGATCGCTGCCGTCCGTGGTGTAGAAGATCCTGCAGCCCTCATCGGCGGTCAGGGTAAGCGAGAAGCTGTTATCGTAAAATCCGCTGTCCGAGGAGAACTCGGGCTGATGTACAGCGTTGCTGCCCTCCGGAGCGGAGTTGGCCTGATCGGGTGTGCAGGAAAGCGTGTAGAATTCACCGCTTCCGTCGGGATACTGTCCGTAGGAAGTATCCGAAGCCAGTGCGCCTACAGTTACTGTCTGTGCGGTATTGCCCTCAGCGTCTGTCAGTGTGATAGTTTCGCCCGATGTCGAAAGTCCGAAAGGAACTATCGAATCGTTTCCCTCTCCGGCGTCGCTGTCACAGAACACAACAAGACGTCCCGATGCGGGGATATGTGTTCCCTCCGGGAATACATATCGGTAAGGCTTGTCCTCCTTGTCGGAAAGACCCCAGCCCGAAATATCCGCCTCGTCCTTGCCGCTGTTGTAAAGCTCGATCCAGTCGTAGCAGTTACCGTCGGCAGTCTGATAGGTCGTGTTTTTCGTGCAGACCTCGTTTACAGTTACCATAGATTTCGTTTCACCCTTTGCAGGCAGATATGAAGCTGTCTGCGTTATCAGACCAAGGCACAGCAGGCCTGTAACGGTCCGATTTCTTAATGATTTTTTCATGATTTCCTCCTATATTCTCCTTTATTAAAAACTGCCCTTACAGCGGCAACGTGCTTTTGCGGCTGCGGAACAGCTTTTTTCTCTTTCTCTTTTTTGTTTTTGAACAGTTTTGTCAAGTATATAATATTCTGTTTAATTATATCATGTTTATATATACATATACAAGCTTTTTATTGCTATATTTATTACGTTATAGCATAAAAATGACAATAATTGAACAGATGTCATATTTTTATTGCCCTTTTATTTGACATTTCGGGAGGAATGTGCTATTATGAATTATCAAAAACGAATTACAGGGGTGAGCTTATGAAAAGGACGGATTACATAAACTGGGACGAATACTTCATGGGTATAGCAATGCTCTCTGCCCAGCGAAGCAAGGACAATTCCACTCAGGTGGGAGCCTGCATCGTCAACAACGAGCATAAGATAGTTTCCGTGGGCTACAACGGTATGCCTACGGGCTGCAGCGACGACGATATGCCCTGGGAGCGTGAGGGCGAGACCAGTCTCGATACAAAGTATCCCTTTGTATGCCATGCAGAGCTCAACGCCATACTGAACAGCAGCTTCGGCAGCCTCAGCGGCTGCACGGTGTATGTTACGCTTTTCCCGTGCAACGAGTGTGCGAAGGCTATAATACAGTCAGGCATAAAGCGCGTTGTATACTACAGCAATAAATACGCGGACACGGACAGCGTCAGGGCTTCCTGCATACTCTTTGAGAAATGCGGAGTAACCTTCGATGAATATGTTCCCAGCGGCAAGGACATAGTTCTGTCGGTATAAGGAGAAGACAATGGTGATAAAGCGAATTAACTGCTCGGCGCAGCAACAGCGGGAACGTCCCGCCGAGTAGGAAGAGTTCCCGTACTGCGCCGGTTTATGGATAAAAACATATCAAAGGAGCAGTTTTACATGAATGAATATCTGAAAAATCTTGAAAGAATAGAGTTTATTGTTACAATGGCCTGCACTGGCAGATGCATACATTGCAGCGAGGGCAGCCATGAGCGCTGCGGAGGACATATCGACGGAGCGGCGGCTGCCAAGGCAGTTGCCGAGGTGTGCGGGAAATACGGCATAAGGTCGCTGATGACCTTCGGCGGAGAGCCCCTGCTGTATCCGGAGACGGTGTGCATGATACACAGAGCTGCCAGAGAGGCAGGTATACCTCAGCGTGACATAATAACCAACGGCTTTTTCAGCAGAAATGAGAGCAGGATAAGAGAAACAGCGCAAATGCTCGGGGAAAGCGGCGTGAACCGCATACTCCTTTCCGTTGACGCCTTTCATCAGGAGACTATACCTCTTGAGCCCGTGAAACTCTTTGCGGACTGTGCCGTTGCGGCGGGGATATGTACGGAACTGAGCCCCGCGTGGCTGGTGAGCCGTGACGACGACAATCCCTACAACCGCAGAACCCGGGAGCTCATCGCTGAGTTCGCGGACTCCGGTACGGGTCTGGCGGAGGGCAATGTTATTTTTCCCAGCGGGAATGCCCTGAAATACCTTGGGGAATACTTCGGGGACAGCGGGAAATACTTCAATCCCTATGAGGATGATCCCCGTGACATACGCTCACTTTGCTTTGGACCCGACGGCAGCGTCCTGAACGGCAATATCGGCACTTCTTCCATTCTCGGTATAATGGAAGCCTATACACCATAATATGAAAAAACCGCAGCCACGGCTGCGGTTTCTTTTATCCTTTCAGGTATCTTGAAAGCTTTTTCTTTCGTTTTTCCTTATACATTTTCTTGTCTGCTTCGGTAACAAAGTAGAATATATCCTCCCCGTACTTCGGGGATGCGATAACAAAGCCTGTGCTTGCGCTCAGCTCGAAGGGATTTTCACCGCTGTCATTTATCCTGCGTATATTCTCGGCTATCCGCTTTGTGAGCTTCTGTGCGCCGTGCTCGGTATAATCTGCACCGAAGATAATGAACTCGTCACCGCCGAAGCGGCAGAACACCTCGCCCTGATTGCATGAGACCCTCAGTACGTCAGCGATGCTGCATATCGCCTTATCGCCCGTGCTGTGGCCGTAGGTGTCGTTTATGGACTTGAGGCCGTCAAGGTCTATGAACATGAGCATAATATCCCGCTTGTTCTCCATACAGTCGGTATAGAGGTCGTCCGTAGCCTTTACGAAGCCGTTTCTGTTGTATATGCCCGAGAAGGTGTCCTGAGCATACAGCTTTCCGAGCCTGTCCACAGCGTTTTCGAGACATACGAGCTTTCGTATGTTTTCCAGTGAATTGCATACGTCTATGCAGAAGGTCTCGAACATAATGGTCTGAAGAGTTATCCTTGTGGTGCGTATGACCATGTAGCCGAGACAGCGTTCTCCGAAATGCAGGGGAGTGATGTAGTACAGCTTCCCGGTCTCGTCGGTATCGGCAATGGGCGGGAATATATCCCTTGACCTTATCTTTCTGCATTCATGGAAAGAGCCGTTTGCGTAGGCGACGGGAATAGTGACGTATTCGGTGTAGGTCATGGGGACCGACTGATCGATATTCTTCAGGTCTGCGGTGCTGTCCACTGCTTCCTCGTAATCCCAGTTCTCGCAGAGGCAGAAATAGAATTCCTCAGGATCCATTTCAGCCGCAGTCTTTTTCAGACAGCCTATGAACTCGTCGAAATTGTTGCAGGCGAGGAGCTGTGTGGACATACGATTGAGGGTGGACATATAGTTCTGTATAGTTTCAAAATTTGAGTAATTCCTGTAGTTGATCTCCTTCATTTCCGAGAGATCGGCAAGGGCGTTCTCGTGGCAGCCGCAGCTCTCCGTGAAGCGGACCGACATGTTTAGTATGACATTTCTCTCCTGAGGAATATCCATGAAGTGATTGTGGAGCATCTTGCAGGCAAGCCTGCCCGAAAGAGCGAGAGGTCTGTCGACGGATGTCAGCTCCACCTGATAGTTGTGATCGTTGTAGGTGTTGTCAAAGCCTGTTACCGCAATATCTCCGGGTACCGAATATCCTTCGGCGGTAAGCTTGTTTATAGCCGAGGCAGCCATTACATCGTTGGCGCATATTATAGCCTGCGGCAGCTCTGACAGTTCGTTCAGGAACTGTTCTGCGGCGTTCTTGCCGGAAAGGGTACGGAAATCTCCGTAATAAACGGCCTTGCTGTCAAGGGAGATGCCGTTCTCGTCAAGTATGCTGAGAAAGGCGTTAAGTCTTGCAGCGCTTTCGGGATTTCCCTTTGGACCCGAAATATATGCGAATCTTGTAAAGCCGTGTTCCGTTATCATATGCTCGGTGATCTTGCGCATGGCAGACCTGTTGTCTATGCCGATATGATAAAAGAAGGGTATGTCGTTGTCGATGCTGACAGCAGGTATGCCTGCTGCTCTGATGTTCTTGATGATCTTGTCCACGACGGGGCGGTATGACAGTGTGTTGGTGAGCAGGATTGCTCCGTCGAATTCCTTGAAATCAGGGAGACTGAATATGGTGAATTCGCCTATGTCGTGGCGGGGGTTATCCATATCTCCGCTGAAGGAGGTGAAGGCTGCGATGTTAAAACCGAATTCTGCGGCGGCAGATGATATTCCTTTTAGTATAGCGCTTTGATAACTCTGACCGATTTCTTCGATTATTACTGCGATCTTTTTAGTTTTCATCGGTATACCTCCTTTTCTGCGGTTTTTTAACATTTATTCATACAGCACTTATATACATTTTACAATATTTCTGCGAAAAAATCAATAGAATTTTATTATAATATTCATTAGCAATATTCATTGTTTGTTAACATAAATATCCTCATGGTAAATATCGCAATATTTGGTGAGTCAGCCATAAATGCGAAAAGTGAAAAAAAATCTCATATTTGAGGAGAATTTATAATAAATGCCGAAAATCAAGCGGTATATTGACAAATCTCAAAAAAATGGTATACTAAAAAGTAGGGGATAACGTCATATTAATGGCTTATCAAATTTTCCGCTTATGCGTGTTATATGCGGGCGGATTCGCTGCGGAGGGAAATTATGAATATCTGGCACAATATCAGTCCGAAGAGGATAAGCCCCGATGATTTCGTGGCGGTGATAGAGATAGGCAAGGGCAGCAAGATAAAATATGAGCTCGACAAGGAGACAGGTCTCATCATGATGGACCGTATCCTTTATACCTCTACTCACTATCCTTCAAATTATGGGTTTATACCCAGGACGTATTCAGACGATAACGACCCCCTTGATGTTCTGGTTCTCTGCTCGGAGACGCTGATGCCGCTCACGCTGGTAAGGTGCTATCCCATAGGAGTTATCAGAATGCTTGACAACGGGCACCATGATGAAAAGATCATTGCCATACCGTTTGATGATCCGAACTACAATATGTATAAGGACATCGAGGAGCTTCCAAAGCACGTTTTCGATGAAATGACGCATTTCTTTAAGGTCTACAAGGAACTTGAAAACAAAACAACAGCCGTTAACGAGGTCGATCATGCCGACATTGCAAAGGAGATAATAGCCGGTGATATTGAGCGCTATATCGAGTATTTCTGCAAGTAAAGGTGACTTTGACCGAAAATGACTAAAAAGCGAAAGGAGTATCGCGCGTAAAACGTGCGAAAACAGGAACTATGACAGCTTCAAGTGAAATCTTATTCGGCAGCGAATCAAATGTTGCACCTATCGGAATCATCGCAATGAGCAGTGTTACAGAGCTCGGCAAAAAGATCGACGATTATCTTGTTGACTGGGCCGGCAAGGGCGGTATCAATGTTGACACCTTCCTTGTGGAGAGCGAATGCCCCCGCTTTTCGTCAGGCGACGGAAAGGGAATGATCAAGTCCACTATCCGCGGCAAGGATCTCTTCATAATCATCGATGTGGGAAATTACAGCATCAAGTATGACTATTTCGGAATGCAGAACGCTATGTCTCCCGACGATCATTTTCAGGATCTCAAGAGGATAATACAGGCAGCAAGCGGCAAGGCTCACCGCATTACCGTTATCATGCCTACTCTCTACGGCGGACGTCAGCACAGAAGAAGCTACCGCGAATCACTTGACTGTGCCTGCGCTCTTCAGGAGCTTGAAGCAATGGGCGTATCAAATATCGTTACCTTTGACGCTCACGATCCGAGAGTTCAGAACGCTATCCCCCTTATGGGCTTTGATAACGTTATGCCTACCTATCAGGTGCTCAAGGCAATGCTCAAGGATATTAAGGATATAAACTTCAATAAGGACAAGTTCATGGTAGTCAGCCCCGATGAGGGAGCTCTCAACAGGAATATGTACTATGCCTCCGTTCTCGGAGTTGAAATGGGTATGTTCTACAAGAGAAGAGACTACTCCACTATCGTAAACGGCCGCAACCCCATAGTTGCTCACGAATATCTCGGAAATCCCGTTGAGGGCAAGGATGTATTCATTTCCGACGATATAATCTCTTCGGGAGAGTCCATGCTGGACGTTGCCTCCGCTCTCAAGGAAAAGAAGGCGGGCAGGATATTCGGCTATGCTACTTACGCTATCTTCACCAACGGTCTTGAAAAGTTCGACAAGGCTTACGAGGAAGGAACGATCGACGGCGTATTCGGCACCAACCTTACATACAGGACTCCCGAGCTCCTGAGCAGGCCGTGGTTCCATGAGGTTGACGTGTCCAAGTACATCGCATACTTCATTGAAGCTATAAACCATGATGTTTCCATCAGTAAGATCATAGATCCTCACACAAAGATAGATACTCTTTTAAAGAAATACGGAATGAAATAATTAAAAACAGGGCACTGTAACCAAACAGTGCCCTTTATTTTTGTTAGAACATGTTAAGCCTTTGTTAACTTCGTACAATAATATTGACAGATATTCGTTAAAGTGCTATAATGATACTTGCAAAATTTAATTTGCTGCAATATAGTATTGTAAAAAAATTTAAAGGGGATGAAATTTATGCTTCAGCTGAAAAGCATCGTGAAGAAGTATGGCAGCGGGGATAATATCGTAAATGCACTTAACGGGGTAAGCATGACCTTCCGTGAAAGCGAATTTGTCGCTGTTCTCGGACATTCGGGCTGCGGAAAGACCACACTTCTCAACATCATCGGCGGACTTGACCACTATACTTCCGGTGACCTGATAATCAACGGTACCTCCACAAAGGAGTATAAGGACAGGGACTGGGACGCCTACAGGAACCATTCCATAGGCTTCATTTTTCAGAGCTATAATCTTATACCTCATCAGAACGTGCTCTCAAACGTGGAGCTTGCTCTGACTATCTCGGGAGTTTCAAAGTCCGAGCGCCGCAGGCGTGCAAAAGAAGCGCTTGAAAAGGTAGGTCTCGGAGATCAGCTCCACAAAAAGCCCAACCAGATGTCAGGCGGACAGATGCAGCGTGTGGCAATTGCCCGTGCTCTTATAAATGATCCTGATATACTTCTTGCCGATGAGCCGACTGGTGCTCTCGATTCCGAGACCTCGATACAGGTCATGGAGCTCCTGAAGGCTATCGCAAAGGATAAGCTGGTAATTATGGTAACTCATAATCCAGAGCTTGCGGATCAGTATGCCAGCCGTATAATCAGGATAAAGGACGGCAGGATTACAGGCGATACCTCGCCCTACGATCCCGAAGCCGAAAAGACGGAAAAGAAAAAGGAAAAGGGGAGGGCTAAGAAAAAGTCAAAGGATAGTGATAAGGAAAAGGCGGTAAAGGAAAAAAAGACAAGGGACGGAAAGAAGTCCCGTGTATCCATGTCATTCGGCACAGCCGTTTCCCTGTCGCTGAATAATCTTCTTACAAAAAAGGGAAGAACTCTGCTTACTGCCTTTGCAGGCTCTATAGGTATAATCGGCATCGCTCTCATTCTTTCCCTTGCAACGGGTATCAATGAGTATATCGATGATGTGCAGGAGGAGACTCTTTCCTCATATCCTCTGGAAATAATGCGTGAAAATACGGATACCTCCGGAATGATAGAGGCTCTTATGCAGAATCAGAAGGAATACGAGAGCCGTGAATTCAAGGACGGTATCGTCTATGCCAATACCCAGGTGTATGATATGTTCAATTCCTTCAATTCCTCCGCAAAGCAGATAAACAATATGAAGGACTTCAAGGCCTTTCTTGACAGCGACAGCGTTGTTGCGGATAAGGCGAGCGCTATCGGCTATGCATATGATGTTAAGATGCCCGTATACACAAAGTCTCCATCTGGTGAGATAATCAAGGTTGATTTCATGGATATGTACAGTAAGGCTTTAGGTATGGACGACTCGGAGATGATGTCGACCGCTATGAATAATCCTATGGCAGGCATGGAAATGCAGGCCTTCGGTCTGAATGTCATGGAGCAGCTCCTCCCCGGCGAGAACGGCGAGCCCATAAGCAGCATCGTAAAGGAGCAGTATGAGCTGGTAGACGGAAAATGGCCCGAAAGCTATGACGAAGCCGTTGTTGTCCTCAGACAGAACAACGAGCTTCCGGATATAATCGTATACGCAATGGGTCTAAAGGATCAGGAGGGCTTCAGTGAAAAGCTAAAGGCTGTTATGAGCAATCAGGAGATCAAGGATTACGGTCAGGTGGAGTGGAGCTTTGACGAGATCAAGGAAAAGAAGTTCAAGATGGTGCTTCCCTGCGAATACTATCAGAAGGAGCTCACAGGCAAGGGCTGCAGCGACCTTACGGCTACGCAGACAGGTCTCGATTATATTTTCGGAGCTGATAATATCGGCACTGATATAAAGATAGTCGGCTTTATCCACTCCAAGGAGGACGTAAAGGCTCCCATGCTCAAGGGCTACATCTGCTATACGGGACTTCTTACGGATTACGTTATCGAAAAGACGGGCGCCAGTGAACTTGTACAGTCCCAGAAGGAGGATAAGGAAAACGATATAATCACAGGCACAAAGTTCATGACCGACGATTATACAGCTCCTACTCCCGAGGAAAAGGCAGAAACTGCAAAGGCATTCATAAAGACGGCTGATACCGACACCAAGGCAGATATATTCCGTCTTGTGGCTGCACAGCCGGATCCCGCGCAGGCAGACGCTCAGGTGGCGGCTGCCATGAAGGACTTCGACCGCAGCAAGTTTATGGATCAGATAACCGAGATGTATTCGTCGGAGCTCGGTGTTGATGCTTCTCAGGTGACCGCCTTCGTATCGCAGATGAGCGACGAGGAGATAAGGTCCTATGCTGAGCAGGCCATAAGGGAGCAGATTGCTCAGCAGTATGCTGCTATGTCTCAGGAGCAGCTCGGCTCACTTACCAATGCGGAGCTTGCGAAGATGCTTGATTCCTCGGAGATTAGCCTTGAAAACTACGGAGTGATTTTTGAGAAGTACACTCCCGAGGAGATCTCAAAGTCCACCTATGAGGATAATCTCAAGCTCCTCGGAGTTGCCGATGAGTCCGATCCTTCCTCAATACGTATTTATGTCAGGAGCTTCGAGGACAAGGACGAAATAGCCGACGCTATAGAGCGCTACAATGACGGAGCAAAGGAAGCTGACGTTATCCACTATACCGATGTGGTAGCCCTTCTTATGTCGTCGATTACGGGAATAATCAGCGGTATTTCCTATCTGCTCATTGCATTTGTCGGAATATCCCTTGTGGTGTCTTCGATAATGATAGGTATAATAACATATATCTCAGTCCTCGAGCGCACCCGTGAGATAGGAATACTCAGAGCCATAGGCGCTTCAAAGCGCAATGTCCGCACCGTGTTCAATGCGGAGACCCTGCTTGTGGGTCTTGCAGCGGGACTTATAGGCATAGGTGTGTCTGTTCTCCTCACTATCCCGATAAACGCAATAATCCACAGCGTCACGAGCCTTGACACACTCAGAGCTCATGTTCCCGTTGTGGGAGCGGTAGTGCTTGTAATAATTAGCATGACTCTTACACTTATTGCAGGACTTATCCCGTCGGGAGTTGCCGCGAGAAAGGATCCCGTGGAAGCTCTCAGAACAGAATAAAATCGCATAGAATACTGCAAAAAGCCCGTAAGCACTGACGCTTACGGGCTTTGCTCATATATAATTATTGGCGGAACACAGCTTTCTTACTGCGTCCGGTATCCCGCTGATATTATCTACTGTAATATCAGCTCCCGACAGCTCTTCCTCAGAGCCGAAGCCGTATCCGCAGCCTATGGAAGGAAGTCCGTTCCGTGCGGCGATCTCGATATCGTGGAAGCGGTCGCCTATCACGATGAAATTGCCATTGTGGTTCGGAGCGATCCTGCGGAATATCTCATATTTTGGAATGAAATCAAAGGCCTCACAGCAATAGAAGAAGTCGAAGTAGCGGTCCAGCTGAAAGACTCTCCTGTGGCGCTCCAGATAGTGGAAGCGGCAGTTGCTGAGGAATATAAGGGTATAGTCCATTTTCTTCAGCTTGGCGAGCATTTCCTCCGCTCCGTCATAGAGAGCTCCCTCACCGTTATCTATGCGGCGTGCCATATCGTTTCCCAGCATTATGCGGGCTTTTTCGCGTATGGAGGGATCGAGCTCCGGGTGGAACCGACTCCACATATCCGTGGAATTGTAGCCCAGCCAGCAGCTTATCTCCTTGTCGGTGTACTCCCTGTCCTCAATATATCCGTTATCCGACAGCCATTTCATGGTATCGCGGAAGGCGGGAGCATAGGTGAGCATGGAATTATGAACAGTGCCGTCGTAATCGAAGATCAGACTGGTCATTATGCCTCAATCTCTCTGATGAGGTTTATCATCTCGATAGCGCCCTCTGCGCATTCGCTGCCCTTGTTGCCTGCCTTGGAGCCGGCACGCTCGATAGCCTGTTCGATATTCTCGGTGGTTATTACTCCGAACATTACCGGTATGCCTGTCTGGAGGGATACCTGAGCTATACCCTTTGCAGCCTCGTTGCATACGAGGTCGTAGTGGGAGGTGCTGCCTCTGATGATGGCGCCGAGGCAGATAACCGCGTCGTATTTGCCGGAGTTAGCCATTTTTGAAGCTATCAGCGGTATCTCGAATGCACCGGGCACCCATGCCACGTCGATAGCGCCCTCGCTTACGTCATGGCGCTTGAGAGCGTCAATGGCTCCGCCGAGGAGCTTTGAGGTAATGAATTCGTTGAAGCGGGCGACAACGATGCCTATCCTTGTGTCCTTTGATACGAGTTTGCCTTCATATGTCTTCATGTTATCTACTCCTTTATTTAGCGTTTCTGTTGAGCGTGTAGTTTTCCTTCAGGAGAGTTACAAGCTCGTCATGTTTTTCGATTACTGTAAACTTTTTCGGCATTATGCCGTTGTTGAACCACAGGCTCAGAGTTGAACCCGATATTGAATATGTGACGTTCTTCTTGTTTCTTGCCAGTCCGAAGTTATCCGGGAAGTATACGCGCTGAGTGGTGATGTAAGCATATTTTCCTACTGTAAAATCAAGCACCAGCAGTATCGTAAGGATTATGCCTGCAATGAACAGGAGACCGTAGCATCTGATATGATATTGGTCGTTTATGTGTCTTGCGCCGTTCCATTCAAGGAAGCCGATGACAAGCCAGGCTGCCCAGACGAAAGACCACCACATGGCGTCCTTTTTACGCTGTCTCCGGAGCTTTACGGCTGTTTTCTTGCTTTTTATCCTGTTCCTGAATATGAAATATCCTATGATACCGGCTATAAATATGACTGATACTATACAGATAACGCATATTGAGATTGTTTTCAAAGTTGGCATGATTCTTGCTCCTTATTTGGTAAGAGGATTTTCGTAGCCGTGCTTGCCGTACCAGTCGGCCAGCATTTTTACCGTTTTCATGCTCTTTATCCCGAGGTGGAAAACAGCAGGCTTGTCATTGCCCTTGCGGAAGAGCTTCATACAGTCGCCCATCCTGTCCTTGCCGAACTCATAGCTGTATTCCTCGCGGGGAAGGAGCTTGCAGCCCAGAGGACCTGCACTGACAACACCCTGGGAGGTCACGGGCACCATAAGACAGAATATGGAGAGGAGCAGTATAGCTCCCAGGAGTATCCACGGTACACGGAAGCCCTTTACAAAGATGATGAGAAATATATCCACGGCTATTGCTATGGCGTAAAGCAGAAGGGTGGGAAGGTTAAGGACAATGGCTTTATCCTTGAATTTAAGCATTCCGCGGAGCAGATTAATGCTGTTCAGCACCATGAAGAGAACTCCGACAGAAAGAACCACAGTTGCGATATACCACCAAATACTCATAATTAACACCTCAATAATCTAATATATGACCCATTTTATCACGTTTTGTCTTCAGATAGAACAGGTCGTAGGCGGTAGCGTCCACCTGTATCGGTACACGCTCCTTTATTTCAAGTCCGAAGCCGCTGAGGCCGTAGACCTTGTCGGGATTGTTTGTGAGCAGCCGCAGGGTCCTGCAGCCAAGGTCGCGGAGTATCTGTGCGCCGATGTAGTATTCGCGCATATCTCCGGGAAAGCCAAGGGCAAGATTTGCTTCGAGGGTATCCATTCCTCTGTCCTGGAGCTCATATGCTTTAAGCTTGTTTATAAGGCCGATACCTCGTCCCTCCTGCCTCATATAGAGGAGGATACCGCGCCCCTCCTTTTCGATCCGTGCCATTGCTGCGGCAAACTGCTGTCCGCAGTCGCATTTCAGGGAGCCGAAGGCGTCGCCTGTGAGGCACTCGGAATGTACGCGGCAGAGTATATCCTGTCCGTCGCCTATATCGCCCTTTACAAGAGCCACATGATGCTCGCCGTTGAGCTTGTTCACATAGCCCAGAGCCCTGAACTCACCGTACTTTGTGGGGAGCTTCGTATTGGCAACGCACTCAACGAGGATGTCGTTGACCTTGCGGTATTCCTTGAGAGCCTGTATGGTAATGAACTTCATGTTCCATTCCTTTGCCTTTTCCTGAAGCTCCGCGGATCTCATCATAGTACCGTCGTCCCTCATTATCTCGCAGCAGAGACCGCATTCCTCGAGCCCCGCAATGCGCATGAGGTCAACAGTTGCCTCCGTATGTCCCTCGCGTTCGAGAACTCCGTTCTTTCTTGCCATGAGAGGGAACATATGCCCGGGCTTACGGAAGTCCTCGGGCTTCGCGTCGGGAGCTGTGCACATACGCGCCGTATAGCCGCGTTCTGCGGCAGATATGCCTGTTGTGGTGTCTGCATGGTCGATAGATACCGTAAAGGCAGTGTGGTGATTATCCGTGTTGTAGTCCACCATCTGATGAAGGTGGAGCTTTTTGCACAGAGCTGCGCTCATTGGCATACATATGAGACCCTTTGCGTGAGCCGCCATGAAGTTTACGTTTTCCGTGGTGGCGAACTGAGCGGCGCATATCATATCGCCCTCGTTCTCACGGTCCTCATCGTCTGTGACGAGGATGATCTCGCCGTTTCGGAGAGCCTCGCAGGCCTCCTCGACAGTGTTGTACTGAAACATTAGATTTCTCCTTGCTGATAGTTTTATATGAAGCCGCAATCTGCCAGCATTTCCATGCTGAGACTGCTCTGAGGAGCAGCGTCCGCAGGCTTCATGAGTTTTTCAACGTACTTGCCGATGATGTCGGTTTCAAGATTTACCGTATCGCCTGCTTTTTTTGCGGACAGTATGGTCTGTGAGGCTGTATGCGGGATAACGGACACGCTGAAGGATGTATCCGTGACCCTTGCCACCGTCAGGCTTATGCCGTCAATGGCTATGGAGCCCTTTTCCACGATGTACCGAAGCAGATGAGGAGCTGTGCTCACGGTATACCATACGGCGATACCGTCGTTCTTTATGTCTGCTACAGTTCCCGTGCCGTCGATGTGTCCCGACACTATATGTCCGCCGAAGCGTCCTCCCGCAGCCATAGCCCTTTCAAGATTTACGGGACTTCCCGCTGAAAAGCTGCCGAGAGAGGAGCGGCTGAGAGTTTCGTTCATAACGTCCGCACGGAAAGTATCTCCGCCGAATTCAGTTACCGTAAGGCATACGCCGTTTACGGCTATGCTGTCGCCTTGATGAACGTCCTCCAGCACCTTTCGGGCCTGTATCTCTATGAATGAGGAGTTTCCCGACCGCTGTACGCGCTTTACGGTGCCTACCTCCTCAATTATTCCCGTGAACATTACTTATAGACCACCTTTCCTTCAATCAGGATATCTGTGCCTATACGCTGTATTTTCGTATTTTCTATCATGTAGGCATTGTCTGGGGTTTTTACTCCCATACCCTCGACAGGCGTTTTTGCGTTACGTCCGCCGAATATCTTCGGGGCGATGTAGGCTTTTACCTTGGTGACCAGCTCACGGCGGAACAGATCCTCGATAAGTTCTCCACCGCCCTCTACAAGTATACTGTCTATCTTTTTTCTTGACAGTTCCATTACTAAAGTATACAGATCTACACGGTTGGGGTTAGGCGCGGTCGAAATTATCGTGCAGCCCATTTCTTCGAGGATATGCCTTTTTTCACGTTTTTCGCGGTCATAGCCCTTGTTGTAGCTGGTCATAGCGATGATAGTCGGAACGTCTTTTGCGGTCTGTACTATCTTACTTTCAAGAGGTATCCTGAGATTTGAGTCGCAGATTATCCTTATTGGGTTTCTGCCGTTTTCAAGCCGGCAGGTGAGCAATGGATCGTCCGCAAGAACAGTGCCTATACCCACCATTATGGCGGAGTGCCTCAGCCTTTCGCGCTGTACATCAAGTCTTGCTTCTTCTCCCGTTATCCATTTGGACTCGCCTGTGCAGGTCGCTATCTTACCGTCCAGTGTCATTGCGTATTTTACTGTAACAAACGGCCAATCTTTAGTGATATAGTGGAAGAATATCTCGTTGAGGGCGTCACATTCCTCTTTGAGTATGTCCTCGACGACCTCAATGCCGTTTTCACGGAGTATCTTCACTCCCTTGCCCGCAACCCAGGGATTTGGATCAGCAGAGCCGATAAACACACGCTTTATGCCGTGGGCTATGACAGCATCGGTGCAGGGGGGCTGCTTGCCGTGGTGGCAGCAGGGCTCCAGAGTTACATACATATCCGCACCTGTACAGTCTATGCCGTTTTCGTCGCAGTATGCAAAGGCGGAGCGCTCCGCATGGAGGTCGCCGTATTTTCTGTGCCAGCCGTAGCCTATTATCTTGCCGTCGCGGACGATAACGGCTCCCACCATGGGATTGGGCGAGGTGAAGCCCATGCCTTTTTTTGCAAGTTCGAGGGCCTTGCGCATAAATTCTTCGTGATCCATAGTTCCTCCTGTTGTCAGTGAGTGGTTATCAGTGACCGGTCAGCAGTTAGTAGTGCATATAGCGCCGCATCATAAACCCGCAGGGTATTGATTATTCTTCCTTCTGTGCTCCGCTGTCGTCTGTATTGCCGAAGTATTTCATGTAGAAGAACATTATTATGTAGATCACAATGAATATAGGTACGGTGACGATAAAGGTCTTTTTGAACTCGACCTCGCCGTTTGAAAAGTAGGCGTAAACGAATCTCACCGCCATGGTCACTGCAAAACAGGCAATAAAATGGAGCGGAATGCGGAAAATACTTTTCATACGCAGTATGGAGAAGGTTAGACCGTAGACTATTGACGCCAGAAGCCATATGATAACGGATACCATGGTATCGTTCAGACCGTTGTCGATGATGAGCAGCGGCGTGAATATGATCGTTCCAAGTCCTACAGCGAGAAATATGTTATGCAATGTATTTTTCATAGTGCCCTCCAATATGTAAAAACAGAAAAAGCCCCTTACAGCGGGGCGATGATATATATACTGCACTTTGTGCGGCTTATCTTCTTTCATCCGGACTTTACCGTCGGCTTCGGAATCTCACCGAATCAACCAAAAGGCTCGCAGGCTCTAACTGCCGGTCAGGACTTTCACCTAACCCCGAAGATAAAAAGTTGATATTCAGTTATTCTTCGGCAGCGTATGCCGGGAGCGGAGGCACTCCGCCTGCCGGCAGGGAATCACACCCTGCACCGAAGATACTCTTAAAAGTTGAGAGTTGACAGTTTAGAGTGGAGAGTTATTGTATCGCATTACGGCGATATTATTTAAATAAGTCTGCGCAGCAGATATATAAACTCTCAATCCTCAACTGTTATTATATCACTGTGTTATTCATTTGTCAATATCCTATTGACTAAATCTGCAAAAAGGGGTATAATAATCCTATAATGTATTAAGGAGTGTTTTTAATGAGCGAATGTACACATGACTGCTCAAGCTGCGGAAGCGACTGCGGCAGAAGACAGGAGCCGCAGAGCTTACTGGAAAAGCCCAATGCCATGAGCAATATCGGAAAGGTGATAGGTGTTGTCAGCGGTAAGGGCGGAGTAGGAAAGACTCTCGTATCTTCATTGCTTGCAGTTTCAATGCAGCGCCTCGGCAAGAATGTGGGAATAATGGACGCAGATATAACAGGTCCGTCTATACCGAAGGCTTTCGGCATACATCAGAAGGCTGACGCCTGCGAATTCGGCATTATCCCTGCAAAGTCCAAAATGGGACTTGACATCATGTCGATAAATCTTCTTCTCGAAAACGAGTCAGACCCTGTAGTATGGAGAGGTCCTGTTATTGCGGGAGTAGTAAAGCAGTTCTGGACCGATGTTATCTGGAAGGACATAGACTGTCTCGTAGTTGATATGCCTCCGGGAACAGGCGATGTTCCGCTGACCGTGTTCCAGTCTCTCCCTGTTGACGGTATCGTTATCGTAACTTCTCCTCAGGAGCTTGTTTCAATGATAGTTGAAAAGGCCGTAAAAATGGCAAAGCTCATGAATATACCCATACTCGGTATCATCGAGAATATGAGCTATTTTGAATGTCCCGACTGCGGCAAGTGCCACAGTATCTACGGCGAGAGCCATATAGAGGAGATAGCTGCACAGTACGATATACCCGTGCTTGCAAAGCTCCCGATCGACCCGCAGCTTGCAAAGCTCTGCGATCAGGGCACTATCGAGCTTTTCGAGGGCGAATGGCTCACAGAAGCAGCCGAGAAGATCGTTTCACTTTGAGTTTTTAGTGATATATTGTAGGGGACGCCGCCCTCGGCGTCCCGTTTTAGTTTGGGCGGATTTTATCCGCCCTATAATTTTTATATGAAAACGGGAGCCCGATTATGGGACGTCGAGGACGCCGTCCCCTACATTATCTGTATTTATAGACCGTTGCCGTCTCGAAACCGTCCAGCAGGGTAGTCATTCTGCCGAATGCCATGCCCGTGCCCTTTGCAACGCAGTTTATGGAGTCTTTGGCGATATTGCAGTTTATGCCGAGAGTACGCTTTATCAGCTGGGTAAGTCCGCCCAGGAGAGCTCCGCCGCCAGTGAGGAGAAGTCCGTTGTCGTATATATCTCCCACCAGCTCGGGAGGAGCGTCTTCAAGCACCTTTCGTATAGCCTCCATGATGGCAAAGGTGTCGTCCTCTATAGCTTCAAACAGCTCTGTCTCGCTGAGGAGAACCTGTGCGGGGAGTCCCTTGAGAAGGCTCCTGCCCTTGACAAGATATGTCATCTCATCGCTGGGGTCGTAGAGGTTGCAAAGCTCTATCTTTACCTTCTCGGCAGTCCTCTCGCCGATAAGGAGCTTGTACTTGTTCTGCATATACTTTATAATGGAACGGTCTATGGCGTTTCCCGCGACCTTTACGGTATGAGAGGTAACAACTCCGTTCATGGAAACTATGGCAACATCGGTGGTACCGCCGCCGATGTCTACTATCATATGTCCCTTTGCCTTTGTGATGTTCACGCCCGCACCTATCATAGCGGCTATAGGCTCCTGTATGAGATATACCTGACGGGAGCCCGCACTCTTTGCAGCCTCCACAACTGCCCGGCTCTCTATGTCTGTGATGAAAGAGGGGATACATATAACTATACGGGGCTTCATAAGCTGTCTGCCCGTGACCTTGAGTATGAATTCGCGTATCATGCTGTGGGTGAGGTCGTCGTCGGATATGACACCCTCGCTTATGGGGCGCTTTACAGCAATGTAGTCGGGGTTCCTTCCTATCATCTCATAGGCTTCCTTGCCTACTGCAAGGACTCTTTCCGTTCTTGTGTTGTAGGCTATGACGGAAGGCTCGCTGAGAACAACGCCCTTATTGCCCATAGTCATTACGATATTTGAGGTACCGAGATCAATTCCTATATCAGTATTTGCCATTTTTTTCTTCCTTTCTCACTGCCCGAAGGGAGAGCTGCTTTCAGTGCTTCCCGCAAGCATATGGCGCAGACAAGTATATCTCCGCGTGCGCTTGTTGTTGTCTACCATTTTATATATATTCTCCTCACTGCCGATCAGTATGAGGAGCTTTTTTGCTCTTGTAACTGCTGTGTACAGAAGATTTCTGTAGCACAGCTTGTCAAATCCGCCCATTATGGGGAGTATGACAGCTTCAAACTCGCAGCCCTGACTCTTGTGGACTGTGACTGCATAGGCGAGGTCTACCTGAGAAAGCAGGTCAAATGTGTAGGTGGCTTTTCTGCCGTCGAAGTCGATGACTGCAAGGGAACTCCTGTTGTCTATGCTGATAATGCGCCCTATGTCTCCGTTGAAGATGCCGGCGCCCTGCTCGCCGTCCCTTGACCATGTGATGTCGTAGTTGTTGCGGGTCTGCATGACCTTGTCGCCCTCGCGGTAGGTATAGACGTAGCCCTTTTTCTCCTGCCTGTTCCGTGCAGGAGGATTTAGCTCTGACTGCAAAAGCTTGTTCAGCTCCACAGTGCCCGTAACGCCCTTGCGTGAGGGAGTCAGCACCTGTATATCCTCGGTTGGGGAGTAGTTATAAGCCTTGGGGAGCCTGGTCTTTGCAAGGTCAACTATGAGCTTCAGAGCCTGCTGATAATCGTCGCGTTTAAAGAAGAAAAAGTCGCTGTCCTTTCTTGTAAGGTCGGGATATTCTCCCGCAACTATCTTATGGGCGTTGGTCACGATACAGCTTTGCTGAGCCTGTCTGAATATCTCCTTCAGCTCTGTTACGGGAACTATCCCGCTGTCGATTATATCGCCGAGAAGATTGCCTGCCCCCACAGAGGGGAGCTGGTCGCTGTCGCCCACCATTATGAGCCTGCACCCCAGCCTTACCGCACGGAGGAGCTTCTCAAAGAGCACCACGTCCACCATTGACATCTCGTCGATTATGAGCACGTCGCAGTCAAGGGGATTGTTCTCGTTGTGGGCAAAGGTCAGCTTGTCTCCCGAATCGTAAACCACTTCAAGGAGTCTGTGGATGGTCCGGGCTTCGCAGCCTGCCAGGTCAGACATACGCTTTGCGGCACGTCCTGTGGGAGCTGCAAGGAGCACCTTCATGCCCTTTTTTTCAAATATGGAGATAATGGCGTTTAGGGTGGTGGTCTTGCCTGTGCCGGGACCGCCCGTCAGAACCATGAGTCCCCGTGAAACAGCGGTGGTTATTGCCTGCCGCTGGAGCTTTTCGTATTTGATGTTATGCTCCTCTTCCTCGATGTCTATGAGAGTATTGTAATCGAAGTCCTCGGGAGAGGAGAAGTCTTTCAGTATATGTAACCTGTCGGCTATGAAGCTCTCCGCATAGAAGTAATCAGGAAGATAGACGAATTCTATCTCATTCCTGATGTATTCAAAGAGCTCGTTGTCTTCAAGTGCGGCATTGTATGCGCTGTAGAAGTCGCTTTCCGTTACGCCGAGGGCATCCTGAGCCTTTTTGGCCAGCACCTCAAGGGGCAGACAGGTGTGACCTATGCCGCCGTTGGCGCGGAGAATATACTGAACACCCGCTATTATACGCTTTCTGTCGTTGCGGGCGATGTGCATATCGTGGGCGATAGTGTCAGCCTTTGAAAAGTCCAGCTCTATGTAATCGCCGCACAGCAGATAGGGATTGAGCCTTAAAAGCGTCATTGCGTCGGTGCCGTACTTCCTGTAGGTGTTCATGGCAAAGCGGGACTTTATCTCATACTGTGACAGGAAGGACATAAGGTTCCGCAGACAGAAAAGTTTCTGCGCTTCTGCGGCGATGTCATCGCACTTTTTGGGGGATATGCCCTTTATCTCCGCAAGACGGAAGGGCGCGTTCTCCATTATGTCAAGAGTGCGGTCGCCGAATACGTCTACTATCTTTTTGGCAAGTCCGGGACCTATGCCCTTTACGGCACCGGAAGCAAGGTATTTCTCGATATTTACAACAGTTTCGGGGAGCTTCCTTTCGCAGTACACTGCGCTGAACTGAGTTCCGAAGCGGGGGTGGGCGATGTAGCTGCCCTCGAGGATAAGGCCTTCGCCCTCTTCGATGTCTCCCAGCTCTCCCACAACGGTTATAAGCTCACCGCCTGCATCGAGGTCAAGCACGATGTAGCCGTTATTCTCGTTTTTGTAAAGGACATTTTCCACAGTGCCCTCGATGTGAAGGACCTCGTGCTCCACCGTTTTCACCTCTGCACATAAAAATACATCTTATATTATAACATACTATAGGATATAATGCAAGTAGTGATTAGTAATTAGTGATTAGTGATTAGGTTGTAGGGGCTGCCTTTGGCAGTCCGCTTTTTTGTTCTTAGTGCTTGCTGAGTTTACAAGCTTATTCTCAGTTTGTTTTCGAGTTCTGCGGCGGTTGTAAGCTCCATAGCATGATAGTGAGCGCAGAAATCCCTGCAAAGCTGTATCTGCTCCTGAGTGCCGTCGATATCAATGAGCAGCACCGTTTCGATAAAGCTGCTGCCCTCCTCGATAAGTGAAGCTATGTATTCCAGACGCTGCGGGAGCTCCTTATCCTGCGCGTATACGGGCAGAGCGACGCACAGGGGGTAGCTTTTGTTTTTCAGCTTGGAGCATAGAAACAGGCAGAATATCTCTGCGGAGGCAACAAGTATCACAACAACTATGGCGGCAATATCTGTTTTTTCCATAAAACCACTCCTTACGCCTTATTATATGAGGAGCGTGGTCGCGGTGACACAAAAGGACGGTGATATCACCGCCCAGATATTATTTTTTTCGTATCAATATACATTCATCGCGTTTGACAAATCCCAGCCTTTCGGCTACACGTGCCGAGCCGAGATTTGAGCGCTGACAAGTCCATGCAGGACACTTTTCGGGGAGTATATCTTTTATCAATGCGGCGGCTGCCGCAAGAGCAAGACCGCGGTGTCTGTGGGCTTCGGCAGTCTCGATACCGATATCGACCTCGTTGCTGCTTACCGCTGACGAAAATGCCCACGAAACAGGCTCATTTCCATGCATTACGCAAATACCACAGCCGTTTTTACTGTATTCTTCATAGCTGTTCCAGTAAACTGAGGGAGCAACATGCCCTGTCAGTCTGCTGAACAGCTCTTCATCTATTCTGCGGAGAGCAAAGCCGTCAGGGAGACCTATCTCGGGAGCTTTTTCGTGTGGATAGCTGTAGATATCTCTCGGGACAAGCTCAACATCGCCGTATTGAAGGAGCTTTTGAGCAATTGAAGCTTTCTGACACAGGAATTTAAGACTTTCGGAAAGAATCAGCTCATGTATTTCGCGGAGCTCTGCTTCACTGTGATCTCCGGACATAAAAGTGAAATTGCTTTTGTGGCGTATGAGTATAAGGCTTTCGCTTTCGTTTGTGTATATGCAACCGCTCTGCCTGCCCTCAACAACTGAAAGAGGGAACACTCTGCAAAATGTAATGCTCTCTGCGCAGGGAAAAAAACGGCTGTGCTCTGAAACAGGTATTTCTTTCATGGTATCACCTCGGTATTATTATATCATTTTCACTGAATGAGTGCAATAAAAAGCTCCCCGAAGGGAGCTTTGATTCATATTATCTTCTTCGCATAGGGAACGAGTTTCAGCAGTCTTGTTATAACATAGGAAATAACGAGAGTTACTATGCATATGCCGATGACTGCTATAGTACCGCCGTGCTCGAAGGGGTTGAACTTAAGGACTAAGAAAATATATCTATCAACTGCCATGTGTATTAAAAATATTCCCAATGAACAGTTATCCAGTTCTGCTGCGATAGTATCAAGAACAGGAACAGGTTTGTTTTTGGTCTTACGTAAATATCCAAATGCCCCAATAGAAGATGCTACATAAACGGGAAATGCGTAGACATTTAACAAAGAAGTAATTTTATTACTTGTTTCCGGAGCATTTTCAGATATGGAAAAACTGTATGATGTAAGCATAACAATGATTCCCATGCATATAAGAAACATCAGTCCGCAGGCATTTTTAGGTAGTTTTATTATTCCAGTATGGAGAACATGACCTAAGAAAAGATAAAACGGATAAATGCTGAATACACATATATAAAATGGTAGCTTTTTACCGGACACATTTTCAATAAAAGGAATTGCAGATAGGAAAACAAAGTACACAAGAAGTAAGTATTTAAGTTCATTTGGCTTTGCGTTGCAACTTATGATTTTGTATATCGGCAAAAGTGCATAAATACCCAGCAAAAGATAGATATACCACATATGCATCCAACCGGTGCCAAGAAAAATATCGCTTAGTGTATCTTTTATGGTATCCGTAAAGGATGAATGAATTAACAATAGCATATCAAATACAGAAAATAAGAATGAAAAAACTATGAGTGCTATTGCCATTCGTGGGATATATTTACCAAATAGCTTTTTAGGTGTCAGTATTCTGTTCCTGTCAAGTAGCAGGGCTCCAGACACCATTACAAAACAAGGGACTGCCCACATCATACAATTTCTGACACTCATCATGGTACATTGAGCATTTAAACTTGCAGAGTAAATATTTGCTGCTAAAAATGTATGTAATACAGTGACAGCAATACATGCAAGAGCCTTCAAACGACTAAGGTAAAGTATTTTGTTATTCATATTTTTATTTATTCAGGATTAGAAGGAAAAGTAGCAAATTGACCGCCACAACCTGTTGCGGGTTCTTGAGCCTGTGTTTCCGGCGGATTTGTAGGTTCAACATATACGGTTGTAGGCTCTACATAAACAGTGGTGGGAGCCTGAGTATAAACGGGAGCCTGAGTCTGCGGCTGAGTATATACGGGCTCAGTGTAATTATTGCTTTCTGTACGCTTTGCCGTAGTTGCCTCTGTGGAGGGCTCAGTAGTCTCGATCATTTCCTCCGCTTCCTTGGTGGAGACCTTCTTATTGGCGCTCTTTGACATATACTCTATATAAGCGGTGTCCTTTGACATAAGGATAGTACCGCTGTCGATGTCGCCGAAGGGGAACTGATGAAGAACGGCTACCTTCTTATCGCTGAACTCGATAAGGATAGTGAATTCCTCGGAAGTGAGGGCGTCACTGTCTCCGTAGGTGGAGAGATCTGTATTCAGCGGAACGTAGTAGAGCTGACGCTTTTCGTCCTTGACGAAGGGATCGCCTTCCTCAAGCATATTTGCGGGATAATCCTGCTGCGACGAGCCCTTTACCGTAAAGGCTGTAATGTCCTTGCCGGTCTTGTTCTCGAGAGTAACTATGTATACCGAGGAGCCCGAGGCCTTTACGCCGATAAGCTTCATATGCTTGGGTTCGGTCACAGGCTCGGTGGTAGCCTCAGCTGTAGTAGTCTCCGTGGGAACTGTAGCGGCGGGCGTTACACTGCCGCAGCCCGTAAGGGCAAGTGCGGCAAGAAAGGGGATAATGGTGAGTTTTTTCATTAATATTTCCTCCTGGATCAGCTCATGACAGAATCCTTGACGTACATCCAGGTACCTGACTGTCCGTAGGTTATCATATAGCCGTTAAGATTTGTTTCTTGTGCAAAATCGGGATCACATACATATACAGTGCCGTTTACGGTGATCTCTACCCATGAGTGAGGACCGTAGTCGCCTGCCATGAGAGGAACTCTTCCCGAGATCTGATGTGCGTCGTAGCCGAGAAGCTTGGCCATTTCGCAGAACATAGCCGCCATAACGTAGCAGTTGCCCTTTCCGTTGGTGAAGCCGTAATCAGCATACCACTCCATGGACGTATTGTCGTCCTGAGGCATATCGGGTGTATGGCCGTAGTAGGTAATGGAAGAAGCAGCGGTGAAGGCAGCCTTAAGGTCTCTGCCGATCTCGTTGAGCTTCTTTTCCGCAAGGGGATACTGTACGGTAGTGGTGGTAGTTGTTGTGGTTGTTGTTGTCGCAGTCGTGCTTACCGTCCAATTAGCCTCCTGAGCGTAATATTCATCCTTGGGGATGACCGCTTTCACTATGGAAGCAGCGCAGAATTCAGCAGATTCCGGCATAACGTACTGACTTGCGGAAACTGTGACCTTACCGTCTGCATAGCTGACAGATGTGATCTTTACGCCCGGAACCGACTTGTACTCGGTCGCAGGGTCGGCAGTTTTCTGCATATAATCCATATTTGCGTAGCCCGAGATACCGTTGTAGGTAACGTGAGCCCACTGGCCGCTGCCGTGGGAAACGGGAATAACGGCGTTTGGCGGGATACGTCCTATGGATTCGGAGCTTGCCGAATGCTCCTTGCGTATGTTAAGGTAAGAAGTTACATTCTTTGTGGTGTATGTACCTGCATAGGAGGTACTGCATCCGCAGCTGAGCCTTGTTACCGTGTGAGGGATCGCATACTCATCGGGATCGAAATAGAAGGGCTTTACTATTAATACCGATTCATTGAAGAAGCTGTCACCGTACTTCTTGAGCTGCTCATTTACAACGCTCTCCGAGAAATAAGGAGAGAGAGCAGCCTTGAGCTCTGATGTGCTCTTTACTGCGGCGCCGCCCTCTTCGAGAGCGAGCTTCTTTACAGCGTCGGAATAGCCCGAATTCATTCTGTCTGTAGCATCGGTGTGGTCAAGCTCCCTGGGAGTTGACAGGATAAGCTTTCTGAGAGCAACTACGTCATAGACATTTATGCTTCCGTCATCGTTCACGTCGGCAGCGTCGGTCTGACCGGCTGTGAGATCCTTGTTTCCGAGGATATGCTCCTGAAGGATGTTAAGGTCTGCTGCGGCGATAACCCCGTCGCCGTCAATGTCTCCCTTTGCAGAGGCAGCAACGGCGCCCGAGGGGAGAACAGATGCCGCGGTTACAGCGGCTGCAAGCAGTATGCTCAGTAGCTTCTTGTTTTTCATGGTTATATTTATCTTCCTTTCGCTCTATGGCATTTTTTCTTTACATATTAACATAACGAAGCTGCAAAGTAAAATGTGACATAATATATGGAAAAAATTTCAGATATACTTATGAAATATTTGTGCATAAAGCCATGATAGTATGTATGCCTGTTGATACGTCCCGGCATCTGCAGCTTTTTTCCTATCTGAGGATCTGTTCGGCCTCGTCCCTGCGGAAGTAAAGTCCGCCTGCGACAGAGCAGTAATATGCGCCTGTGAGCTCAAATATGCCTGCGGATTCTTTTCCGTGAGGAATGAAGGAACCGTCGGGAAGCTCGTTCCCGCTTCTGTCCAGGAAGAAAATGCAGCTGTCTCCGTCAGTCAGCTCAAAGCGGCTGCCGGCGTGATCGTATACGGACGTATTGTACGGATCGTCGATATACCGTGATTCTGGGTGTATCCTCAGGAATTCCTCCGCAGGAATACAGCCTCCGCTGACAAAGACGGTCAGCCTGTCATTGGCATCAAGATCGCCCTTGAATACCTTTTCGACCGTCAGGTCTGCGGCTGTCATCGGTGAGCCGCCTATAGAAGTATACACCTTTTTATCAACTTTTGCAAGTACTACGGCGCAGGAATTTTTAAACATTTCGGAAACAGTTCCGTCTTCGCCCTTTGCTCCGTCATTACCCGGCCGGCCTGTAAAGCCCTCCTTTTCTTCGCTGCCTTTGTCATTGTATATGAGGTCGTCGGCATCGAGAATATTGCTTCTGACAGGATATACCACCTCGGGAGCCACCCTCAGATCCTTGTATGTGCGGCCCATATCCACGGGAATACCGGTTCTGGAAGTTTCAGGAATCCGGTCGGTGGTGGCGGCGGCTGTGGTTTCCTCGGGCTTGGGCTCGGAAGCTGTAGTGCGGACCGTTGTTATGCTGCCCTCTGCCGAGGACGCAGGTGCGGCAGAGGTACTCTTTGAGCCGTCTGTGCCTTTTGCGTCATTTTTATCGTTTGTTCTGACGGCGGAAGTCGTTACGGTGCCGGTATTGGAAGTGACGCTTGTTTTTTCTGTTACCGCTGCGGAAACAGCAGTTGTCCCGCCTTCGCCATTTATGTTGGTGGTAACAGTGGTTACCGGCGTGGATTCGGTATTTTTTCCGTTGAATCCCAGCCTGTTCTTCGGAAGATGAGCTGCCACGCCGATGACTATTGCGACAACAGCCGCAGCGGCCGCTGTTCTCATTACAATGGGTAACAGGGGAGCCTTATGCTGTTTTGCGTCAAAACGTCTGAATTCTTCCGTGAATTCGGATTTTCTGTCAGGTGCGGGAATTCCGAAGGCTTCCGTAAGTCTTATCCTTTCCTTTTCAGTCATAAAAGCTCCTCCTTTCCCAGATGCGTTCTGAGCGTACCGAGAATACGCGTTATCCTGCGGTTCAGTGCGAACCGCGAAATATTGTGAAGTTTTGCGATAACGTTCACGGGAACTTCATTGACATAGCGCAGCAGTATTATTTCTCTGTCCTCCTGACTGAGGCTGTCGAGGGCTTTTTTCAGCTCGAAGCTGTCAAGCACATCGTCCTCGAGGCGTTCGGGAGAGGCTTCCGTTTCATCCAGCTCTATTGCTTTCTTTTTACGGAATTCATCGGTACAGAGGTTGCCTGCAATGGTGTAGAGAAGCTGCAGGGTCTTGTCGATGCTGCTGTAACGGGGATGCTGGAGATAACGCAGGAAGGTCTCCTGAGTGAGGTCCTCCGCAGTCTCCTTATGGTGGACGCGGATATAGCAGTATCTGTATATCTTGTCATACTGCTCGTCAATATCGAAAGACACAGCGCCACCTCCAGTTACAGTTATAGTAACATTATAACATATTCCGGGAAATAATGCAACATTGCATAAATGGAGAGGCATTTTCCCTGCTCTGCATAGACAGCCGTGCTCCGCCGGCGCAGCTCTCAACTGCATATTTTGCGCTATATCGCAGAAAAACCGTATCATATGATACGGCTTTCTGATCTGTCCCCCTGCATTGAGCCGTACCCTAAAGCTGCGGTGGCGGATCCAAACCCATGACCCGACTCCGAAGCTCCGCATCAGCGGGGATTATAAGGTGAAAAGCTCTTGCAGAAATAATTTATGTCTCGCCGCATTAGTGCAGACGCGGCTTTTATGAAAGTGAATTCAGTGCTCCTATAAATAAAGGTAGGTTTGTTTGTGTATCAAAGATACAGTAAACGAAGGGCCTGTCGAAGACTATGTCCTTATCGGGCTTCATAGGCTCACCCTTTTCTGTCATAGCGACGATTGTCGCTGCGGCAGCCTTGGTACCGTTTTCATCGAGATCGATGAAGGTCTTGTGGGTAACATAGCTTATATAGATGTCTTTTCCCGCTTCGCCGGAGTACATATTGGTGAAATCAGCGTTCCTTGAGAAAGCGGTAGGCATACCCATTGAACAGAGGGCGCGGTTGAGCTTTATTTCGTAATCGTACTTGAATTTTGGCAGCTTCACATTTGCTTCCGCATATTTTCTGCTGCTGAGAAGTGCGTTGAGCTTATCGGGAGTAAGCTCTTCGATATACTTGTCAACTGTCGTGCCTTCGTCGGGAAGAAGAGCTGCAAAGGCATATCTTCCGCCGCTGTAGGACTTGATAATACCCTGTGTGTTCTCGTCACCGATATACCTTTCGATGCTGCAAAGCATACTGGCTTCCTGTACAGTGCCGTCGGCAGCGGTGAACTTTCCGTCGCTTATGGCGTATTCGGTGTAGGGCTCGCTCCACTGTGCCTCAAAGGCGACGGCATTAACAAGATACATCACATCGAGAGGATCGATCTTCTTGAGAATTTCGGGTATCATTTCGTGAGTCTTATCGTTTACCCAGTTGTTGACGTCGGCAAGGGTCGTATCGTCGAAGGGAGCGATATAGTATTCGCTGTCGTAGTAGTCCACGCAGTTCTGTATGAACTGGGGACAGGGGATGAATTTTTCGCTGTCCTTTGCCCATACAGCGTTGGCGGTATCCACCGACCAGTTGTTGTATTCGTTCTTTTTGGCGTTGACCGTTCTTGTGCGCTGAGTCAGCAGGTAGCTGTTCAGGGTCTCAATGTCGATACCGTTTCCGAGAACCTCTTCCATTTCGTCGCGGGTCTGCCCGGCAGCGCCGTTTGCTGTCATAGCAAGGGCCTGCATTATGGAATAAGGCGATACAAGAGTGTTTTCGGGATTTTCCTTTTCGGCATAGACCTCCTTGAAAATGTCAACGGTGAATTTTGTCTGACTGTCGATAAAGGTCTCATCAGCATCCTTGCCCTTTCCCTGCGAAGCGTTTATGCCTGCGCAGAGATTTCTTGCCTTTGTCTTATAGGCAAGAGCGGGAGCATCGTTTATACATTTGATCAGCAGCTTTCTCATTGCGCTGAGGTCGAAAACATCACATTTTCCGTCTTCGTTGACGTCGCCGTTAGCAGCAGCGGAAAGCGATCCGTTTCCGTTGAGCCAATTTGTGAAGGTCACCATATCGGCAAGGTTGAAGACGAGATCGGCATTGACGTCGCCCTTTACGCTGAGATCTTCAGCTGCGGACTGTACGGATATACCGGCAGGGACTGCAAGACATAGTGCAGCGGCTGCCGCAAGCAGCTTCTTTGAATTCATAGAAATACCTCCTTTTTGTGTTATAGCTGAGCGAACGCACTCCTGTGCATATCTGTATAATTTAACGAACGGGAATGGGCAGATGTGCGGCAGTAAATGTAAATTTTTTGTGAACAAAAAGCGCGGCGATGAAAATGCGGAAATAACACCGTATAAAAAACGCCTCGCTTAAAGTGAGACGCGAAAGAACTGTACAGGCACTGCACTATGTAAGCTGTACAGATTTGATGAAAGTGCTGTGAGAGAAAGCATATTAGGCCTTCTGTAAGAAGTGAACGAGTAAAACGAGTGCCCCTGTGGATGGGAGCACAGGCACTGCGCTGTGTATGTGTTACAATTTATTTACCGCTTCATGCGCGGAAAAAAAATTCGCGTCCCGGTTTTACTGAGACGCGAATATGCCGGCGGGGGCTCCCCGCCTGGAGCAGATAACGGGGGTCGAACCCGCCTCCTCAGTTTGGGAAACTGAAGTAATAGCCGCTATACTATATCTGCATCACCTATATTATACCACAGCGGAAGTAAAAAATCAATAGCTGTCGGAAATGATTTTGAAACGGCTGTGCATTACAGTATATTCCGGAGTGGGCATTTTCGGAACAGACAACAACGGCTCCCGCAAAGGGAGCCGTCATAGCTGCAAAATGAATTATTACTTATTCAGATATTCCTTGATAGGAAGAGCTGCTTCGCCCTCGGGAAGACCTGAAAGGTATGCGTAGTAGCTGAGTATCTGAGAAGCGTCAACAGCGTCGATAAAGCCGTTGCCGTCAACATCTGCTGCCTTCTTCTGCTTATCTGTGAAACCGCCGTCCTCATTGGTTGAAACGAGAGCGTAGTACTTGAGAACGCTTGAAGCGTCAACAGCGTCTACCAGTCCGTCATTGTTTACATCGCCGGGCTTGAGATCATCTTCCTGAACCGGAGCGGTTGTGGTAGATGTTACGGTCGTAGATGTTACTGTTGATGTGGAAGTAACGGTTGATGTTGATGTAGATGTTGTGGAAGACTCGGTAGAAGAAGTCGAAGTCTCACTTGAAGTAGTGGAAGTGCTTGTGGAAGATGTAGAAGTTGAAGTTGCAGATGTGGTTGTTGCAGTGGATGTTGTTGTGGATGTTGAGGTTGAAGTTGATGTTTCAGGTGTGGTTGTTGCGGTGGATGTTGTTGTGGATGTTGAAGTTGAGGTTTCAGGTGTAGTTGTTGCGGTGGATGTTGTTGTGGATGTTGAAGTTGAGGTTTCAGGTGTAGTTGTTGCAGTGGATGTTGTAGTAGAAGTTGAAGATGATGTAGTAGTGCTTGTGGCGGATGTGGTTGTAGTTGAAGAACCGCCGTTCTTGGTCGTTGAAGAAGTTGTCGATGTAACAGATGTGGTAGTGGAGGTTACGGGTGCCTTTGAAGTAGTTGTGGTAGAGGTTACAGATGTTGTGGTAGATGTTGCGGGAGCCTTTGTTGTTGAAGATGTAGTTGTTGAAGATGTTGTGGTTGTGGAAGTTACAGGCTTTGTGGTTGTTGAAGCGGTAGTAGTAGAGGTGGAAGTGGTTGTTGCAGCCTTAGTGGTCGTTGTAGTAGTTGTAGTAGTGGAGGTTGTAGCCTTAGTGGTCGTTGAAGTAGTTGTTGTAGGCTTTGCAGTTGTAGTAGTGGAGGTTGTTGCCTTAGTGGTTGTTGTAGTAGTGGTTGTGGGCTTTGCAGTTGTAGTGGTGGAGGTTGTTGCCTTAGTGGTTGTTGAAGTAGTAGTTGTTGCCTTGGTAGTTGTAGTAGTGGAGGTTGTAGCCTTTGTAGTTGTTGTAGTAGTGGTTGTGGGCTTTGCAGTTGTAGTGGTGGAGGTTGTTGCCTTAGTGGTTGTTGAAGTAGTAGTTGTTGCCTTGGTAGTTGTAGTAGTGGAAGTTGTAGCCTTAGTGGTTGTGGAAGTAGTCGTTGCTGCCTCTGTTGTGGTCGTTGTCTCCTCGGAACCGTTGTCTGTAAGCTCAACAACGCCGTTCTTCAGGGAAACGTTTACCTTATTGATGTCTATATCGCATACATCAGCGCCGAAGAGAGCAATCTTGTACTCGCCGGCAGCTGCTGTTTCGCTTATTTCAAATACAAGTGTGAAGAATGTACCTGTACCTGTATAGTTCTCGGTTGCGAAATCATCACCGAAGCTGAATTTGTAATTGCCTGTGTTCTTTGCGGAAGCTGCATTTGATGCGGGAGCGAGCTCGCTGTTGTACTCGACCTTCTTGAGAATGAGCGCGCTCTTGTCCCATGAGCAGTTGAGGATACCGGAGCCGTAACCGACATTTGAAGCTGCGTTGATCTCAACACTCACTTCTTCGCCTGCTTTGAGCTCAGCCTTTGTGCCCTTAACCTCTAAGGAGAGAGCTTCCTCAGAAGCACTTCCGTTGAGGGTTACAGTACCGTTCTTGACGGTGGTGGGAACATCTTCAATATCAACGTTCTGAACGTCGGGCTTTGTAAGTACGATCTCGTAGTCGCCTGCTGTTGCAGTTTCGCTTATGGAGAAAACGAGAGTAAAGAAAGTGCCGGTGCCTGTGAAGTTCTCGGTTGCGAAATCATCACCGAAGCTGAATTTGTATTTTCCTTTGTTTGCTGCCTTTGAAGCGTTGTTAGCAGGGGCCAGATCATCGTTGTATTCAACGTCTGTGAGCACGAGAGCCTTGTTGTCCCAGCTGCATTCAAGAAGACCTGCTGCAAATCCGCAGTTGCTTACCGCTTTGATCGGTACACGGATCTCATCGCCCGCCTTGAGGTCAGCGCTTATGCTTTCCGCTTCAAATGCCAGTGTTGTGTCGGCAAAAGCAGCGAGAGGCATGATGCCGAGCATCATGATCACCGCAATACATGCGGCAAAAAATTTGTTCTTCATTGTTTCTTACCTACCTTTTGATTATTTTTTTGTTTAGCCGATGGACTTTTTAAAAATTTTTAATCCTCCTCACTTAATAAATCATTTTGCCGCTTGAAAATGTAAAAGCATTTTTACAGCAACACTATTATTATATACCAACAACATATATATGTCAAGCTTATACTGCAAGTTAAATCGGAAGTTTTTCTTGATATAGCATATAAAAGCAGCGCCCTTCCTTCCGGAAGGGCGGGAAACATATTCAGATATACCTTACACCCAGGCTTTCAAGCTTTTTATGCATTGCGGAACGTTTCTTTTCGCTGTAGCGGCAGCCTGTACACTTTTCTATGAGATAAACCGAGGCGCCAGCCTTTACAGCGCCCTTTGCGGTAGCTCCCACGCAGCCGCATTCGTCGATCCCGCAGAGGTAGATTTCCTTATATCCGCGGTTTTCAAAGTGCTTTCTGAAAGCCTTTGCGGTAAAGGTATCGGGCAGATTCTTCTCAAAGCACATATCCGAAATTATATCGAGCCTGTCATAGAGCTCCGCGCCCTCGGTGCCTTTTATGGAGAAGCCGATGAAGAGCCTGTTTGTAAATATATCAGGGAATACCTGGGATATGTATATTACATCGCAGCCTTTTACACTGTATTCGTGTATGCAGAAGTTTATACGCTCAACAAGGCTGTCCGTATCGTAGGTGAACACGGGCTTGCGCTTCGCCCATAGGTAGTCGTTCTGCATATCTATTACCAGCAAAGCTTTTTCATTCATTGTTATCGCTCCTTATATCAAGAAATTTTGAGATATTGTTTTCAACGAACCGTCTGAGCTGCTCCTCGTCCGTGAGATCGGTGCAGCATTTTTCCTTCAGCTCGGCATGCTTCAGTACGGCGAGCTCGTTAAGGCTCGTGATACTGTAGGTGATAAGGCGGCACTCCTCCTCGGTCTTTTTGCCGCGGAAGTGCTCGACGACCAGCGGCAGGCTCTCCATTCCGAAGGAAAGATCGCGCTCTAAGAGAATATATCTGGTGACAGCCTCGGAGTAGGCGAAGCTGTCAAGCATAAGCCTCATCATGGAAATATGGATCTCCGCAAGCTTCGCGGCGGGAGGCAGATCGCTGTCCATTATGGTGCTGAGGCGTGGATCCGCAAGCTGAGCTTTTGCCATTATGTTTCCGAATACTTCGGCAAGAAGTTTTTCGCGGGAGCCGAAGCAGTAGTTTATCATGGCGAGGTTGACACCTGCCTCTTTTGTGATGGCTCTCGAGGTGAGCTGAGAAACATCTTCGCAGCTCGTCATAAGCTTTTCGGCAGCACGGAGAAGTGCGGCTCTTGTCCTGTTTATATCCCGTTTCATTGCAGCCTCCGTTCAATATAATTAAACACGTTTAATTATATTATACAGGTTTTTTCGGAAATGTCAAGAGCCTAATAGAAAAATATTGAAAAAGCCATTGTCATTTTAGACAATATATACGGTTTAACATTGTATGATGATACAAATTATTCAAATCTTGCTTGTAATTAACAAAAAATTCTCATTTTACATATAGATATATGTTATTATATAATTACACATCAATATCTTATATGGGGGCGTTAATGTGAATAACATTCCATCAGATAAGTTTACGTTAGATGACGCAATGGCATTCTTAGGCGAGAATGTTGATGCAGTAATTCTTGTTGACGGCGAAGCCGACTCGTACAAGGCGCTTGCAAGGCGCGGTATATTAGAGGAGGTTATCGGAGAAGAGGGAAGATACCATGATCTCATCGAAAAGCTCTGGTATCATCTGAACAACAGTTCGGAAGGCGTGATAGAGGATTATCAGGTGTTTTTTTCGCATGCCGGAAAGTTTGTGGGAAAATACAGCAAAAGGACCAATATCAGCTTCGATGGTGTGACCTATATTGTTCAGATGACGATATATCCTCTGAAAAACGAGCAGGTGTATCTGTTTGTCCTCGATCTTCTTGACGGAAGCCAGTATGTGGACGAGACCCTCACTACCAAGAAGGTAAGCACCATACAGAATACATATCTTTTCTCAATGTATGTGGATATAGTAAAGGATACGACCAACAGTATCAGTATCACGGAAATTTCAGACGAAGTCATGAACCAGCAGCTGAAATATTCCGAGTGGAGAATGATGATCGTAAATATGATATGGCCTGAAGATCAGGCTGTGTTCCTTGAACGTACGGATCCCGAATACCTCAAGAAAAACCTTGCTCCCGGACGTACTACCTCCTTCGACTGCCTTATGATGAATCTCGAAGGCAAGTTCATATGGGTAAAGCTCATATTCAGCCGTGCCGAGACCAGCAACGAGGACGATTTCAGATTCGTATTCATGGTTCAGGACATTAACGAGAACGCAGAGGCGCTTATGGCTACCCTCAAGAAGTATGAGGAGCTTGCACTGAAGGATCCTCTTACCTCCTTATTCAACCACGGAAGCATTGAGACAGAGATAAACAATGCCATCGAGAACATCAGGAAGAACAATACGGAAGTCTCGATGATGATACTCGATATTGATTTCTTCAAGAATGTTAACGATGAACACGGTCATTCCGTGGGAGATGTGACCCTTGTTCACTTTGCGGACACTATCACTTCGTTTATTGCTGACTATAATGCCGTTGTGGGCAGATGGGGCGGCGAGGAGTTCGTTGTGATACTCAACGGTGTCGGCAAGGATGATAGCATACAGATCGCTGAGGCTCTCAGAGAAAAGATAGCCGCCGAGCCGTTCGGAATTGTCGGCAATATCACGTGCAGTATCGGTGTGACCACAGTATCTGGAAGCGACAGTATAGGAACAGCCTTTGACCGTATGGACAAGGCTTTATATGAGGCGAAATCCGCAGGAAGAAACTGTGTAAAGTCAGTTTTTTGAAAGGATATTTCTGCAAGAAACAATATATAGAAAGCAGACGGGAAATCATATACGATCTCCCGTCTGCTTTATTTGCTTTATTAAGTTCTTTCTGGCTGCGCCTTACAGGTTTATCACCGAATGACTGTGGATATAGAATTCCTCCTGGCTCGGCTGCCAGCCCTTCTCCTTTGGCGGAAACTGAGCGTCAAAGCGCTCTGCCGCTTCGGCGTCATCGCAGGGCTTGTCCACATCGCTGGGGCAGTAGTACCATTTCCTGCCGTCAAGTGCGCCTTCCGCAAGCTCCTTTACCAGCAGAGCGGCGGGGAAGATGTCTCCCTCAAAGCACACGTTGTACTTTTTGCAGCTTTTGTAGCCTCGCGCGACATAGTTATCGGGATTGCCAAAGTTGATGACCGTATCGTAGCCCATCTCCTTCGCCTTTTCAAAGGTATGCTCGAGTAGGGCCTTTCCTATGCCCTGACGCTGACAGTCGGGCATTACGCATAACGGCCCCATGGTAAGAATATTCTTTTCGCAGCCGTTTTCATCTCTGAGTCTAGACTTGCAGTACATAACGCTTCCCACGATCCTGCCGCCGAGCTCGGCAACATAGTCCAGCTCTGACACGAAGTCTTCATGATCGCGCATTATGTGTATGAAGTAATGCTCAAAGCAGCCCGGCCTGCTTAAATTCCAGAATGCTTCTCGGGCAAGGCTTTCCACCTGACGATAGTCCTTTTCTGTTTCCCTGCGGATGATAATGTCGTTTTTATTCATTTTTATAACCTCCTGAAAATGCTGACAAGACACGGGAGGCTTGTGTGAGACAGTATTCGCAAACCTCCCGTTTACGCTGCTATCTCTGTTCTGTTATTATTTTTCAAACAACTTTCTCCTTAAAAAATATAGTGAGCGGACGTATCAGTACCGCTCTGTCTGTATTATACTATACACGGAAGGCTGTGTCAAGGTCTTTCGGGAAATATGCTTTCCTTCCTGCAATTTGTTCTCTCGATACGTATAAAGGACCTTCAGAAAGGTCCTTTTTCTGTATTCATCAGTTTTCACTGATAAGATATGCGCGGCATGGAGCGCCGTCTGTTCCGCCGAGATTAAGGGGAGCTGCACTCAGAAAGTATCTTCCCTCGGGAACGCCGTCAAGAACTACGCCTTCAAGAAGAACTATCCCTGCACCAAGCAGTATCATATGTACTTCCATCGGAGCGTCCTCTGGACCTACAGTCTGACTTTCGTTTCCGAGAAGATATATGCCCGAGTCCGCGAATACACGGGCGGCAGCCGGCGTTACCACGGCCTTTCCCGCTATAAGTATCCTCTTTTCCGCGCCGAGAGCTTCTGCGGAGCTTATAATTCGTTCAGCGTCCTCAGCTGTGACATCGCCGCTGTGCCGTGCAACGAAGCAGTCACCCACAAAAGCCGTCAGTTCTGTCTGATCCACGGTTTTACCGTTATTTATAAAATGAAAGGGAGCGTCTATGTGGGTGCCGTTGTGTGCACACATGGAAAACTCTGTTAGATTATATACGTCACCGCCGGAGATGCTGCTTATCCTCCGGTATTTTGGTTCGGGGTCCCCGGGGTAGACATTACAGGAAAAGACCTCCTGCGAGATGTCGATAATCATATTGAGGCCTCCTTCGGATCTCGTATGAAAAGAGTTTTTATATGTAATAATTGTATCATTTAATCCATAGTGTGTCAAGTTTGGACCACATTTGTAAATTATATTTCTTAATTCGGCGAAAGGACGTGTTTTAAAGGAAAAAGCTCGTTTTTTCTTTGTAAACCATTGACATTGTGGCAATAATGTGATAGTATTATTTTAATAAGAACGTACGATATGACAGGGAGTCATATCCGTCCTTAAAAAATGACAGGAGGTTATCAACATGAAGGATTTCAGACGTATCAAACCACTTTTAACTGCTGTTATCTCCGCAGCAGCGTTCCTTGCACTGCATATTCCCGCAGCTTCGGCAGCAGAGAGCGATGGAGCGAGAACTTTTGATGACGAAGAAGTAATCGTTACTCAGTTCGGAGATGTTAATCTTGATCAGTTCGTAGGTATTTCGGACGCTGTTCAGCTTCAGCGTTTTCTGCTTGGACAGAGCGAGGAGCTCGGCAGCTGGAAAAATGCCGACATCGACGAGGACGGTGTTGTCGACTCGTTCGATTTCACGCTTCTGAGAAAGCAGCTGACAGGAAAGGCGGGCAACGGCGGTACGCTTGACATTAAGGTCGTAGACATGGTGACAGGCGAACCCATAAATAACGTTGACGTATCAGTTGTCGGCTTATACGATGACCGCTATTTCGATGTTGTAAACTACTATCATTATAACCCTGATGTGCCTATGGTACTTACGGGACTTCCCACAGACGATAAATACACATATATGATAGAGCTCTGTAATCTGCCGGGCGGTTACGGTTCGGTCATCGGCAACTGGGATCAGCAGATGTTCTACAAGTTCGGCGACAACACGGAGAAGGAGCTTACCGTCCGTGTGCTCAGCAATAATGCAAAGCGCAACGTAAAGATCAATCTTTACGACTGGGCAAACGGCATGAGTATACCGTATTACTGTATGCTCAATGTTACCGACAAGAACGGCGATTCCTACTATCCGACCCTTCGCTACGAGGATATTTATCTTCCCGACGGCGAGTATCATGCTGACATTACGCTGTTTGACTATCCCGTTCAGCTGATGGATCCGGACAGTGATTTTGCAAAGCATATCAAGGAAATATATCCCAATGCGGAGTTTTCCGACAAGAGCGGCGGCCTTGACTTCGTTGTAAAAGACGGAAAAGCCGACAGGGAGCTGACCTTTGATTTTTCTCCCAAGGACGGAAAAAGCAACTATATTGAGGTCAGCTGCATAGACGGCAGCACAGGCAAGCCTCTCGAGGGCGTTGAGCTATCTGTTATAGAGGCTCCCAAGGAGTATGCGATGACAGTTGAAAAATGGACGTCCGGCAAGGAGAAATCCAAGATCGTAGGCGGACTTGTAATGGCAGGTCCATGGGCATACAAGCTTCAGGTAGACAAGGTGCCCGAAGGATATACAGGCGGTTATGACGAGTATTTCCACTGGGGCGAGGTCAATGAATACAAGAGCGACATAACATATGTGTTCTATCCAGAAACCGAACCGAAGCTCATTTCTGCGGATATAGTAAATATAATTGATAACACGGTAATGAATGAGCTCGGCACATTTGAGATCTGGAAGATCAACGACAATGATCCTGCAAGGATAGAAAAGGTGACTGCCGGTGTGAAGGCGGGGGAGAAGTTCACCCTCAAGGACGGCAGCTATCTGGCAGGCGTTGGTAGCGATGTACGCGACAACGGCTATGTAGGCGTTTCACTTCTTACGGAGAAGGGCAAAGAGCTTGCAAATGGTCTGAATGAGGATGAATTCTTCGGAAATACGGCAGTAATCCTGTTCACCGTAAAGGACGGAAAGGCTGACAGAGATCTGGTATTCTATGTAAAGGAATATGATCCTGCGGACGACATTGTCGAAGTTGAAGAGGAAGAGGATGCTTCTCTTTACGAAAAGAAATATGCAGCTGAGGAAGAATAATTAAAACTTTATAACTTGTGTATTACAGCCCGCGGCTTTAGCCGCGGGCATTTTTGTGTATACAATTATGTGAAGCAGTAACAATGCTTACAAGACATTTCGGAAGAACGCGAATAGTTATATTGCACAATAGGGGGAAGGATTTATTGTGTGTGCGTACAAATTTACACCTTTGATTAGAATGCTGTATTTACAAAGCCCTCAGGATATGTTATTATGAATAAAAATACGGTATATTATCATTTTCGGAGGAGCATATGGAAGAGTATAAATATATGACGATCGTCGAATGGGTGAAGAATTATATCGCAGCAAACGGACTCAAGCCAAATGACCGGTTCCTTACGGAAAAGGATCTCTGCGAGATCCATAATGTGAGCAGACAGACTGTACGACAGGCGCTTATGTGCCTTGAAAACGAGAATGTCATCAGCCGCGTGAGAGGAAGCGGCGCATTTGTATCGTCGGGAGCTGTTCAGCCGGCCATGACTGTTCAGAACAGAAATATAGGCGTAATATCCACATATTTCACCGATTATATTTTCCCGCAGATCGTTACGGGAATCGAGAGCGTACTAAATGACTCCGGCTTTTCCATGCAGCTTGCCATTACTCATAACAAGGTGGCCGAGGAGCAGCAGGCGCTTCAGAGCATGATCTTCGGCGGAGTGCACGGACTTATCGTCGAGCCCTCAAAGAGCGCTCTGCCAAATCCGAATATGGGGCTGTACGACGAGCTCAGGCGCAATAATATACCTGTTGTGTTCTTCAATGCCAAGTATCCGTGGTCGGATTATCCGTGTGTAGCCATTGACGATGAGGCAGCGGGCAGGATAGCTGCCGATCATATATTTGACTGCGGACATACAAGGATAGCCGGCATTTTTGCTCTTGACGATATACAGGGACATAAGAGATACAGCGGCTTTACGAAAAGTTGTATTGCCCACGGGCTGAGGAACGCGGAGGATAATGTACTGTGGTTCGCGACTTCGGATAAGAATTCTGTATTTACATCAGGAGGTATCCGTTTGTTGGAGCTGCTCAGCGAGAGTACGGCTGTCGTATGTTATAATGACAACATTGCCATAAAGCTACTGCAATTCTGCAAGGAGCACAATATAAGCGTACCAGCTGATCTGTCAATAGTGGGCATAGACGACTCAAAGTATGCAACGATATGCGATGTACCGCTGACGACAGTCGCACATCCTCAGCGCAGGCTGGGCGAAGCTGTGGCGGAAAAGCTTATCGATAAGATATGCTCCGGTTCGGTTGACGATGGGGATATAATCTTTGCTCCGGAGCTCAGGATACGCGGATCGGTAAGAAAGATGTAAAAACTTCACTTTCAGGAATTATGCGAACGGGGAAGTTGAAATGAATGATAAAAAAGGGTATGTCCAGGATGTAAGACGTCTGGACATCAGAAAGATCGAGGAGCTTTTGCGGAGCGGAAGACTCGAAAACTGCGATGCTATGCTTGATTCCGTGCTTGAAGAGGTAAGGTTCACAAGGATACAGTCTCTTGTGATAAGGCTTTATGTTTGTATGGACATTTACGTTGCAGCCCATACCTTTGCAGAGAATATAGGCATAGACAACGAGCACTTCTGCGAGCACTTCGGCACGGCAGACGATATGAGCGCAAGGCTTATGAGCGTTGAGGATACTGTTGATTTTCTTCGCAAGCTGGTACGCGGCTGCATAATGTGGCGCATTGAATCGGCAAAGGGCAGCGGCAACAGTATAGTTGCCAAGGCACGGGATTATATCGACAAGAACTATATGAACGACGAGCTGTCACTCCTTGATGTAGCCGACGCAGTTGGCCTCAGTCCATCATATCTGAGCACACAGTTCAAAAAGAAGTACGGACAAAATCTGTCTGAGTACCTTGTGGAGGCGAGGATAGCCCGCGCCCGTGAGCTGCTGTGCTGTACCTCAAAGATGATATATGAGGTCGCATATGACGTGGGATTCCGCGATTACAGGTATTTCAGTCAGATATTCAAGAAATACACCGGCCAGACGCCCAGACAGTTCCAGAACAGCGCCAATATCTGTCCGTGATTTAAACATTTAGTGTATAATTTTGAGTATGAATGTAAGTACAAATTGATTATAATGTAAGTACAAGTAACGCTTTTATCGTAAACAGCATAATAATTATCTCGGTATGACGGTTGAAGCAAAAGGAGTAAAAACATGAGCAGTACAGAACAGATTAAAAACGGAAAAACGGTAATAGGAATCGAGTTCGGTTCGACCCGTATCAAGGCTGTTCTTATAGGTGAGGACAGTACGCCGCTGGCTGCGGGCATATACGGCTGGCAGAACGAGCTTGCTGACGGGGTATGGACCTATTCCCTCGACAGCGTAAGAGCGGGACTTCAGGACTGCTTTGCCGATCTTATGAAGAATGTTGAGGAGAATTACGGCGTAAAGCTTGAAAAAGCCGCCGGGATCGGCATATCGGCGATGATGCACGGCTACCTCGCCTTTGACAGGAACGACCATCAGCTGGTTCCCTTCAGGACATGGCGCAATACCATGACCGAGGAAGCGGCAGACAGGCTGACGGAGGCCTTCGGCTTCAATATCCCTCAGCGCTGGAGCGTTGCTCATCTTTATCAGGCGGTACTGAACAACGAGCCTCATATAGGCAGACTTGATTTTATCACTACCCTTGCAGGCTATGTACACTATCTTCTTACGGGAGAAAAGGTACTCGGAGCAGGCGATGCTTCGGGAGTTTTCCCAATAGATCAGGACACCTGCGGCTACGATAAGAAAATGCTTGAAGTGTTTGACGAGCTTGCGGCAGGTACGGAGCTGAGAAAAAGCATTACGGAGCTGCTGCCCGGTATAGTACCCGCAGGAGAGTGTGCGGGCCGTCTTACGGAGGAGGGAGCAAGGCTTCTTGATCCGACTGGCACCTTTAAATCGGGGGTTCCATTCTGTCCGCCGGAGGGCGACGCACAGACGGGTATGGTCGCCACAAACAGCATTACGCCGAAAACAGGCAATGTATCGGCCGGAACGTCTATCTTTTCAATGATAGTCCTCGAGGAAAAGCTTTCATCGGTACACCGTGAGATAGATATAGTCAATACGCCCTGCGGAGCACCTGTGGCAATGGTACACTGCAACAGCTGCACATCTGACCTTGACGCATGGTTCGGGCTGTTCGGAGAGCTTCTGAAGGAAGCGGGAGCCGATATGCCGAAAGGCAGGCTCTATGATATGCTTTATGCGCTTGCGGCGGAGGGTGACCCCGACTGCGGCGGAATAATCTCATATAACTATTATGCAGGAGAACCTGTTACGGGTATAAAGGAGGGCAGACCGCTGCTTATGCGCAGTCCCGATTCACCCTTCAATATCAGGAACCTTGCAAGGAGCCTTGTGTATTCCTGCGTTGCGTCTCTCAAGGCAGGCATGGACATACTCACAGAGCAGGAGCACGTAAAGCTTGAACGCATATACGCTCACGGCGGATTTTTCAAGACGCCTGTGCCAAGTCAGAATGTACTTGCGGCAGCGCTCGGAGCTGATGTTACGCTTATGAAGACAGCGGGCGAGGGCGGTGCCTGGGGCATGGCCCTGCTGGCTTCATATATGGTGAACAGGGACAGCGGCATGAGTCTCGAGGACTTCCTCAGTCAGCGTGTATTTGCGGATATGAAGGGCAGCACCGCAGCCCCCGATAAGGAAACTGCGGAGGGCATAAATGCATATATGAAAAAATATCTTTCGGGGCTTTCAGCTGTGAGAGCAGCGGCCTCTGAGGAAAAGAAAGGATAGATATAGAATGAAATTCTGGTTTATAACAGGCTCACAGTTCCTTTACGGCGAGGAAACCTTAAAGCAGGTCGAGGAGGACTCAAAGAAGATAGTTGACGGACTGAAGCTTCCGTTCCCTGTGGAGTATAAGCTCACCGTAAAGAAGGAGTCGGAGATCGAACGTATCGTAAGAGAAGCAAACTATGACGATGAGTGTGCGGGAATCATAACCTTCTGCCATACCTTCTCACCGTCAAAGATGTGGATAAACGGTCTTGCAATCCTACAAAAGCCTTGGCTTCACTTTCACACGCAGTTCAATGAGACTATACCCAATGAAGCAATCGATATGGATTACATGAATCTCCATCAATCGGCCCACGGCGATAGAGAGCATGGCTTCATTGGGGCTCGTCTGCGTGTTCCGAGAGCTGTTGTGGCAGGACACTGGAAGGATCCGAAGGTACAGGAGAAGATCGCACAGTGGCAGAGAGCCGCAGTCGGAGCCATGTTCAGCAGGAGTCTGAAGATAGTCCGCTTCGGAGACAATATGCGTGAGGTTGCTGTAACAGAGGGCGACAAGATCGAAGCACAGCTCAGGCTTGGCTGGCAGGTAAATACTTTTGCGGTAGGCGATCTTGTGGAGTGCATGAACGCTGTTGCGGACGGCGAGATAGATGCTCTTATGAAGGAGTACGCCGAGCTTTACGATTACGATAAGGCTGACGAGGAGACTATCAGGTATCAGGCCCGGGAGGAGATCGCCATCGAGAGGATACTTGTCCGGGAGGGCGCAAAGGCTTTCTCAAATACATTTGAGGATCTTCACGGTATGCGCCAGCTGCCGGGACTTGCTACACAGCATCTCATGCATAAGGGCTACGGCTTTGGAGCTGAGGGCGACTGGAAGACCGCAGGCATGACAGCAGTCGTAAAGGCGATGTATCCCGAAGGATACACCTCCTTTATGGAGGATTACACATACGATTATCAGCGTGAGCTCATACTCGGCTCGCATATGCTGGAGGTATGCCCGTCCATAGCGGAGGGCAGACCGCGTATAGAGGTACATCCCCTCGGCATAGGCGGCAAGGAGCCGCCCGCAAGGATAGTTTTCGAGGGCAGAGCAGGCGAGGCAAAGGCCTTGTCGCTCATAGATATAGGCGGCAGGATGAGACTTATCTCACAGGATGTTAAATGCGAGAAGCCCTTCCAGTCCATGCCGAATCTCCCCGTAGCAAGGACTATGTGGAGACCTGCCCCTTCATTCCTTGAGGGACTTGAATGCTGGATAATCGCAGGCGGAGCTCATCACACGGTTCTGTCCTATGACATATCCGACGAAACAGTAAGGGATTTCGCCCGTATCATGGGCATAGAGCTTGTTGTCATAGATAAGGATACCACAAAGGAAAAGCTGGAACGCGATCTTATGGTGGGCGATATTATATACGGACGCTGAGTCCTTATTACAAAAGGGTCTATAGTCACTGACCGCGGTATAATGCCGCGGAAACCACGGACTTCCAAATATGAACGGGCAGATACCTTCGATGTGATGTATCTGCCCGTTCTTTTCTGTAACAGCAGCACAGGATCGGCAGATTCAAACACACTGTTCCTGCTGAATATAATCAATTTGCATTTGGGGATGGAAATTTTTTCTGTAATGTGGTATAATTCAATTAACGATTACGAAATGAGGCGATAGTATGCGCGAAAGGATAATACTTGCACCGTCGGCAAACGGAACGGAGCTCCTGAGAAGTCTTGCACGCCACGGTAAGAATACTCTGTGTCTGCGTATAATGAGCAGTGCGGAGCTTGCGGAGGCGGCTCTTATGCGGAGCGGAGAAACGGTAACGGAGCAGTACATAAGGACAGTTGACGAGCCCTCTCTCATATTCAGCTTTCTTAAGGATGTGGAATTCTTTTCGGACGCTTCATATGCCGACGCTCAGAACATCGCCGCAGCACTTGATTCACTGAGAAAGCTCATAGCTTCCGATGAGAGCACGATCCTGCATGAGAAGCTGTCCCGCGGTGAGTTTGAGATAAACAGCGCCGCTCTCGGTCAGGTTTATGACAGGTATATATCAGAGCTGAAAAAGAGAGGCTTTATTGACAGCATACAGCTGATAAGGAGAGCGGCAGAGCTGTCCGGGCAGGTAAACGCAGAGCTCTGTACGCTGGCCGAATATCCGTTGACTCCTCTTGAAGAGGCTTTAATATCAAATCTTTCGGGAGATAATTATACGGAAATATCCCTCTGTGAGCTTTACGGAGCGGAGGAGAAGCCGGTCGATTACAGCGACATTACCGAGGCATACGGAGCTTCAAACGAAGCCGGGCATATAATCGATACAATTTTCTCAGCCGGTCTGCCACTGGACGGCTGTACTGTTGCAGCCGCCGATACGGTTAAGTATTCACGGCTTTTCTATGATATAGCGGGTCAGTATGATATACCCGTTACCTTCGGCTGCGGACTTCCCGTCAGCTATTCCACTTCAGCGGAGCTCCTGCGCAACTTTCTGGCATGGGAGACTGACGGCTGTCATGGAAAGGATTCCCTTTACGCTGTGATATTCAGCGAAAGCTTTGACCGTCAGAAGCTCATCGGAGAGCTTGCTGTAACTGACGAAAAAGTACTTCGTGAGATAGTTGCCGTGGGCGGTACCATGAGGCTTTCCTGCGACAGAGCCGAAAACCGGAGCAGGCTTGCCGCATACAGCAGGGAATTTCCCGATAATTCAGAGCTTACCGAAATGATAAGGCTCATGTTCGGCGAGTTTGAGAAAGGCTGCTCTTACATAGTGAAGAATTATGCAGTCATACGAAGCGGATTTGCGGGACGGCTTGACCGCTCCGCAGTAAATGCGGTCTGTGAGGAGATAGACGCGTATACCATGCTTTCAGGCGGAAATGCCGCTGATATAATACCGCAGCTTCTCCGCTTGAATGTATGCTGTGAGAACAGCCGTGAGGGAGCCCTCCATATAACGGGCATAAAGCAGGCGGTATGCAGCCTGCGGGAAGAGCTGTTCATAGCGGGGCTTTCTGCGGATTATTTCCCCGGAGCTCCTGCTGAGAACTATCTTGTACCCGACAGCGATTATCTTCTTTTTGACGATAACGCACCTACCTCCGAAAAGCGTATAGCCGACAGCAAAAAGACACTTTTTGATCTTGTAAGGACGGCTTCATCACTTGGCAGCAGAGTGCATCTTTCCTATTCCGGATACGATACTGCCGAGATAAAGGAAGCCAATGCCTCGTCCCAGCTGTTTGAGCTGTTCAGAGCACGGAACGGCGGCGGTTCCTCACTGGACGATCTCAAGGGCAGTATATCACATACGGGCTTTTTCGAGAACAGCTTTTCTGCGTCAAGACTTGTCGGCAGAGCATATAACAGCGGCAGGATCATAGAGACCGACCGTCAGGCAGACGGAAATGTCTCCGTAAGCATAAACACGGACAATGCTTTTTCACCCAGCGCCATAGAGTCATATCTCAGCTGCCCGAGAAAGTACTATTTCAGCCGTGTGCTCTGTATGGAGGAGCCCGAGACTGATGATGTGTACACGGTCATGAGCGCTCTTGATACGGGAAATCTCATTCACGGACTGATGGATGACGCATTCAGGCACTCTATGTCTGCCGGGGAGGTAAAAGCAGAGGCAGTCCGCAGATTCAACGCATTTCTCATTACCCGCCCGCCTGTTAACGAGCCCGAGGTAAACAGGGTACGTGAGGAATTTATGAGAATGGTGGAAAACGGTATCGAAAGCAGCAGCGGAAATGAAGTGATATACTCGGAGCATGAGATCAGCCCTGTGAAAACAGGCAGTATCACTCTTAAAGGACGCCTTGACCGGCTTGAGAGAACTCCTGACGGACGCATAATCATTGTGGATTATAAGACGGGCAGGAAGATAGTGCATAAAGAGAACGATATATCCTCGTGCATACAGATACTTCTGTATTCCGAGATGCTTGAAAGGGCTGAGAACTTAAGAGCAGACGGCGGAGAGTACCGCTATCTGCGATACAATAAGAGTATTCACTGTACCTGTACCGAAGTGGTCAGAGAGAAACTCACAGAAATCACGGAGTTTTTTGCTGCGGGCGTGGCAAACGGAGAGTTCCCGCCTGCAAGAAACGATAACTGCAGGTATTGCGGATTCAGAAATGTTTGCAGGGAGGAGGAGAAGAATGATTGATACGGACAAGCTTGCAAGAGAACGCATTTCAACGGAGATAAATACAAGCTTCTTTGTGGAAGCGGGAGCGGGCTCCGGCAAAACCACCCAGCTCGTACAGCGGATGACTGCCATGGTTAAATCGGGTATAGATGTAAGTAAAATATCTGCCATAACCTTTACAAAAGCGGCTGCAAGGGAGTTCTATGAGCGCTTTCAGAGGGAACTCATAAAGGAAAGCGGCAACGGAGATACTGACAGTGTTCAGAGAACGAGATGTGCGGAAGCCCTGCGCAATATCGACCTGTGCTTTATGGGAACTATCGACTCCTTCTCTCACCTGATACTTCATGAACACCCATCGGAGGGACATATTCCGTCGGATTCGGAGGTAAGGAGCGAGGAGGAGATGAAGGCGGTCTACAGGCGTGAGTATTCGGAGATACTTCGCGGCGAGTACGGCAGTGAGCTCTTTGATAAGTACAGGCGGTTCAGTTCTGTGCAGGATCGACCCGAGAGTGTATTTTCAGAGTTCATACCGAGGATAACAGGCGCAAGGGACGCATATTTCATATACGATAAGGAAGAAAACACCGACGCGGACAGCCTTTTTGCCGGGGATAAGCGCCGACTCCTGCAGGCTATTGAATGTCTTATGGACAGAAAGGAGCTGTGGGGGACTACACAGGCCTGTACTGCGCAGAACGAACTTCTTGAGCAGAGGTACGGCACCCTTACCCGCAGCTGGAACGGCAATATAGGAGATGTATATTATATACTCGGAAAGCTTGACGGTTTCCGTCTCTATGCTGAGCCAGATAGTATAGGTGTTATCGATACTGCCCTTTTTGAGCCGTATACGTCCCGCGGCAAGATAGCGTATTATACACTTGCTGTTGCGGATACAGACCTTTACAGAGAGCTTGGTGAGCTCCAGTATTCGCTGACGATGGACTTCCTTGTATCTGCGGCGGGAGCTATCGCGGAAAAGCTTCGGAGGAAGGGTGAGCTCACATTTTTTGATTACAAGCTGTATCTCCGGGATATGCTCAAGCGTGACGCAGAGAGCGGAGGAAAGCTCATACGTCATATCTACGATCGCCACAGCTACTTCCTGATAGACGAATTTCAGGATACGGATCCAATGCAGGCGGAGATATTCTTTTACCTTACTGCCGGGGATCCTGTTCCCGACTGGCGTAAATGCGTGCCAAGAAATGGATCGCTGTTTATAGTGGGAGACCCTAAGCAGTCCATATACCGTTTCCGCTCGGCGGACGTGGCAGCCTTCAAGGAGGTACGCAGACTCTTTGAGGAGGGTGTGGGAGAGGTAGTGCAGCTTACAAGAAATTACCGCTCAACAGTCCGCCTCAGGGAATGGTTCAACAGAGCGTTTACAGAGCTACTTCCCGAGGATACGCCTCATCAGAGCAGATTCTGCCCCATACCGATAGAGGGCAGGGACGACGGAACTCTTTTCGGCGGTATAATGACATACAGGGTTTCGGTCAAGGGAAATTCCATTTTAGACGATGAAGCAAAGGTGTCGCAGATAATACGCAGGCTCGTGAGCGACAGTAATATGATGATAAGAAGCAGGAGCAATCTGCCTGCGAGGCCCATAAGGTACAGCGATTTCATGATAATAGTGAACAGCAAGGAGCATATACTCAAATTCCTGAGGGAGTTTGAAGGCTGCGGTATTCCCGCAATGGTGGAGGGAAAGATAAGCTTCGGCGACTGTCCCGCTCTCTGTGCCGTGATACCGGTAATCGAAGCGGTTTCGTCTCCTTATGACAGAACGGCTGTTTACGGCGCACTGACAGGAAGTGTTTTCGGAATTACCGACAGCGAGCTCATCGCTCTGCGCAGCAGAGGTGTATTTCCCGAGCTGGGCGCTGTAAATAACGAAGCCGTCAAGGAATATCCGAATGTTCATAATGCACTGGAAACTCTCGGAGATCTTGCCGTAAGGGCAAGAACAATGTCTCCCGTGACTGTGTTCACGACGGTCTATGACGAGCTGAGAGTCCTTGAAAAAACCGGTACGGCTTATCTTGAATATCTTTACTACGCACTGGAGCTCCTCAGAGCGGCGGAGGAACAGGGCGACGTCATAAGCGTGAGCGACGGTGCAGCATTTCTGAGGGCTCTCCTTGATGAGTCGTCACAGGAGCGCTGTATAAGTCTGCTAAGGGACGATAACAGGGTGCATATTGCCAATCTCCATAAGGTCAAGGGACTTGAGGCGCCTGTCGTTATCCTTGCCGATCCGAGAGTAGGGGAGCATAAGCCGGAAATGCGGACCGAGCACACCGCCGGCGGCAGTATCTGCCGCATATTCTCCATGACGGTGAACAATCTGAAAAAGGCGGCTACAAACAAGCAGCAGGCAGCCTTTGAAGATGAAGTTCAGTCAATGGCGGCGGAGCGTCTCAGACTTCTGTATGTGGCAGCAACGAGGGCAAGGAATGTCCTTATCATTGCCGATTCATACAACAGCAAGGGCGAGCGTGCAAACAACAATCCCTGGGCGCCTTTTCTGGACATGGCCGAGGGAGACTTTTTCGAGCTCCTTCCTCCTTTTGAAACAGAAGAAGCAGCCGTAAAGGAGCGTGTCAGAGCGTCAGAGCTTTATGAAGCTGCCGTAAAAAGTTCCGTCTTAACAAATTCGGCCGCATCTGTGCCGACCTATTCGATCATGCGGCCGAGCCGGATAAAACTGAGATCAGTCATTGATTCCGGGGACGACTACGAGGACAGCTCCGATACGGAGATACGTAAAAAGGAGGTAAGGACGGACGCAGCACTGCTCGGAACTATGGTGCATAAGCTGATGGAAAGCATGGTTACTGCAAAAAAGCTCCCTGATGCCGAAAAGCTGGCGAAGGAGATCATCCTGAAATTCGGTGCCGGCAGTGAATATGCCGGGTTGCTCGGCGGGGTGTATCGGCGTATTGCAGAAGGCGGCTATGAGCAGAGCAACGGTATGTACAGTGATATACTGTCTGAGCTTAAAAGCGCCGATGAGGTGTACTGTGAGGTGCCGTTCTGTCACAGGACTGAGGAGGACGGTAACTTCACTATATGGAACGGCGTTATTGACCTTCTGTACAGAAAGGGCAGCAGATGGCATATAGTTGACTACAAGACTAATGCGGAGGCGGAGGGACTTGACTACAAGTATTCGGATCAGCTCAATGCATACAGGAATGCCTTCTTTGCCATGACAGGAGAGACTGCGGACGCTTTCATCTATCACATAGATATATAAAAAAGAGCTCCCTTGGAAAATCAAGGGAGCTCTTGCAGCATGTAACCATACCTCCGCTGCGTCAGGTTTTTATTGCTGTTCCGTATAAATAATTTCTGTTAAGATCATCTACCCTGAACATAAACAGAAACCTTGGACCGGGGAACACCCCATAAATAGATAACGGACAACCGTGACACTGAACATTGCCTGTTTTAGATCAAAAAAGCGGAAACGGCAAAAGGAAGAGTTTTATATGTCAATATCCATTTCTGCTGTATTGTTTATAAGGTCCAGGGCGGTCTGAGCCCTTGCAAGCTCCTCGGAGACCGCGGTATAGTCCCTGTTCACCTGTTCTATGTCGTAATTTGCATAGCGGTAATCTATAACGGTCGAACCGCGGGAAAGACCTGCATTGTCGCGGACCTTGGGAAGAGCGTCCTTCATGACGGACAGTCTTATGCAGCGTCTGCTGAGCTGAGGAAGATATACCAGCATTTCGTCTATGGTAAAGCCGTATCCGGGGATAACTGTCGTTGCATTGAAAAGGTTTACTGTATGCTTTATCCTGCGTATTTTCTCTTCGACAGCCTTCTGCTGTTCCTGCATGGACGTATAATCGTAAGCGGGACGGACCGACTCGGGGTCCTCGCCGAGTGCTGCAAGGAAGCTGCTGGAGTTATCCTCGCGCAGCTGTAGAGTCCTTATCTCCTCGTTGAGCTGGCGGAGCAGCTTTGCCGCCTGTGCTGATGTCATTTTCATAGTATTACCTCCTCTGAATAATAATGAGAGCCGCAAATGCCGCTCTCATTGTTATATTTATATTCTGTCAGACTGTCTCTTCGCTTATGAGCTTGTCGTTTACCCAGCTCTGACGTACTTTTCTGCCGTCGGGATAGGTGAATATACCTCTGCCGTGGCGCAGGTCTCTCTGCCAGTCGCATTCAAGTATGCTTCCGTTTTTATAGTAAAAGATACCGTGACCGTTTTTCAGGCTTACGGAGAAGTTTCCGTCGTATTTTTCACCGTTGCTGTAATAGAAGATACCGTGGCCGTTTTTCAGGTTGTCCTTCCAGTAGCCCTCGTACTTGTTGCCGTTTGTGTAGAAATATGTACCGAAGCCGCTTCGGGTATCGTTCTCGAATTCGCCGTCGTATACGTTGCCGTCCGCCCAGGTAAAGACTCCGCTGCCGTGCTTGACGCCTTCTCTGAAGCAGCCCTCGTACCTGTTGCCGTTGAAATAGGTATATACGCCCTTGCCGTGCATCCTGCCGTTGAAGTCTATCTCGCCCACATATATGCCGTCCTCGAATTTAAGAGTCATCTGTGAATCGGGAGAGGGCTTCGGAGTTCCGCTTACAAGGGCCTCACTTACGATTTCTCCCTCATTGTAGATGCGTTTGTATACACAGTCATCATGGGTTCTGAGCACAGCCTCGCCGGTGAGATTGCCGTCGTTCCATTTTCCCTCGATAACGTCGCCGTTTTCAAAGGTGAAAACTCCGCTGCCGTGGTATCTTCCTCTTTTCCACATACCTGTGTATTTAGGCTTGCCGTTTTCGTAGTATTCGGTGCCCTTTCCGCATCTCCAGCCTTCTTCCCATTCTCCGTCGTACTCGAGCTTTCCTGTCTGTCTGTACTGCTTTCCGTTTCCGTGAAATCTGTCGTCTATGAAATCGCCTGCATATACGAGTGATCTTATTACGTCGTCATCAGTGTCCTTTCCAATATCGTAATATCCCTTGGCGTATTTCCTGCCGAAGCCGCACAGTCTGCCGTCCTGCCACTCGCCGTCATATTCTATATCCAGGGAGTTGATGAAGACTCCCTTGCCGTTGGGCAGCCTTGACGAGCCGACATGACCGGAATAGGTGCCTGTGCCGAGAACGTCGCTTGTAAAATGGATATTATTTGCGATACCGTTGCTCACTTTCAAAAAATCCAACATACCCATAGTATCTAAATCCTCATTTTTACTTCAGATCCTGGCGGAAAATCTGACTAACTGCATTGTAAAGTGTTTTTTTAGTGTGAAAGTATATTTCTTTGGCTTTATTGTATCATATTCCGATAACAAAGTCAATATATGAAGTTCATATACGGTCTGTGGTTTTTTCGTGCAGAGAAGAAATGAGCTCTGCATAATGCGGAGCTCAGAACTTTTATTCCGTATCCGCGGAGACCGGCTCAATGCTTTTCAGCCTGTCTGCCGCATTTCCAGAAAACAAGGCGATATGTGAGCCGCAGCAGGAGACCGGCCATACCGCGGAAGTATCTTACAGGCTCAAAGGGGGTCATATAACCGTCATCAGGCGCCTCGGTACGCTTTATGCTGCCTTCAAAAAGCAGATATTCTGGAAGCAGCCCGTCAATATCCTTTATGGAATACCGCCAGTAAGGACGGCTCAGACTGACACAGCCGCTGAGCTCTGCGCATCTTGCCGTGAAGGACATACAATTATCCGCATGAGGTATGCGGAAGCCTCCTATGAGAGGCATGGTGGCCATTGAAAAGAGATTGAACAGCATATCGCCGTCATTCTCACAGCTGCGGATATAATCTTTAACAGCCCTGAAGCTCTCGTCTGAAACCGGCAGCCCGAATATTTTCGCCCGGAATGATCTGTGTCTGCCGAAGGCGTAGTAATGCCTGTATTCGTGAGTTATGCCTGCTTCAAAGGGAAAGTAGTGGTATTTTCTTGAAAAGCTTATGAAATCCGTCATGGACCGGTCGAGACTTACGGCTATATGAGTATACGGATAGCCTGTGATCCTTCTTGCTGCCGATCCGAGCCCGGTATGAGCCTTTATAAGTACAATGTACAGCTTTTTCACTTTTCATACTCCTTGAGCCTGCGGAAAAGAGCTATTGCCATTCTTATCATTTCATAGTACATGGGTATCATGGAGAGCACCATGAATATGTCGCCTATCAGAATGTCTGTGCCGCAGAATGTGAATATTGATTTTGTGCCGAGCGTCATCGAAATGATACAGAATACCGCATAGGCAATGTGTGCTTCAATAGGTCCCAGACGCGGGAACCGGAATTCGTTGAAATAGATGATATAATTCATCATTGTAACGTTCATTACTCCGTAAAGGGGAGCCGCAAATGCTGCGGGAGCAAGGTGCGCATAGGGAGTAAGTCCGAAGGCAAGTATCAGGAAGGTGGATATGAGCACGTCGGTGATAAGGTCAAAGTACGCTCCCGCCCGCGATGACATACCTCTTGATCTTGCAACATAGCCGTCAAGCACATCAGCCGTCATATGTACCCATAGTCCTGCTATGGTGCCGATGAAGAAAAGGGGAGAGATATTTGCAAGAAATGCCGATATTATGGCAAACAGACCGCCGAGTGCTCCCACAGCGGTGACCTGATTCGGCGTCATGCTTTTCGGGATATGCTTTCCCAGAAGTCTGTACATAAGCTGCTGGTATCCTGTTTCCAGCCTGCTTGGGATTATCTTCTTTACGGGATTTTTGTATGTATCTGCCATTTTATCCTCCGAATCCGAACATATTCTTTATCATGGATCCGATAAAGAACCTGTAATCTATAAAGTCGTATATGCCTTGCCTCCATGCGCGGAGAAAGAGCCTGATAAGCAATACATGATAGTGGAAGTAATATCTCCTTACCGAGAGTTTTGCCGGCTTTGCAACTACGTGCAGGTAGTCCCAGTGTGACGGGTCGCGGGTTATAAGTCTGCTTCGGTATTTCTTTATAAGCTCCGTATTCATCTCGGGCGTGAAAATAGATACCGCTGCATGCCTGAGGTCGTTCTTTACCACCCATTTCCAGATATTGCGGAAATCTGCTGCGGTAAAGTCAAGATCAACTATAAACATTCCCATTGTATTTACACCCAGCGAACCGAGGAGCTTCACTGCTTTAACATTGACCGAATTATCCGAGAGCTTGCCGTATGATCTGAGGTGGCTGTCGTCAGCGGACTCGATGCCCACCAGTACATAGTAAAGACCTATTTCAGCCAGTCTGCCCATGAGCTTCGGATGAGCCGCAATGAAATCGGCTCTGCCGTAGCATACATAGCGCTTATGTATCCCTCTCTGACGTATCAGCGTGACGAATTGTTCAAGACGCTCTTCACCGAAAAGGAAATCATCGTCTATTATATAGATGTTTTCACATTCTATCTGCGCTATCTCATCTACCACATCTTCTATGTCTCTCTGCGAATATACTCCGCAGTTGAGTCTGTTCCTGATACAGAAGCTGCATCTGTAGGGACAGCTGTAGGCAGTACGTACATGAGCTGCGGGCAGCAGCTCAAGGTAACGGTATCTGTCGGCGTGCTGATAGAAGTATGAACGGTCGGGGCGTATAAGAGTACGTATGTCATGGGGAACAGCCTTGTTCACTACCCAGTGACCGTCCTTTTTCCAGCACAGTGAGCTGATTGTTTCGGGAGACTTCCCGCCCAGCACGTCGGTCACAGCTGAGGGATCAAAGCCTGTGAATATATAGTCGGCGGCGCTTCTGAAAAAGCGGTTGTAGCAGCGCTGTGCGTGGAGGCCGCCGATCATTGCAACGGCTCCCGCCTTTTTGGCTTCAAGAGCGTATTCCTTCATAAAGCCTTCCTGCCTTGTCCTTCCGCATATGTATACCGCAGCGGGGCGGAGCTCATGCAGCCTTTCCCTGAAGGGGATCTTTTCCACCTGTCCGTCCCATATATAGGGGCGGTAGCCCTCTCTGGCAAGCATAGCCCATATATATTCCAGCTCAAGGGGTTCATTGTCGATTATTCCTGCAAAATTATATTTTGTACGTGATATTTCGGGGTGTACAAGCAGGATTATGTCGTTTTCCGTCATATCTGTCAAACTCCTGTTTTCAGTTCATTGTAGGCGATCTTGCCTACGAGGGTCTTGGGAAGCGAATCATAGAACAGTATCTCACGCGGCAGGGCGTATGCTGCAATGTCCTTTTTCAGCATTTCCGTAAGCTCTCCGCGTAGCTTGTCACGGTCTGCGCCTTCTGTAGGAACGATACACGCTCTGACCTTTTCTCCCCTCAGCTGATCCGGAACGCCTACGACAGCGCACATTACCACATCTTTGTGGGAGCTTATTACCTCCTCGATATTCTGAGGATAGATATTGTAGCCGTTTGATACTATCATTCGTTTCAGCCGCTGGCGGAAATAGACGTATCTGTTTTCGCCTATGCAGCCTATGTCGCCCGTATGGAGCCATATATATCCGTCGTTCCGCTTTTTCAGAGCGGCGGCTGTTTCCTCCGGCTCTTTGTAATATCCCTTCATCACCGTGGGTCCCCGAAGGATGATCTCTCCTTCCTCACCGAAGGGCAGCTCGTTTCCGTTCTTGTCAATTACTTTATAGAAGGTGTCGGGGTAGGGCAGCCCAACGCTCAGCAGATCCTCGCAGCCGTCAGGCATGAGACAGCTTCCCGTTACGCATTCAGTAAGACCGTAGCCCTCCCTGACCTTTGTCAGGCAGCCGTGTTCCGCCAGCATATCATTGAGCTTCTTCTTTGTCGACGGAGCAAGGGAATCACCGCCCGAGACTATGCATTTCAGAAAGTCCAGCTTTTTTCCGCCGAAGCTCCTGTTGACTATCATCGCTTCGTATATGGCGGGCACTCCCGCGATAATATCTGGACGGTAGCGGAAAAGCAGCCTGTGGAATTCAGCGGCGGAGAATTTAGGCTGAAGTATGGCCGTTCCGTTGAGCACCATCATGGTATGTATGCAGACGCCGAGACCGAATCCGTGGAATACCGGCATTATCGAGAGCATTTTCATACCTGCCTCAAGTCCTCCGCAGGCTTCTATGCTTTGCAGGGCAAGGGCGTTGAAGTTCATATTTGTCAGCATTATACCCTTGGGACGTCCCGTAGTGCCGCCGCTGTACAGTATTGCAGCCGTATCGTCGGGAGCTCCGTGGTGAACGGAGGCGTTTTCTCCGCTTCCGTCAGCGATAAAGTTTTTCCAGTCGCGGATACTGCTTTTGGGCGCTTTTTTCCTGCTTGTCACATTATAACCTATTTTTATATGCAGGGGCATACTGTTGTCTACGCTGATCTTCACAGCGCACAGTCCGTCGCATTGAGCAGTTACCCGTTCGATCTTGTCACTTATGAGGTCGACTGCAAATATTATCCTGCTTTCGGTGAGCTTTACGAAACGTATTATCTCGTTTTCGGCAGACATGGGGTGTATCATGTTTGCCACCGCACCTATCATATTGATGGCGTAGAAGAGATAAACTGCTTCGGGAGTATTGGGCATACAGACAGATACAGCGTCTCCGCATTTAACTCCCGCGGCAGTGAGTGCGTCGGCACATTTCCGTATCTCGGATACGAGCCTGCGGTATGTGACGGTTCTGCCGAAATAATCGAGCGCACAGTATTCGGGGTATCTGTCTGCTTTCTCGGCTATGAGCTCATAGATCGTACATTCAGGATATTCAAGATGTCTTTTCATTGTTTTTCCCGGCTTTCATATGGGGTAAAGTGTTTTTTCTCCAGTTCATCGGGAGACATGGTCTCTTTCAGCAGTCCTGCGACCGCGCCGTATAGCTCCCTGTTTGTATCTTCGGGAGAAGAGACTGGTTTTATCGGTTCTCCGAAAACCACGGTCAGTTTATGACGCTGGAACAGTGAGTAGTCTCCCGTTATTGAGTAGGGAACGATTACGGAGCCCGTTCTGACCGACATCACCGCTGCGCCGAATTTGAACGGAAGGAGCAGTTCGTCGGTATAGTTCCGTTTTGCCTCGGGGGATACGTTTACCAGCTCTCCCTGCCTCAGCGCTTCTATTGCCGCTTCAAGAGCAGCGGGATTTTTCTTTGCATGAAGATCAACGGGGATTGTTCCGGCGCTCCTGAACAGAAAACCGAACGCAGAGTCGTGAAGATCTTTCTTGGCGAGAGTTCTTACTACCCGCTTTGTGGAAATATCGATAAGCAGCGGATCGAATGCGTGCTTATGGTTGCCTGCTATAACAGCGGGACCGCTGAGCGGGATATTCTCTTTTCCTATTATCCTTGGTCTGTATATGATCCGGAACAGCGTTCCGAAAGCCAGACGTGCCGCTTTATAGAAAGTATACATTTTTTCCTCCTTGCCCCGGTAAAAAGTCCAATAAACATTATAGTACGCTTTCAGGGCTTTGTCAATAAAACGGAGCTCCCATATATGTATGATACATCAATATCATGGAAAAGAGAAGATGACAGATGTATTTTCTTCGGTGACATTTGTAATTAATCGGTATATCTGCGATTGATTTGCACGGAGCAGTGTGATATAATGGAAATATGATACACAGAGAGGAGAAAAAGCTATGACAGCACTTATTCTTGCTTCGGGAGTCGGTTCGAGAATGGGAGAACTCACGGCGGACCGTCCGAAATGCATGACCCCGCTCCCTGACGGAGAGACTATACTGAGCCGTCAGCTGCGGCAGCTCCAATCCGCAGGGACAGAAAAAATAGTGATAACCACGGGGGCTTTTGCCGGACTGCTGAGAGAATACGTGCACTCTCTCGGCATAGCTTCGGAGGTAGTATTCGTGCATAACCCGGATTTCGGGACTACAAATTACATATATTCCATGTATCTTGCAGAAAAGGAGCTCAGCGGTGATATTCTGCTGTTACACGGCGATCTGGTCTTTGAGGACGCGGTGCTTGATATGGTTTTAAAGAGCAAGGACAGCGCAATGGCGGTAAGCACACTTCTTCCTCTGCCCGAGAAGGATTTCAAGGCAGTTATCAGGAACGGCCTTATAACGTCTGTGGGAACAGAATTCTTTGAGAATGCCGCTGCGGCTCAGCCCCTGTACAAGCTCACCGAAGCTGACCGCAGGACATGGTTTGCGCAGATAGAGAAATACTGCGGCAGCGGCGAAACAGCAGACAGGTGCTGTTATGCAGAGAAGGCCTTCAACGATATATCGGGAAAATGCTGCGTCCGTCCCGCCGACTTCACGGGACTGCTGTGCGCTGAGGTAGACGATAAAAGCGATCTTGAGGCTGTATCCTCGGAGCTCGGAAAGCTTGCCGGGCGCGGGGTATATATCTGTTTTTCGGCAGATGTGATACACAGCGGTCATATAAATATGATACGCAGGGCGGCTTCGCTGGGGGTTCTGACCGTAGGGATAATGACCGACGAGGCTGTTACGGAATACAAGCATTTTCCGCTTGTCCCTTATGATGACAGGGTAGAGCTTTTCAGCAATATCACAGGTGTGGCGGAGGTAGTGCCTCAGCGCTCCCTAAGCTACAGGGAAAACCTTCTGGAGCTGAGACCCGATATTGTAGTTCACGGCGATGACTGGCGCACAGGCTTTCAGCAGCCTGTCCGTGACGAAGTAATATCCGTGCTGTCAGGCTACGGCGGAAAGCTTGTGGAATTCCCGTACTCTGACGATAAGCAAACTTTCGCAGCGGAGCGGGATATGAGAGCAAGGCTTGCTCTTCCCGATTATCGCCGCGGGATACTCAGAAAGCTGCTTGATATAAAGGGACGGGTTACCGCAATAGAAGCCCACAGCGGACTGACGGGGCTCATTGCGGAGAATACCCGCGTTTACGAAAACGGCAACGTAAGACAGTTCGACGCGATGTGGATCTCCTCGCTCTGCGACTCTGCCTCCCGCGGCAAGCCTGACATAGAGCTTGTGGATATGACTGCACGTCTGCGTACAGTCAACGAGATAATGGAAGTGACCACCAAGCCTATCATATTCGACGGTGACACAGGCGGACTTACGGAGCATTTCGTATATACGGTGCGAACTCTTGAAAGAACAGGCGTTTCCATGATAATAATAGAGGACAAGACCGGCCTTAAGAAGAACTCCCTGTTCGGAACGGAGACCGAGCAGACGCAGGCTGATACGGAGGAGTTCTGCCGCAAGCTCACAGCGGGAAAGAACGCTCTTAAAACAGATGAGCTTATGATATGCGCCCGTATAGAGAGCCTCATACTTGAAAAGGGTATGGATGACGCTGTAATGCGAGCGGAAGCATATACTGCCGCCGGAGCGGACGCGATAATGATACACAGCAGGAGCAGCTCTCCTGAGGAAGTACTGACCTTTGCCCGGAGATTCCGTAAAAGGGACAGATTTACACCGATAGTATGCGTTCCCACGACCTACAGCAGCGTCAGTGAGGAGGAGCTCTACTCTGCGGGGGTAAATATAGTGATTTACGCAAATCAGCTTATGCGTTCTGCCTTCCCGGCAATGCAGCATACGGCGGAATCGATACTGCGCACCCATTCCGCAAAGGAATGTGAAAGTATGTGTATGCCCTTCGGGGAGTTCATAAGGCTTATTCCCGAGGAATAAAGCGCGTGAAAACAATCGGACTTAAAGTTGCACAGATACGGAAGGAGAGCAAACATGCTTGCAGAAAGATTTATCGACATTATCGGTGCGGACTTCTTCACGGGAGTTCCCGACAGCGCATTGAAAGGGCTCTGCGACTGTCTTTATGAACGCTATGGCACCGAAGGCGGAAAGCATATCATCGCTGCCAATGAGGGGAACTGTGCCGCTTTGTCGGCGGGATACCACCTTGCTACGGGAAGGGTGCCCGTTGTATATATGCAGAATTCGGGTGAGGGCAACATAATAAATCCCTCGGCAAGTCTGCTTAACAAGGAGGTATACGGCATTCCCGTGCTGTTTGTCATCGGCTGGCGGGGAGAGCCGGGAGTCCGTGATGAGCCGCAGCATATATTTCAGGGCAGGGTGACTCTTGAACTCCTCGAGGTTATGAATATCCCCTATGCAGTTATCAACGCAGATACAAGTGAGGAGGAGCTTCACGGTATAATGGAGAGTTTCAGGCAAGTTTTTGCAGAGGGGAAACAGGCGGCTCTCGCAGTCCGCAGCGGTGCACTCGAATACAGCGGCAAAGTTAGCTACAGAAATAATTACACGATCAGGCGTGAGGAGGCTATAAAGCATATTACCGCCGTATCAGGTGATGATCCCCTGATAGTCACCACGGGAAAAGCAGGGCGGGAGCTTTATGAGATACGCTGCTCGCTTATGCAGGACCACGGCCGTGATTTCCTTACAGTTGGTTCAATGGGGCACTGTTCCTCTGTTGCACTCGGTATCGCCATGAATACCAAAGCAAAGGTATGGTGTATCGACGGGGACGGAGCGGCTGTCATGCATATGGGAGCAATGTCGGTCATAGGAGCTCAGTCGCCCGATAATCTGGTACATATCGTGATAAACAACACGGCTCATGAATCCGTTGGCGGACTGCCCACATCTGCGGGGCATACAGACCTTGCGGCTGTTGCGGCAGCCTGTGGATATAAGGAGACATACAGGGTGAAGACTATGGACGAGCTTGATAATGTCCTCGGAAAAGCAAGGGGCGGCAGGGTACTGACCTTTATCGAGGTAATGACTGCCATTGGTGCAAGAAAGGATCTCGGACGTCCCGTTACTTCCTCCGAAGAGAACAAGCTCCTGTTCATGGAGCACCTGAAAAAGCTCGGTGATAGGAGCCTGAACGGATAACCTATACACTTATTATAGTAGTGACCGCTGCGGTGACTTGGTGGGCGGCTGCGCTTCCACTCGGGCTTGTTGCAGACCGTATATTTACTGAAAATAACTTCAGGAAGAGCTCATAACGGAACGAGCAGTCTCCTGAGAGGAAAACCGTCTGAATATCGGGGAATACCCGTTATTCAGGCGGTTTATTTATCAGTCCGGGAACATATAGACATTACCTATAGGAAACAATAAGCCATTCGTATTGGACAAAAACCTATAGGTATGGTATGATTAGTTCAACAAAGAAAAACAGGAGTGATAAACATGAAAAATTACAGATATATCATTAATTCTGAGCGAATGCGATGTCTGCGCTGCGCTTGAAGCTTAAAGGATAAGAAAGAATAAATATGATGAAAGGTTAGATAAATATGAAGAATAAACTGATAACGATCGCTGCTGTTGCAGCTTTATCACTGCTCACGGGCTGCGGAGCACTTAACAATAACTCTCAGGGAAACGAAGTGAGTTCAGAAGCAAAAAACGAAACGACCGCGGCAGACGGAACAAAAGACTGCTGCGAGGACAAGGATAAGGATTGCTGCTCGGAGCCTGCCGACTGCTGCGGTGACAGCGCCGAGGCGGTTATCGGCAAGCCTGAAAAAACCGATATAAACATCGGCTACCTGAATTCAACGGCTCATCTGCTTGCATTCGTTGCAGCTGAGGAGGGCTACTTCAAGGAAGAGGGACTCAACGTTACTCTCACACAGTTCTCCAGCGCAGCAGAGCTGGTAAACGGTCTTGAATCCGACAAGCTTGACGTTGCGTTCATCGGCTCGGTACCGACTCTCACATTCCTCAGTCAGGGACATGATATCTCGGTCATCGGCGGAGCAATGACAAACGGTCACGGCTACGTTATCAAGTCCGAATTTGCAGACAAGGACGAAGAAGGCGTTGAGATACTCAAGGGCAGGAACGTTGCTTCCGTAAAGAACAGCGTTCAGGACGCAGAGCTCCAGATACTTCTCAAAAATGCAAACATCGAGATAGGCGAGGGTGATGACAAGGTAAATATCGTTTACTTCGACAGCCAGAAGGACGCTTATGCAGCTCTTCTCAACAAGAATATCGACGCAGCTTCGGCATATTCGCCATACACATCACTTGCAAAGTCACAGGGCTATAAGGTAGTTTACTACTGCGCACACGAAAAGGCACTGGAGAACCAGCCCTGCTGCCGTCAGGTCGCAAAGACATCTGCTGTAAATGATAATCCGAACACATTCACAGCTCTCGAAAGAGCATTTATCAAGGCTTACCACCTTACACAGAGCGACCACGCAAAAACAATAAAGGACGTTAAGAAATACATCGACATAGAGGAAGATTTCATCAAAACAGAGGTTTACGGCGGCTTCAGCGTATCAAGCCCCGACCCTGATAAGCAGGGTACTCTGACTCTTAAAGATACTATCGTAGAGCTTGGCTACACCGAGGACTTCGACATCGAGCCTCACTACAATACAGAGATCTACAGCAAAGCTCTTGACAGCATGTTAGCTGAGAGTAAAGATGACATCTACTCATCATTAAAGGAGCATTTTGATGACTACGAATAAAATTGAGATAAAAGACCTTACTGTCAATTATATTGAAAACAAGCGAAGCTTCAACGCCCTCCATGACGTATCATTCGGAGTGGGCAGGGGAGAGTTCGTCAGCGTTATCGGAGCCAGCGGCTGCGGAAAGTCCACGCTTCTCAGCGTGCTTGAGGGACTTTATACTCCCGCAGGGGGCTCGGTGCAGATAGACGGCAAGGAGCTTCACGGCACAGGTACAGAGCGCGGAGTGGTGTTTCAGCACTACTCCCTGTTCCCGTGGATGACTACAAGAAAGAACATCGAGTTCGGCATAAAGCAGTCACGCCACGACGTAAAGCGCAGCGAACGCGCTAAGATAGCAGACGAATTCCTCACAAAGGTGGGCCTTTCAGGTTTCGGCAGCAAGTATCCCTCACAGCTCTCGGGCGGTATGCAGCAGAGAGCGGCTATTGCAAGAGCCCTTGCAATGAATACGGAGATACTTCTCATGGACGAACCCTTCAGCGCTATCGACGCAAAGAACCGCGTTGTATTGCAGGAGCTGCTCCTTAAATTATGGGAGGGGGACGGCACTGAGGAGCGCAAGACGGTGGTTTTTGTAACTCACGACATTGACGAAGCTATACTTCTTTCCGATAAGATCGTAGTTCTCACAGCTCACCCGGGTACTGTAAACGAGGTAGTGAACGTTCCTTTTGAGCGCCCCCGCAGACGCGAGGACTTAGTAAAGACAGACGAGTACGGAAAGTTCCGCAACAGGCTCCTGTCATTGCTCTACAGCGATATTGCCGAGCGTATCGGCGGAGATGAGGTGGTACTATGACACTCAGAAAACGCTACCTCCGTGTGACACATCTGCTGTTCATAGCGCTGCTGCTGATACAGCTCCTTCCCGACAAGTCCACAAAGGAAGTATTCACGGGTTCTCTCATAGCCTTTGCAGTTGGACTTGAGATCATTGTGCTCGGGGCTTCATCATTTATAAAAAAGGAAGAGGGAGTTTCCCTGCTGCTCGATATTGCAGGCTTTGTATATGTTCTCCTTGGAGTATGGTCACTGGCAACGGCAAAGTTCAACGTGCTCAACGATCTGCTTTTCCCGGCACCGGGCAAGGTGATACATCAGTTTACCGAGGACAGGTCGGCTATCCTCACCAATATAGTCAGCTCTCTCGGAACTACTGTCAAGGGCTTTATCCTTGCAGCCGTAGTTGCTATCCCACTGGGACTTTTCATAGGCTGGAGCGCAAGAGTAGGCGGAGCTGCCACATACATCACAAAGTTTTTCAGCTCGATACCGCCCATAGTCTACATTCCCTACGGAATAGCACTTCTCCCCACATTCAAGTCTGTATCCGTATTCGTTATCTTCCTCGCCACATTCTGGCCTGTATTCGCAGGAACAATGAGCGGAGTTCTCGGCGTTGACAAGAAGATAATCGACTCGGCAAAGGTGCTAAACGTAAGCAAGCCCGAAATGCTGTTCAGAGTTATACTTCCTGCTTCATTGCAGCAGATATTCCTCGGCTGCAATCAGGGACTGAGCGTGTCATTCATACTTCTCACATCTGCGGAGATGATAGGCGCAAGGGACGGAATGGGCTACTACGTAAAGTATTATTCGGACTTCGGCGACTATACACGTACTATCACAGGACTTCTCGTTATCGGTTTTGTAGTAATAGGAGTTACTTTCCTGTTCAACAAGCTCCAGAACCGGCTTTTAAGGTGGAAACGATGAGCGCAGAACCTGCGCCTCTTTAAGGTGGAAAAAATGAAAAAATATAAGATGATAAAGCCGAAGAGCGATGATTGTTCGTTCTTTGGCTTTCTTTATTTCAGTTGGGAGTTGAGAGCTAAGCTTGTAGGGGCGCCCTTTGGGCGTCCGTTATTCCCGTTGCAAATTGATTCAAAGCATTGTAGGGGAGGGCGCCCTCGCCCTCCCATGCCTTACGAATCATGTAACATTGTTTTTCGTGTATATGGTTCATGTTCATTTAAATAAAGCGGCTTTGATGATACGTATATTACGGGAGCCCGAGGGCGGGCTCCCCTACAGCTTTTTTCGTGATAATTAATGTAGGGGCGGCGTTTCGCCGCCCGTTTGGATACGCAATGTTGCCTGACGGGCGACGGGACGTCGCCCCTACAATCTTAGTTCTGAATCAACAAAATCTATAAAACCTACAGGAATAATAGAATAATTCTATAACTATCGCCGAATATAGTCTAAACCTATTGACACGGTATGCAAACCATGCTATAATACATATAGATCCGATAGGAATACAAGAGATTAACATAAAGGAGTGCTGAACATGAGAACTAATATGATGTGTTGTATGCAGTGTTGTTGTATGAATATATCAACCGAAGTCCGTATTCTGCATACCTATGCTCAGCGATGTCGCGTTGACTCCTGACTTTAAGCGAGTAAATGTTATGCGCAGAATGCGAATGTCATTCTGCGCATTTTTATGTTTCGGAGGAAATCATGGTAAATGAAAGAGAAAGCGTTACCGCTAAGATATGCGCCTTTGTGAGAGCATGGCACTCAAACAGGGCGCGTCAGAAGATATACGACGACTACCTTGCCTACGATATGCTCGGCAAGGAGGAATATGACAGCATATACGAGCTAATAAGCAGCGGGCTTGACGGCTCCCAGCAGCTCTCACGGGAGGACACGGAGCAGGTAATAAGTGAATATTTCGCACCAATACCTTTATCAAGGATACACTTCAATGAGAGCAGACTTGCGGACTTCGCAGCTGAAAACGGAAGTATACAGTATGTCATCTGCGGAGCAGGCTCTGATACCTTTGCCTTCCGCAGCGGCAATGAGAATATAGAGATATTCGAGATAGACCACCCCGACACTCAGCGATACAAGCTAGAGAAGATACGGGAGCTTGAATGGAAAATCCGCGATAATGTGCATTATGTTCCCGTTGATTTTGAAAAGGAACGAATGTGCGACAAGTTACTTGCGGCAGGCTTTGATCCTGAAAAAAAGACCTTTTTCAGTATTCTCGGTGTAACTTATTATCTTACGCTTGATGTGTTTACGGACACCCTAAGGCAAATGGCAGGGCTTTCGGCTCTCGGCAGTGCGGTAGTATTTGATTATCCTATAAAAACAGGGGAGTTCCCGCGGAGAGTCGCAAGACTTGAACAGATAACCGAGGGCATGGGCGAGGTCATGCGCGGCGGCTATGATTACAATGAAGTATCAAGAGCGCTGTACTCTCTCGGCTTTCAGATAGACACATATATGCCGCCTGAAAAGGTGCAGCGGGAGTACTTTGACGGCAGAGAGGACGGCCTCAGGGCATTTGAAAACGTGAGCCTGATCTCGGCGACCTATACCGCAGACTATGATTACGAATAATACTGTAGGTGAGCCCGCCCTCGGACTTCCGTTATGATAACAAATAAACCTCGGGAGGGCGAGGACGCCCTCCCATACAAGATTGAAAAGGAGAATTATTATGAGCAGTTATAAAAATACAGAGACTACACTTATCCACGGAGGTATCTCCATTGATGAGCGCACAGGCGCCGTAAATATCCCCATATACCAGACCTCCACCTACAAGCAGGACGGCCTCGGTAAAATGCGCGGCTATGAGTACTCCCGTACAGGCAACCCCACCCGTGAAGCTCTTGAAGCTATCATTGCTGACCTTGAGGGCGGAGTAGCAGGCTTTGCATTCGGCTCGGGAATGGCTGCGCTTACGGCAGTTCTCAGTCTGCTTCACAGCGGCGACAGAGTTCTAATTTCCAGCAACGTATACGGCGGTACATTCCGCCTGCTGAGCAAGGTGTTCGATCACTTTAACATCACATATACGATCGCTGATACTACAGACCTTGCAGTTTACGAGAGCCAGATAAGCTCCGACGTAAAGGCAGTCATTATCGAGAGCCCTGCAAATCCGCTTATGACAGTCACCGATATAAAGGCAGTTGCAGAGGTATCCCACAGGCACGGACTTCTCGTCATCGTGGACAATACGTTCATGACGCCTTATTTGCAGAAGCCCCTTGAGCTCGGCGCAGATATCGTAGTCCACAGCGCTACGAAGTACCTCGGCGGTCACAGCGACGTAGTATCTGGACTTGCAGTTGTAAACTCAAAGGAGCTTGCTGAGAGGATAGCTTTTATCCAGAATTCCACAGGCGGAGTCCTCGGACCTTTCGATTCATTCCTGCTTATCCGCGGCATAAAGACTCTTGCAGTCCGCATGGACAGACACGTTGAGAATGCTGAAAAGATAGCAAAGCTCCTTGAAGATCATAAGGCGGTTAAGAATGTTTACTACCCGGGGCTGAAAAGCAGTCAGGGCTATGAGATAAATCGCAGACAGGCTAAAAACGGCGGAGCTATGATATCATTCGAGCTTCACGAAAACTACGACATAAACACATTCTTTGAGAGCCTGGAGCTTGTCTCACTGGCTGAGAGTCTCGGCGGCGTGGAGTCTCTTGTATGCCACCCCTCATCAATGACTCATGCTTCCATTCCTGCCGATATTCGTAAAAAAGTCGGCATAACCGACGGACTTATACGTTTATCAGTCGGAATAGAAAATATTGAGGATATTATCGCAGATATCGAACAGGCTATTGCAAAATCAGAGAGAAAGTGAGATAATATATATGAGATACTATGATTCAATGCAGGCTCTCATCGGAGACACCCCTCTGGTAAGGCTTGGAAATCTTGTTCAGAATGAGGGCGTGAACGTCTTTGCAAAGCTGGAACTTTACAATCCCTCAGGCAGCGTCAAGGACAGGACGGGTCTTTACATGATAAACGACGCCGAGAAGAAAGGACTTCTTAAAAAAGGCGGCACTATCGTTGAAGCTACCGCAGGCAATACAGGGCTTGGCATAGCATTTGCAGCGCTGAACCGCGGCTACAAAATAATCTTTGTAGTTCCCACGAAATTCTCAGCCGAGAAGCAGTCTCTCCTCCGCGCACTGGGTGCAGAGGTGGTGAATACTCCCCGTGAGGAGGGAATGCTGGGAGCCGTAAGAAAAGCTGAGGAGATAAAGGCTCAGATACCCGGCTCTATTTCGCTGGAGCAGTTCAAAAATCAGAGCAATCCCCTTGCACATTACGAAACTACAGGCAGAGAGATATTTGAAGCTCTCGACGGCAGGATAGACTATGTAGTTGCAGGCGCAGGAAGCGGCGGTACTTATACAGGTATACTCCGATATATCAAGGAGCGGGTACCGGATGCAAAGGGCATACTTGCAGATCCTGTGGGCTCTACTATGGGCGGAGGAGAGCATTCCGACTATAACATTGAAGGTATCGGAAACGATTTCATTGCTGAGACAATGGATATGTCCCTTGTGGACGACGTTATAAAGGTAAATGATGAAGAGGCGTTCAATACTGCCCGTCTGCTGGCAAAGACCGAGGGCGTTATTGCAGGCTCCTCATCGGGAGCGGCTATGGCGGCGGTCATTAAGCTCATCGAAAGCGGCGCAAAGGGCAATATCGTGACGGTATTCCCCGACCGCGGAGACCGTTATTTCAGCACGGGACTTTATGATTAAGTCTGTATCGGCGGATATTATCCGCCCGTAAAAAAAGAATGGAGAATTTTTATGACTTTACAGCAGCTTAAATACATACTTGCAATATCTGCAACAGGCTCAATGAACAAGGCGGCTGAGCAGCTATACGTTTCTCAGCCCTCTCTGACTTCTTCTGTTCAGGAGCTTGAAAAGGAGATAGGCATAAAGATTTTCAACCGCAGCGGCAGGGGAGTTACCCTTACCAATGACGGTGCAGAATTCATACAGTATGCCCGTCAGGTGGTAGGACAGTTCGATGTACTTGCCGAAAAATACATCAGCAGGGGTAATGTGAAAAAGAAGTTCGGCGTGTCCACTCAGCATTACTCCTTTGCGGTAAAGGCTTTCGTGGAAATGGTCAAGGAGTTCGACACCGCGGAATACGAATTTGCAGTCCGTGAGACAAAGACTGCCGAGGTCATAAGCGACGTTGCGACTATGAGGAGCGAGATAGGCATTATCTACCTCAACGACTTCAACCGCAAGTCCATAACCAAGCTGCTGCACTCAAACGGTCTGGAGTTCCATACACTGACAAAGTGCAGTCCTTTCGTTTACCTGTGGAAAGGACACCCCCTTGCAAAGGAAAAGAAGATAACCTTTGAGCAGCTTGCGGATTATCCCTGCCTTTCCTTTGAGCAGGGCGACAACAGTACCTTCTATCTTGCCGAGGAGCTGCTCAGTACAGCCGACTATCAGCGTACTATAAAGGCAAACGACCGTGCCACAATGCTGAACCTTATGATAGGTCTGAACGGTTATACACTGTGCTCCGGAATCATCTGCGAGGAGCTCAACGGCAGCGATTATATCGCCGTTCCCTTTGAGGACAACTCCGACGAGATAATGGAGATAGGCTACATCACGCTGAAAAACGTGATACTCAGCGAAATGGCTGAGATATACATTGACGAGATAAAGACATACCTTAATATCAGCTAAAGGCTGAAAAGATATAGACTAATCCTATTGCTCCGCATAGGCGTCCTGTATTGGACAGAAAATGCGGACGGGTGTATAATTAAAACATACTAAAATGATAGGAGAACTTTTATGGCAGGTTTCAGCAAAATAAAGGAGATAATCTGGCTCGGACGGGGCGGACAGGGTGCATTTACCGCCGCTAAGCTCCTCGGAGCGGCCTATACGATAAACGATGACGGCAGGTATGCCCTTGCATTCCCGTCCTTCGGACCCGAGCGCCGCGGAGCTCCCGTAAGAGCATTCACCAAGCTCGATACAAGACCTGTTGCGGACAGGAGCCAGACCGAAAAGGCGGATTATATCGTTATCCTTGACGATACATTGTACAGCCCTCAGCTTCGTGAACTCCTGAAAGAGGACGGCATTATGATCGTAAACTCCAAAAAGGATATTGACGGAGCTCTCACATTTGACGCTGAGAGAACAGCTTCTGAATTCAGGCTTCCCACTGTCAATTCTGTAATGCTGGGACTTCTGACAGGACTTTCGGGAATTGTCACCGCTGAAAACGCGGTGGAGGCTATAAAGGGATATATGCCGCAGAAAATACAGGAGAGGAACATAAACGCCCTTCTCAGAGCAGTGCAGGAGGTGGCAAAGTGAAACCTTATATCAGAGAAAAAAAGAGCTTCACATTTGATGAAGTTCCCGAAAATACATCCTTTGAAGCAGGCTACCTCACCACAGTCAACAGCGGCTGGCGAAGCATAAGACCTGTTATAAACAGCGTAAAATGTGTGGGCTGCGAGCAGTGCTATCTCTACTGTCCCGACGGAGTTATCTCTGTAAATGACGGAAAAGCAGTAATTGATTACGACTTCTGCAAGGGCTGCGGCATATGTGCGAAAATATGCAGGATAGGCGCAATAGAAATGGAGGCGGAGCGCAAATGAGCAAAAAGTTTTTATCAGGCAACGAAGCCTTTGCCGAGGGCATACGCCTTGCACGTCCCCAGGTCATTTCGGCTTATCCTATAACTCCACAGACCATAGTTGTTGAGCGTCTTTCGGAAATGGTGGAGGACGGCAGTCTCAAGGCTGAATACGTACACGTTGAGTCCGAGCATTCGGCCATGTCATGCGCTATCGGAGCAAGCGCCGCAGGAGCGAGAGCCTTTACGGCTACTTCTTCGCAGGGACTTCTCTACATGGCGGAATGTCTCTATTATGCGTCGGGCGGACGTTTCCCCATAGTTATGATGAACGCTGACCGCTCCACAGCACTCCCGTGGAATATCTACGGCGACCAGCGTGACAGCCTTTCACAGCTTGACAGCGGCTGGATACAGGCGTATGCCGAGAACGCTCAGGAGGCTCTCGACCTTGCGCTCATGAGCTACAGGATAGCAGAGGATAAGCGTGTTTCCACGCCCTATATGGCTAATCTGGACGGCTTTGTGCTAACTCATACATATGAAACAGTGGATATCCCCGACCGTGAGCAGGCAGACAGGTTCCTGCCGCCCTATGAGACCGACAACCGCATAGACTTTGAGTCTCCGAAGAATATGGCGTTCTCCGCGGGTCCGGATACCAACTACATCTTCAAGTACAAGGAGCATGAGGGCGTACTTGCGGCACGTCAGGTCATAACCGAGACCGAAAAGGCTTTTGCCGGGATATTCGGCAGGAAATATACAGGGCTTACCGAAAACTACCGCACCGATGATGCCGATTACATTATCGTTACTCTGGGCAGTATAGCAGGACTATGCCGCGAAACTGCTGATAAGCTCCGCGAAAAAGGCGTAAAGGCAGGCGTTGTACGCATTCGCTACATGAGACCTTTCCCGAATGCTGAAATAGCTGAGGTACTGCGCAATGCTAAGGCATATGCAGTCCTTGAAAAGGACATCAGCTTCGGCAACGAGGGCACAGTCTTCACCAATGTCAATTCCGCCCTGAAAAAGGCAGGAGCGGACGTAAAGGGCTATAACTTCATTGGAGGACTTGGCGGACGCAATATCTCCGCTTCTGACATTGAAAAGATATACAATGACATCGCAAATGGCACGGAAAGTGTCAGTTTTATAGGAATAGGAGGCGGGAGCAATGGCAAATAAGGTTGCAGACAGCATATCACGCGAGGAGTTTTTCTACGGACACAAGGCCTGTGCAGGCTGCGGCGGCAGTCTTGCAGTAAGAGCGGCTCTGAAAGTTCTCGGGCAGAATGCGGTATCTGTGCTTCCGGCGGGCTGTATGTCGGCAGTAGGATTTAACTTTCCGCAGCTCTGCTTCTCCAACAACTCGATTATCTCCACATTTGCAGGCACGGCTTCCATGCTCACAGGCGTTGAGGCAGGTCTCCGCGCAAGGGGAATAAGGGACTTCACCGCAGTAGGCTTTGCCGGCGACGGCGGCACGGCAGATATAGGAATACAGGCTCTTTCGGGAGCGATCGACCGCAATGACAATATCATCTATATCTGCTACGACAACGAAGCCTACATGAATACGGGCATTCAGAAAAGCGGTCTCACGCCTTTCGGTGCAAAGACCACGACTACTCCCGCGGGAGCGAATATACACGGAAATATCCGTCCCAAAAAGAATATGTTTGAAATAGCAGCAGCACATGATATACCCTATGCAGCAACTGCAAGTGTGGGGTATCTCTACGACTTCATACAGAAGGTGCAGAAGGCTTCAAAGATACAGGGAACAAAGTATATCCACGTTATAGCCCCATGTCCCACCGGCTGGGGAGTTGCTCCCGACGAGACCGTTGACATAGCCAAGGAGGTCGTTGACTGCGGACTGTGGTATCTTGCTGAGTATGAAAACGGTGAATTCAGGCTCAATCACAAGCCGAAGGAGTTCACAAGCGTTGAAGCATACCTTAAAAAGCAGGGACGCTTCAGACATCTCACAGACGAGGATATACAGGTGATAGAGGTTTCCCGCGATAAGAAGTGGGACTATATTGACAGGAATTTTCAGTTATAAGCGCGGCTTATAACCTATCATAAAATCATGGTATTGGACAAATACAGAGATTGGCTGTATAATATAAACATACCAAACAGATATGCAAAATATGATTATGGAGGATAAATATTATGAGCAGAGATGTAAACAGTAAATTCTGGGACGAGGAGCTTGAAACTCTCCCCCGTGAGGAACTTGAAAAGAGACAGCTTGAAGACCTTAAAGAGATCGTAAAATTTGCTTACGATAATGCACCGTATTACAAGCGTTCCTTCGACGAGGCAGGCGTTAAGCCCGAGGATATAAAGACTCTGAAGGACATTCAGAAGTTCCCGTTCATCAACAAGAAAACACAGCGCGATACCCAGGGCGTCGGTTCCTTCCTTGGTGAGCTTGCAGCAGTTCCAGAGGAGGACGTGGTATTCATCTCCACATCGTCGGGCTCCACAGGAGTGCCTACAATGAGCCCCTTTACAAAGAAGGACTTTGATGAGTTCCAGGAGACAGAGAGCCGTTGGTTCTGGCAGGTAGGAATGAGACCGAATGACCGTTATGTGCATGCCCTCAACTTCTCACTCTACGTTGGCGGACCCGATGTAATCGGCGCACAGAACCTCGGTGCATTATGTATCTGGGGCGGTACTCTTCCCAGCGAGAGACTTCTCTTCATACTTAAAACATATAAGCCCACAGTCATCTGGACTTCGCCCTCATATGCATGGCAGCTGGGTGAAAAGGCGCTCAAGGCAGGCTACGATCCCAAAAAGGACTTCAACATCAAGAAGATAATCGTTGCAGGCGAGCTTGGCGGCTCAATCGATGCTACAAGAAAGGCTATCGAGGACATCTGGGGAGCTGAGGTGTTCGACTTCTACGGACTGTCAGACATTTTCGGCGCCTGCGCCGCACAGTGCGAATACCACGACGGACTCCACATCGCCGAAAACCATATCCTTGTCGAAACAGTTGATATACACACAGGGGAGATACTTGAACCCGGACAGACAGGCGAGCTTGTATTTACAACTCTCCGCAAGCATGCACGTCCCCTTATCCGCTTCAAGACAGGCGACATCGGACGTATCGACACTACAAAATGCCGCTGCGGACGTACTCACGGCAGGATCAGTATCCTCGGCAGAAAGGACGATATGTTCATCGTTTCAGCCGTTAACGTATTCCCCAGTGATATTGAGGCTGTTATCAGGGAGCAGAGCGACCTGACAGGTGAGTACCTTATACGTATTTTTGAGAAGGACTTCACAAGCAAGTATGCAGTTGAGGTGGAGAAGGCAACAGGCGTTGCCAAGGACGACGAGACAGTTGCAGCGGAGGTAAGCGCAGCACTCAAGGCTCGTATCGGAGTCAAGCCTTCAAAGGTGATAGTTCATCCCGACGGCGGACTGAATACACGTTCCGAGCACAAGTCAAGACGTGTTATCGACGAGAGAAATATTGACTACAACATTTGATGATGTTATAATATAAGAGATGATTGTAGGGGACGGCGTCCCCGACGTCCCATTGATAAGTTTATGTGGGCTGTCGAGGACGCCAGCCCCTACATTTTATATGATTCAGGAGGAAAAATATGCCAGAACTTTCAAACCGCACAGCAAGCTTTACCGATTCCGTCATCAGACGTATGACGAGAATCTCAAATAAATACGGCGCTGTCAATTTATCGCAGGGCTTTCCCGACTTCGAGCCCCCTAAGGAGATACTTGACCGCCTTGCGGAGGTCACTCGTGAGGACTTCCACCAGTACTCCATAACATGGGGAGCTCAGAATTTCCGCGAGGCTCTTGCCGAGAAGCAGTCCCGCCTTATGGGACGTCAGATAGACCCCAACGGTGAAATAGTAGTCACCTGCGGAAGTACCGAGGCTATGATGGCGGCAATGATGTCCGTTACCAATCTCGGGGACAAGGTCATCGTTTTCTCGCCGTTTTATGAGAACTACGGTGCTGACACCATTCTTTCGGGAGCTGAGCCTATTTACGTTCCGCTTATCCCGCCTGCATTCAGCTTTGACCCGGATGTGCTTGAAGCTGCTTTCAGGCAGCATCCGAAGGCTCTGATACTCTGCAATCCCTCAAATCCCTGCGGAAAGGTGTTCACCTTTGAAGAATTGCAGATAATAGCAGACCTTGCCAAGAAGTACGATACCTTCGTAATCACCGACGAGGTGTATGAGCATATCGTCTATGCTCCGCATAAGCACATATATTTTGCAAGCCTTCCGGATATGTGGGAGAGAACTATCTCCTGCTCATCACTTTCAAAGACATACTCAATAACAGGCTGGAGACTGGGCTATGTTATAGCTCCGCCGAATATTATTGATACTGTAAAAAAGGTACACGACTTCCTCACTGTGGGAGCTGCCGCGCCGTTGCAGGAGGCAGCTGTTACGGGACTTCGCTTCGGCGATGACTACTATAAATGGCTTCAGGACAAGTACACCGAAAAGAGAGACATCTTCCTCAAAGGACTGGACGGTATCGGCATACAGCATACAGTTCCCGAGGGAGCTTACTACATTCTTCTTGATATTTCGGAGTTCGGATACAATAGCGACCTTGTATTCTGCGAAAAGCTTGCGGAGTATGTGGGAGTAGGTGCAGTTCCGGGTTCAAGCTTCTTCAAGGAGCCCGAGAACCGTTACATAAGGCTTCATTTTGCCAAGAAGAACGAGACCCTTGAAAATGCCCTTGAACGTCTTAACGATATAAGGAAGAAAATGCCAAAGGAGTGATAATTTGAAAACGATAGCCAGCTTTACAGTCGATCACGACAAGCTTGAGAAGGGAATGTACATATCCCGTATCGACGGCGATGCCGTGACCTATGATATACGAATGAAGAAGCCAAACGGCGGAGATTACCTAGGCAACGGAGCACTCCACACCTTCGAGCACCTGTTTGCTACCTATGCACGCAACAGCGAATACTCCGACAGCGTCATATATGTCGGGCCCATGGGCTGCCGCACAGGGTTCTATCTTATCCTTAGGGACGGTGTTTCCGGTGAAAATGCCATAAGGCTCGTACAGGACAGTTTCAGGTACGTTGCCGGCTTCAGCGGTAAGATACCGGGCTCTGAGCGCAAGGAGTGCGGAAATTATCTGGAGCATGATCTTGACGGCGCAAAGGCCGTTGCAGAGGATATGCTCAGAGTTCTTGACGGCTATACAACCGGCAGACTTCAATACTGATACCTACAACTCCATAATCCATATAAAAGAGCCGCAGATAATTGATCTGCGGCTCTTTTGTGATTTATACCGATCTGTTTTTCGGATCAAACTCCGAAAAGAAGCTTGTCATAGGTGGGGAATGGGTAGTAATCCTCGGCTGTTATGGTTTCAGCCTTGTCAGCTGCGCTGCGGAGCTTCTCCATAGCAGGGAGCATAGTATCACGAACGAACTCTGAAGCCTTGATTATCTCTGTTATACCCTTGAACTTTGCAGCAGCCGCTTCAAGCTTTGTTGTTGCAGAGTCCATTTCATCGATAAGCTCTGACAGTTCGGTGACGAGCTTGGTCTCGTACTTGCAGGCTGCCTTGGAAACGCTCTTTTTCACGGAAACTGCGCTTGCTGTATCAGCCGCAAATTTTGCAACAGCAGGGATTATCTCCTTGCGGGCCATATCGATCATTGTCACCGCCTCTATGTTGACGGTCTTGACGTAGTTTTCAAGCATTATATCGCGGCGGGAGTATATCTCGGCCTCGGTGAAGATACCGTGAGATGTGAGCATAGCCACGTTCTTCTTGTCACAGATGTGGGGCATAGCATCTGCGGTAGTCTTCAGATTCATCAGGCCGCGCTTCTCTGCCTCGGCGATCCACTTGTCATCGTAGCCGTTGCCGTTGAAGATGATACGCTTGTGATCCTTTATAGTCTTCTTGATAAGGTCGTGGAGAGCCTTGTTGAAGTCCTTGGACTTTTCGAGCTTGTCGGCAAACTGCTTCAGCTCCTCCGCAACAGCAGCGTTGAGGTGAATGTTAGCGCATGAAATACTGTTGGAAGAACCAAGCATACGGAACTCAAACTTATTACCTGTAAATGCAAACGGGGAAGTTCTGTTACGGTCAGTGGAATCCTTGCTGAACTTAGGCAGAACATCAACGCCAAGCTGCATTTTTTCTTTCTTAGTGCCGCCGTAGGGCTTATCAGCCTCGATAGCGTCCAGAACTGCTGTGAGTTCGTCGCCGAGGAATATGGAGATAACAGCGGGAGGAGCTTCGTTAGCGCCAAGTCTGTGGTCGTTGCCTGCAGTTGCAACCGAAAGTCTCAGTAAGTCCTGATAATCGTCAACAGCCTTGATAACAGCTGCAAGGAACAGCAGGAACTGTGCGTTTTCGGCAGGTGTCTCACCGGGTGAGAGGAGGTTCTCGCCCTGGTCTGTGGAGATGGACCAGTTGTTGTGCTTACCGGAGCCGTTTACGCCTGCGAAGGGCTTTTCGTGAAGCAGACAAACCAGGTTATGGCGGAGAGCTACCTTCTGCATTACTTCCATTGTGAGCTGGTTGTGATCGGCAGCGATATTTGTTGTATCATAAATAGGAGCAAGCTCGTGCTGTGCGGGAGCAACTTCGTTGTGCTTTGTCTTTGCGAGGATACCCAGCTTCCACAGCTCCTTGTCAAGGTCAGCCATGTACTCGGCAACTCTCGGCTTGATAGAGCCGAAGTAGTGATCGTCCATTTCCTGTCCCTTAGGAGGCATAGCACCGAACAGGGTACGGCCTGTCATGATAAGATCTTTTCTCTTCTTCCACATATCACGGTCAACGAGAAAGTATTCCTGCTCTGGACCAACGGAAGTCTTTACGCTCTTTACGCTTGTGTTTCCGAAGAGCTTTAAGATACGCAGAGCCTGTTTGTTGAGTGCTTCCATTGAACGCAGGAGAGGTACTTTCTTATCAAGCGCTTCGCCGGTGTAGGAGCAGAATGCTGTAGGAATGTACAGTGTACCGTCCTTGATGAAAGCGTACGAAGTAGGATCCCAGGCCGTGTAGCCTCTTGCCTCGAATGTTGCACGGAGTCCGCCCGAGGGGAATGATGAAGCATCAGGCTCACCCTTTACGAGCTCCTTGCCTGAGAATTCCATGATAACTCTGCCGTCGGGAGCAGGGGAGATGAAGCTGTCGTGCTTCTCGGCTGTAACGCCTGTCATTGGCTGGAACCAATGTGTGTAATGGGTTGCACCTTTTTCAACTGCCCATTCCTTCATTGCAGCAGCAACTGCATTAGCAACTGAAATATCAAGGGGAGTACCCTTGTCTATAGTTCTTTTCAGTGACTTGTACACCTTTTCTGAAAGTGTAGCTTTCATGATTCTGTCGTCGAATACCATTGAGCCAAAATAATCGGTTATCTTTTCCATAATAAAATCCTCCTTAGTTGTTTTCGAGCGAAGCTCTTATAAAATCCGCAAAAAGCTTATGCGGCTTATTGGGTCTTGATTTGAATTCCGGGTGGAACTGTACTCCCACGAACCATGGGTGGTCGGGAAGCTCTACTATCTCCACAAGCTTTTCGTCCGGTGAAAGACCTGCGATGTGGAGTCCGTTTGAAGTGAGTACCTTGCGGTATGCGTTGTTGAACTCGTAGCGGTGACGATGACGTTCGTAGATAAGCTCCTCATCGTAGATCCCGCGGCATTTTGAACTCTCTGACAGCTTGCACGGATAAAGTCCGAGACGCATTGTGCCGCCCTTCTGATCGATGTTTCTCTGCTCGTCCATAATGTCGATGACGGGATAGGGTGTATCGCCGAACTCTGCGGAATTTGCACCGCTCAGATTGCACACGTTACGCGCATATTCGATGACCGACATCTGCATACCGAGGCAGATACCGAAGAATGGTACTTTTTTTTCACGGGCATATCTGATCGTCTCTATCATGCCCTCGACGCCTCTGTGACCGAAGCCGCCGGGAACGATCAGACCGCTGCAATCAGCAAATATATCCGCAGCATTATCAGCCGTTACCTCTTCTGAGTCTATCCATTTTATCTCCACAGCAGCGTCGTTAACTATACCGCCGTGACGGAGCGCTTCTGCGACAGAAAGATAAGCATCGTGGAGCTCTACATACTTTCCGACAAGTCCGATAGTTACATTTTTGTGAGCGCTTTCAGCCCTGCGGACCATTTCTGTCCACTCTGTCAGATCAGGAGCATTGTCTTTGAGACCGAGATGACGGCATACCGAATGAGCAAGCCCTTCATCTTCAAGCCACAGCGGAACCTCATACAGCGACGGAGCTGTAAGATTCTGGATAACGTCCTCCTTGCGGATATTGCAGAAGAGAGCTATTTTCTCAGCCATATCGTCGGGTATGCGCTTTTCTGTGCGGCAGACGATTATATCAGGCTGGATGCCTATTGAAAGGAGCTCCTTTGTGGAATGCTGGGTGGGTTTGGATTTAAGCTCCTCAGAGCCTGCGATATAGGGAACAAGTGTAACGTGTATGTAGCAGACATTCTCGCGTCCCTGCTCTGTTCCCACCTGTCTTATTGCCTCAAGAAACGGTGTTGATTCAATGTCGCCGACTGTGCCGCCGATCTCTGTGATGACAACGTCTGCATTGGCTTCGTTAGCCGCGCTGTAGACTCTGTCCTTTATCTCGTTGGTGATGTGGGGGATTACCTGAACAGTTCCGCCGAGATAGTCGCCGCGGCGCTCCTTGGTGATGACGTTCCAGTAGATCTTGCCTGTGGTGACATTGGAGTGTACCGACAGATTTTCGTCCACGAAACGCTCATAGTGACCGAGGTCAAGGTCGGTCTCGGCGCCGTCGTCTGTAACGAAGACCTCACCGTGCTGGAAGGGTGACATAGTTCCCGGATCAACATTGATGTATGGATCGAACTTCTGTATGGTGACCTTATAGCCACGCTGCTTGAGAAGCCGTCCAAGAGAAGCTGCTGTGATACCCTTGCCGAGTCCCGAAACGACGCCTCCTGTAACAAAAATGAACTTTGACATTTGCATATGCTCCTTGAAATACATTTATGATAAAGGCAGTCTGCGGAGGTTTGGAGATTAATAGATATATATTTTTGATCCGCAGACGCCTTTGTCAGCTTATGCTTTTTCCCACTCCGCAGAGTCGTGAAGTGCATTGTAGCCCTCTTCACCTGTTCTGATCTTGATAACGTTCCTGATGTCGTAGATGAACATCTTGCCGTCACCGTAATTGCCTGTGTAAAGAGCGGCCTTAGCTGCTGCAACTACCTTGTCCACAGGTACTGCACATACTGCAATTTCTGCTTTTACCTTAGGCAGCAGATTCATTTCTACTGTAGTACCACGATAGTAGTTGAGCTGTCCGTTCTGCATTCCGCAGCCGAGGACGTTTGTAACTGTGATACCCTTTACGTCGATAGCCTCCATAGCTTCAATGAACTGCTGGAGCTTCTGCTGCTTGAATATTACAACTATATTTGTGAGCTTTGTTGCACCGTCAGGTGAAGGAACCGAGTAGTTCTCAACTTCAACTGCCTTGTCAACAGGAACAGCAGGTGTTCCGGGAGTACCGACCTTCTTTACGCTCTTTGCGTCGTCCTTTGTGTAGCCCTTCATGCCGATATCTGTAAGTGCGGGAGCGAAGTCTGCATAAGAGGAAATAAGTCCGTGTTCTGTAACATCGAGACCAAGTATCTCCTCCTGCTCTGATGCACGGAGACCGATGGTCTTTTTGATCAGTGTGAATACCAACGTCATTGAGATAGCTGTGAATACTGCGATAGCTGCGAAGCCTGTGAGCTGTCTGCCCAGGAGTCCGAAGCCGCCGCCGTAGAAGAGACCTGCAAGCTGGTCGCCGTTCTGGTCAACCAGTGAATAACCCGGAACTTCAGGATTTGCAAGGAGTCCAACTGCGATAGTACCCCAGATACCGTTCATCATGTGAACTGCAACTGCACCGACAGGATCGTCGATGTGGAGCTTGTAATCGAGGAACCATACGCCGAAGCATACGAGAAGTCCTGAAACGATACCAACTACTGTAGCGCCAAAGCAATCTGTTACATCACATGGAGCTGTGATACCAACAAGTCCTGCCAGTGAAGCGTTGAGACACATTGAAACATCGGGCTTGCCGTATTTGATCCATGTAAATATCATACAGGTAACTGTTGCGATTGCAGGAGCCACTGTTGTTGTAAGGAATACAGAGCCAAGCTGGTCGATAGAAGTACAAGCTGCGCCGTTGAAGCCGTACCAGCCGAACCAGAGGATGAAACATCCGAGAGCACCTATTGTAAGGTTATGACCGGGGATAGCGTTTACCTTGATCTCGCCGTCCTTAGTCTTGTGGAACTTACCGATTCTCGGTCCGAGGATAGCTGCACCTACGAGAGCTGCGATACCGCCGACCATATGGATATGTGCTGAACCTGCGAAATCGTGGAATCCCCACTGGCTGAGCCAGCCGCCGCCCCAGCCCCAGTGAGCTTCGATAGGATATACGATAGCGCTGATTATAGCTGAGTATACACAGTAGGATAAGAATTTAGTACGTTCAGCCATTGCACCAGAAACGATAGTTGCTGTTGTTGCGCAAAATACAAGGTTGAATACGAAGTTGGACCAGTCGAATGAGCCGTAGGAAGTGAAAATGTCAAAACCGGGCTGTCCGATTATTCCGACTAAATCTTCACCAAAGAGAAGTCCGAAGCCTATAAGAATGAAAACTACTGTACCGATACAGAAGTCCATTAAATTCTTCATAATGATATTGCCTGCATTCTTTGCACGTGTGAAGCCTGTCTCCACCATTGCAAATCCTGCCTGCATAAAGAATACGAGAGCAGCGCCGATAAGGAACCATACGCCAAAGACTAAGCCGTTTGTCCCGTCCATGGCCTGTTGTAAAATTGTCTGAGAGTCCATAGAAATACCTCCTTGAATAATTACAGCATAAAAATCAAAAGGGTGTACGAGGCACTGATAGTTCAGTACATCATACACCCCTTTGTGTATGGAATTAGCGCTATAAACCAAAAAAGAGAGCTACGGATTACTTATCCGCAGCTCCCTTGCTGTTTACAATGCCATTATAGCCTTTCACGGAGCATTTGTCAATAGCTTTTTTGAACTTTGTTAGAAATCAATATATTTTTGACGCTTTAAACGCAAAAAGTGCTTGCATTTTTACAAAAGTGATAAAATTTGCCTGAATATGCGTATTTTTTGAAAAATGCTCTTGACAACACTGGTTTAAAGTGCTAAGATAGTAGACAAGAACAATGACGTTTGAGCAGGCTATTTGTCTGTTTGAACGTCTTTTTTATTTAAGCTCCGATCAATGACGCTCAGAGCTTGGAAAGGCAAGTGAATGATATGGATAACTTTAGAGTTGAAGCTCCATACGAGCAGCAGGGACTTTACAATCCCAGATTTGAACATGACAACTGCGGCATTGGCGCTGTAGTGAATATCAAGGGCGAGCAGTCCAGATATGTAGTGGACAACGCTCTTACTATCGTTGAAAAGCTTGAGCACCGTGCCGGTAAGGATGCTGAGGGCAAGACAGGCGACGGTGTGGGAATACTTGTGCAGATGCCCTACAGCTTCTTTATAAATGAAGCGGATAGGCTCGGCCACGATATAGGCGGAGAAGGCGATTTCGGTGTGGGAATGTTCTTCTTCCCTCAGAACGAGATGAAGCGCGGTCAGGCAATGAAGCTCTTTGAACTCATTATAAAGAAGAACGGCATGGAATTCATCTGCTGGAGAGAGGTTCCGGTATCTGCCGGTATACTTGGTCACAAGGCTCTCAGCAGCATGCCCCATATTATGCAGGCTTTTGTAAAACGCCCCGAGGAATGTCCGAAGGGACTTGACTTCGACAGAAAGCTCTTTATAGCAAGACGTGAGTTTGAACACTCCAATGAGAATACCTACGTCTGCTCACTTTCTTCACGTACTATTGTATACAAGGGTATGTTCCTCGTGGACGAGCTGAGAAAGTTCTACACAGATCTGCAGAGCGAGGACTTCAAGTCTGCTATTGCTACGGTACATTCCCGTTTTTCAACAAATACAAATCCAAGCTGGCAGAAGTCTCACCCCAATCGCTTTATCGTCCACAACGGCGAGATAAATACAATCACAGGCAATGCCGATAAAATGCTTGCCCGTGAAGAGAGCATGGCTTGTGAGGCGCTGAAAAGCGATATGTACAAGATACTCCCTGCTATAAATGTAAACGGTTCGGACTCGGCAAGACTGGACAACGCTCTCGAATTCATGGTAATGTCTGGTATGCCTCTTCCTCTTGCAGTCATGATAACTATTCCCGAGCCCTGGAAGAACGACAAGACCATTTCCAAGTCAAAGTATGATCTGTATCAGTACTACGCCACAATGATGGAGCCATGGGACGGTCCTGCTTCTATTCTCTTTTCCGACGGCGAGGTAATGGGAGCCGTTCTCGACAGAAACGGTCTCCGTCCGTCGAGATACTGCGTAACAAGCGACGGCTTCCTCATTCTTTCCTCGGAGACAGGTTGTATTGATATAGCTCCCGAAAAGATAATCAAAAAGGACAGACTCCGTCCGGGTAAGATGCTCCTTGCTGACACAAAGCAGGGACGGATCATCGAGGACGATGAGATAAAGAGCACTTACGCTTCACGCCAGCCCTACGGCGAGTGGCTTGACGCAAATCTTGTCCGTCTCCACGATCTCCATATCCCGAACAAGGGCGTTGAGACCTACTCGGCAGAGGAGCTTGCAAAGCTCCAGAAGGCATTCGGCTACTCCTACGAGGATATACGCACAAGCATACTTCCGATGGCTGAAAAAGGCGGTGAGCCTATTGCTTCTATGGGCAGCGATATTCCTCTCCCGCCTCTTGACAAGCAGTCGCCTCCGCTGTTCAACTACTTCCGCCAGCTCTTTGCGCAGGTAACGAACCCTCCATTTGACGCTATCCGTGAGGAAGTTGTAACAGATACAAGCGTTTACATCGGCAAGGACGGCAATATCCTTGAAGAGCGCCCCGAGAACTGCCATGTTCTCAAGATAGAGAATCCTATCCTTACAGAGACCGATATGCTCAAGATAAAGGCTCTGAACAGAGACGGTCTGAAAAGTGCAGTTATTCCTATCACATATTATATAGGAACATCACTGGAAAAGGCTGTAGAGCGCCTGTTTATCGAGGCTGACAAGGCTTACCGCGACGGAGCTTCGATACTCATACTCTCAGACCGCGGCGTTGACGAGTTCCATTGTCCGATACCGTCCCTCCTTGCAGTTGCGGCACTCCAGCAGCACCTTGTTTCCACTAAAAAGCGCACAGCAGTTGCAATGATACTTGAATCCGCAGAGCCACGCGAGGTACATCATTTTGCAGCACTTCTCGGCTACGGTGCCTGCGCGGTCAATCCTTACCTTGCACACGAGACTATCCGCTCTCTCATTGAGGACGGTACACTTGACAAGGACTTCTATGCAGCTGAGGACGACTATAACAGCGCTGTTCTCCACGGTATCGTCAAGATAGCTTCAAAAATGGGTATCTCCACTATCCAGTCCTATCAGGGCAGCAAGCTCTTTGAAGCAGTCGGCATTTCAAAGGAGCTTATCGACGACTATTTTGCAGGAACAGTCAGCCGAATCGGCGGCATAGGTCTCAGCGATATAAGCAAGCGCACAGAGAAGCTCCATACAGCAGCATTCGATCCGCTCGGACTTACTGTGAATGCAAATATCGGCAGCGCAGGCAGTCACAAGCTCCGCAGCGGCAAGTCCGATCACCTTTACACTCCCGAGACCATACATCTGCTCCAGCAGGCTGCATGGACGGGGAATTACGATACATTCAGGGCATACACCGCAGCTATCACACGTGAGGACAACGAGCTCACCCTCAGAAGTCTCCTTGACTTCAACTATCCCGAGGACGGCGGTATCTCCATTGACGAGGTAGAGTCCGTTGAGAGTATCTGCAAGCGCTTCAAGACAGGCGCTATGTCCTACGGTTCGATCTCGCAGGAAGCTCACGAGTGCATGGCTATGGCTATGAACAGCATCGGCGGCAAGTCCAACAGCGGTGAGGGCGGTGAAAGTCCGGAGAGACTGAAATCCGACCGCTGCTCAGCTATCAAGCAGGTAGCTTCGGGACGTTTCGGTGTAACAAGCGAATACCTCGTTTCCGCACAGGAGATACAGATAAAAATGGCACAGGGCGCAAAGCCCGGCGAGGGCGGACATCTGCCGTCAGGCAAGGTATATCCTTGGATAGCAAAGACCCGTCACTCCACAGCAGGTGTGGGACTTATCTCACCTCCGCCTCACCACGATATATACTCTATCGAGGATCTTGCACAGCTCATCTACGACCTGAAAAATGCCAATGACAAGGCTCGTATCTCAGTAAAGCTTGTTTCGGAAGCAGGCGTCGGAACAGTTGCGGCAGGCGTTGCAAAGGCTGGCGCACAGGTAATCCTCATTTCCGGCTATGACGGCGGTACAGGAGCAGCTCCAAAGAGCTCTATCTACAACGCAGGACTCCCATGGGAGCTGGGACTTGCAGAGGCACATCAGACCCTTATGCTCAACGGTCTCCGTTCAAGAGTCCGCATAGAGACTGACGGTAAGCTTATGACAGGACGGGACGTTCTTGTAGCAGCACTTCTCGGCGCTGAGGAATTCGGCTTCGCAACAGCTCCGCTGGTAACAATAGGCTGCGTAATGATGAGAGTCTGCAACCTTGATACCTGTCCGATGGGCATAGCAACTCAGAACCCCGAGCTCCGCAAGCGTTTCCGCGGCAAGCCCGAGTACATCGTGAACTTCATGCACTTTATCGCACAGGAACTCCGCGAGTACATGGCAAAGCTTGGAATACGCACAGTTGACGAGCTTGTGGGACGTACAGACCTTCTGAAAACAAAGGCAAGCGCAGCTGAAAACAACATAGATTTTGCAAATATCCTTGCAAATAATCAGACAACCGAAAAAACTCACTTCGATCCTGCAGATATTTTTGATTTTGAGCTTGACAGCACCATAGACAGACGTGTTATAATAAAGAAGCTGGGAGCTGCACTTAAAAACGGCACTTCCAAGAGCATTTCCATTGACGTTGTGAATACAGACCGCTCTGTAGGAACACTTACAGGTGCTGAGATAACCCGTATCCACGGCGAAAACGTTCTTGCTGACGACACATTCACAGTAAAATGTACAGGCAGCGGCGGACAGTCCTTCGGCGCATTCATTCCTAAGGGACTTACACTGGAGCTCTGCGGCGACAGCAACGACTACTTCGGCAAGGGACTTTCAGGCGGAAAGCTTGTGCTTTCACCTCCGAAAAACTCAGCATTCAAGGCTGACGAGAATATCATCGTCGGAAATGTTGCACTCTACGGTGCGACCTCGGGCAAGGCGTTCATCAGCGGTATTGCAGGCGAGCGCTTCTGCGTAAGGAATTCGGGAGCAATCGCTGTCTGTGAGGGCGTGGGAGACCACGGCTGCGAGTACATGACAGGCGGACGTGCTGTTATCCTCGGCGGCACAGGCAAGAACTTCGCCGCAGGTATGTCGGGCGGAATCGCATATGTTCTTGACGAGAACCACGACCTCTATACCCGTCTCAACAAGGCTCTGGTATCCCTTGAGTCGGTTGAAAACGAAGTCGATATCGCAGAGCTTAAATCAATGATAACCGAGCACGCAGAGGCTACAGGCTCCGAAAAGGCAAAGGCTATACTTGCCGAATTTGAGCGCTATCTGCCATGCTTCAAGAAGATAATCCCGCATGATTATGCAAAGATACAGAAAACAGTCAGGTCTCTTGAGCTGTCAGGAGTACCGCATGACAAGGCTGAGATTGAAGCCTTTGAGCTTATCAGAAAGGAGGCGTGAGCCATGGGAAAAGCAACAGGATTTCTTGAATTTACAAGAACAGAGACTACTGCAAAGGAGCCGCTTGAGCGTATCAAGGACTTCAACGAGTTCCATGTGCCTCTCAGCGACGAAAAGCGCAGGGAACAGGCTTCACGCTGTATGGACTGCGGAGTGCCGTTCTGTCAGAACGGAAAAATGCTCTGCGGAATGGTGTCCGGCTGTCCGCTGAACAATCTCATTCCCGAGTGGAACGACCTCATCTATCACGGACAGAAGGAGCAGGCGCTGAGCCGTCTGCTCATGACCAATAACTTCCCCGAGTTCACGTCGAGGGTATGTCCCGCACTCTGCGAAAAAGCTTGTATCTGCGGAGTTTACGACAGTCCCGTTACTGTTAAGGAGAATGAGAATTCTATAATCGAGTACGGGTTCAATAGCGGACTTATCAAGCCTCAGACTCCCGCTGTCAGAAGCGGCAAGCGCGTTGCGGTTATCGGCTCGGGTCCGTCGGGACTTGCCGCCGCTGATACGCTGAACAGGCGCGGTCACAGTGTTACCGTATTCGAGCGCTCGGACAGAATAGGCGGTCTGCTTATGTACGGAATCCCCAACATGAAGCTTGAAAAGCATATCATCGAGCGCCGCACAGAGCTTATGAGAGCTGAGGGCGTTGAGTTTGCGGTAAATTCCAATGTAGGTGAGAATATCTCCGCTGAGGAGATAATGAGCGGCTTTGATGCTGTTGTGCTTGCCTGCGGTTCGTCAAATCCCCGTGATATAAAGGCAGAGGGACGCGATGCGGAGGGCATTTACTTCGCTGTGGACTTCCTCAGGGCTACCACAAAGAGCCTGCTTGACTCGCAGCTTACTGATGGCAAATATATCTACGCAAAGGATAAGAACGTTGTTATCATCGGCGGCGGTGATACAGGAAATGATTGCGTCGGAACTTCTGTCCGTCACGGCTGCAAGTCCGTTACACAGCTTGAAATGATGCCTAAGCTTCCCGACGAGAGAGCCGAGAACAACCCGTTCCCGCAGTGGCCGAGGGTATGCAAGACCGATTACGGTCAGGAGGAGGCTATCGCGGTATTCGGTCACGATCCGCGAATCTACTGCACCACTGTAAAGGAGTTCATCAAGGACGAAAAGGGTGCGTTGTCGGCAGTAAAGACGGTAAAGCTTGAATTTGTCACCGACCCTTCAAGCGGCAGAAAAGTACCGAAGGAAATAGAGGGCAGCGAGGAACTGCTTCCCTGCGAGCTCTGTCTTATCGCTGCGGGCTTCCTCGGCTGTCAGAGCTATGTTGCCGAGGCCTTCGGAGTTGAGCTCGACCAGCGTACAAATGTAAAAACAGCTCAGAACATCCATAAGACAAACGTTGAAAAGGTATTCACCGCAGGTGATATGCACATAGGACAGTCGCTGGTAGTCCGCGCGATACGCGAGGGAAGGGACGCTGCCGCTGAGGTGGACGAATACCTTATGGGCTACACGAATCTGAAATAACGGAGGATAAAATGGTTTATACAGAAAATGAGATCTTGCAGTATATTGAGGAAAATGACGTTAAGTTCGTCAAACTGACGTTCTGCGACCTTCGCGGCAGACTGAAGAACATATCCATTCTTTCGTCGGAGCTGGCGGTCACATTTGAGCGCGGAGTCCGTATTGCCGCAAAGAAGATAGATGGCTTTGAAGCTGCGAACGGTAAGGATCTGTTTCTCTTCCCCGATGCTCAGACAATGACTGTTCTGCCGTGGAGACCTCAGCAGGGCAGGGTCATCCGTATGTTCTGCTATATACGCTACAAGGACGGCACTCCCTTTGAGGGCGACAGCCGTTATTTCCTCAAAAAGGCCATGAAATCGGCAGTCGCGGCAGGCTACTGCTTCCGTTTCGGGACCTCCTGTGAGTTCACGCTGTTTAGGCTCGGTGATAACGGGCTGCCGACGAAGGAGCCTCACGACTTTGCCGGCTACTGCGATACAGCTCCGGACGACAAGGGCGAGAATATCCGCCGCGATGTATGTCTGACTCTTGAACAAATGGGCATTCAGCCTGTTTCCTCACGTCATGAGTGCGGCTGCGGTCAGCATGAGATAGACTTCAACTCTTCTTCTGCGCTGAAAGCTGCCGACACCTTTCTAAGCTTCAAATCCGCTGTAAAATCCGTAGCCGAAACTCACGGTGTACATGCAAGCTTCATGCCGAAGCCCCTGAGAAATGACTGCGGAAACGGTATGCATATCAGCTTTACTGTTTTCCCTGACAGCGACTTTTTAGAGGAGCACGGCTCCGAATGCGGTGATATAGTAAAAAGTGCTGCCGCAGGTGTAATGGAGCATATCCGCGAGTTCGCCCTGTTTACCAATTCCACTGTAAATTCCTATGCCCGCCTCGGAGAGTTTACGGCTCCCCGCGACATCATATGGTCGGACGAGGAGGGGGCGCAGCTCATACGTATGTCACCGGACAGTGACGATACCTCGGTTGAGCTCAGGGCTGCGGACTGCATATGTGACCCGTATCTTGTCCTCGGACTTATGATATATTCTGCACTTGAGGGCATATCCTCAGGAGCTGCTCTTCCTGAAAAAAACAGCGGTTCTGAGCGCCTGCCGGAGACACTTGAAGCTGCGGCTGACATTGCCGAAAAGTCGGAGTTCCTGAAAAAATATATCCCTGCCAATATCCTTGAAGTCCTCATATCCTACAGCCGGGAGGAGTGGCGTGAGTACAGCACAGCCTACGACAAGGAAGCATTTGAGGATCAGAAGTATTTCAACTCGCTGTAACGGAGGTTAATTTTGGAAAAGATCCTTGTAGTTTCAAGTAATAAGAATGCCTCTGAAACTCTTCTTGATTTTCTCCGCGGATCGTTCAAATGCACTCCCAAGATCGTCGAATCGGCATATCAGGCAAAAACGCTTCTCGACTCCGATATAATGACCGAGCTGGTGATGATAAACTCGCCGCTTATGGACGAATCGGGAGTCGAATTTGCCGAATACGTCACTGAAAACACATCGGCAAACTGTATACTGCTTATCAAGGCCGAGGCAGTGGAAAAGCTTGGTGAACGCGCCGAAAAAGCTGGTGTGATTATCATAGGCAAGCCGTTCAGTAAGACTGTACTTTATCAGATAGTCAGGACGGTGGATATAGCGGTGAGTCGTTCCGCCGAGCTCTATCTCAGAAACGCCCGTCTTGAGGAAAGGATAAGCGAGATACAGACTATCGACAAGGCAAAGTTCATGCTTATGGAGTACAAGGGAATGACCGAGAGCGAGGCTCACGCCTACATCGAGCAGTACGCCATGAATAAGCGGAAAAAGAAGAGCATCGCCGCTCTTGCCATAATCGACAAGCTCAGCGAGCAGTATCTGTAGAGGTGCGAAATGTTTGACACGATACACGAAGAATGCGGAGTTTTCGGCATTTTTGAAAACAGGACAGCGAATGTGGCTGCTTCTGTATATTTCGGGTTGTACGCTCTTCAGCACAGAGGGCAGGAGAGCTGCGGCATAACGGTCTGTGATGACGGTATTTTCCGCCATAAGCGTGCAGACGGACTGGTCTCCGAGGTGTTCACCCGTGAGGAGCTTGACAAGCTTGGCAGCGGAAATATAGCTGTGGGACACGTCCGTTACTCAACGACGGGCGGTCATAATCACAACAATATCCAGCCCCTTGTTATCCGGCATATAAAGGGTAATATGGCGCTTGTACACAATGGCAACCTCGTTAACGCGGCGGAGCTCCGCCGTTCCTTTGAGATGTCGGGAGCCATATTCCACGGCACCTCCGACACTGAGGCAATAGCCTATTCCATAGTCCGTGAGCGCCTGACAAGCAGCTCCACCGAACAGGCTGTGGAGCGGGCAATGCCATTTATCATGGGAGCTTACTCATGTATACTTATGACGGCGACTAAGCTGGTGGCATTCCGCGACCCGAACGGCTTCCGTCCGCTGTGTATAGGCATAACTCATGACGGCGCATACGTTTTGGCTTCGGAATCCTGCGCACTGGAAACTGTGGGAGCCGAGTTTATACGCGACGTGGAAGCGGGGGAGATAGTGGTCATAGATAAGGACGGACTGCGCTCAATAACTACAAACTGCGGTGAAAAGAAACATATCTGCATTTTCGAGTACATCTACTTTGCCCGTCCCGACTCCGTTATCGAAGGAATATCTGTACATCATGCACGTCAGAGAGCGGGGGAGCTTCTTGCAAAGCACAGTCCCGTGGAGGCTGATATAGTCATCGGAGTTCCGGATTCTGGACTTGATGCGGCTTTAGGTTACGCAAATGCCAGCGGTATACCATACGGTATCGGCTTCATCAAGAACAAGTACATAGGACGTAGCTTCATACAGCCGCAGCAGGATCAGCGCGAGAACGCCGTGAAGATAAAGCTAAACGCTGTCCGTGAGAGCGTTCAGGGCAAGCGCGTTATAATGATAGACGACTCAATAGTCCGCGGCACTACCAGTGCCCGTATTGTGCGGCTTCTGCGGGAGGCGGGCGCAAAGGAGGTCCATGTGCGCATCTCTTCGCCGCCGTTTCTGCATTCCTGCTACTTCGGCACGGATATAGATTCCGAGGAAAATCTCATCGCAGGCAGGTGTCATTCCACTGAGGAGATAGCAAGATATATCGGAGCTGACAGCCTCGGGTATCTGCCAGTGGACTGCCTCGGCGAGCTTGTGGATAATCGTTTCGGCTGCTGCAAGGGCTGTTTTACTGGGGATTATCCCGTTGACGTTTCGGGCGCTGGCTGCAAGAACAAATTTGACGAGAAAATTCACAGGTGACGTACATGGATCAGGTCACATATAAATGGACAGACGCAGATAATGCTGATTTTAAGCGGTTTTATCTCATAACAGAGGAATACTACGATAATCTTGTAGGCGGAAATCGGAACAGGAGCGGATTTGCTCCTTACAATCTGTCCGACAGCATACAATACGTGCTTATAGCTTGTGCTAATGGTACGGCTGTCGCCTGTGCGGGGCTCAAAAGGTATTCGGAAACAGATGCGGAGATAAAGCGCGTCTGGGTAGAGCCTGAATACCGCGGAAGGCATATCGCTTGTGCAATGATGGACTTGATAGAAGAAAAAGCCGTTCATTGCGGCTTTGAAAGAACCGTCCTGCAAACAAGAGAAAAAATGACGGCAGCAGTAAGCTTATATAAAAACCGCGGATATTACCTGATAGATAATTATCCGCCTTATGATATGCTCGACGGAGCAATTTGCTTTGCAAAGGATCTTATACGATGATCTTAGGTTATAATCGTGCATCAATGGCGCTGTACGGTTAAAATACATCAATAATTCGAGCCTGAACGGCTGATGGCTTTTGGCTTGTGGCTAAAGGCTGAACTGGAGGAATAGAAAATGTGTACGATAATGGCATACTGCGGCGTAAGCGGCGGTACAGGAAAAGTTATGGAAGGACTGAATGCAACGGTGTCACGCGGTCCCGACGACCAGAGGATAGTAAGGGTGCCTGACGGTATACTCGGCTTTCAGAGGCTTTCCATAATGGGACTTACTCCCGAGGGAATGCAGCCCTTTGAGCTTGACGGAGACTTTGCAGTCTGCAACGGAGAACTGTACGGCTTCCGTAAAATGCGTGATGAGCTGATAAAAACAGGATATGTTTTCAGGAGCGACAGCGACTGCGAGATAATACTGCCTTTATACCGGGAATATGGTACGGATATGTTCGCAATGCTTGACGCGGAGTTTGCCTGCGTTATATACGACAGCACGGAGCGGCAGTTTGTTGCTGCCCGCGATCCTATCGGAATACGTCCGCTTTATTACGGCAAGTCCGAGGACGGCACTATGGTATTTGCAAGCGAGCCCAAGAACCTTGTTAAGATATGTGACAAGATAATGCCGTTCCCGCCCGGACACTATTACAAGGACGGAAAATTCCACTGTTACTGCGATATTACAGCTGTTGAAGATGTTATTCATGATGATATTGACACAGTATGCCAAAATATACACGATAAACTTGTTGAGGGCGTTAAAAAGAGGCTTGACGCTGATGCCAAGGTGGGCTTTCTTCTTTCCGGCGGTCTGGACTCCTCACTTGTCTGCTCTATTGCGCAGCGTGAGAGCGACAAGCCGATCCGCACCTTTGCAATCGGCATGAACACCGACGCTATCGACCTCAAATACGCAAAGCAGGTGGCGGACTACATCGGCAGCGATCACACCGAGATAATCATGACCAGCGACGATGTTATAAATGCCCTTGATGATGTTGTACACCTCCTCGGGACATACGACATCACCACTATCCGCGCAAGTATGGGAATGTATCTGCTGTGCAAGGGTATCTATGAGCAGACTGATATTAGAGTGCTGCTGACAGGTGAAATATCCGACGAGCTTTTCGGCTATAAGTATACCGACTTTGCTCCCTCTGCCGAGGCATTCCAGGCGGAGTCGGTAAAGCGCGTCCGCGAGCTGCATATGTATGACGTACTTCGTGCAGATCGCTGTATATCGGTTAATTCTCTTGAAGCGAGAGTGCCCTTCGGCGATCTTGACTTTGTGAGATACGTCATGGCGATTGATCCCGAGATGAAGCTGAACAAGTACAACAAGGGAAAGTATCTGCTCCGTCACGCCTTTGAGGGGGACTATCTGCCTCATGATATTCTTTACCGCGAAAAGGCGGCATTCTCTGACGCTGTCGGACATTCCATGGTGGACTATCTGAAGGAATATGCCGAGCAGTATTACTCCGACGAGGAGTTCGAGCTCCGTTGTAAAAAATATACTCACGCAAAGCCGTTCACCAAGGAGTCGCTGCTTTACCGCGAGATTTTTGAGAAGTATTATCCGAACAACAGCGAGATGGTAGTGGACTTCTGGATGCCCAACAAGGACTGGGAGGGCTGCAACGTCAACGATCCCTCTGCCCGTGTGCTTTCGAATTACGGTGAGAGCGGCAAGTGAGGACTTGTTACAATAAATGATAACAGCCGCAGGGAGACCTGCGACTTTCTATTTATCGGCATACTCACGAACTACACCTTCTGCGTGCCATTACCTGGTATCAAAGTAAGAATAGAAGAAATCAAAAGAAAAAAGCCCGAATAATCGGACTTTGTCGTTGGTGCGGGTGACAGGACTTGAACCTGCACACCTTACGGCATCAGAACCTAAATCTGACGTGTCTGCCAATTTCACCACACCCGCATATTTAATTTTGACTGTCGATTTGAACTGCCGACAGGGAGCAGTTTTATAAACCAATGACGTAGCGCGAACGAAATCTGACGTGTCTGCCAATTTCACCACACCCGCATATGACCGGACAAAAGTAAAGCCGGTATTTATTATATTTCATCCATGTGTCCGGAATTGTTGTCCTTTTTTCTAAGCTCCTCAAGCTTCTGAGTATAAGGATCCATTATGCCGAACTGAACCTGATCGAACTTCTGATTGGTAAACCTTACATTAAAGTACGGGAAGCCCTCTTGTTTCTCAAGCCACTTGTATTTTTTATTGGCAAGGACGGTCCCCAAAGCAAGACCAACCGTCAGCGGGACACCAAAATACCCCAGATTAGGGGATATAGGGGCGTTAATAGCAGCTATAACAGGAGCACCGATTGCGAATAAGTCGCTTTTCAGGTAGGCACCCATAAATCCGGCTGCAAGGATAGCTGCGAGAAAAAGGGCATTCAGAATCTGTAAAAGGCTTGAAAGCATAAGTATACAGCTGTACAGTGAACCAAAAAGACTGCCTCCGTATACAAAAATGTATGTGAGAGCAACAAGGTTATACACTCTTTGGCAATTCTTCAGTGAAATACGGTTTTTGCCGTAGATTTCTTCGAGCTCCATGATCTTTTCCTCGTTTCGCAGGCAGTGGACTAAGCTGATGAACATATAACAATAAATATTATACTCTATACCGACTGATTTGTCAAGCAGGATAACAGGGGAGCAGCAGACAATAAAAAAGCTCCCTTAAAAAGAGAGCTTTTGATCTAAGATAATAACAGATTTATTCAGTTTCGGCAGAGTCCGGATCTGCTTCTTCCTCATTTTGTTCTGCCTCAGGAGCAGCTTCGCTTTTCTCCTCCTCAGCAGCTTCAGCCTGAGCGGCAGTCTCTTCCTTGGCTTCTTCAGCTGCGGGAGCAGGTTCAGGCTTTGCGGATTCCTTTTCGTTTGTTTTTTTATCCGTGGTTTCTTTTCCCTTCTCCTTTTCGGTACGATCGCCCTTTGACTCTATGTAGAGGTCATCATCGGCGATACTGCCCACGAACCTGAGTTGTTTTACGGGTATCCTCTTCAGGGGAGAATAGATAAATGCCTTACATGAATAGTTCTGCTCAACGAGGCCTCTTTTTTCGCAGAGAACTCTGTTTCCGTCCTTTGTACGTTTGCCGTAGGTACAGTAATCGCATTTAGGATCGATTTTTTTATCGAAATATTTAGCTCCGCTCTGAAATAAAGACAAAAAGCCCATAAGTAATCACCTCAAAAATAAATCTATAAATTAGTATAGCACAAAAAAATTTTTTTGTCCAGTGATTTTTGAAAAATTATATATTTATTTGAAAAAGCCTTTCTGCGATTGTTATAAATGCACAAATGAGGAGAAGATACGTTTGTTTATAAGCTTTATTAGCATTCTCTAACGCATAAAGATTGACAATATTGTATCAATGTGTTAGAATTATTATAGCGGGAAGCGGGATTTATTCCGTTTTTGGCTTTACAATTAATTATTGTTTTCGGGCAGCAGGGTGATAACTCTGTTATCGGATGGCAGTTGAGTATATTTACGCAGATACTATCCGTCCGCTCAGGGGCGGATTTTTTGTTAGCTGCCGTTTTTCTGCCGAAGGGAGGAGAAATGGAAAACAAACGCATAGCAGTTGCGGCTATCGTGATCGACGAGCAGTCCGCGGCGGTGGAAGTAAACAACGTGCTCCACGAATACAGCGATATTATTATCGGTCGTATGGGACTTCCGTATAAGGAGAGAGGGATCTCGATAATATCGGTGGCTCTTGACGCGGAGCCTGACGTCATAAGCTGCCTTACCGGAAGACTGGGACAGATAACGGGAGTCTCAGTAAAGGCTGCTATCTCAAAGAAATGACAGAGGTGCTTTATGAGAAGAAACGACCGCGAGATAACCGATAGTGAGCAGATAAATAGCTTTATTTCGGAGGAAAAGATAATGCGCATAGGCTTCATTGATAACGGTGAGGTCTACATTGTGCCTGTAAATTACGGATATTCTGTTGATGACGACAAATACACGTTTTATTTTCACGGTGCCATGGCAGGCAGAAAGTACGAGCTTGCAAAGAGCAGACCGTCAGTTGGATTTGAGATAGACGGGAAGTATATTCTTTTGGAAGCAGATACGGCCTGCGGTCATTCCGCGAAATATCAGAGCATTATCGGTACGGGAACTCTTTCGCTGATAGAGGGCTCCGAAGAAAAGAAAGCCGCCTTTGAATATGTAATGAAGCAGGCGGCAGGCAGGACCGGACTGGAATACGATGAAACTGTGCTCTCACGGACTGCGGTATTTAAACTTGAAGTTAAAGCAATGTCCTGCAAGGCAAAATAATAAAGGAGAAAGATGAATATGTATGATGTTAAATCTATGAATGCTGATGATTTTATAAATGACGAGGAGATAATGGCTACTTTAGAGTATGCCGATCAGAATAAAAACAATATCTCGCTCATTAAGCAGATACTCGAAAAGGCAAGGCCTAAGAAAACGGGCAGGGGAGTAGAGTGCGCAGGACTTACTCACCGTGAGGCCAGCGTTCTTCTTGCCTGCGATATTCCCGAGATGACAGAGAAGATGTACGAGCTTGCCAAGGAGATAAAGCAGGCTTTCTACGGCAACAGAATAGTTATGTTTGCTCCTCTTTATCTTTCAAACTACTGCGTAAATAAGTGCGTATACTGTCCTTATCATATACAGAACAAGGAAATTCCCCGTAAGAAGCTGACACAGGAGGAGGTGCGTCAGGAGGTCATTGCCCTTCAGGACATGGGACACAAGCGCCTTGCTATCGAATCAGGCGAAGACCCCGTAAACAATCCTATCGAATATATCCTCGAATGTATCAACACTATCTACTCAATAAAGCACAAAAACGGTGCTATACGCCGTGTAAACGTAAATATTGCGGCAACTACGGTTGAAAACTACCGCAAGCTCAAGGAAGCGGGCATAGGCACCTATATCCTGTTTCAGGAGACATACCACAGGGCGAGCTATGAGGTGCTCCACCCGGCAGGACCCAAGCATAACTACGCATACCACACAGAGGCTATGGACAGAGCTATGGAGGGCGGCATAGACGACGTAGGCCTGGGCGTTCTCTTCGGACTTGACAAGTACAGATACGAGTTTGCGGGACTTCTCATGCACGCAGAGCACCTTGAAGCCGTTCACGGCGTAGGTCCCCATACCATCAGCGTTCCCCGTATAAGGAGAGCCGCAGACATTGATCCTTCCGTATTTGACAACGGTATCGACGATGATACTTTCGCAAAGCTCGTAGCTTGTATCAGAATAGCAGTTCCTTACACGGGCATGATAATATCCACCCGTGAGAGCGAAGCCTGTCGTGAAAAGGTGCTTGGCCTCGGCGTTTCACAGATCTCGGGCGGCTCAAGAACGTCTGTGGGCGGCTATGCCGGCTACACTCCCGAGGAGCGCCCTCACGATACGGAGCAGTTTGACGTATCAGACCAGCGCAGTCTCGATGAAGTAGTAAAGTGGCTCATGGACGGAGGCTATATCCCGTCATTCTGTACAGCCTGCTACCGTGAGGGACGTACAGGCGACCGCTTCATGGCACTTTGCAAGGTCGGACAGATACAGAACTGCTGTCACCCCAACGCTCTTATGACGCTTCAGGAGTACCTTTCGGACTATGCTTCACCCGAAACAAAGGCAGTAGGCGAGGCGCTTATCGCCCGCGAGATACAGAATGTTCCCGACGAAAAGCGCCGTCAGCGTGCGATTGAGTACCTTGACAGCATAAAGAACGGCGGTCAGCGCGATTTCAGATTCTGATGCATGTTCCGTAATAAAAGCTCAAATATTCATATAATATATCTTGCCTGCTTCTGCTCAGGTAGCAGGTATCAAGTATCTCAGTGAAAGGAGTTTCTGCAATGGATAAGAGGGTATTTATTGAAAAATTCACCGGAAAGCTTCCGAAGGACATAAAGTCTGCGTCCTCCGTGCAGCTTCACGACGCTCTCGGCAAGACAGTAATGGAGATGTTCGCTGACCGCTGGGGCAATGCCCGTCAGGAGCACCTCTCAAAACGCCGTGCGGCATATCTTTCAATGGAGTTCCTTGTGGGACGTGCGGTATACAATAATCTGCTGGTTCTCGGCATATACGATGAGGTGGAAGAGGCTTTCAAGGAGCTCGGACTTGATCTTGCAGAACTTGAAGAAATAGAGGACGCAGCTCTCGGAAACGGCGGACTCGGCAGACTTGCAGCCTGCTTCCTTGACAGTGCTGCTGCTCTCGGACTTCCTCTTGACGGCTACGGTATACGCTACAAGTACGGACTTTTCAGGCAGTCCATTGTTGACGGCTTCCAGCGTGAGGACATCGACGACTGGACAAAATACGGCGATCCCTGGTCTGTGCGCTGCGACGAGGACACTGTCCTCATCGAGTACAGCGGTCAGACCGTAAAGGCTGTACCATACGATATGCCGATATTCGGATGTCGCACGGAGAACGTGGGAACTCTCAGACTGTGGCAGGCTGAGCCTGTAAAGGAGTTCGACTTTGATGTGTTCAACAAGCAGGACTACCTTGAAGCTTCAAAGGAGAAGATATACGCCGAGGACATTTCCCGCGTGCTCTATCCTAACGACGACACCGACGAGGGAAAGAAGCTCCGTCTTAAACAGCAGTACTTTTTCAGCTGCGCTTCGCTGACGGATATAATCAGAAAGCACAAGGTTCGCTTTGGCACTCTCGATAATCTTGCGGACTATATTTCGGTTCAGCTCAATGATACTCACCCTGTTATCTCTATCCCCGAGCTTATCAGACAGCTTGTGGACAACGAGGGATACACCTTCGGGACTGCCCTTGAAATGGCTAAGAGGATATTCAACTACACCAACCACACCGTTATGCAGGAGGCGCTGGAGAAGTGGCGTACAGATCTTGTTGAGGAGCTTCTGCCCCGTATCTACGATATAATTATCCAGATTAACGAGGCTCTTATGGCGGAGATGTACGCAAACGGCGTTGAAAGAGCTAAGATAGACCGTATCAAAATAATAAAGGGCGACCTTATCCATATGGCGGACATGGCTTGCTATGCTTCAAGCCATATCAACGGCGTTGCGGAGATACACACCCAGATACTCAGGGACACCGTTCTTGCGGACTGGTTCAGTCTCTACCCCGAGCGCTTCCGCAACGAGACAAACGGAATCACTCAGCGACGCTGGATAGCACTGTGCAACAGGGAGCTTTCGGCACTTATAACCGAGCTTCTCGGCGACGATGACTGGATAAATGACCTTGACAGGCTGAAAGAGCTTGCTAAATATGCCGACGATGAGAACGTGCTTCGCCGCTTCATCGACATCAAGCAGGGCAAGAAAAAACAGCTTGCGGCTTTCATAAAGACTCACGACGACATTGATATCGACGAAAATTCTGTTTTCGATATCCAGATAAAGCGTCTCCACGAGTACAAGAGACAGCTGCTCAACGCTTTCTCCATACTTTGGATATACTACGGTATAAAGGACGGCAGTATACAGGATTTCAAGCCTACAACGTTCATTTTCGGAGCTAAATCTGCTCCCGGATACCGCCGTGCAAAGGCAATAATCAAGTTCATCAACGAGGTGGGCGGAATCGTTTCCTCCGATCCCGATACCCGCGGCCTTATCAAGGTTGTGTTCGTGCAGAATTATAATGTATCCTACGCCGAGAAGCTGGTTGCGGCGGCTGATGTCTCCGAGCAGATCTCAACAGCAGGCACTGAGGCCAGCGGCACCGGCAATATGAAGCTCATGCTCAACGGTGCGGTGACTCTCGGAACCTACGACGGCGCTAATATTGAAATAGTGCAGGAAGCAGGGGAGGAAAACAACTATATCTTCGGTGCCCGTGTTGAGGAACTGGAGAAGATCGTTCCCGGATATGACAGCCGCAGTATCTTCTCGTCAGACAGCATGATACGCAGGGTGGTATCCTCCCTTATCGACGGAACCGTTTCCGACGGCGGCAGTGGTGACTTCCGCGAGCTTTACACGGCTCTTCTTGACGGAGCGAGCTGGCATGCTCCCGACCATTATTATCTTCTTGGCGACATAAGGGACTACGTGGAGACAAAGCTCCGCTGCATAAACGACTACAGCAGCGACAGACTTGCCTTTGCCCGTAAGCAGTGGCTAAATATGTGCAATGCAGGCAAGTTCAGCTCGGACAGGACTATCGCCGACTATGCAGAGAATATATGGCATATCCACTGATTTGACAAATGAATTGTATTATGTTAAAATAAAGTTTAATATAAATATAATAAGGAGGATAACAAAATGCTCGGAGCTCTACTGACATTAGCCGCAGCTGTACCGCAGACGGGAGATAATTTTCCAAAGGGCGTTATACTGATAATTCTGCTGGCCGCCGTTCTTCTTGCAGTCGGAACAGCTGTCTTTGCCAAGAAAAAAGGCGGAGATGACGACGACGAGGAATAAGCCTCAAAGCGAAATAAACAGATGACCGGTCGCATATAATTATGCAGGGGTGCTGTTTATGCTTCTTTGCTTTGAAGAACTGTGCAGGAAGGAAGTTATAGAGATTGATACCGGGGAACGGCTCGGCTTCATAGATGACATAGAGCTTGACATCGGAAGCGGCAGGGTCAGTTCCCTTGTTATTTACGGCGGAACAAGGCTTTTCGGACTTCTTGGCAGGGAAGAGGATCTTGTCATATCCTGCGGTGACATAAGAGTCGTGGGCGGAGACGTCGTTCTTGTAAAGCGGCCGGATACGGGTATCAAGTCGAATTTTACAAAAAATAGCAGAAAAGGCTTTTTAAGTTTGTGGAAATAGACTTTCCCAAAACACTTGAAAAAGAAAGCCTGAAATGTTATAATATTAAGGCAATTCACACGCCTGTACTTTCGGCGGTTGGTGCGCAGATACCTGTGTTGCTGCCGAGCTAAGTGGGGCGGAGGATTAATAATAACCAATTTAAGGAGGACTACACCATGGGAGTAGTATCAATGAAGCAGCTTCTTGAAGCAGGCGTTCACTTCGGACACCAGACAAGAAGATGGAACCCGAAAATGGCACCGTACATTTTCACCGAGAGAAACGGAATCTACATCATCGACCTTCAGAAGACAGTTAAGAAGCTCGAGGACGCTTATATGTTCGTCCGCGACATCGCTTCACAGGGCGGCGAGGTACTTTTCGTTGGTACAAAGAAGCAGGCCGGCGATTCTGTTAAGGAAGAGGCTACAAGAGCCGGTGCACACTATGTAAACGCAAGATGGCTGGGCGGTATGCTCACAAACTTCAAGACCATCCAGACAAGAATAAAGAGACTTGAGCAGCTCCACACAATGGAAGAGGACGGCACATTTGCTCTTCTCCCCAAGAAGGAAGTTGTTAAGCTCAACCTCGAGATCGAAAAGCTCGAGAAGTTCCTCGGCGGTATCAAGACAATGAAGAAGCTCCCCGCAGCTCTCTTTATCGTAGACCCCCGCAAGGAAAAGATCGCTGTTGCTGAGGCAAAGAAACTTAATATCCCGATCGTCGCTATTGTTGATACAAACTGCGATCCTGATGAAGTTGATTACGTTATCCCCGGCAATGACGACGCTATCAGAGCAGTAAAGCTCATTGCAGGCACTATAGCTAACGCAGTTATCGAAGGCAGACAGGGCGACGACACAGCTGCTGTTGCTGCTGACGAAGCTCAGGAGGCTCCCGCTGAGGAAGCTGCCGAGCCAGCAGAGGCTGACGCTGAATAATCCTAAACAATGGAACAATCAAAAACCCGAACTAACACTTCGGGTTTTTGCGGATATAATAATAAATAGGAGGTAATAACAATGGGAAAGGTTTCCGTTGCAGAAATTAAAGAACTCATGAAGTCCACAGGCGTTGGCATGATGGACTGCAAGAAGGCTCTCGAAGAGAACGATGGAGATATGGACAAGGCTATCGAGTTCCTCAGAGAAAAAGGACTTGCCACACAGGCAAAGAAGAGCGGCAGAGCTGCTGCCGAGGGTGTCGTTACAGCTGTTGTAAAGGGTGAAGTAGGCGTTCTTCTCGAAGTTAACACAGAGACAGACTTCGCTGCTAACACAGACGACATCAGAAACTTTGTTGCAAATGTTGCAAATACTATCATTGAAAAGAACCCCGCTGACGTTGAGGCTCTCAAGGAGATGCAGATCAGCGGCGGCAGCAATACAGTAGGTGAAGTTCTTACAGAGCTTGCAGGCATGAAGATTCGTGAGAACATCGTTATCCGCCGTTTCGTAAGACTTGAGGGCAAGCTCGCTTCCTATATCCACAATGGCGGAAGCATCGGCGTTCTTGTGAAGATGGATACAGATCTTTCAGCTGATCAGGTCGCTGTTATAGGTAAGGACGTAGCAATGCAGTCTGCTGCTCTTAATGCTGCGTACCTCTGCCGCGAGCAGGTTCCCGCTGAGGTGCTTGAGAAGGAGAAGGAGATCATGATGGCTCAGATGGCCGAGGATCCCAAGATGGCTTCCAAGCCCGAGCAGGTACGCGCCAAGATCGTTGAGGGCAAGGTAGGCAAGTACTATACAGAGAACTGCCTCCTCGAGCAGGCATTCGTAAAGGACGACAAGCTCTCTGTTCAGGGCTATGTTGATGCTGAGGCCAAGAAGCTCGGTGGTTCTGTCAAGATAACAGATGTTGTCCGCTATGAGCGCGGCGAGGGTGTTGAGAAAAAGGAAGACAACCTTGCTGACGAGATCGCAAAGATGATAAAGTAAATAATAAACTATAAGGCAGCGGCTTTAAAGCTGCTGCCTTTTCTTAATTTTAGGGGGGGCTTAATATGAAAATAAGTAAAGGTCTGAGAATTGCATTTGTACTGATACTTATGGGCGTGCTCGTTGCTGTTGCAAGCGCAAAGGACGTCATGATGTTCCTTAAGGGCGATACCCTTGATTTCAATCGTTCTTCCATCACCGATTATGATAAGGAGAAAATGATAAAGGGCGAGATAAGCAGTTTTTACGGACAGTTTGCGATAATGACCGAGACCGAGAAGAGGTTTGGTGTTACTACCAGCAAGTCTGAGACAAAGTTCTATCTTGTGGGAATAAACGATACTGCAACAAATAAGAAGGTATTCGAGGATTATGACGATAACGAGGCTTACGATGAGAAATTCGTCGTTGTAATAGCAGCTCACTCGGCAGATCTTCAGGCAAAGCTTGACAAGAATATCGAAGGATGGCAGGCGCTTCTCAACGGCGAGACCGAGACAATACCTGCGGGAGTTCCCTTTGAAGGAAAGCTCTGGAAGCAGCCCAAGGATTCAAAGTATATCACATACAGGGATGATTTCCTCAAGGACGCCGGCTTTGCGGCAAATGAGGTCGCGAAGCTCAGGATAGTTGATAACAAGGTAACGTTAAGCTCGGTAATCGTTGCAGGTATCGGAGCGTTAACTGCTGTTATCGGCATACTGGTGCTTGTTATCGGTTTCCTTTCGACCCGTAAAAAGAATGACAGCGTTGATTTTTATTGATGCTCTCAAATATTGACGAGGGCTGCCGAAAAGTGCCGGAAATAAAATAAATATACAATTTTTCCACATTGATACGCCTGTATTATTGTCAGATGTTACAATAATACAGGCGTATTTTCGTAAGGTTTTCCCTTGCAGTTGCTGACGAAATATGTTATAATGATTTTAACTGGATATTATGATCTGAAAATGAGGTATATTAAATGAACAGTAATATAAATCGCCTTGCCGATTCGGTGGGCAGGGTAATAGTAGGGAAGAAGGATACGGTTATCCGTCTTATAGCTGCTATGCTCTGCGAGGGACACGTTCTGCTTGAGGACGTTCCCGGAGTCGGAAAAACCCAGCTTATAACGGCGCTTTCCCGCTCTATAGGCGGTAAATTCAACAGAATACAGCTTACACCTGACGTTATGCCGTCGGATATAGCAGGCTTTACCATGATGGATTCAAAGGCAAATGAATTTGTGTACCGCGACGGTGCGGTAATGTGTAATTTTCTTCTTGCAGATGAGATAAACCGTGCTTCTCCGAAGGTGCAGTCGGCTCTCCTTGAAGCTATGGAGGAACGTCAGATAAGCCTTGACGGCGTTACTCACAGGCTTCCGAGGCCGTTTCTTGTACTGGCAACGCAGAATCCCGTTGAGACCTATGGTACCTTTCATCTTCCCGAGGCTCAGATGGACAGATTCTTTATGAAGCTGTCAATGGGCTATCCTTCGCTGGAGGAGGAAATGAGCATTCTTGACAGGACTGAAAGGCATAATCCCATCAACAACATAACAGAGCCTGTTATGAGTGTTGATGACGTCATTGCCATGCAGGAGGATGTTAAGAGAGTCAGAGTTACCGAGGAGGTAAAGTCTTATATTGTGAATATAGTTTCCTCTACACGTTCGGACAGAAATACACTTCTCGGCATAAGCCCCCGCGGAAGCATAGCGCTTTTCAAAGCAGCCAAAGCATTTGCTTACATTTACGACAGGGATTATGTGACTCCCGATGATGTGAAGAACACAGCAGTTTCCGTACTGGCTCACAGAATAATTCTTTCGCCCCAGGGTAAGACTGCTTTCGGAACAGGCGAGGCTTATATAGCCAATGTACTGAGGAGCTGTCCTATCCCGTCGATGAGTGTCAGATGATAAAGTACATAAAAAGTATAATCTCCGTAGCGGCGGTTGCTTTTCTTGTCTATATATTCACATTTTATATAGACGGCGAAATGGGCGTGATACTTCTTGCTTTTGTGCTGTTTGCTCCCCTTGCTTCCTTTGGTATGGCGATCTACGCCCGAAAAAGGATAAAGCTCAGCTTCAACTGCGACGCATATGTCCAGAAGGGCAGCAAGCTCAGCGTAAAGGTCATCGTTGAAAAGACGGGAGTATTTCCGCTTGCCATAGTTGAGATATGTCCTTATGCTACCGAGGTTTTCGTACAGAATATAAAGAACCGCAAGCTTACTATGTGCAATGAGACGAAGCGCGTCTTCAACATGGAGCTTGATGCTGCGATCGGCGGCAACGGAGAGGTGGGTATAAGAGCGGTATATTCCTGCGGCTTTCTCGGCTTTATGAGATTTGCCGTAAAGGATCCTCCCCCGCGTCCCGTATCGGTGGGCGTTATACCTCCTGTTCCGGATATAAAGGCTTCCTCACAGCTTTTCCGTTCTATTGCGGACGCAGTTCATACCAGTGAGGAGGACGAGGCTAACGATACGTCGATGCTGATGACAACGAATACGACTCCGGGCTATGTGCACCGCGAATACGTTCAGGGCGATCCTCTCAAGCGTATAAACTGGAAGCTTTCTTCAAAGAAGGACAAGCTTATGGTGAGGCTTGATGAAGCAACTGCTTCGGTACAGCCCGTTATCGTTCTCGACCTTTTCCGTAAAAGCGGGATGCTCCCCGAGAATGCGGTAAGAGCCGAGGAAAAGCTCATATGCTCGGTTTTCGGATTGCTTTCCCTTCTCCTTAAACAGGGAATAGCCTGTAACTTCATATATCGCAGCAGCTCGGGAGAGGTTATCTGCGAGACCGTTGACAACCCCGATTATCCGACTCAGCTCCTTCTCAAGGTGCTGGCTGCAAGAGTCGTTCCGGACAGAAGGATCGGTCTTTCGGGTCTGAAGGAATCCATATGTGCCTGCATTATTGCCACCACCGACGCCGGACCGGGCTTTGAAGCTGTTACAAGGGCTGTCGGAAGCGACGAGAATGTATGTATAATAGGACTTTCCGCAGCTTCGACAAATTCCACATCCCTTCCGCTGTGGTATCTTGATGAGGATAATAATTTCAGATTGGTATAAATATGAATGAGACCAGAAATAATCGATCAGGCATAAAACGGTTCCTGTACAGGACATTCATGGATCCTGTCCTGTGGTATCTTGTGCTTATAATGATGGCACTCATGTTCCACTACCGTGACAGAGTAAAGGTCGACAGCTATGGCTTCGTATCTGCTGCGGGCTGGGGCGTTCTCTCCCTTGTAATGGGCTGGGGAATGTTCAGGATATTCGATTTTATGCAGAAGCATAATCTGATCGGCGGACTTTTTTATTTTTTGATGGTAGCGGCCTTCGGCGTTGCCGTTCGTTACGTCACCTTCATCGGACTCAGGAATTATCCTATCTCATGGATGCTGTGGTTTCTTACACCTCAGGAATCCGTTGATTACAATATCTGGTATACAATAGGATTTTTCCTGCTTTTCCAGCTGTTCATGGGTTCGGTCATCTACTATTTCACAAGAGTAAGATACCGTATTTTCATGAATTTCCTTATTTTCATCATTCCATTTGCTGTTTTCGGTAAGGAATATGAAAAAATGCCCACTGTATATATCGTACTTCTCACAGTGGGATATGTGCTGCTGATGGTATATTACAGGCAGCTCAAGGATACTGATGATACAATATTCGTCGAACGCAGGCGTTCGTGGAAGACCATATCGGTATACGCTGTTATATTCGCGGCAGCGGCGGCTCTTATCCCAAAGCCCTCTGTTACCGCTGACAGACGTGTGTTGGAAACCCTTATCAATGCGGACGCATTTACCGACAGACTTGTTGCAATGCTCAATGTGTTTACCGATACTACCTCGGGAGAGCGTTTCAGAGGGAATACAGTGGACGTGCTTGTGTTTGAGGTGAAGGCTCAGGATGACCTGCATATAAAAATGTCTACCCATTCCACCTATAACTATGATACAGACGAGTGGGAGATGAAGGATCTCGATAATTATTATGTCAGGCATGAGACCTCGAAGCTGCCGATAAATATCGGTTCCCGCAGAGGACTTGTGGACGCCTTCATGAAGGCTGCGTCGCTGGATAAGAGTTACGCTGATAAATACGGACTGACAAAATATCTTAACGAGAAGCTCCTTGCTCCCGAGATACATCAGGTCACATTATACTGTACTGTGGGAAATGTAGGTCTGTCCGATGTTACGGATATGGCTCCGGTCCCACAGGGAGCACTGACCCTTGACAAAACGTCGCACAGGGACGATATGGCGCTGCTGAGAGGCGGGACTGTATGCTCTGTCAACTCTAAATTCAATAATACGGCAACATTTGTTTTCTCGTATGTTCCTGATACGTTTTTCCTTTCTCCGAAAAATGCCGAGCTTGTTGACGAGCTTGCGGGCTATGACTATCAGAAGCTTCTTGATGATACATATGATGTGCTTCTGAAGGGAAATGCCGAATCCCGTTTTGACGATGCGGACGCAAGAGCCTTTGATTATCTGGAGATCGACAGCAAGCTTTATGGGCAGTACTGCGATGTGCTTCTTGATTACGGCAATAAAGACCGCATAAGGAAGCTTGCGGAGGAGATAACCGCAGGAGCCAGAACGGAGTATGAAAAGGCAAAGAAGCTGGAGATATACTTATATGACAACGATTATCACTATGACCTGACCTACAAGAAGTCAAAGGGTGAGAACGTTGAAGATTTCCTGTTCGATACCAAAACGGGAGTCTGCTACGAATACGCAACTGCAATGGTCCTTCTTGCACGCTCCGTCGGTATCCCCGCAAGGTATTGCGAAGGCTACAGCATGACTGAAAGGGTCGACAGAGGATACATACATGAAGACGCAAACTATACAATTTCCACGAAAGACGCTCACGGCTACCCCGAGCTTTACATAAAGGGCTACGGCTGGATGGACTTTGAGCCTACTATGACAGACATTGTGCCTGTCCAGCAGAAATCAACGGCAACGGATATGCTTTCAAGAGCAGGACTTATAATACTTGCAGGCGCAATGCTGGTATTATTGTTCGTGTTCATTTATCCGTGGCTGTCACATAAGCTCTTCGTTATGATGAGCAGAAAACGTTCGCCGAAGGATACGGTTACTGCCATAATGCGCAGGATCTGTAAGCTTTACGACATCGAGGACGTCAATACGTCGCAGGAGGCGTGCAGTCTCGTACATGAGACCTCGGGCGCTGACATATCCGTGACGGCTGAACTGTTCGAGAGAGCGGTATACGGCGAAGAGAATCTTGATATAACCGAAAGAGAGAGAGCTCTGGAAGAATATATCAGAGCATATGACGCATTCAGAGAGACGAAAAAGAGGAGACGACGCATAAAGACCTGAAACGTTTGAACGGAGGTAGATTATGCGAACTGAAAAAGAAAAAGGAATATTCAGACTCCTGCTCACATTTGTCCTGATATTCGGACTGCTCGCAGGAGCGTATCGCCCTGAGATTTATGTCGCTGCGTCAGATGAAAAGGCAGTCAGTGACGAAAACGAGACATATCCGCCTATTACAGACTACCGTCTGTGGCGTCAGAAAGATCCGCGCTGGGCAAGTACGCCTATCGGCGGCTCCACACTGGGCAGCGTCGGCTGCTACATCACGTCTATCGCCATGGCAGCTGTTGCTTCGGGTGCAAGGGATATGAGCAGCTTCGATCCCTGCATATTTGCAAAGCAGCTCAATGAGATCGGCGCATTCACCAGCGGAGGTGCGCTTGCACGCTGGGCTTCCATAACAAAGATCATTCCCGATATTGCCATAACCGGCGGGGAAAAGACCTTCAGCGCCTCGGATCAGAGCGGAAAAGCCGAAGAAATAAGAAAGCACCTTGAAAGCGGTATGTATGTCATATGCAACGTCGGCGGACACTGGGTCTACATTGACGGCGTGATAGGCGACGATGTGTATATGGCCGATCCGGCCAAGGATGAGATACTTATGTTCAAGGCCTACAATAACGGCAGCATAAGAAATTATCAGCTTATCAAGGCAAAGAATCCGTACAGCGGATTCACGCCACTTTATGATGTAAATACCGAGAACAAGACAACGGGAGCTTCTACCACAAAGGCTGTAAAGACCACCACCACGACAGCTTCTTTGGTTCCTGCTGTCAAGGTCACAACATATGTTGTCCAGGCGGTAACACAGGTGGTTACGGTTGAGATAACTGCCGGCTCTGCGTCGCCCGCGTCAACTACTTCTGCAAAGAAGACAACGACGACGACCACCACCACAACAACAACAACTACAACAACTACTACCACCACGACAACAACGACTACTACGGTAACATACCTTACCGGCGAGTATTACTGCCCGAGCCGCAGTACCGTAACGGTCAGAGGCGGTGTAAACGAAAAGGAATGTGTGCTTGCGACACTTTCAGGCGGAAATATCGTTGACGTCATTAAGACTGACGGCAGCAAGGGTATCGTTGCCATAGACGGCATAGAGGGCTGGGTCGAGCTTTCTGACCTGGAATATGCGGGAAAATCCGCAGAGCTCAATGTCGGCGACATTAACAATGACGGTGCGCTGGATTCCTACGACCTTGCTATCATCAACGAATATATCGCAAGTCTTGAACGTCTGCCCGAGGGAGTATCTATCCTGAGGAAGTGCGAGGCAGAGGCTGCCGATATAAACGGCGACGGTACGGTCGACAGCGGGGATGTACTGCTGTATCTTATGCGTATCTGCAATTAAGGAGTAATTTATTTAATGGAATGGACAGAGGTTAATATCTACACCACAACAGAGGGTATAGAGCTGCTTTGCTCGAAGCTTTCCGACATAGGAATAAAGGGCTTTTCGATAAAGGATCCTGAGGATTTCAAGGAGTTCCTTGAGAATAAGAACGGTCAGTGGGACTATATAGACGAGGATCTTCTCGGGCTTTCCGAATGTGAGACCTGCGTGACTGTATACATTCCCGCCAACGGTCAGGGAGCCGAAATGCTCATTGCCATAAGATCGATGCTTGCGGAGATGAAGGCTTCCGATGCCGAAGGAGTCTACGGCCGCCTTGAAGCGGAAATGACGAGCATACGCGAGGAGGACTGGGCAAACAACTGGAAGCAGTACTTCAAGCCCTTCAATGTCGGCGAAAAGCTTGTTATCAAGCCCTCGTGGGAGGAGCATGACGCTTCCGACGGAAGAATCGTGCTGGAGATAGATCCCGCTTCCAGCTTCGGGACCGGCAAGCATCATACTACAAGGCTCTGTCTCGAGATACTGGAGAAGTGTCTGAAAAAAGGAGATAAGGTGCTTGATATGGGCTGCGGCAGCGGCATCCTGTCCATAGGAGCCATGCTGCTTGGCGCAGGAAGCGTCACAGCCGTGGATATAGAGGAAAATGCTGCGGTCACCGCACTTGAAAATGCGGTAAAGAACAATATCTCTCCCGTCAGCTACAGGACTTACTTCGGTAATATCCTTACCGACGAAGAGCTTGCCGACAGGATAGATGACAAGTATGATGTTATCACGGCGAACATAGTAGCCGATGTCCTTATCGCTATGAAGGACTATTTTGTCCGATACCTGAAAAAAGACGGTATACTTATAGTTTCCGGAATTATCGAGGAACGTATGAACGAAGTCGTTGACGTTCTTCTTTCTGCCGGCTTCAGAGATCCTGCTGCGGAGGTCCGCGAGGGCTGGGCAGCAGTAAGATTTACAGTTTAATATTATGCAAGGCATATATTGATAAATAACACCATAAGGAGAATAGAACATGGGTCTTTTTAAGAAGAAAAACAACCAGAAAAACGAGGCTGCCGCACAGGCGGATCCTAAGGACGAGGTCAAGTCGCTCATACTTGAGGGACTTAATACAAAGCTTGGCGGTACTCTTTACGATGACTGTATTATAATGCCAAAGGGCTTTACCATTGACGTTCAGATAGGCAGACTCGAAGAGAGCGAGGGCATACAGATACTTCAGGCCATATTTATCATCAAGCATGACGATTTTGACGAGCCTCTCATCGAACCTGTGGATGCACAGGGCAAGGAGCTCAAGGAAGCAGCGGATATGTCCGTTGAGATCTTCCACGGCGGCGTATGGCATCCTCTGGATCAGTCCATGACAAAGAAGAATCCCCAGCACGTTTCTGTTGATTTCCTCAATCAGCATTATGACTTTGATATGTACTGCCAGTCTGTTGTAAGAATAGGCGTCAAGGACAAGCAGCCCACTATGCTGGTGAATTACATAAGGTCGGAGATACCCAAGTATCTCGGCTCCAAGAAGTATTACTGGCTCAGGATATATCTTGCAAAGTATAAGGAAAAGCAGATAATAGAGGTCCGCATAAACGGTTCCGTATGTGTTCAGCTTGCCGAGTACTTCAAGGAGTATCTGGAGAAGGAAATGGATGCCGAGGAGACATTCGTTTCCGAAAAGCAGTACGCAATATTTGTGCAGCGTGAAGATGATAAGTGCCCTTATAATAAGGAAACTATAATGAGCGCTGTCAAGGAGACCATCAGTATGATGGAAAATATAACCTCAAGAGAGGAGTATATCGCAATGTCCGAAAAGCTCGAGGAGCTTACGGGCGACAAAAACCTTGCAGCGGAGATAAGAGTATTCATTCCCGAGATATTCGCAAAGCTCACCCTTGGCTACCGCGAGGGCGACAGCCTTTTCCTTCTTGAAGGAGAGGGAGACGAGCAGCAGAGCATCGAGTTCAAGAAAACTCAGCTCAGATCCTATTTCTATCTCCAGCAGGCAGTGCTCGAGTACCTCAGCACCCGTCCCGAGCAGGAGAAGGTATCACGCATAGTTACAAACAGCGTTGCCTTCAGGGAGCTCAGGAGAGCTATTGAAACAGGCAAGGAGAACGGCAGGGAGATCAAGCCCGGCGATCTCTATGTACCCGGTACTTCCTACAAGATAGGCCACGAGGGCTACAGAGTCTGGTAAAAACAGCTATTATTCTTCCCCTGTTTCATGCAGGGGAAGTTTTTTAGGAATATTGCAAAAAATGCTTGACAAAGGCGGATGTTTGTGATAAAATATTATTGCCGCTTGTAAACAGGCTTTAAAGTTGTGCCTTCACACGCCTGTAACAGCGAGTTTATTGAAAAGGCAGGTGCCACAATATGTACGCAGTTATTGAAACCGGCGGAAAGCAGTATCAGGTAAACGAGGGAGACATCATCTTCGTTGAGAAGCTCGCAGCTGAGGCTGAGGACACAGTTACTTTTGATAAGGTAGTTGCTCTCGGTGCTGACGATGGACTCAAGATAGGTACACCCTACGTTGACGGTGCAGCTGTAAGCGCTAAGGTTCTGAAGAACGGCAAGGCTAAGAAGATCACTGTTTTCACCTACAAGCCCAAGAAGGGTGAGAAGAAGAAGCAGGGTCACAGACAGCCTTACACTCAGGTTCAGATCGAAGCTATCAAGGCTTGATCATGATCCGCGCAGACTTTTTCGGATCAGAAGGGAAACTTAGGGGCTTCAGCTTCAGCGGCCATTCAGGATATGCCGAAGCAGGCGAGGATGTTGCCTGTGCGGCAGTTTCATCGGCGGTACAGCTTACCGTGAATATACTCGACAGCCTTGGCTTTGAGCCTGATGTCAGTGTCGGTGAAAACATTATCCGTTGCGTAATAAAAAAGCCCGATAGCGCATCAGACGTTATCATGGAGCAGCTCAGGCTGCATTTTGAGGCTATCCTTGAAGAATTCCCGAACACAATCAATATCACTATTTCGGAGGTGTAAGTATGTTAAAGATCAGTATGCAGTTCTTCGCTCATAAGAAGGGTGTTGGTTCCACAAAGAACGGCCGTGACTCTGAGGCTAAGAGACTTGGCGTCAAGAGAGCAGACGGTCAGTTCGTTAAGGCAGGCAACATTCTCGTTCGTCAGAGAGGCACACATATCCATCCCGGTAACGGTGTAGGTATCGGTTCAGATGATACATTATTCGCAACAGTAAGCGGTAAGGTTAAGTTTGAGCGTTTCGGCCGTGACCGCAAGAAGGTTTCTGTTTACGAGATTGAGCAGTAACAGCCATAACGTGACAATAAATCCCGAGCATTTGCTTGGGATTTTTCTTTAGAAACGGAGGAAGGAAATGTTCGTTGATCAGGCGAAAATAAAGATCAAAGCAGGTGACGGCGGCGACGGCGCGGTTTCATTTCACCGGGAAAAGTATGTAGCGGCAGGCGGACCCGACGGCGGTGACGGCGGACGAGGCGGAGATGTCGTTTTTCAGGTCGATGATAATTTCTCGACTCTCATTGACTTCAGATACAAAAGAAAGTATGTGGCAGAGCGCGGCGAAAACGGAAGCGGTAGGAACTGCACCGGGAAAAGCGCTCCGCCCCTTATAATAAAGGTACCGAGAGGTACGGTTATCCGCGACGCGAAAAGCGGCAGGATAATGGCGGATATGTCGACGGATGAACCGAAGGTCCTTGCAAAGGGCGGAAACGGCGGCAAGGGCAACGTTCATTTTGCCACATCCACTCGACAGATACCCAAATTCGCAAAGCCCGGCTATCCGGGAGAGGAATTTGAGGTCACTCTTGAGCTCAAGCTGCTTGCGGACGTAGGCCTTGTGGGCTATCCGAATGTGGGAAAATCCACGCTTATATCCGTAGTAAGCGCAGCAAAGCCCAAGATAGCTAATTATCATTTTACGACTCTTACTCCGGTTCTCGGAGTTGTAAGGGTAGATGAGGAAAAGTCCTTTGTAATGGCAGACATCCCCGGACTTATAGAGGGTGCGGGCGACGGAGTAGGCCTGGGACATGAATTTCTCAGACACGTTGAAAGATGCAGGCTCATAGTACATGTTGTAGATGTTTCGGGAATTGAGGGAAGAGATCCATGCGAGGATTTTGAAGTAATCAACACTGAGCTTGCAAAATTCAACGTGGAGCTTGCAGACAGACCGCAGATCGTGGCGGCAAACAAGTGCGATATGGCTTCGGAGGAACAGATAGAAAGATTCCGTAAGTTTATCGAAGACAAGGATATACCGTTTTTCTGTATATCTGCGGCAACAACACAGGGCACAGCCGAGCTCATAGACAAGGTCTCGGAGGTACTCGATACACTTCCTCCCATAAGGGAGTTTGAGGCTGAGCCTATCCCACAGGCAGAGCTCGACGAGATGCTTGGCGTTGACAAGAAGTTCGAGATAACAGTCGAGGACGATGTATACTTCGTTGACGCACCGTGGATACAGCCCATCATGCGTACCGTTGACCCTGATGATTATTCATCTCTCCAGTATTTCCAGCGTGTTCTCATAAACAGCGGTATTATCGCAAAGCTTGAGGAAATGGGGATACAGGAGGGCGACACCGTAAGCCTTGAGGGCTTCGAGTTCGATTATGTAAAGTGATATGGCTATGGATTATTTGACTGAACGTGAAGCTAATTCATACAGCCCGCTTACTCTTGCATTCTTAGGGGACAGCGTATATGACACCTATATCAGGGAGTATCTTCTCAGACAGGCGAATATGCCTGTTGCAAAACTCCATTCCGCTAAGATCAGACTTGTATGCGCGGAATTCCAGTCCATGGCATACGAGTTTGTGGCAGATAAGCTTACAGAGCAGGAGCTCGCTGTGCTGAAAAGAGGAAGAAATGCAACGGGAAATACGGTGCCGAAGCACGCTGATGCGGCGGAATACCGCAGGGCGACTGCCCTTGAATGTCTTTTCGGTTATCTTTATCTCACCGGAAGAAACGAACGCATCAGAGAGCTGTTTGAGCTTATTATAAATTCAAATATAAACGAAAATGAACAGATAGGAGTGTAAACTATGTCAGGTCATTCAAAATGGAATAATATCAAGCGTAAGAAGGAAGCTACCGACGCTGCAAAGGGCAAGATCTTCACAAAGATCGGCCGTGAGATCACTGTTGTTGTAAAGGAAGGCGGCCCCGACCCGAACAATAATGCGAAGCTTCGTGACCTTATCGCAAAGGCGAAGGCAAACAATGTGCCTAACGACAATATCGACCGTATCATCAAGAAGGCGGCAGGCGACGGCGATAAGAACAACTACGAGAACATCACCTATGAGGGATATGGTCCCAACGGCGTAGCTGTTATCGTTGAGTGCCTTACCGACAACAGAAACAGAACGGCAGGAGAGGTACGTCACTATTTCGACAAGTTCGGCGGAAACCTCGGAACTATCGGCTGCGTATCGTTCATGTTCACAACAAAGGGTATCGTTATTCTCGAGAACACAGGTCTTGACGAGGACGCTGTAATGGACGATGTATTTGAGTTCGGCGGCGACGACTTCGACATAAACGAGGAGACAGTTGAGATCGAGTGCGCTCCTGAGAATGTTCATGCTCTCCGTGAGGGACTTGCAGGAAAGGGCTACAATGTAATATCTGCCGAGGTAGAGCAGATACCTTCCACATATACAGCTCTCACAGACGAGGAACAGATCAAGAAGATGAACCTTCTTCTCGAACACCTTGAAGAGAATGACGACGTACAGAACGTTTATCACAACTGGGAAATGCCTGACGAAGAATAATTGCAGAGGGGACAGCTTATGCTGTCCCTTTGAATAAGGAGCTGAAAATATGGGGCTTACTATCGAAAAGGAGACCACAGCGGCGGAACTGCTTGAAACGGCAGCTCTTGCAGATGAGATATGGCACGAATGCTTTGTCGGTATGATCTCCGACGAGCAGATAGACTATATGGTGGAGAAATTCCAGTCATTCTATCCCATGATGAAGCAGGTCTCGGAGCAGGGCTACAGCTATTTTGCCGTGCGCGAGGACGGAGAGCTTTGCGGCTATATCTGTGTAAAGCCTGAGGCTGATGAAAGATTTTTCCTTAGCAAGCTCTATCTCAGGAGCGAAAAGCGCGGACGTGGGATAGCTTCGTATATGCTGGAGCGCGTTTTTGAAGAGGGACGCAAAGCAGGGAAGAAGCGAGTATATCTCACGGTAAACAAGCATAACGACCGTGCTATCGGCGTATATAAGAATACAGGCTTTGAGGTGATTGACGAAGCGGTCACAGACATCGGCAGCGGCTTTGTCATGGACGATTATATAATGAGCCGTGAACTCTGATGTTTTCTTCTGCTAACCGTTATATATTGACTTAGCCTATCATATAATGTATAATGACATATGTTATGTGAGGGAGTAGTTAACACATGATAATGTGCGGCAAGCCGACATACTGGCGTTTTTACGTCCGGTTTTGCCTTAAATAATGAGACTCATGTACGGCGTTATTGCTGTACCTGAGTGTGTGTTCGGGTACGCAGGTATCCGAATTTTTTTTGAGAGGAAGATTTTATGAGTATTACCGAACTGCTGCTTTTGTCTGTCGGACTTGCAATGGACGCATTTTCAGTATCGGTCTGTAAGGGGCTGAGTATGAAAAAGCTTGATCTGAAAGGCGGAGTCGTTACTGCATTGTTTTTCGGAGTATTTCAGGGCGTAATGCCTGCAATCGGCTATTTTCTCGGAAGCCGCTTTGCGGGAGCCATAAGCTCCTTCAGTCATTGGGTATCCTTCGGACTTCTTGCGTTCATAGGAGGAAAGATGATATGGGAGGCAGTAAAGGGCGATAATGAGGACGAGTGCAGCAAGGAATACAGGCTCAATCTGAAGGAGCTCACGCTGCTGGCGATCGCCACAAGCATTGACGCCCTTGCGGTAGGTATCGTATTTGCGGCAGAAAAAACGAATCTGCTTTTCTCCGTATCGATGATAGGCGTTATAACCTTTGTACTGTCCTTTGCGGGAATATTCATAGGACACAGATTCGGCAGCAGATACGAGAAAAAGGCGGAGACAGCAGGCGGTATCATACTTATACTCATTGGCCTTAAGCTCCTGCTTGAAGGGCTTGGCGTTATATAAAAGAAAAGGACTGCAAGGGGAGTCCCCTCTGCCGGAATCGTGGTATAAAATTACCGAGCCCGTATTATCAGGCTCGGTAACACACTTTTCCGTTAAGGGACTCTTAAAGAAGCAGTCCTTTTTCTGTATCATTTTCAGTTGTTTGTAGACTTGGGGATTATCGGCAGCGTCTCAACTGCTCCGAGGAGATACTTCTGTATTGCAAGAGCGTCGGCAGAAGTCATTCCGGGAGATGTCTGATCGACATCGGCGTTGGATCTTCCCGAGGCAGTGAGCCTGTTATTGGAAGTGCCGTCCACGCCGTATTTATTTGGATTTGATATAGCCTGCATTATGAGAACTGCGTCTGCCATATCTACAGTACCGTCGCAGTTTACATCTCCGTAATTAATACCCTTATTTGTGAGTTTGATCGTAAGGGTAGTTATGTGTTTTTCCTCGTCTTCGGAGATTTCGATGTCCTCTGGATCGAAGCTGTAAAGCTCGTTCTCCTCCATGCTGTCTATAGTCATTACATACTTCTTGAGTTCGGTAGCCTCATATCTGATAATAAGGGGATTTGATCTTTCCGTGCTCAGCTCAAGTATTTCAGTTGGTTCCATGATCTTTCCCGTATCAAGGTAGGTTATATGCCATGAACCATTGAATACTGCTGAAACAGGTTTTCCTGTGCCCTTGTCAACTGCTTTGATAACGTAAGAATACGGAGAAATCTCGGCAGCGCTCTTCTTTGTGAGCTTAACTGTATAAGTAGTGATATTGTTTTCTTCATCTGTTTCGGCGTCTACGTCATCGGCAGAGAAGGTATAATCAGACTCTTCGTTTATTTCCGTGATAGTCAGTGTGCAGGTAGCGGCGTTCTTATACTTCTCATAGCTTATTATCATGGGGTTTGCAGCGGAAGTATCTATGAGCTGGACAGGACCTGTTGCTTTACCGTCATCATATACGATATTCCATGCAGCCGTAAAAACAGCGTTGTTTACAAGCTCGCCCGTTTCCTTGTCTACAGTCTTGAAAACATATGAATAGGGTTTAACGTCATCGGGATAGGATTTCTTTTCCAGCTTTACCGTGTAGTAAGCAGTATTCGTATCCTTGTCTATCTCGGTCACTATGTCCTTTTCGTCAAGCTTGTAGGCATGACCGTTATAGATGTTATCAACAATGCTGAAGCTCTTGACTTCTGTAGATTTGAAATCCTTTACACCCTGGTAGTCTATAGTCTTGGGATTGTCAGTAACTGTATCAACAGGGAATTCATCGTTTCTTGAGCTTCCGTCAGCTGAATAAATGGTATTGCTTGCTGTGATATATACATCATCGAGAAGCTCGCCCGACTTCTTGTCAACGACATTGATAACGACCTTGATGATTTCCGTGTTCTCAGCATCCTTTTTGTTCCATACAGCCTTGAATGAATATCCCAGACCTGGAGCGAGACCCTCTACAAGGTACTCTTCACCGGGCTGAAGAACAGTGTCTTCAAACTTCCAGCCGCTGAAGGTATAGCCTTCCTTGGTGACTGTGCAGTCGGGGACGGTGATCTTTGTATCAGTAAGTCCCCTGACGATAATATCGTCGGATGAGGAATTGCTTGGAGAGAAGGTTATAACGTAATTTATGGGATCCCATATGGGAGTCATGGTAACGTCATGCGAAGGCATTACAAAGCTTGCATTTGGCTCGTAATCGAGACCGTCCTCCTCGCAGTGCCAGCCCTTTATCTTGAAGCCGTTTCTTGAAAAACGTGAGTTGTTCTGAAGATTGGTTGTGAATGACTCTGCATTCTCGAACTCAAGATGAGTTATGCCGTTTATTCTGTCGGCGTCACCGACGGAATAATTGAGCATATATATCTTCTTCCAGTTGGGACGGAGTATGATATCCTCATCGTGTACGATCATTTTCTGCTGAGCTGCGAAAACATAGTCGCCTGTAGTCCAGCCGCTCTGCTTATAGCCCTCACGGAAGAATACCGTAAGGGGAATGGTGACGAATCGTCCGTTCTGCTTATTCTGTGCAGGAACGTTCTTCTCAGCCTCTGTATCGATCTCTCCGTCGAAATCAACGCGGAATATGACCTTATGGAAGTTGCCGTCTGACTTGTCAGCCCATACAGGCTTGAGCGTAACGTCATGATCGGCAACGCGGAAAATATCGCCGCCCTCATAGCCGCGTATATTGTCCTCGGTCCAGCCGCTGAAAACATAGCCGTCCTTGCTGAGTGTAGCGTAGGGGATCATGTAGGTGCCGTTGGCCTTGCGTTCAACATCCTTGATCTCGGGAACGGATCCGTCCTTGTTTGGCGTTACGGAAACGCCTTCCTCGCTCAGATCGAAGTGAATGGTGTATTTTTGTTCCTCTGTTGTGTCTGCTGCCGTAACGCAAAACGAACTCAGCGAGCAGAAGGCAATAGCCGCGGAAGCAGCTACTGCTGTGATTTTTTTGAATATGCTGTTCATATGCCCTCCCATCTGATGCAGCTGCATCATCTCAGTATCCATTTGGATACTACTTGAATGAATTTGATGCGGCGTCATAGTAAAAGCCGACGCCGTTAAGCTTGTTTTCGACATCTGTCCTCTTGATGCAAAGACTGCTGCAAAGCTCGTCGAAGTCAGAATACTCGTCTCTCAGAAGAGTATTGATATAGCTGAGCAGTATTATAGGGTCGTTGGGGATATTCATGGAAAAAACTCCTTTGCAATAGGTGATAGTCATCAAAAACGTCGGCGGAAAGCAGTGCAGGGCTTCCCGCGGAGTCATGCATAACAGCGGTCTTTAGCCGTTATCCATATCTTATAAATTTAATATACAATATAGCGGTGGATTTGTCAATAAATAATCACAAATACAGAATGTGAATTTTCGGATAATATGTTCATTTTTTATCCTGAAACCCTTATGTATAAAAACATCACAAAAAACGCACAGGAAGTAACGCGAAAGTAGTGATTTACCATTTGCTTGTAGCAAGAAATGGTGTATATTGTTTTTATGAATTAATATTATGTTCAAACTCTGACATGGTTTTAAAAAACAATGGAAATATTTAATTCCTACGCATACGCTCAGAGCCTTGACAGTTGTAAATGTTGTGACAGGCGTTAAAATATCAATTGCTGTAATTGTATAAAATACACAGTAAAATGCAGTCGAATTAGGCTAAAATGGCGATAGAAATATTTATCATAATATGATATAATAGTAAAGATATGTGAGGTGTGGTTCTGTCTCATAATATTTTTTGTCTGACATTGTTACATTTTTCACAGCTATAATAAGGAGGTTCATTTAATGAATTCAGCTAAATCAACTGTTCCCTTCAAGGGTACTCCCGAGCAGGAGGCTGAGCTTCTCAAGGTTATCGAAGAGAAGAAGAACGATAAGGGTTCTCTTATGCCGATACTTCAGAAGGCTCAGGAAATCTACGGTTACCTTCCTATTGAGGTGCAGGCAATCATTTCCGACAACACAGGTATCCCTCTTGAGAAGATCTACGGCGTTGTTACCTTCTACGCCCAGTTCTCCCTCTATCCCAAGGGTGAATACACGATCTCGGTCTGTCTCGGTACAGCTTGCTATGTAAAGGGCTCCGGAGATATTTATAATAAGCTCCAGGAAAAGCTTGGAATAGGCGGAGGCGAGTGCACTCCCGACGGTAAGTTCTCACTGGACGCCTGCCGCTGCATCGGCGCCTGCGGTCTTGCACCCGTTCTTACTGTAAACGAGGACGTTTACGGCCGTCTCACTGTTGACGACGTTGACAAGATCCTTGAAAAATACGCTTGATTCCAAACATTACCATTTAGGAGGTTAACTTATGAAGACTCTTGAAGAACTCAAGGTTGTCAGAGACAGCATGAAGGGCGAAGTTGCTCTCAGAACACATGGCAATGCTTCTTCAAAATATGAAAGACACGTCCTTGTCTGCGGCGGTACGGGATGTACATCATCGGGCTCTCCCAAGATCATCGAGGAGCTCGAAAAGGAATTCGCTGCAAACGGACTTACAGATAAGGTCCAGATCGTAAAGACAGGCTGCTTCGGCCTCTGCGAGCGCGGACCCATTATGATAGTTTATCCCGAGGGCTCATTCTACTCGCGCGTTAAGGTAGACGAGATACCCCGTATAGTCAAGGAACACCTTGTAGAAGGCAATCCTGTTAAGGAATTCCTTTATGAAGAGACAGTTGCAGGCGACGAAATCAAGTCCCTCGACGATACTTCATTCTACAAGAAGCAGCACCGTGTAGCTCTCAGAAACTGCGGTGTTATCAATCCCGAGAACATCAACGAGTACATAGGCCGTGACGGCTATGCAGCTCTCGGCAAGGTACTTACAGAGATGACTCCCGAGGATGTTATCCAGACTATCCTCGATTCAGGTCTCCGCGGACGCGGCGGCGGCGGCTTCCCCACAGGTATGAAGTGGAAGCTTGCAAGAAACATCGTTCCCAACGCAGATCAGAAGTATGTCTGCTGTAACGCCGACGAGGGCGATCCGGGCGCATTCATGGACCGTTCCGTACTTGAGGGCGATCCCCATGTTGTACTCGAGGCTATGACCATTGCAGGTTATGCTATCGGCGCTTCACAGGGCTACATATACGTTCGTGCTGAGTATCCTATCGCTGTTGAGCGTCTTAACATCGCTATCAAGCAGGCTCGTGAGAACGGTATGCTGGGCAAGAACATCTTCGGTACAGATTTCTGCTTCGATATTGATCTTCGTCTCGGCGCAGGCGCTTTCGTCTGCGGTGAGGAGACAGCTCTTATGACATCTATCGAGGGCAACCGAGGCGAGCCCCGTCCGAGACCTCCTTTCCCTGCTGAAAAAGGTCTCTTCCAGAAGCCTACTATCCTCAACAATGTTGAAACTTACGCTAACATTCCTCAGATCATACTCAACGGTGCAGACTGGTTCGCATCAATGGGTACCGAGAAGTCAAAGGGTACCAAGGTATTCGCTCTCGGCGGAAAGATCAAGAATACAGGACTTGTTGAAGTTCCTATGGGTACAACTCTCCGCGAAGTTATCGAGGAGATCGGCGGTGGTATCCCCAACGGCAAGAAGTTCAAGGCTGCTCAGACAGGCGGACCTTCCGGCGGCTGTATCGACGCTTCCAATTTCGATATTCCGATCGACTACGACAACCTCATCGGTATCGGTTCAATGATGGGTTCAGGCGGACTTATCGTTATGGACGAGGACAACTGTATGGTAGATATTGCCAAGTTCTTCCTTGAGTTCACTGTTGACGAGTCCTGCGGTAAGTGTACACCCTGCCGTATCGGTACAAAGAGAATGTGGGAGATACTTGATAAGATCACCAAGGGCAAGGGAACTCTCGAGGATCTCGACAAGCTCGAGGAGCTCGCTTACCACATCAAGGCTAACTCACTCTGCGGTCTCGGACAGACAGCTCCGAACCCTGTTCTTTCAACACTCAGATGCTTCCGCGACGAGTATATCGCTCACGTTGTTGACAAGAAGTGTCCTGCAGGCGTATGTAAGGACCTCCTCAGCTTCGAGATCAATAAGGACAGCTGTATCGGCTGCGGTATGTGTGCTAAGCAGTGTCCTGCTTCCGCTATCTCAAGAACTGATTACATTGCTCCCGGCAAGAAGCTCGCTGCAATGGAGATCGACAAGAATAAGTGCGTGAAGTGCGGCGCTTGTATCGCTACATGTAAGTTCAAGGCAATCATCAAGAAGTAAGCGGAGGAATAGTGATGGAAAATATTACAGTTAAAATCAACGGTGTTGAATTAGAAGTTCCCAAGGGCACCACTGTTCTTGAGGCTGCTCATATGGCCGGCTTTGAAATTCCTACACTTTGCTATATGAAGGAGATCAACGAGATCGGCGCCTGCCGTATCTGCGTTACAGAGGTAAACGAGGGCAGAGGCTTCCGTCTGGTAGCAGGCTGCGTATATCCCTGTTCCGATAAAATGGAGATTCTCACAAGCTCACCCAAGGTCATCGAGTCAAGAAAGAAGACCCTCGAGCTCATTCTTTCAACTCATGACAGAAAATGTCTCTCCTGCGTAAGAAGCGGTAACTGCGAGCTCCAGAAGCTTGCCAAAGATTACGGCGTAGAGGACGCAACAAAGTATGACGGCGTTAAGAACGAGTACGAGGTTGACAATTCTGCTCCTCATATGTACCGTGACAACAACAAGTGTATCCTTTGCCGCCGCTGCGTAGCAGTATGTGCAAAGACACAGGGAATTGGTGTTATAGGTGCAAATGAGCGTGGATTCAAGACATATATCGGCTCTGCATTCGATATGGGTCTGGGCGAGACAAGCTGCGTATCCTGCGGACAGTGTATCGCAGTATGTCCTGTAGGCGCTCTCTCAGAGAAGGATTACACCAAGGAAGTTATGGCAGCTATCGCTGATCCCGAGAAGACAGTTCTCGTACAGACAGCTCCTGCTGTCCGTGCAGGTCTCGGTGAGTGCTTCGGCAATCCTATCGGCACGAACGCAGAGGGCAAGATGGTTGCTGCTCTGAGAAGACTGGGCTTCGACAAGGTATTCGATACAGACTTCTCTGCTGACCTTACCATCATGGAAGAGGCCAACGAGTTCCTCGACCGTTTCACAAACGGTGGAACACTTCCTCTCATCACATCATGCTCACCCGGATGGATCAAGTTCTGTGAGCACTACTATCCCGATCTTCTCGATCACCTTTCGTCCTGCAAGTCGCCTCAGCAGATGTTCGGCGCTACAGCAAAGACATACTGGGCTCAGAAGATGGGCATCGATCCCAAGAACATCGTTATGGTATCCATCATGCCCTGTACTGCCAAGAAGTTCGAGATCGGCAGACCCGATCAGAGTGCAGCAGGCGTACCCGATGTTGACTATGCACTCACGACCCGTGAGCTCGGCAGAATGATCGAGCGTGCAGGTATCCTCTTCAACTCGCTTCCCGAGGAGAAGTTCGACGATCCGCTGGGAATCTCAACAGGTGCTGCTGTTATCTTCGGCGCTACAGGCGGTGTTATGGAGGCTGCTCTCAGAACAGCTGTATACACACTGACAGGCGAGAACGTAACAGATCTTCCCGAGGTCCGCGGTACAAAGGATATCAAGGAAGCTACCTACAACGTTGCAGGCAATGAAGTAAACGTTATAGTTACAAGCGGTCTTGCCAATGCAAGAAAGGTTCTTGACAGCATCAGAGACGGCAGCTGCAAGGCTCAGTTCATCGAGATCATGGCTTGTCCCGGCGGCTGTGTAAACGGCGGCGGTCAGCCTCAGGTTCCTATGGGAATCAGAAACTTTGTTGACATCAGAGAAGAGAGGGCAAAGGTCCTTTATAACCTTGACAAGTCAATGCCTCTCAGACAGTCACATGAGAACCCTGCTATCAAGAAGGTTTACGAGGAATTCTTTGAGAAGCCCGGCAGCCACAAGGCACATGAGGTTCTCCACACATCATACGTTAAGAGAAAAGTTAACGAAATATAAATAAAAGCTGAATTCATTGAAGGAGCGGACATTTTGTCCGCTCTTTTTTATTGACATAACCGTCAGAAAGTGTTATAATTTGACTATATTCAATTAGGGGGCATATAAATGGAAAACGTATGTGAATTCTGCGCGACCAAAGTCGTAACAGGAACTCTTGTATCTCCTTACCCGTTACTGTTCTATCCCGAGGGGGAAGAGATGAAGTTCAAGCCTAAAAGAAGTCAGGTGATATGCGAAGCCTGTCCGCATTGCGGGCATATTCAGAATATACGCCTGAAGGATCCCGAGAGCATAATGAGGTATCGTTATACGATTCCGGGAGAATGAATAAAATAAAAAATATCTGCACATATTATCTCTGAACGGAGGTAATGAATATGCAGACCAATTTCAATGACAGTATTACTCGCATTAACCTGATGCGTGCTTTCGCAGGTGAATGCCAGTCGAGGCAGCGCTACTATCAGGCGGCTCTTACCGCTCAGCAGCAGAAGCTTGTTGGACTTGAAAGGATGTTCCGCTTCACTGCCGAACAGGAGGAGCGCCATGCCATGGTATTCTGGAAGCTGTTGAAGGAATCCGCCGGTCAGACGGTGGATATTTCAGCAGGCTTTCCCGCAGACGTATTCGACGAGATACAGCAGCTCCTTGACGCTTCATCAAAGGAGGAGAACAAGGAGTTTTCCGTTGTATATCCTGATTTTGCGAGAACTGCGGCCGAGGAGGGCTTTACGGACGCCGCTGATAAATTCAGAATGATCGCGGAGATCGAGAATGCTCATAAGCAGCGTTTCGGCTATTATGCAAGGCTTTACCGTGAGGGCGGACTGTTCCGCACAGAGAACAGCGAACAGAGCTGGATATGTCTCAACTGCGGCCATATCCATAAAGGCAGCGAGCCTCCGCGTGAATGTCCGGTGTGCTCGGCAGAGCAGGGTTATTTTATCCGTGAAGATGAAGCCCCGTTTACTGCCTGTAATATGTTTGAGAAATGAAAAAACGCCTGAGACATCAGTGTCTCAGGCGTTAGTTATGGATATGAGTCAGTTTCTGAGCTTACGCTTCTGCTTTTGGAGCAGTACGATAAATACGACCAGTTCTGTCAGGAAGGTAGCTGACCATGAGATGGCATAGCTGAGATAGAGACTTTTGATGGAGTGGTATTCGGGTATCCTGAAAACTATATATATCCAGCCAAGACGTATCCCCACAACGCCCATGACTGTTATGAGCATTGGAAGCACCGAGCTTCCGAGGCCTCTTATCAGTCCTGTCGTTACATCCATAAGTCCGCACAGGAAGTAAGGAAGCATTATGTAAGCAATACGTACCATGCCATAATCGACAGCCTTTTCCGAATCCTTGATATATATTCCGAGCAGCGGCCTGCCGAAAGCAAAGGCGATAAGGCCGAGAGCTGCTCCCGTACAGAAAACAGAGACAAGGCATATCCACATGATCTTGCGTATGCGGTCAAGCTTACCGGCGCCGAAATTCTGCCCCGTAAAGTTAAGGGCGGTCTGGCTGTAGGAGTTCATGGAAGTATAGACAAATCCCTCAATATTCTGAGCAGCGGCGTTCCCCGACATGACGACGGAGCCGAAGGAATTTATCGAGGACTGTATTATCACGTTGGAAGCCGAGAAAAGAGAGGCCTGTATGCCTGCGGGAAATCCTATCTGAAGGATCCTCTTGAGCTGACGCTTGTATATTCTCATCTTGCCGAGCTCCAGTCTGCACGCGTCATCACGGATCATAAGGGCTCTGATGATAAGGCCCGCAGAGAGGAACTGTGAGATTGCCGTAGCAAGTGCAACTCCCGCTATGTTCATTTTTAAAACAATTACGAAGAAAAGGTTAAGTGCGACGTTAAGGATACCCGCAGCCGTAAGAAAATACAGCGGTCCCTTTGTGTCACCTGCGGCGCGAAGTATTGCCGAGCCGAAGTTATATATCATACTTGCGACTGTTCCGCAGAAATATATCTTCATATACGTTGCCGAAAGGGGAAGTACATCCTCGGGAGTATCCATGAATCTGAGAAAGCTCTCGGAGAAAAACAGACCCACAACGGTAAGACCCGCACCGCATATGAAAGCAGTCGGTATAGCGGTATGGACTGTGCGGCTAACATCATCGTTCCTGCCCGAGCCGAGACCGTGAGCAACCGTAACGCCCGCGCCTACGGAAAGGCCGATGAAAAGGTTTACCATAAGGTTTATAAGGGCGCCTGTCGCACCGACAGCGCCTACATATATGCTTCCGCAGCAGTTTCCGAGCACTACAAGATCGGCTGCATTGAATAGCAGCTGCAATATACCCGTCAGTATGATAGGGATAGTGTAAAGTATTATCCTGCTTATAAGAGGACCCTCGCACATATCCGCGGCTTTTGTCTTCATAAAGACCTCCGATCTGCCGCCGTAATAACAAAGCAGGCGGCTGTTCGTTCATAGGCGCAAAAAAGCCCCCGAAGGGACTTTATTATACATTTGTATTTTTTGTGATCCTTGCGATCTCCTGTTCCTTTTTCCAGAGAATGCTTATATGCGCTTCGGTACCGTTCTGGATACGCTTAAAGTTTTCGATGTGTTTTATAACGATTATAAGGGATATTACAGATAATATGCATGTACCCACAGCGTCCTCGGTCATTATTGCATAGATCAGTGTGAAGATAATGGAACCGGTTACAGGAACTACGCATACATAATTCACGGAGAAGCCGAGAATGATCTCAAATGCAAGCAGCAGTACAAATACCAGCGGATTGAAGGCGAGTATGGTTCCTCCAAGGGAAGCAAGACCCTTTCCGCCGTGAAACTTCATAAGAGCAGGGAATATATGTCCGAGAATGCAGCAGGCTCCCGAAAGTATCTTGGCAAACCTGAGCTGCGGGAACAGATAACAGGCGATAAGGGAAGCTGCAACTGCTTTGAAAATATCGAAAAATGCAACAAAAAGACCTGCCTTTTTACCGATGGTTATAACGGCATTTGAAGCTCCGGCATTTCCGGATCCTCTCTGACGTATGTCAAAGCCTTTGAACTTTGAAATAATGAAAGCCGGATTGATATTTCCGAAAAAGTAACCGATAAGCATGCAGAGAAAGACCTGCATAAGATTCCTCCTGTTAAATAATGAAAGGCGGCGTCAGCCGCGCAGGTAACTAGAATTATTATTATAATAACATATTCAAGTGAAAAAGTAAAGACCCCTGCCGAAATTTTTGTTCTGCATATTGTTAAATTATAAATATAAATTGTGCGGCTGTTTCATTTGCAGGGACAGCTCCGATTTGAATATATGAAAGGAGATACATGCGCATGATAAGGAGTAATACAAATGACTGACAATGAATTATGTAAACTTCTGAAGGATTCTCCTGAGGCTGGTCAACGTGCATTCTATGATAAATATTTCAACTACGTGTATACTATTGTTTTTTCAAGACTCAAGGATTCAGCGAGCCGTGAGGATATAGATGAGTGTGTCGGAGACGTTTTTGCACACTGTTTCTTTTATTTTGACAAGCAGTCAGAAATAAGCGGAAGTCTGAAAGCCTTTGCCGCTACAGTGGCAAGACGGAAATCGATAGATACATACAGAAGCGTGACCCGACACTGCAGCCGTAATATGTCGATAGACGACGCAGGGGAGATCAGTTCCGAGGAGAATATAACCGAGGCAGCGGAAAATACAGAGCTGCGAAGGATAATTTACGATAAACTCGGAGAGCTCGGCGAGCCTGATTCTACAATTGTGATACAGAAGTATTATTACGGAAGGTCTTCAAGGGAGATAGCTCATATAGTGGAGCTTTCGGCTGAAAATGTCCGTGTAAGATGCAGCAGAGCGGTGAAGAAGCTCAGGGCTCTGCTTGCGGAGTCGGGAATAACGCGTTAAAGGAGGATATAGATATGAAAGACAAGCTTGATATGATATTCAGCAGGGACGAGAAGGATATAGAACATATTTCGGAGAAATATCCTGCTGCCGGAAAAAAGGAGAAGAAGAAAATATATGAGATTAGCCGCCGCAGATATGACGAACTCAGAGCGGAGGACGCAGGGGACGACGGCTATATAAAGGAGGCAGAGGGCGTTGAGCGCTACAACAGGCCTGTATGGTACCGTGGAATGTGCGCTGCCGCAGCTGCGGTGATACTCATGGGCGGAGTCGGCGGCGGTATCATGCTGTCACGTTCATCCAGGATACAGCACATGAATGCGAGCAGTGACATAAACGCAGCAGCTACGACCTCAGCGACCATAACAAATGCTGCTGACAGCGACAGGAACGCAGTTGTTGACAGGCTTATGAGCAATGCTGAAATGATAACGAAGCCTCAGTACCCCGAAACTGACAGCATTGACAGAAATGACGAGATATACTTCAACATGGACGAGTTCAGCTTTACGGCAGGGCGGGTCGTCAATCTGACAAAGTATTATTATGCGGTGGCCGATGAAAGACTCGATACAATGGAGGAGCTGACGGCCGTCCTCAATGAAACGTTTATTTATGAGACACGCAGCAGATATATCGGCGGCGATCTCAGTAACCATGAGGTGGGATATGATTTCAGGGACGACTCCCTGGCCAATAGGTATGTCAGGAACTTTATCACGTATAACGGCAAGGTATACGCGCTGAGCTGCTGCGAAGGGGATATGAATTACGTGGACAGTTTCGATAACCGATATAATTTCAGCAGTTATAAGCTTATCTCCTCCGAGTTTCAGGAGGGAGATGATATGTACAGCAGCTATATGTTTTCTGATGAAGACGGACAGCCCATTCCTTCCAGTGACATAATCATCTGTAAAAGGGTATATGAAAGACCGGACGGGGCAAAGGTGACCTCGCGCATAAAGATAACACAGGAGAAGGGAGAATGGAAGATCGCATCATTCGGCTCAAATACCGAAGATGATGAGACTTTTGCGATTTCTGACGGGTTAACGGTATCTTCTGAGGAGCCGGCTGACAATGGCGGAGAGTTTGCCGAATTGCAGCTCCATGAACAGAATATATGCTCAGATCGTGATGAGGCTCTGGCCCTTTACGCCAAGATCGCACAGACAGCTGATGAAGGCGGATATACTTTCAAAAAGGTCGATACAGGAAAATATGCTCAGCAGATAATAGAGGCATCTTCCTTTGACGAGCTCAACACTCTTGAAAACAAGAGCTTTGTTTATCATATGTTTATGAATTCGTATCGTTATTTTGATACGGCAGATGTAAGCTATACATATGACGTTGAGAGCAATGAAAGTCCATATTACAGCAAAAACCGCTGCATTGCCGATAACAAGGGAAAATATTTCTATCTGGATTACGAGTACGAAAAAGGTTCTGACCATGAAATGACAACATTTTATATGTATAACAATAAGTGGATCAACGCCGACAACATGAAGAAGGTCTATTCTGAATGCGAAGCGGATGAGGTGGATTATGAGCATCGCTATATCCCCGATAACGATCTGTTTATAAGATATTATGACGAAAACGGCAATATACTGTATATGGACAGCCTGAGTACAGTGGTCATGGGCGGAAAGTGTTCCGACTGCTTATATCATGATACAGACGTTTTGTATGATTTTGAAAAGTGGCATATCGAAGATGTCGAGAATATACTCGGCAGGGAGTGCGTTTCGGTAACTATGCAGGACGGAGCATATTCAGAGCATATGTGCATTGATCTGTATACAGGAATAGTAATGAGTCTGACCAGGACATTTGCCGATACTAATGAGACTCATACGATGAAAGTTGCCTCGATAAAGACAGGTCAGCCGATTGATTATATATATTTCAATGCTGACGGTTATGTCAACGAAACAAATAACAGCTGACAGGAATAAGAAAATCCCCTTTGCAAAAGCAAAGGGGATAGCTTTTATTACAGTAATTTCAGCAGCTCTCCGCGGACGCAGTCAAGTCTCGGATCGGAAAGCCCGAAATCCATAGCTTTGTAGTTCCAAGCGGCTCGGCCTATGCCGTGCTTTCTGAACACGGAGTTTATTGTCCTGAACCATTTTACGGTATCCTCGGGGCTTACCACGTCTATACAGCCGTATTCACCGCAGTAGAGACCGCTGCCGAATTTCTCTGCCTTTGCTATGGCTGTGGAGAAAAGGTTCTCGAAGTATTCTGGAGAGGCAACGCTCTTTTCAAAGGGAATACGTTCCTCCGGATCGATAGCGGTGGTCCAGTATGCTCCCTGATGAGTGAACTTAAGAGGCTCATAGCAGTGCATATTGTAAATGACGTTATCGTCAAAAGGCTCGTCGAGAAACTGAACCGTATCAGCGCTGTTATTATGATAGCTGCCCACAAGTATAAGTATATCGGGAGCAGATCTCCTTATCCTGCTTATGCACTCCTTGGCTATCATGTTCCATTTGTCGATGAATTCGGCGTCGGTGACCTCATTGAGGAGCTCAAAGGCAACATTGGGAGCCAGATGACCGTATCTTTTGGCCATTTCCTCCCATAATCTGTAAAAGCGTTCCTGATAATCCTCATTGTCGAAGAAGCCGCTCTCGTTCTCGCCGTAGTAGTCAAAGGAGAAGCCCGCCGTCTTATGAAGATCGAGGATGAGGTTAAGTCCGTATTTCTTTGAGAATTCCACCGACCTGTCAAGGTATGAGAAGCCCTCTTCATTGAATGTTCCGTCGTTGTTTTCTATGATATTATAATCAAAAGGTGCTCGTACATGGTCAGCTCCCCATGACGCGATAACCTTAAAATCTTTTTCGCCAACGAAGGTGTCAAGGTGTTCCTTTTCGTAGCTGCACTGAGAGAGCCAGCCGCCGAGATTAACCCCCTTATTGAAACCGTTAAGGTATTTCATATTATATCGCCTCCTGTGAATAGATTTTAGCAGATATTTTAAGAATAATATACCTTTTTTATGTGAAAAATACTAAATTAATGACATATCAGTAAAAAATGAAACATTTTGTGTAAAATGAAAAGTCCTTCAATCGGAAGGACTTTATGATAATGCGTATGTTCTTGGTTCTGCAGCGTGTATAAAAGAGTTCTGCGGAATTGCCGTCAAGATCGCAGCAAGCTGCTTCAATACTGCATACGCAGGAAAAAACGGAAGTGTAACAAAAAACCTGTATCAGAAGATACAGGTTCAATGGCGCGGATTGAGAGATTTGAACTCTCGCGCCGGTTTCCCGACCTACTCCCTTAGCAGGGGAGCCCCTTCACCACTTGGGTAAATCCGCAAACCGACGAGCGAGAAGCTCACCGATGAATATTGGCGGAGAGGGTGGGATTCGAACCCACGTGACCGTTAAGTCAAACGGTTTTCAAGACCGCCTCGTTATGACCGCTTCGATACCTCTCCATTTTCCTGCCGAATTAATCAGCTTTTATATTATACCACAGCGAGGGGAAGTTGTCAAGGAAAAATAAAATTGAACCTTGACGATAAATTGTCCACAAATTTAGTGAATATGCTCAATAGATCGTGTTGATATTACAGGAATGGCAGAGAAAGAAAAAAGGCTTGAAAAAAACCTGTATTTTTTTTCGGCTTTTTAAGAAAATGTACTTTACATATTTTAAAAATTAGTGTAAAATAAACTATAGATAATTTTTTGTGAGGTGCTTATATGGAACCAAAGTATAAAAGAATATTATTGAAGGTCAGCGGCGAGGCTCTTGCAGGCGACAAGAAGACAGGCCTTAACTATGACGTGGTAACGGAGATATGCAAAAGCATAAAGAAGTGCATAGACGCAGGCGTACAGGTAGCGGTCGTAGTAGGCGGCGGCAACTTCTGGAGAGGCCGTTCCAGCGGAGCTATGGACAGAACCCGTGCCGATCATATCGGTATGCTGGCTACCACCATGAACGCCCTTGCCCTTGCTGACGTACTTGAGTCTCTCGGCTGTGTTGTGAGAGTACAGACAGCACTTCAGATGGCGGCGATAGCAGAGCCTTATATACGCAACAGGGCAGTAAGGCATCTCAACAAGGGAAGAGTAGTTATCTTCGGCTGCGGAACCGGAAACCCCTTCTTTTCCACGGATACGGCAGCTGCACTGCGTTCTGCGGAGATACAGGCCGATATACTGCTTAAGGCAACTCTTGTTGACGGAGTATACGATAAGGATCCTCACAAATACGAAGACGCCAAGAAGTACGACACCCTTACCTTTTCACAGGTCATCGGTGAAGAGCTCGGCGTTATGGACAGTACGGCGGCAGCAATGTGCCGTGATAACGGTATGAAAATGCTTGTATTCGATCTCAGCCGTCCGGACAATATATATGACGCTGTAATGGGCGCGGAGATCGGTACAGTGGTATGCGAAAACTGAAAAAAATTACGAAAGGAATACACTAAAATGAAAGAACAGCTTAACATCGCAAAAGAAAAAATGAACAAGAGCCTTAACGCTCTCGGCAACGAGTTTGCTTCGATCCGTGCCGGACGTGCGAACCCCGCGGTTCTCGACAAGGTCATGGTCGATTACTACGGAGCACCCACACCTGTCAATCAGATGGCTGCAATATCCGTTTCAGAGGCGAGAATACTCGTTATCCAGCCATGGGATAAGTCCACACTGAAGCTTATCGAAAAGGCTATACAGGCTTCCGACATCGGTATCCAGCCCGTAAACGACGGCAACGTTATCCGTCTTGCTTTCCCTCAGCTCACAGAAGATCGCCGTAAGGAGCTCTGTAAGAGCATAAAGAAATACGGCGAGGAGTGTAAGGTAACAGTCCGCTCTGTCAGACGTGACACTATGGAAAAATACAAGTCAATGAAGAAGAATTCCGAGATCACAGAGGACGATCTCAAGGACTGCGAGAAGAAGGTACAGGATCTTACAGACAAGATGTGCGACGAGATTGACAAAATGGTTGCCGACAAAGAAAAAGAGATCATGACAGTCTGATTTGGTGAGATATGGCATTATTTGGAAAAAAAGACAAATCTGAATCAAGCGGACTGGTACTTCCGGAGAAGCTCCCCGACCATGTGGCATTTATCATGGACGGCAACGGCAGATGGGCTAAGAAGCGCGGTCTGCCCCGTTCTCTCGGCCACCGCGAGGGAGCCAAGAACTTCCGTACTATAGTTCGTCACTGCAAGGACATCGGACTTAAAACTATCAGCTTCTATGCGTTCTCTACCGAGAACTGGAAGCGCTCCCAGGAAGAAGTGGGCGCACTTATGAACCTTTTCCGTGATTATCTTGCGGATGTAAGAAACTTCCTCAGCGAGAATACAAGAATGGTATTTCTCGGTGACAAGAGTGCCTTTGCTGACGATATACGTGAAAAAATGGAAAAGCTAGAGGCTGATTCCGCCGATTACGATGAGATGACCATTCTCATGGCTGTAAACTACGGCGGACGGGACGAGATAACCCATGCCGCAAAGCTTCTTGCCGAAAGGGCGGCCAAGGGCGAGATACGTCCTGAGGATATAACAGAGCAGACTATCTCGGATAACCTCTACACAGCGGGCTATCCCGACGTTGACCTGCTTATACGTCCAAGCGGCGAGCAGAGAATATCAAACTTCCTTATATGGCAGTGTGCTTATGCGGAGTTCTATTATACCGACGTTTTATGGCCGGACTTTACTCCCGAGGAGCTTGACAAGGCTCATATCGAATACGCAAACAGGAACCGCCGCTTCGGAGGTGTCTGATGCTTACGCGAATCATTTCGGGAGCAGTCGGCGTTGTACTGCTGGGTATAGTGCTTTACTTCCATAATACAGTATTTCTGCCCATAGCAGTTGCAGCTATCATAGCAGTAATGCTCTTTGAGCTTATCCGCGCGGTGAAGCTCCATAAGTGTATCCCGATACTTTTGGCAGCAGAAGCCTGCGGCATATCTGTTCCGCTGTTATACGGATATTACCACAAGGGCAAGGACGTTCAGTACTATCTGACAAGCTTCAGGCTTTACGGCGAGGAACCTGTACTAAACGACAGGTATGGTCTTTATGTGTTCTGCGCAGTTCTCATTGCTGCTTTTGTTATCTTCATCACATGGCTGAAAAAGCACAAGGAGATACGCTATGAGCAGGTATTCTTTGTACTTGCAGTAATGGTGCTTGTTCCGCAGTCAATGACTACAATGGTGCGTATTGAGCGTTTTGACTCGGATAACGGACTTTTTCTGCTCATTATGGGACTCTGCGGCGCATGGATAGCAGATACTGGAGCATATTTCACAGGCGTTGCCATAGGCAAGCATAAGCTGTGCCCCGAGATAAGCCCCAAGAAGACTATCGAGGGACTTGTTGGCGGCATCGTGACTACAGCAGTTGTCTATGCAGTGGCTTTCTCTGTTTACTATGGCTTCACAGCAAAAAGAGCTGTTATCGCCTGTGTGACAGGCATAGTATGTGCTGTTATCGGCACAGTCGGCGACCTTTCCGCTTCTATGGTAAAGCGCCAGATAGGCTTCAAGGACTACGGAAAGATAATGCCGGGACACGGCGGACTTATGGATCGCTTTGACAGCGTTCTTTTCGTGCTGCCTACTTTTTATGTATTTATCGCCTTATTCGGCGTACAGTGATATTGCTGAAAGGACTATTTGCGGATAGTCCCTTTCGCATTTTATAAAGGACTTTGACAAAATAACCATTCGGAAGTTATTTCCGCGAAAAGGGGAAAATATAATGAATAAAAAAGTGTCGATACTCGGTTCGACAGGCTCTATCGGAACTCAGTCACTGGAGGTATGCGAGAAGCATGGGCTTGAAGTTATAGCCGTTGCCGCTCACAGCAGTATTGAAGCTCTTGAGCAGCAGATAAGGAAATTCCGCCCTGCTTACGCTTGTATCTACAATGAGGAGAAGTACGGAGAGCTCAAAAGACGCATTTCCGATACAGATGTGGAGCTTTATGCGGGAATGGAAGGACTGTGCAGGCTTGCATCTCTTGACGAAGCTGACATCATACTCAATTCTGTAGTGGGCATGGTGGGACTTCTGCCCACTCTCACTGCCATAGACGCAGGTAAGGACATCGCCCTTGCAAACAAGGAGACTCTTGTTGCCGGCGGCGAGCTCGTAATGGACGCGGCAGCGAAAAAGGGCGTGAAGATATATCCCGTTGACAGTGAGCATTCCGCTATATTCCAGTGCTTGCAGGGCAACAAGCGAGAGCAGCTCAGCAAGATAATCCTCACAGCTTCGGGCGGCCCTTTCTTCGGAAGAAGCTATGAGGAGTTGAAGACCGTCACAAAGGCTCAGGCCCTCCACCACCCCAACTGGGACATGGGGAATAAAATAACCATCGATTCTGCTACACTTATGAATAAGGGACTGGAATTCATAGAAGCGAAATGGCTCTTTGACCTTGCTCCCGACCAGATAGAGATAGTTGTCCATCGTCAGAGTGTTGTCCATTCCGCGGTTGAGTATAACGACTATTCGGTGATAGCTCAAATGGGCGTTCCTGATATGAAGATACCAATACAGTACGCTCTTCTTTACCCCGATCGCGTAAGCTGTCCGACGGGAAGGCTTTCGCTTACGGATTACGGTAAACTCACCTTTGAGAAGCCCGACTATGACACCTTCAAGTGCCTGTCTGCGGCTATCGAGGCCATAAAGCAGGGCGGAGCATATCCCTGTCTTGTCAATTCCGCAAACGAAGAGGCGGTACGAGCCTTCCTCAACGACGAGATAAGCTTCATAGAGATAGGCGAAACGGTAGCTTCTGTCCTTGATGAATTCGGAAGTTCCGAGATTAACAGCTACGAGGACGTAATGAACGCCGACAAGGCTGCAAGAAATTATGTAAGGGAGCGCATTGCAGCCAGATAAGCTCCTGCATGAGAAAGGATTAACATTTATGGGAATTTTGATAGCGATACTTATATTCGGAATAATAGTAACAGTACATGAATTCGGTCATTTCATCTGTGCCAAGCTCAGCGGTATAAAGGTGCTGGAGTTTTCGGTGGGAATGGGTCCGAAGCTCATACAGAGGAAAAAAGGCGAGACAAAGTATTCGCTGAGACTTCTTCCGGTGGGCGGTTACTGCGCTATGGAGGGCGAGGACTCTACAAACGACGATCCACGGAGCTTCCGCAATGCAAAGCTGTGGAAGCGCATGATAGTTCTTGTTGCGGGAGCCTTTATGAATTTTGTTCTCGGATTTGTTACGCTGGTGGTCCTTATGGGTCTTATGGACGAGGTGCCCACGACTGTTATCAGCGGCTTCAGCGGAGTACGCAACGAGGACGGTACAGTCACATATTATGCCGAGAGCTATGAAACAGGTCTCCGCCATGACGATAAATTCATATCTATCGACGGAACGAGGATATACAGTACCCTTGACATCAACTACGTTTTCAATGATCTTGACGAATCTGTCGGCCACAAGGTAGTGGTAAAGAGGGGCGGAAAGAAGGTAATTCTTGATAACGTTATATTCCATGATAAGGCTGAGGGCGGCAACGCGGTAGATTTCGGCATAGTATGCAAAAAGAAGACTCCTCTTACAGTTATGAAGGGTTCGGGGGACGTATTCATGTCAATGACTCATATAGTCAGCCTTTCACTCAAGCAGATGCTGACGGGAAAGATGCATAAGGAGGATGTTTCGGGACCTGTCGGCGTTGTCAGCACCATCAGCGAAGCTGCTAAGGATACAAAAGGTATCAAGGAAGCCGTAGAGAACATTCTTTATATGACTGCCCTTATAACTATAAATGTCGGCATATTCAATCTTCTGCCGATCCCCGGACTTGACGGCGGACGTCTGCTGTTCTGCCTTATCGAGCTTGTAAGACGCAAGCCTGTAAAGCCCGAGCATGAGGGATACGTTCATCTGGCGGGAATGATCCTTCTCTTCGGAGTAATGATCTTCGCAACATACAACGATATAATCAAACTGATTGCAGGAGGGAAAAATGGCTGATATATGCCTTCTCGGCACCGGAGGAATGATGCCTCTCAAGGACAGGTTCCTCACCGGCCTCTATGCGGAATACAGCGGAAAGGCAGTCCTTATCGACTGCGGAGAGGGTATGCAGGTAGCTATTGCTGCTCACGGCCTTAAAATGAGCAGGATAGAACTTATACTCATCACCCACTGTCATGCCGATCATGTTGCGGGACTTCCCGGACTGCTGCTTTCCATCGGCAACAGCTCCCGTACCGAGCCGTTGTATATCGCAGCAGGACGGAGCACGATGCCGGCTGTGGAAAAGCTCATCAGCATATGCGGCGGACTTCCCTATGAGATAAGGCTGACAGAGCTTGCCGAGGATCGTGCGGATACCTTTACAGCGGATATGATCGATCCGATGCTTACGGTAAATACTCTGCCACTGTCTCACAGAGTCAGCTGTCTCGGCTACAGTCTCCTCCTGAAGCGCAGACCCACCTTCCTTCCCGAAAAGGTAAGGGAACTCGGAGTCCCCGTTGAGTTCTGGAAACGGCTCCACAGCGGAGAGTCTGTAACTCTTTCCGACGGCAGGTCGATCGCATCACGGGAGGTCACAGGAGAGATCAAACCGCCCGTAAAGATAACTTATGCTACCGATACTCTTCCTATAGCGGAGCTGACGGAATTTGCCTGCGGCTCCGACCTTTTCGTATGCGAGGGAATGTACGGACTTCCGGAAAAGAAGGAGTCTATGATCGAAAAGCGCCATATGCTCATGCAGGACGCCTGTAATATCGCTTTAAAGGCACAGGTAAAAAGACTATGGCTCACTCATTACAGTCCCGCAGAAAAGGAGCCGTCTGTTTATTCGGACGGGCTGAGAGGGATTTTCCCCGGTACTGTTGTATCGGAGGACGGCATAAAGATAACATTATGAAATATTAACGGAGGCATACCATGAGAAATGTCAGACCAGTGAAGGTAGGAGACTGCGTCCTCGACGGAAAGCATATATATATCCAGTCAATGCTCAATGCCCGTTCGGACGATATTGAGGGCAGTGTAAGACAGGCAGCCGAGCTTGAAAAGGCGGGCTGTGAGATAATAAGGGCGGCTATACCGAATATGGAAGCGGTAAGGCTTATCCCTGCAATAAAGGAAGCGGTGAAGATCCCCCTTGTTGCGGATATACATTTCGATTATAAGCTGGCTGTCGAGTCGGCTGCTGCGGGAGTTGACAAGATCCGTATAAATCCCGGAAATATAGGCGGAATGGACAGGGTAAAGGCGGTTGTTGAAGCCTGCCGTGCAAGGAATCTGCCCATACGCATAGGAGTAAACTCTGGCTCGCTGGAAAAGGATATACTGGCAAAGTACGGTTCTCCCACGCCCGAAGCTCTTGTAGAGAGCGCCATGACTCATGCCGCTATGCTGGAGCATTTCGATTTTAATGATATAGTTATTTCCATAAAATCCTCCGACGTTAACAGAATGATAACATCCTACAGGCTGGCTGCCGAGAAGTGCAGCTATCCGCTCCACCTCGGAGTGACAGAGGCGGGAACAGAGCGCATGGGACTTATAAAGTCAGCCATAGGTATCGGTTCGCTGCTTTGTGACGGAATCGGAGAAACAATAAGAGTTTCCCTTACAGACGATCCTGTCCGTGAGATCGCAGCTGCAAAGGATATTCTCAGGAGCATCGGAAAGCGCGGCGGTGTAAGGATAGTATCATGTCCCACCTGCGGAAGAACGAGGATAGATCTTGTAAAGGCAGCCAAAATGGTAGAGGAAGCAGTGAAGGATATGGAAAAGGATATAACAGTTGCCGTCATGGGCTGTATCGTAAACGGGCCGGGAGAAGCCCGCGAAGCCGATGTGGGTATCGCAGGCGGTGACGGCTGTGCCATTATCTTCAAAAAGGACGGCACACAGCGCAAGATAAGGGAAGAGGACATTGTTCCCGAGCTGCTTGCGGAAATAGAAAAGCTTTAAGAATTGAAAATGGAGAATTATGGTATCGCTTACACGATAATATTCAGATCAGTCCGCGATGCAGGCACATTCATTCTTAATTCTGAATTCTCAATTATAAATTGGACGGGAGTTTTATAATGCAGGTTAAAATATCCGAATTTCTGAGCGAATATGTATCCGAGCTTCCCGAAAGTGTGCTTTCGGGAGAGATATTCAAGCTTACATATACCGAGGATCTGCACAGTATTCGTTTTCACGCACGCTTTGACGGGATAGTACCCGCAGACGATATATTTGCATTTGAAAAAGCAGTCGAAGCAGCCGTAAAGGTGGATCAGGCGAGACTTGAATGCCGTTATCCCGAGGACAGGTTCGGCATGGACTGCTACGGCGAGCTTCTTAAGCTTATAAAACGTGATATTCCCGTTGTGAACGGATTTCTCGACGACGCAGACGTTCAGCTCGGCAGCGGCGAGCTCCGTATCAGGATAGTACACGGCGGCAGGGATATACTTGACAAGTTCGGCTTCTGCCTGAGATTCGGGAGAATGATATATAACCAGTTCGGTGTAAGGATAAAGGTGGTCCTTGAAGGTGACAGCTCCGTAAGCAGAGAACAATACGATGAGATGATGGAGCGTATAGAAGCCGATCTTCCTGATTACAGTGAGCAGCTTATCCCCGATAAGTCGCCTGATGAGCAGAAGGCCGAGGAAATGAAAGCCGTGGTACCTACAGCTGCGGTTGATGTTTCGGCACTCAACAATGAGTTTGATCATGACTCTGCGGAGATAATCAAGGGCAGAGCGATACGCTCCAAGCCTGTTCCTATCTGTGAAGCAGTCATGAAGATGGGCGAAAAGGTCGTGGTTGTCGGCGATGTATTCTCCACCGATCTGAAGGAGATACGCAACGGAAAGACTGTTGTTACCTACGAAGTGACAGATTACAGCGGCTCGATCAAGCTTAAGATATTTGCGAAGAACGAAGAAGTGGAAGAACTTAAGCTGGGCTCTGTAAAGAAGGGCGCAGCCCTGCTGGCTTCGGGAAGGATCGACTACGATCAGTTTGCAAAGGATATGGTTATAACCGTTGATTCTCTCATAAAGGTAAAGCGAATACCTAAAATGGACAATTATCCTGAAAAGCGCGTAGAACTCCATTGTCATACCAATATGTCCGCTATGGACGCTGTGACCGATCCTGTTACCCTTATAAACAGAGCGGCAGCATGGGGACATCAGGCAATGGCTATAACCGATCACGGCTGTGTACAGGCTTTCCCCGACTGTATGTACAATATGCCCAAGGACTTCAAGGTCATATACGGCATGGAGGCCTATGTGGTCAATGATATAGAGCGTGAAATGGCTTTGTACGGCGATGATGACCGCAGCTTTGAGGGCGAGATAATAATATTTGACGTTGAGACCACAGGCCTCAGCTTCCGGCATGACAGACTGACGGAGATAGGCGCTGTAAAGCTTAAAAATCTTCAGATAGTTGACAGCTTCAATACCAAGGTAAATCCCGGAATGCATATACCCGAGCATATAACGGAGCTGACAGGCATAAGCGACGCAGATGTGGCAGATGCTCCCGATGAAAAGGAAGCTCTCCGCCTGTTTATGGAATTCTGCGGAGACAAGCCCGTGCTTGTAGCTCATAATGCACGTTACGATACGACTATGATAGATCAGGTCTGCAAGAGGCAGGATATTGATTTTGAGTATACATGGATAGATACTCTTGTAATGTGTCAGGCCATGCTTCCCGAAATGGGACGCTATAAGCTGAATTATGTGGCAAAGCAGCTAAAGCTCGGTAAATTTGAGCATCACCGCGCTTCCGACGACGCTCTCATGCTTGCGAAGATATACATAGAGCTTATAGGCAGACTCAAGAGCGACCGTAATTTTTCCGGAATACAGCAGCTTAACGAGCTGGTAAATGATATAGAGCTGAAAAAGCTGAAGTCATATCATCACATCATACTTGTAAGAAATCAGGCTGGTCTGAAGAATCTGTACAGGCTCGTATCAATAAGCAACCTCGATTATTTCTATAAGAAGCCTCTTATCCCGAAATCGCTGCTTATCAAGCACCGCGAGGGGCTTATATACGGAAGCGCCTGTGAAGCGGGAGAGCTTTTTCAGGCAATTCTTGATCTGCGGCCTCAGGAGTATATTGACAATCTTGCACAGTTCTATGATTATCTTGAGATACAGCCCATATGCAACAACGAATTCATGGTCAGGGACGGCAAAGCCCGTGACGACGAAGAGCTCCGTCAGCTTGACCGTGATATTGTGGATATAGGCGACAGACTGGGTATACCCGTATGTGCCACCTGTGACGTTCATTTCATCGATCCCAAGGACGCCATATACCGGAAGATCATACTTGCGACCTTAGGCTTTAAGGACGCGGAAAATCAGGCGCCTCTCTATTTCCGCACCACAGAGGAGATGATGAATGAATTCGGCTTCCTCGGGGAAGAAAAGGCTAAAGAGGTAGTAATAACCAATACAAATGCCATAGCCGATCAGATAGAGGTGGTACGTCCCATACCCAAGGGCACATTTACTCCCACTATTGACGGTGCCGAGGAGGAGCTTACCCGTATCACCAACGAGAGGGCGCGCGAGATATATGGCGATCCGCTGCCCGAGATGGTGGAAAAACGCCTCAACAGAGAGCTTTCATCTATCATCAAGCACGGTTTTTCCGTACTCTATATTATTGCTCAGAAGCTTGTGTGGAACTCGGTGGAGAATGGCTACCTTGTTGGTTCGAGAGGATCTGTCGGTTCGTCATTCGTGGCTTCCATGGCAGGAATATCGGAGGTAAATCCTCTTCCGCCCCATTACGTATGCCCGAACTGCAAGCACAGCGAGTTCCTGCTGGACGGCGTTTACGGCTCGGGTTTTGATCTCCCGCCGAAAAACTGTCCCGACTGCGGAAAGGATATGCTGAGAGACGGACACGACATACCCTTCGAGACCTTCCTCGGCTTTGACGGAGACAAGGCTCCCGATATAGACCTCAACTTCTCAGGCGAGTATCAGTTCTGGGCTCACCGCTATACGGAGCAGCTTTTCGGAAAGAGCAATGTTTTCAAGGCCGGCACTATCTCAGCCGTAGCCGATAAGACAGCCTACGGATATGTAAAGAAATACTGTGAAGAGAAGGGGATAACCCTTAACGGAGCAGAAATGGACCGGCTTGCCATAGGCTGTACCGGTATCAAGAGAACAACGGGACAGCACCCAGGAGGAATGGTCGTTGTTCCGTCAGACTACGATGTTTACGATTTCACTCCTGTCCAGCACCCTGCGGATTCGGCGGATTCAGAGGTCATAACCACTCACTTTGACTTCAATTCACTACATGATACCATACTTAAGCTCGACGAGCTCGGACACGTTGTACCTACTCTTTACAAGCACCTTGAGGATCTCACCGGAATGAAAATAAAGGACGTTCCCACCTCCGATCCCGATGTTATACGTATGTGTACCAACTGTGACGTACTGGGAGTAACGCCCGAGGATATATACTGCAAGACCGGCAGTCTCGGTATCCCAGAAATGGGTACGGGCTTCACTATACAGATGCTTCTTGACGCAAAGCCCACAAAGTTCAGCGACTTCCTTCAGATCTCGGGACTTTCTCACGGAACCGATGTATGGCTGGGCAATGCAAAGGACCTTATCGACAATAACGTCTGCACAATTTCCGACGTTATAGGTACCCGTGACTCCATTATGACCTACCTTTTATATAAGGGCGTCGAGCCTAAAATGGCCTTCCAGATCATGGAATGGACCCGTAAGGGCAAGGCTCCGAAGCAGTTTACTCCCGAGATAATACAGATGCTCAGGGATCATAACGTTCCCGAGTGGTATATCGAGAGCTGTCTTAAGATAAAGTATATGTTCCCCAAGGCTCACGCGGCAGCGTACGTTATCGCAGCGATAAAGCTTGGCTGGTTCAAGCTCCATATGCCGCTGGAATATTATGCCACATATTTCTCGGTAAGAGGAGAGGACTTTGACGCTGAGCTCGCCGTAAAGGGAAGAGCTGCTGTCCGTGCCAAGATCGAGGAGATCAAGGCAATGGGCAACGACAGGACAAATAAGGACAGCTCCCTGTACGATATATTGCTCATCACCAACGAAATGCTTGCGAGAGGATACGAATTCCTGCCCATTGATCTTTTTAAGTCCCATGCTACAGATTATCTTGTTGAGGACGGAAAGCTCAGGATACCTTTTGCAGCTATGAGCGGCGTCGGAGAGAACGCAGCCAAGGGCATATATGAGGCTGTTCAGAAGGGCGGTTTCATGTCGGTAGAGGAATTTCAGCAGGAGAGCGGCGCGTCAAAAACAACAATAGATATGTTGAAAACAATAGGAGCTTTTGGTGATTTGCCCGAATCTACACAGATGTCCTTTTTTTGACTTGACTTTTGCTTAGTAGTATGTTATCATAGTATCATGTTAGCAGACTAAAGTGATTCGGTCGAGGAGGTTAATATGAGAAATTATGATCTTATAACTCCCGAGGGAACGAAGGATCTTCTTTTCGGTGAGTGTATAGTAAGAAAAAATATTGAAAATACACTGATGGGACTTTTCAGGAGCCGCGGATACAGTGAGACCATAACGCCCGGTCTTGAGTTTTATGATGTTTTCAATCTGAATTCACGCTATTTTCCGCAGGAAAACCTGTACAAGCTCACAGACAGCAAGGGCAGGCTCCTTGTAATGCGTCCCGATACTACCATGCCTATCGCAAGAATAGTGGCAACACGTCTGAGGGACGCCGATCTGCCTTTGAAATTCTGCTATGCTCAGGCTGTTTACTCGACGGAGCCCGCGCTGAAGGGCAGGAGCGACGAAACAGTGCAGGCAGGTATCGAGCTCATAGGCTCTCAGCTGAAGATGGCTGATCTTGAGGTGATATCCACGGCCGTTGATTCTCTCAGCTCATTTGGTATGGAGTTCTCCCTTGAGCTCGGACATATCGGTATATTCAAGGAGCTTGTGGGTAAGCTTGAAGCCTCAGATAAGGACAAGGAGAGCATAAGGAAGCTCATTGAGAGCAAGAATTTCCCTGCTCTCAACGATATGCTCGACAGCTTCGGACATTCGCCCGTAACAACAGCCCTTAAGAAGCTTCCCGCTTTATTCGGCGGTGAGGAGGTCTTCGACAAGGCAGAGGAGCTCATGCCCGATGAGAATATAAAGAAGATACTAGGAGAGCTTAAGGAGATATATCTTGACGCTTCGGAGCTCTGCGGTGACGAGGGCTCTATAACGGTCGATCTCGGACTTGTAAACAAGACCGACTATTACACCGGTCTGATTATAAAGGGTTATCTTCAGGGCCACGGCGAAGAGGTGCTCTCGGGAGGCCGCTACGATAAGCTCATATCGGAATTCGGCTATGATGTTCCCGCGGTAGGCTTTGCCGTAAATATCAACGCAGTTGCAAAGCTTATGGAAAAGAGCGATGTACTTCCTGCCGAGCCCAGAGCTGATGTTATCGTATATGCCGAGGAAGGCTGCGAGGTAGCGGCTCTCAAGGCTGCGAAGGAGCTCCGCGAGCAGGGACTTGTAGTTGAGAATGCACTTTTTGACGATATTGAAAGCGTAAGAGAGTACGCTATGGAGAAAAAGATCTCCAAGGTTGTTGTTATAGACGGAGATAGCAGGGAGGTCACGATATGAACAAGCCTATAAGAATGGCTCTTACAAAGGGCAGACTGGAAAAGGACACAGTTGGTCTCCTTGAAAATCTGGGCTTTGACTGCACAGCTGTACGCGAAAAGGGCAGAAAGCTCATACTTCCTGTACCTGACGCAAACCTTGAAGTCGTACTTGCCAAGGCAAATGACGTTATCACCTATGTTGAGCACGGCGTATGCGACATGGGAGTTGTAGGCAAGGACACTATCATGGAAATGAAGGGCAAGTTTTATGAGCTTGTAGACCTTGGCTTCGGAAAGTGCAAGTTTGCTCTTGCGACAAAGAAGGGCTACGATTTCTACAGCGGCTACGGTATAAAGACCATAGCGACAAAGTATCCGAATGTAGCAAGGAGCTTCTTTGAGAAGAAGGGAATGGATACCGAGATCATCAAGATAGAGGGTTCTGTTGAGCTTGCACCGCTCCTTGAACTTGCCGACGGAATAGTTGATATTGTGGAGACAGGTACAACTCTCAGGGAAAACGGACTCGAGGTCATTGAGGACGTTGCGCCTATCTCTGCAAGGCTTATCGCAAATACGGTCAGTCTTAAAATGAGACACGCTGAAATAGACAGACTTATCACACTGATAGAGGAGAATCTCTGATGAAAAAAATATATGCAAACGGTACCGACGAGGTCGCTTTTCTTAATGATCTGAAAAAGAGAAGCGGCGAGACCAATAAGAAGGTCACGGAAGTCGTATCCGAAATAATAGAAAATGTCAGAAACAACGGTGATGAGGCCGTTAAGAATTATACACTCAAATTTGACGGCAATCTGCCACAGTATTACGAGGTGCCCCGTGAGGTCATCAACGACGCTCTTACAGAGGCAGATCAGGAGTTCGTTGACGCACTCCTCAATGCTCAGGAGAATATTGCTGATTTTCACAACAGACAGGTAGAGCAGAGCTTTATCTCTGCCAAGGATAACGGCGTTATCATGGGACAGCGTATCCGCGGACTGCACAGGGTTGGACTCTATGTTCCCGGCGGTACAGCGGCTTATCCGTCAAGTGTTCTTATGAACGCTATCCCTGCTAAAATCGCAGGTGTCAAGGAGATAATCATGGTAACTCCTCCGCTGAAGGACGGTACTCCAAACAAGGATATCCTTGTTGCAGCAGCTATCTGCGGCGTTGACAGAGTATTCCTTTCGGGCGGCGCACAGGCTATCGCTGCTCTTGCGTACGGTACAGAGGAGATACCCAAGTGCGACAAGATAGTAGGTCCCGGAAATATCTATGTTGCTACAGCCAAGAAGCTTCTTTACGGCGTAGTTGATATAGATATGATAGCAGGCCCCAGTGAGATACTTGTTATCGCTGACGATACCGCCGACCCTAAGTTTGCAGCAGCTGATCTTATGTCGCAGGCAGAGCACGACGTGCTTGCATCCGCTATCATGGTAACTACCAGCGAAAAGCTTGCAGACGAGACTATCAAGGAAATAGACCGCCAGAAGGAATATCTCTCCAGAAAGAGCATTATCGAGAAGTCCCTTGAGGATTACGGCGCCATAATCATTGCTGACAGCCGTGAAAAGTGCGTAGAGCTTGCAAACGAGATAGCTCCCGAGCACCTTGAAGTCCTCATGGAGAACCCATTCGAGCTTCTCGGCAGCCTTGACAATGCAGGCTCCATATTCCTCGGCAATTACGCTTCCGAGCCACTCGGCGACTATTACGCAGGACCTAACCACGTCCTCCCAACAAGCGGTACAGCCCGTTTCTTCTCGCCTCTTGGCGTAGCAAGCTTCACAAAGCGTACAGCTTACACCTACTATACCGAGGAAGCTCTGAGACAGGCTAAGGACGATATCGTTCTTATCGCAGAGCGCGAGGGACTTACAGCTCACGCCAATGCCATAAAGGTAAGATTTGAAGACTAAATCACGCAATGGGGCGGCTTGAAATACAGCTGCCCTATAGGTGTTTTTTTGGAAAGGATAAATTATGAGTTACAAACTGAATAAAAAGCTGGTAAATTTAGTGCCCTACGATCCCATAACAGGACACTATGATATAAGACTTGACGCAAACGAGAGCTGTTTCAATCTTTCTGACAGCTTAAAGGCAAAGATCGGAAAGAGCATCTCGCAGATAGACTTCAACCGCTATCCCGACTGTCTTGCAAAGGCTCCCATAAAGGCTTTTGCTGAGCTTTACAACGTTCCCGAGGAGCTTGTCAGCGCAGGAAACGGCTCCGACGAGCTTATAAGCATAATCACCGGTTGCTTCTTTGAGGCGGGAGATACAATCGTCAACGTTTCAAACGACTTCTCCATGTATGAGTTTTACGCTCAGCTGTATGAGGTAAATGTGGAGACTTATCAGAAGGAAGCCGACCTGACAATAAACCCTGACAAGCTTATTGCTTTCTGCAAGGAAAAAGGTGCAAAAGGGCTTATCTTTTCAAATCCCTGCAATCCCACGTCTCTCGGACTTGACAAAGCTTCAGTAACAAGGATAATAGAGTCGCTTGACGATATGCTCATAATCCTTGACGAGGCATATATGGATTTCTGGGATCAGCCCATGCTGCCTGATATAGAAAAATATGATAACGTCATTATTCTCAAGACCTGCTCAAAGGCTATAGGACTTGCGGCAGTTAGATTCGGCTTTGCAGTTGCAAGCAGGACTATCACCAATGCCATAAGAGCTGCTAAGTCACCGTACAATAACGACTCTGTCGCTCAGGCTATCGTTACGGAGATACTTTCGGAAAAGAAATATCTTAGGGAATGCCGTGACACCCTGATCGCAAATACCAAGAAGCTCTACAGCGAAATTATGGAACTCAACGAAAGATACGGCTGCTTTGAAAAGGTATACGATACCTGTACGAATTTTGTATTTATAAAGACTGCTGAGGCTGAAAAAATATACCAGTTCATGCTTGATAATTCCATAGCCATAAGAAAATTCAAGGGCTTTATCCGTGTAACATCGGGAAACGCTGAGGAAAACAGCCGTTTTATGCAAGCCCTTGAAAAATACTTCAGTAAATAAGGAGGAAGCGTTTATGCGGACAGCTAAAATTGAACGTATTACAAAGGAAACACAGATCAGTGTTTCCGTTGCACTCGACGGCAAGGGAAAGGCAGCTATCGATACAGGCATAGGCTTTTTTGACCATATGCTCATAGCTCTTTCCGTACACAGCGGGATCAGCATGACCGTCAAGGTCAAGGGCGATCTGCACGTTGACTGTCACCACACCATTGAGGACACAGGTATCGCTCTCGGGCAGGCCCTGGGACAGGCTCTCGGCACAAAGTCGGGCATTGTCCGCTACGGAACGGCTTATATACCTATGGACGAGTCTCTTGCAATGGCAAGTTTAGACCTCAGCAACAGACCCTTCCTTGTATTCAACTGTGATTTCACAAATCAGAGCTGCGGCGAGTACGATCTCTGCATGACTGAGGAGTTTTTCCGCGCATTTGCTTTCAATTCGGGTATGACGCTGCATATAAACCTGCTTTACGGCAGCAATGACCACCACAAGGCAGAGGTTGTCTACAAGGCGGTGGCTCACGCTCTGAAAACAGCGGTTACCGAAAATAAGGACGGTTCCACTCTCTCCACGAAGGGAGTTCTCTGATGATCGCAATAATCGATTACGGCGCAGGAAATATATTCAGCGTCAAGAACGCTCTGGACTATCTCGGACTTGAAAGCAGGCTCGTCAGCGACAGGGAGTCGGTGAAGTCTGCCGATGCTGTTATACTTCCGGGTGTAGGGGCATTTCCTGCAGCGATGAAAAAACTCGAAGCAACAGGACTTGTTGACACTATCAAGGAGGAAGCTGCAAGAAAGCCCTTCCTCGGTATCTGCCTTGGTATGCAGCTCATATTCGACAAGGGCTACGAGTTCGAGGAGTGCGACGGTCTGGGGCTTATCGGCGGCAGCGTCCGCAAAATGGAGGAGCCGGAGCTTATAATCCCTCACATGGGCTGGAACAAGCTTGAAAAGCTCAATGACTGTCCGCTGCTTGAAAATGTGGGCGATAACGAGTATGTTTACTTCGTTCACAGCTACAAGGCACACTGCGAGGATAAGGACATAGCCGCATACGTTGAGTACGGCGGAAGAGTGCCGGCGCTCGTATACGACGGAAAGTACGTCTACGGAGCACAGTTCCACCCCGAAAAGAGCGGCGAAACAGGTCTGAAGATACTTCGCAGCTTCGGAGGACTTATATGACATACAGGAGCCTGCTTTCATGCACTTGTAATACAAGGGAGCTGGGCGGCATAAGAACGGCAGACGGAGGTCTTACAAATTGCGGCGTTTTCTGGCGCAGCGATGTGCCTGTGGCACCAACAGCCGAGGACATCGGGAAGCTCCGCGCTGCTCATATCACGACTATAATAGATATGCGCATGGAAGAGGAGCGTGACAGAAAGCCCTGCGGACTTGCTGATATTGAGGAATTTGAGTATCATCATTTCCCGATAACCGAGGGCAGCGGCGTTCCTGAAAGCCTTGAAGCAGTTCCTCTTTCATACATGACCATAGCGACGGCTGATAGTATGCCAAAGGTGATGAAAACCATTGCAGAAGCCTCTGAGGGTGTTCTTTTCCACTGTACGGCAGGAAAAGACAGAACGGGAGTCGTGTCAGCTATAATTCTTCTGCTCTGCGGCGCATCGCGTGATGATATCGTTGATAATTACGTCATCAGCCGTGAGTACAATCATAAGAATTTAGAGGCATTCCTCAGCGCACACCCCGAGGTCGACAGGAATATCGTTCTTGCCAATCCAAAGAGCATGAACCGCTTTATTGATCTTTTCACGGAGCGTTTCGGCACTGTGGAAGGCTATTTTGAAGCCATAGGGCTCTCCGCGGAGTATATTGATATTATCAGAAACAAGCTTATGGAAGGCAGATGATATGGTGCAGTTTTCGGAGAGATTGAAAATGTTCTTTTCGGATCTCGGGAAGGGTAGGAAAATGGTTCTTTCCACATCGGAGAACGGCAGGGTATCGTCGCGCATGATGAGCGTCGTTCAGATAAACGGAGCATTTTACTTCCAGACGGACAGGGAACTGAGAAAGTATGGCCAGCTTATATCCAACAGCAATGTGGCACTGTGTATAGATAATATCCAGATAGAGGGTCAGTGCGAGGAGCTGGGACATCCTCTGGATAATACTGATTTTACGGAATCGTTCCGCGAGTGCTTCCGCGGCTCCTTTGACGCATATACGTCATTGAAGAATGAACGTCTGTTTATAGTGAGACCGACGTTCATAGAGCGCTGGATATACAGTGACGGTATCCCGTATATCGAAACATTTGATATAACAGCAGAGAAATACAGCTACGAGAGATACACAGGTATATAGACTTTATTAAAGGAGATTTTTTATGATAATTTTCCCTGCAATAGATATTAAGGACGGAAACTGCGTCAGACTTTTCAAGGGAGACTTTTCCACTGTTGAAAAGGTAGCTTCCGACTATCTTGAGACCGCAAGGAGTTTTGAGAAAGCAGGAGCCGAGTGGATACACATGGTAGACCTTGACGGCGCCAAGGAAGGCAGACCGGTCAACACGAAGATATATACGGACGTCGCCGGAAAGACTAACCTAAAGGTAGAGCTGGGCGGCGGTATACGCAGCCTGAAAACTATCCGCGAATACCTTGAAATGGGTATCACGAGAGTTATACTCGGCTCCGTAGCACTGAAAGATCCCAAGCTTGTGTGTGACGCCGTTGAGAAGTTCGGCAGCGAGAAGATAGTTGTCGGGATAGACGCCATGAATGAAATGGTCGCTACCGAGGGCTGGCTGGAGAGCTCTGACGTACACTATATCGATCTTGCAAACAAGATGATAGAGTCTGGCGTAAAGTACTTCATATTTACCGATATTTCCAAAGACGGAACTCTCTCGGGCGTTAACCGCGGTCAGCTGAAAAAGCTTGCAGACGCTACCGAAGACAGAGCCAGTATCGTTGCAAGCGGCGGAGTTCATACAATGGACGACATAATCGCCTGCAAGGAAATGGGACTTTACGGAACTATCTGCGGAAAGTCAATATACAAGGGCACATTGGACCTTAAAGAAGCAATTAAATATGCAAACAGGGAAGTGAAATAATGCTTGCAAAGAGAATAATCCCTTGCCTTGATGTAAGAAACGGCAAGGTCGTAAAGGGCGTAAATTTTGAGGGAGTACGCGACGTAGGCGATCCTGTTGAATGTGCGGAGGAGTACAACAAACAGGGTGCCGACGAGATCGTATTCTACGATATAACAGCCTCATTCGAGGGCCGCGGAGTTTTTCTCGATGTAGTAAGAGATACAGCAAAAAAGGTTTTCGTACCGCTTACGGTCGGCGGCGGAATAAAGACTGTTGACGATATACGTGAGGCACTGAGAGCAGGAGCTGACAAGGTTTCCGTAAACTCACAGGCTGTGCAGAATCCACAGCTAATCAAGGACGGAGCCGATATTTTCGGAAGTCAGTGCATATGTGTCGGTATTGATGCAAAGAAGATAGCCGACAACAAGTGGACGGTATATATAAACGGCGGACGCAAGGATATGGGCATAGACCTTATCGACTGGGTACACACCATTGAAAAACTGGGTGCAGGGGAGATATGCCTGAATTCAATAGACGCTGACGGTACAAAGGAAGGCTTTGATATTCCGATGCTCAAGGCAGTATGCGACAACTGCTCCATACCTGTCATCGCCAGCGGCGGAGCAGGAAAGATAAATGACTTCTATGAGGTCTTTGAAAAAACTGGAGCAACTGCGGCTCTTGCGGCATCTCTTTTCCACTTCAGGGAGCTAACCGTCGGTCAGGTCAAGGATTACTGCCGCGGTAAGGGCGTAATTGTTCGCTGATGGATTATATCAGGAGCGTAAAGCTTGAAAAGCTTACAGATGAGCTTGGATATGCAGCCGGTCTGTCGGCGGTGAAGAGTCTTGCGGAAATTGAGGAGCTTGAACTGTATAGTCCCGTGACTTATTTTGCAGGCGAAAACGGTACAGGTAAATCCACGCTGCTTGAAGCGATAGCCGTGAAGTACGGCTTCAATGCCGAGGGAGGCTCTCTGAATTATTCCTTTTCCACAAAGGAGACCCATTCGGAGCTTCACAGTGTGATCAGGCTTATCCGCGGGATTGAACGACCAAAAACAGGCTTTTTTCTCCGTGCGGAGAGCTTCTACAATGCCGCTTCATATATTGAAGAAGCTGACGGAGGAAGCGGAAAGCTGCTCGCTGCCTACGGCGGTATCTCACTGCATGAGCAGTCTCACGGAGAGAGCTTCTTTTCGCTGGTAATGAACCGTTTTACAGGAAAGGGACTTTATATCCTTGACGAGCCCGAGGCGGCGCTCTCACCGTCGCGGCAGATGTCACTGCTGATACGGATAAAGGAGCTTGCTGAAGAGGGCAGCCAGTTCATAATCGCCACACATTCGCCCATAGTGCTTGCCTATCCCGATTCCGTGATATATGAACTGACAGAAAATGGTATAGTCAGGACAGTATATGAGGATACGGAGACATACGGTGTAATGAAAGCATTTATGGACAGTCCGCAGCGAATGATTAAACATTTGTTTGAAAAGGAGTAACTATGATAAAGATTGACATGAACGACCTCGACAAATTCTTCGCAAAGGGAGAGCTTATCCCCGCGATATGCTACGAGGTCAATACGAAAACAGTTCTTATGCTTGCGTATATGAACAAGGAGAGCCTGAAAAAGACTTTGGAAACAGGCTATACATGGTTCTGGAGCCGTTCCCGTCAGGAGTACTGGAACAAAGGAGCCACATCGGGGCACTTACAGAAGGTAGTCTCGATATACGGAGACTGCGACAACGACACCCTGCTTGTGAATGTTGAGCAGACGGGAGTTGCCTGTCACACAGGCAGCTACAGCTGCTTTTTCAACGAAATATATAATACCGAGGAGAATGAAGAATGACAGTTTATCAGGAAATATTTGAAGTTATCAAGGAAAGAAAAAAGCAGTTCGAGAACGGAACTGCTGCTGAAAATTCTTATACCTGCTACCTTTTTGAAAAGGGCGTGGACAAGATATGCAAGAAGGTGGGCGAGGAAGCAACCGAGACTGTTATCGCTGCAAAGAACGGCGATAATGACGAGCTTATGAACGAGATCAACGATCTGCTTTACCATGTAATGGTGCTCTGCGCAAATCAGGGACTTGACTGGTCCGAGGTGGAGAGAGTTCTTGACGAGAGAAACGAAAAGATCGGAAATCTCAAGAAATTCCATGAGGTGGACAAGAATACATGATAAAAACGCCTGAGGATCTTTTTCCTCAGGCGTTTGCTTATCCTCCGAGCTGCTTTCTGAAATCTTTGGTATCAAGAAAATCGAAAAGTGCTGTCAGAATGTCTGTATAGCATGGTATATAGAGGTGGATACCGTCGCCCGAGGTGTAGTCCTCGCGGAGCTCGCGGTTTTCATCGCAGACCACGGAATAAACGTCGAAATACACCACCTGGGGAGAATCTATCTCCTTTACCATTTTATCGAGAGCAGCATTGTATTCGCGGATAATATCGTTTCGGACTACCGTGCAGTATGAGCAGACGGGAGTTATAGCGGCCACAATGATATTGAGATCCGGGATTCGCTTCAGAAGCTCGTCGATTATCTCACGGTATCTTTTTACATAGGGCTCTGGGTAGTTCATGTTGACATCGTTCATACCCACAGAGATATACAGCAGCATCGGATGAACATAGTCTATGGCATCGACCATGCTCAGATCGCCGGTACCCATATTGAAGGTGAAATTATCCAGATTCCACAGTGAGACCGCTTCGCCTGTTATGCTGTGAATATCAGGAATAAAGCCGTATACATTGAAGCCCAGCGCCAGGGAATCTCCCGCTACTGCAAGACGTTCCTGATAGAAGGCGCTGTTTGCCGATGTTCCCACGCAAAGCTTTGGCGTACACACTTCAAAGCGCTGTACGGTAGTCGTCGTCGTTGAAGTTGTATATGTAGTAGTGGTAGTTGTGGCTGTGGTTGTCGTAACTGTTGTCGTTTCGGTCACGGCAGTTGTAAAGCTTTTCGAAGAGGCTCTGATCTCGTCCTGTACTATATCGGCTGTTATGCCGACTGCCTTTGCCGCAAAGCGTACTGACCCTTTTTCAAGATTATCCGGTGACGCTGTGAGCGAAAAAGAAAGCAGCAGCAAAACAGGCAGCATCAGATACAGAGCCGGCCTCCTGAAAAGGGAAAAAAGCCTGTTTAACATAAAATAACACTTCCTGAGAGAATGCGGAAAACGATCCGCAGAAAAAAGCCATTAATGACACAGGTTATATTTTACCACATTTTTACCGAAAAGTAAAGTCCACACTTTTTGTGCATAAAATTCACACATATTTTCTTGACAACGTGATGTGATAAGGGTATAATAAAATGTGCAATATCAATAAATATCAGGAGTGGAAAATATGAACAATGTCAGAATAAGCGATCTTTACGATCTTTCGCATACAGCTGCAAGGGATTATCTCATGCAGTTCACATATCCCTGGGAAGCACTTAAGGGAATAAGCAGCTTTATAATCGAGCTCGGCACGTCCCTCAGTCCCGATGAGTATGATAACCCTTCCGAAAACGTATGGGTGCATAAGACTGCAACGGTATTTCCCACCGCATACCTGGGAGCTCCCTGTATCATTGGTGCGGGGACAGAGGTGCGTCATGGTGCCTTTATAAGAGGCAGCGCCCTTGTCGGTGAGAACTGCGTTGTGGGAAATTCAGTGGAGCTTAAGAACGTTATCCTTTTCGACAATGTGCAGACTCCTCATTATAACTACGTGGGGGACAGTATTCTCGGCTATAAGTCCCATATGGGAGCAGGATCCATAACCTCCAACGTCAAGTCGGACAAGACCAATGTAGTTATAAAGTCGGAGGATGAACAGCTTGAAACAGGAATAAAAAAGATAGGTGCCATGCTGGGCGATCATGTAGAGGTCGGCTGCAACAGTGTGCTAAATCCGGGAACCATAGTCGGGAGAAATTCCAATATATACCCGACCAGCTGCGTAAGGGGCGTAATACCCGAGAGCAGCATATACAAGACAGGCGGAGTTATTGTCAAAAAGTCCTGAGGAGGTAAGTAAAGATGAAAAGAAAAGTTTTAGCTTCGCTGTTTGTTTCGGCAGCTTTTGCACTTACCGTAACAGCGGCGTGTACAGACAACAATACAGACGATTATCTTTCGGAATTGGCAACCACCGAAGCTACAACGGAAACAACTGTCACAACAGAACCTACGACGCAGACTACCACAGAATCGAGGAAGTTTTTCCCGCAGCTTGAAAATACATATTCGGGTACTTATGAAGCAGAGCAGGGACTGACAGCCCTTGATCTATCCATATTCGACTGCAGCAAAAAGGGAAAGGTACAGGCTCTTTTCTCCTTCCATGAGGATCCGTCGAACAAGGGCGTTCCCACGGGAAGTTATCTTATGGAGGGCACTGTTGAAGAATATGACGGAAAAAACATTGTCACAGTTGATTTCAGGGGCGCTGACTGGAAGAAAAAGCCCGACACATACCATATAATCGAATTTACTGCGGAAATAGATATTGAAGCGGGAACGGTCAGGTCAAAGGATTATAATATGAAGCTCAAAAAATCAGCGGGCTCAGACCTTAGCTTCCTCCTGAACGAGTATACGGGAATATACAGACCGGATACCGGTGATAACCGCGTTGATCTTACTGTTGAGAGGTGCGGCGACCACGGCGATCTGTATGCTTTGTTTGAATATGAACCTGAAATGGGAAAGAAAGCAAGCTTTGAGACCATGGGACAGGTGACAAATATCGCTCCCGACGGACGTGTTACCGTAATCTTCAAGGGAGTTGAGTGGGTAAAGGAATCCGAGAGCAAGGTTTTTGTGGATTTTGAAGGAGTATTTTCAGCAGACGGTAAAAGCTTTACAGAGGACGGCGGACATAATATCCTTCTTACTGTGAAATAACGATAAAGCTGCCTTAAAGGCAGCTTTTTATATTTTTTCTCAGTGAAAACTTGTAAAATGAGTTGAAATATGCTATTATAGAAATAAGTGACAGATACTTCTGAGATCTGTATTTTATGCCGTAAGGGCAGAATGGAGGACAGTATGGAAAATAAGATAAGCTTCAGCGGGAATATGACCGCTCAGATCAATTTTGCGATGCAGCAGAACTATGTGCCTGTGTTCAGAAATATAGTTATGACCAATACTACGGCAGAGCGTCTTGACGGGGTAAGGCTCAGGGTAAGCTTTGAGCCTGAATTTGCAAAGGTATTCGAGTCGGCGCCTGTGGATATTGCGCCGTCTGAGTCCGTGGAAATATCTCCTGTAAATATAATAATCCTTTCGGATTATCTTTTCAGCCTTACGGAAAAGCTTGTAGGCAGCGTAACCATAGAAGCGCTCCGGGGAGAAGATGTCATTGGTTCCGAGAGCAGACAGATAGAGCTCCTTGCCTATGACCAGTGGTCGGGAATGAACTTCATGCCGGAGACAGCTGCGGCTTTCGTCACTCCGAATCACCCGAGGGTAAAGGAGATACTTTCCGCTGCCAGCCTTTATCTTAACAAATGGTGCGGTGATCCTGCCTTTACAGGCTATCAGACAAAGAACCCGAACATAGTCAAGCAGCAGATGGGAGCCATATATGCCGCTTTGCAGGAGCAGAACATAGCATATACAATGCCTCCTGCAAGCTATGAGCAGGCTCAGCGTATACGTATGCCCGACGCAGTTCTTGAGAGCAAGCAGGGCACCTGTCTTGACCTTGCGGTGCTTTACTGCTCATGCCTTGAGGCTGCCGGCCTGAATCCTCTTATACTCATGGTACAGGGGCACGCCTTTGCTGGCTGCTGGCTTGAAAACGAGACCTTCTCCGATTGTCTGCAATACGATATGTCTGCTGTTACAAAGCGTATCGCTCACGGAATTGACGTTATAAGTGTTGTTGAGTGTACGGATTTTGTGGCGGGCAAGAGCACTGATTTCGACAGTGCGGAAAAGCATGCTGCCTCGAATCTTGATGACGCTGAGAAATTCTGCTTTGCCATAGATATAAGCCGCACCCGTTCCAGCGGTATACGTCCGGTGCCTTCGAGAGTTTCCGAGAACGGAACCTTCAAGGCGGTTGATTACGGTGCACGTAAGAAATCCGAGATAACCTCTGCTCCAAATGAGATAGAGCAGCAGGGTATAGTCAGTGCAGAGGGCAGGGAGGTCACCAAGCAGGTGATGTGGGAGAGAAAGCTCCTTGACCTCAGTCTTCGCAACAGTCTTCTCAACTTCCGACCTACAGCTATGAGCGTACAGCTTATGATAAGCGATCTTGGCGTTCTCGAGGACGAGATAAGCAAGGGCGAGGACTTCAAGGTAATGCCCATGCCTAATGATATGACCCTACAGATGTCAGACAGCAAGATATACGAGATCGAAAATGAGCGGGATCTTATATCCACTATTTCCGAATCCGAGTTCAAAAGCCGCCGCCTGCGTACATTCATGAAGGATACTGACCTCGAAAAGACGATGAAAAAGCTTCACAGGCAGGCAAAGGTCAGTATAGAAGAGAACGGTGTAAATACAATATATCTTGCGCTGGGCTTCCTGCGCTGGTATGAGACGGACAAGAGTGATAAGCCTCGATATGCTCCTCTTGTGCTTGTACCGGTAGATATTATCCGCAAGGTTCAGGAGAAATCCTACGTTATACGTATGCGTGACGAGGATACACAGGTAAATATAACCATACTCGAGCATATCCGTCAGATCTTCGGCATTGATATAAAGGGCCTCGATCCTGTGCCCGAGGACGAAAACGGCGTAAATCTCCAGCTCATTATGAATACCGTAAGGCAGGGAATAATGTCGCAGCCCCGCTGGGATATAGAGGACTATGCCTTCATCGGGCAGTTCTCCTTCAACCGTTTCATCATGTGGAACGATATACGAAACCGCGCGGACGACCTTGCGAAGAACAAGGTAGTTGCAAGTCTTATATCCGGCAAGACCGAATGGGCAGGTGACGATCTGTATATATCTCCCCTTGATCTTGACAATAAGGTTTCTCCCACAGATCTTGTTGTACCTCTTAGTGCTGACTCATCACAGCTTGCGGCTGTATATGCAGCTTCTCAGGGCAAGAGTTTCGTGCTTCACGGCCCTCCCGGAAGCGGTAAGTCGCAGACTATCACCAATATGATAGCAAGTGCTCTGTATCAGGGCAAATCAGTACTGTTCGTGGCCGAGAAAATGGCAGCTCTCTCGGTAGTTGAAAAGCGTCTTAACAAGGTTGGCCTCGGTCCATTCTGTATCGAGCTCCATTCAAACAAGGCGCAGAAGCGCGCTGTCCTCAAGCAGCTTGAGGAGACTCTCAACGTAGGCCGTATAAAGAAGCCGGCGGAGTACAAGGCTCAGGCTGATAAGATAGCCGAGATGAGAAAAGAGCTCAACGGCACTATGGAGGAGATACACAAGCAGCGCAATTACGGCTGTTCAATGTATGACGCGGCCGTAAGATATGAGAAAAACAGGCAATACGGCGGTAAATTCACATTTACGAACGAGCAGATAGATGCCATGAGCGATACCTCCTATTCGACATGGCGCGAGACTCTTGAGAGCCTTGCTGCTGCGGGACGTGAATTCGGCGACGTTACGACAACAGCACTCGGTGTATGCGAGCTTGCTTCATGTACTCCCGAAACAAGGAGCGCCATGGAAGCAAAGCTCGGCGAGCTGAAAACAGCCGTTTCCACTGCCGAAACAGATACCCCTCAGCTTGCGGCGTTTACCGGAAGCAGCGAGATGACATTCGATCAGTGCAGACTTGCGGCTGAGATAATGACAGCTTCTGCAAATGGCGAGCAGCTTCTGCCCGAGATCATCGCCGACAGCCGCTGGAACGGTTTTAAGGAGCCCGCTCAGGAGCTTATTGCTGCCGGCAAGGAGCTTTCACAGTCAAAGGATGAGCTGTTGGCCAAGTTTGAGCCTACCGTACTGGAATACAATGCTTCAGATGCACTTGTAAAGTGGAAGACCGCACAGGGCAAATGGTTCCTTGCAAAGAGCATGGGCAGCAGGAAGCTTGTTAAGGAGCTTTCCGCTCATGCGAAGTCCTCCTCAACAGTCAAGAAGGGCAATATAACCGAATATTACGATAAGATAAACCATTTCAGACTGCTGAAGGATAAGGTGACATCTGCTCAGCCCGAGCTTCTGAAGTATTTCGGGACTCTCAGGCTTGACGAGAATACTGACTGGAACGCTGTTGAGAGCTGTGTAGCCCGTTCATCCGAGCTGGGAGAAAAGGTCTCGGCTTCCACATTCTCACCGGAGATAAAACAGAAGCTCTGCGACAGCCTTACAAAGGGTGTTAACGCAGATGTTTCAAAGCTGACGGCGGATTATGCTGCCCTTGAAAATGTGGCTTCACAGCTTCGCAGCAGCTTCGGCATAAATACGGACAAACTCATAACAGGAGAGAACTGGGGAGATGAAACAAGGCAGAAGGCCGACGCGGTTATAGAGGCACTGCCGCAGCTCAAGGAATGGACAGGTATAGTTGCTATATGCAACAGGCTGAGAGAGCTCGGCATTGGCAATGTTGCGGAAGCCTATATTAACGGCGAAGTTCCCACAGAACAGCTCATCGGAGCCTTTGACTGCGATCTTAGCAAATCTATGGTAACAAGCACGATCTCCCGCAGCAGCGAGCTTTCAAAGTTCCAGGGCATTCTTTTTGAGGATACTATCAGGCGTTTCGGCGAAGTTCTCGACAACTTCTCCACACTTTCTATCAAGGAGCTTGCAGCCGAGCTGTCCGCAAAGATACCGACTCCGGGAAGCTCTGCCAACAGCTCTGAGATAGGCATACTGCAAAAGGCTATCAAGTCTAACGGCAGAATGATGTCCATAAGGAAGCTTTTTGACAGCATACCTAACCTTCTTCGCAGAATGTGTCCCGTAATGCTTATGAGCCCTATATCCGTGGCGCAGTATATAGATCCGTCTTATCCTAAGTTTGATCTTGTCATCTTCGACGAGGCTTCTCAGCTTCCTACCTGTGAGGCTGTGGGAGCTATTGCAAGAGGAGACAATGTTATTGTTGTCGGCGATCCGAAGCAGCTCCCGCCTACAAGCTTCTTTGCCTCAAATCAGATAGATGAGGAGAACTACGAAAAGGAAGATCTCGAGAGCGTGCTTGATGACTGTCTTGCACTTTCAATGCCCCAGAAGCATCTTCTCTGGCATTACCGTTCGCGTCATGAGAGCCTTATAGCATACAGCAATTCAAAGTATTACGAGAACAAGCTGTATACCTTCCCGTCTCCCGACGATCAGGTGTCGGAGGTAAGCTGGGTACATGTTGAGGGATACTATGACAAGAGCTCCACACGTACAAATAAAGCAGAGGCTCAGGCAGTCGTTGAGGAGATATGCCGCAGGCTTAGAGATCCCGAGCTGAGAAAGCTCAGTATCGGCGTTGTTACATTCAGTCTGCCCCAGCAGAACCTCATAGACGATCTGCTTATGGACGCATACCGGGCGGAGCCGAAGCTTGAGGAATACGCAAACGAGATGTACGAGCCTATACTTATCAAGAACCTTGAAAACGTACAGGGCGATGAGCGCGATGTTATTATGTTCTCTATAGGCTACGGTCCTGACAAGGAGGGCAAGGTCTCGATGAACTTCGGCCCTCTCAACCGCGACGGCGGCTGGCGTCGCCTTAACGTTGCAATATCACGTTCAAAGTGCAAGATGATAGTATTTTCTGTCATCACACCTGATATGATTGATCTTTCGCGTACACGCTCCGACGGCGTTGAGGGACTTAAGGGCTTCCTTGAATTTGCTGCAAAGGGCAGGAGTGCTCTTCCCGTAAGAGCCGGTTCAAAGAGCGGCTCCGACGGCTTTGAGACAGTTGTTGCCGCAGAGCTCAGAAAAATGGGCTATGACTGCAAGTGTAGCGTAGGCTGTTCCGATTATAAGGTTGACGTAGCAGTAGTTAATCCCGACAAGCCCGAGACTTACATTATGGGCATAAACTGCGGAAACGATTCCTATTTCCATAACGGTACTGCCAGCGACAGAAGTCTTTCTCAGCCCAGTGTGCTGAAAGGTCTCGGCTGGAACGTTATGTCGGTTTATATCATTGACTGGCTGGATAACAAGGAAAAGGTGCTTTCCAAGCTGAAATCCGAGATAGACTCAGCAATAGAGCGCTTCCGCCATCCGGAGTCAGCTCCGAAGGCTGAGGAAAAGAAGAAGCAGGAGATCGTGTTCGAGACAGAAAAGGTTGCAGAATTTGCCGATAGCTTTGACGAGTTCAAGCCTTTCAGGATAAAGGCGCTTGGCAATTCCGAGAACTTCACGGAAGCGGCCGCAGCAAAGATAACCAAGTGTATAGGAGATATACTTGCAGCCGAGGCTCCTATGAACAAGAAGACTCTTGCAAAAAAGACATTCTCCTGCTGGGGAATATCACGCCCCGGAAATAATATGAAGGCTCTATTCGATAAGGCTTTCGGCAATGCCGACGCAATAGTGACCACAGCCGGCGAAAATGAGTACGTATGGCTCGGTACGCAGGTACCCGAGGAGTACGACAAATGCCGTACAGTTTATAAGGGAGACGAAAAGCGTGATATAGATGATGTTGCACCCGAGGAGATCGCTGTCGGAATAAGGGAGATAATGTCCCGCCAGCTGGCGATGTCCCGTGACGATCTGCTCCGCGAGGTAGCTCACCTCTTCGGATTTGCAAGGATCACGCCCACTCTTGAATCATCGGTAGCACTGGGCATAAAGGCTGCCAAGAACCGCGGCTGGGTCGGCTTCTCCGAGGACGGAAGAGTCTCATATACGGAAAAATAAAATACGGAGGACGAAATTGAAACGACTTCTGATAATAATAGGAAAGATCATAGTTAAACTGCTCAAGCTCATGCACCGTAATGCGGGAAACCTTCCGGGTATAGTGCTGTGGCATCTGTCACGGCACAAAGCAGTCTCCATGTTCACGGTTGAATGCCCGATAATCGCAGTTACAGGCACAAACGGAAAGACTTCCGTTACCAACTGTATCGCTCAGCTCTTTGAACGCAGCGGCAGGAAGATAATCATCAATAAGGAGGGCAACAACCTGGATACGGGTATATGCTCCATGCTGCTCAAATACTGCGATATGTCGGGAAAGGTCAAGGCGGACTGTCTTATCCTGGAAACCGACGAGTCCCACGTTCCTGTTGTATACTCGCAGTTAAAGCTTGATACTCTTGTGGTGCTCAATTTCTTTCGCGACCAGCTTGACAGAAACGGTGAAATGGAAACTCTCATACAGAAGATCAACGGCTTCTGCAAGACCTTTGAGGGCAATCTCATCCTCAACGGCGACGATCCCAATACAGCTCGTCTCGGCAGGGCTAACCCGGGCAACAAGAATGTGAAATATTTCCATGCAGAGCCATATGCTTTTGCTACAAAGAAGATATTCGAGGCTTCCGAGGGACGATTCTGTCCGTTCTGCGGCGAGCCGCTGGAGTATGAGTATTACCAGTACTCTCACATAGGCAAGTTTATTTGTAAGAAGTGCGGCTTCGGAGATCATGAGCCCTATATTACTGCAAAGGACATCGATCTTGAAAAGCCTGTGTTCACTGCTGACGGTCACACCTATTCGCCGAAGCTCAACAGTATCTACAATGTCTATAATATGACTGCTGTTGCGGCTGCGGCAAAGCTTTATAACATTGACCAGAAGGTAACGGACAGTGTTATCAACAGCTATACGGTAAAGAACGGCCGTATGGAGAATTTCATGCTCAGCGGAAATAAGGCTACGCTGAATCTTGCCAAAAACCCTGTGGGTGCTAATATGACGCTGCGTGTCATGAACGAGATGCAGGGCGAAAAGGAGCTTCTTTTCGTGCTCAATGACAATATCGCAGACGGTCTTGATGTTTCATGGATATATGATATAAACTTCAGTATCTTTGAGCGTGTTACAAGAGTAGTGACCTCGGGCACAAGAGCATATGACATAGCTGTTCGTATCAAGACCGCAGGCTACGATCCGTCAAAGATAGTTGTACAACCTGATCTTGACAAGGCGGTTGAGGAGCTTGCAGGTACCGAGGGCAGAAAGTTCATAATTGCGAATTATACGGCTGTACAGCCTACAAGAAGCGCTCTCAAGCGCTATATATCAAAGCATGGAGGTAACAAATGAAAACTGTAAAAATTCTTCATATGTATGCCGATATGCTTGATCTGTACGGCGACAGCGGAAATATGGAGGTCATATCCTTCCGCTGTAAAAAGAGAGGAATAAACTGTCAGATAGACAAGTATTCCATAGACTCGGAAATGCCTGATTTCAGCGCCTACGATCTTATTTACATCGGCGGCGGAGCCGACCTCGAACAGCAGCATATCTCCGCAGACCTGCTGAAATGCAGGGACGGTATCGTCAGGGCCTACAAGAACGGAACATTCCTTTTCCTTATCTGCGGCGGTTATCAGCTCATGGGTAAGTACTACCGTGATGCCGACGGCAACGACATCAAGGGACTGGGACTCTTTGAATACTTCACTGTTGCTCCCAACAGCCGCAGAAAACGCTGTATCGGCAATATCGTCATTGAGGCCAAACTCACGGGAAAGCCTGTGAAGGTTGTGGGCTTTGAGAATCACGGCGGTCAGACTCAGGGTGTAAAAGCGCCTTTCGGCAAGGTGCTTTACGGCAACGGAAACTGCTCAAAGAGCGAGGCTGAGGGTTACTGTGAAAAGAATGTCATCGCAACTTATCTGCACGGTCCGTGTCTGTCAAAAAACCCTGAAATATCTGATTACATGATAGAGTACTGCATAAACAGGGGAGAGAAGGAACATATCGCACTTGAGCCTCTTGATGATACTCTTGAAAAGGAATGCCGTCAGGTAATGCTGGACAGGCTTCTTAAAAAGTGATTAGTTTTTAGTGGTTAGTGATTAGTAGGAGGGCGGCGTTTCGCCGACCGTGGGTTACAATGCAATTATAAAAATGATACATTGTAGGGAACGCCGCCCTCGGCGTTCCGTAAATCCCGATGAAAACACGGATAACACACTGTAGGGGACGGTGTCCTCGACGTCCCGTGTAGATACGCAATGTTATTTGGCGGGCGACGGGACGTCGCCCCTACACATGGTCATTTGATGTTATTTCGTGAAGCAAGCAACAGACAGTTGCTTGTTTTTTTCTCAGGGTATGTTATAATAAAATTAGAGGTGATGATATGGAAACCAAAAATATTATTCTTGAACTAAGAAACAGTCACGGTTTGTCACAGGAAGAGCTTGCCGAAAAGGTATTCGTTACCCGTCAGGCTGTCTCACGCTGGGAGACAGGAGAAACAGTGCCCAATACGGAAACGCTCAAGCTCCTGTCGGGACTTTTCGGTGTGTCCATAAATACTATTTTAGGCTCGCCGAGAAAGCTTATCTGTCAGTGCTGCGGTATGCCGCTTGAAGATGCGCTTATCAGCAAGGAGCCTGACGGTTCTTTCAATGAGGATTACTGCAAATGGTGCTACGCCGACGGAAATTATACATATCATGATATGGATGACCTCATAAATGTCTGCGTTAAGCATATGGCAGCCAATGGTTTTTCGGAGGAGCAGGCGCGTTCCCATATGAAGGATATGCTGCCGAAGCTTGACTATTGGAAGAATCATAAGGAACTGGAAGATGACGGGAAATTCGAGGAATTCAAAAAGCAGCTTATTGAAGAGTTCAACGCTCTGAATATCAATGGTATGCCAAAGGTGGATAAGCTCAATGCACTTGTGGGAGCCTACGTTAATCTTGCATATAAGCTGCCTGACGGAAATACCGTGAAATTCCTTGATGATAATGCCACTTATCTCGGAAATCAGCTTGAAACCGGGAACGGCAGGTGTTTCGGCGTAATTGCAAACGCAGACTTCCTTATGGTCGCTTCCTATGGAAAGGAAGGCACAGAGCCGGAATTGCTCCTGTACAAAAAAAGATAAATGCCTGATAACGACGGACAGCCATGGCTGTCCGTTTGCATTTTCAGATGTTTTTCTCCATATAATGTAAAAGTACATTTCGGAGGGAAATATGATTTTTAAAAGGAAAATAGTCCGTGATACGATAACACTGACGCTTATACAACTCTTTCTCGATTCAGCTTCGCTGTTCCTTAACGTGTTTATAACCCGAAAGATCGGAGCTTCGGCTATAGGCATACTGAGCCTGATGGGTTCGTTTATCGGACTTGCGGGAATTCTTTCAAACGGCAACGCATTCCTTTGTGCAAGCCGTCTTATTTCAGAGGAGCTCGGCAAACCTGGCGGTAATCCCGAGGGCATACTTTTTCATGGCGTGAAGCTTTGCCTGCTGCTGAGTACTTTTGTTTCGGGAGCTGTCCTTTTGCTTGCGGGCCCCATAAGCCTTCGTTTTTTCAGCGGAGCAGATATTGTACAGGCATTGCGCCTTATGCCTGTGGCTTTCATAACCGGTGCAGTCTCATCATGTCTTAAAGGGTATTTCAATGCTATACGCCGAGCAGCAATAACAGCGGCTGGAGATATAGCAGAGTTTATAACTAAAAGCGCAGTTATTGTACTGGGAACGATATTTTTCAAAACCTCAGACGAAAACGGTATATGTGCAATGATGATAAGCGGGATCATTGCGGGGAATATTATTTCTATGATATTTCTTCTACTTGCTTATACGAAAATCCGAAAGAAGTCAACAGGAAAATGTTCAATTTCTTTCATGAAATATGCGTGCTGTTCATTTCCCATAATGGGCGGCAGTATCCTTACAGCAGTCCTCAGCAGTACAAACGACGCCCTTGTGCCGATATGTCTCAGACAGTATGGTGACAGTGCGGGGACTGCTCTTGGCAGTTTCGGTATATTTGAAGCAATAGTTATTCCGACGCTGTTCTTTCCTTCTGTTGTATTATGCTCGATCTCGGGCATAATAGTCAGTGAATCGGCCCGTGCAAGAGCAGGCGGAAATGCTGCGAGAGTAAAATATATTGCAGATCAGGCCAAGGACTGTACTTTGATATTCTCCGTGTTTGCAGCTGCCGTACTTATACGTTTTGGCGGAAGTATAGGTGAACTGCTCGGCGGCGGAGAGCTTGCGGGAAGAATGATAACCATGATAGCGCCTGTAGTTCCGTTTATATATATGGAGATAGTTTTTGAAGCTATAATAAAAGGAATGGGGGAGCAGAGCTTTTCTTCGGCAAATTACCTTGCAGAGTATGTCATAAGGATAGCCTTTGTTCTTGTATTTGTGCCGCTTATTGGACTGTATGGCGTTATCCTTTCATATTACGCCAGCAACATATTCGGAAACTGTATGCGTTTTTACAAGGTAATAAAGCTATCGGGAGCAAATTCCGCAATAGTTCATTCGGTTATCCTGCCGGTTTTCTTTGCCGTGCTGTCAATGTGTATCTGTGAACTGATTATACGCATTTTTCAGCTTGATTGTAAAGGGCTTATTGTAATGTCGGCATACACTGTTTTATGGGGAACGGGTTATTTTATTTTGAACATGGTTTTGGGAAAACTACGTCTATTTGATAAAACAGGGGAAGAAGAATTTGTTGATAATGCACAACAAACTGTTAGCCGCGTACTATGAAATGTAGAAAATTTTGTGTTAGTATTGCAATTTTTTTATTAATGAATTATAATATTTGTATGCCGTGCATAAGACGGATAAACCATTTAAGAGGAGAAACTAACCATGAAAGAGTATGATGTAAACAAGGTAAAAAATATTGCATTCGCAGGCCATAACGGTTCGGGAAAAACTTCTCTTGCAGAGGCGATTCTTTATAAAGCGGGAGCTTCCGACCGTCTCGGCAAGACTGCTGACGGCACAACGGTTTGTGATTATGACCCCGAGGAAATCAAGAGACAGATCTCAATAGGAACTGCTCTTGCCTCGTTTGAATATAACGGACTTAAGATCAATCTTCTTGATACTCCGGGATTGTTTGACTTTGCGGCAGAGATGGTAGAGGGCATAAGAGCTTCTGATACTGTCATGATCACTGTTTCTGCAAAATCAGGCGTCAAGGTCGGTGCGAAAAAGGCTTATGACGAGGCTGTTAAGCAGGGCAAGTCAAAGATGTTCGTTGTTACAAAGATTGATGACAAGGACGCAAATTTCTTCAATGTACTCACAGAGCTGAAGACTGTATTCGGTCCTACTGTTTGCCCAGTTGTCGTTCCCGTTGTCAGCAACGGAAAGATAGTTGAGTATGTTAATCTCATTGAGATGAAGTGCTATAAGTACGACGCAAAGGGCAACGCTATAGAGACAGAAATGCCTACAGCCGAGATCTCGGAGAAATTCGAGTATCGTGTAGAAGGTCTTGTTGCAGCTGTTTCGGAGGCTGTTGCAGAGACCTCCGAGGAGCTCATGGAAAAGTTCTTCGAGGGCGAGGCCTTTACTCAGAAGGAGCTTATCGACGGTATCCACGACGGTATGAACCGCGGTATCATAACTCCTGTGGTATGCACGTCGGCCGCCGACCTTGCAGGCATAGACATGCTGCTCAAGGAGATAGAGCTTCTTCTTCCTTCACCCAATGAGGTGTATGATGCTGAGGCTTATACTCCCGCAAAGGATATAGTGGAGGTAAAGTGTGATGTGAACGAGCCTCTTTCTGCATTTGTCTTCAAGACAGTTGCCGATCCTTTCGTGGGAAAAATGTCATTCATAAGAGTAATGTCAGGCAAGCTCACTTCAAACAGTGATGTTATCAATTCATCTACAGGCGGTTCGGAAAAGATAGGAAAGCTCTATACTCTGTGCGGAAAGAAGCAGACTGAGGTATCTGCGGCGTATGCGGGTGATATTGTTGTTGCTTCAAAGATCTCCGCAAATACGGGTGACACCCTTTCCGAGTCATCAAGGATAGTGGAGTTCGGCAGCATGGAATTCCCGAGACCCTGCTACTCAATGGCTGTCAAGGCTAAGGCACAGGGTGACGAGGCCAAGATCTCAACAAGTATGCAGAGACTTATTGAAGAGGATCCTACTCTTACCTATATACAGGACGATACTACCAAGGAGCAGATACTCAGCGGCCTTGGCGAGCAGCACATCGAGGTTGCTGCTGCCAAGCTCAAGACAAAGTTCGGCGTTGATGTAAACCTTACAGTACCCAAGATAGCATATAAGGAGACTATCCGCAAGAAGGTAAAGGTACAGGGACGTCATAAGAAGCAGTCGGGCGGACACGGACAGTTCGGTGACGTTTGGATAGAGTTTGAGCCCTGCGTAAGCGACACCCTTGTATTTGAGGAGAAGATATTCGGCGGTGCTGTACCAAAGAATTACTTCCCCGCAGTTCAGAAGGGTCTCGAGGAAAGTGTCAGAAAGGGCGTTCTTGCAGGCTGCCCAGTAGTCGGACTCAAGGCAATACTCGTTGATGGTTCTTATCATCCAGTTGATTCGTCGGAAATGGCATTCAAGACTGCCGCTTCCATAGCATATAAGGAAGGCCTCAGACAGGCTGATCCTGTAATGCTTGAGCCTATCGGCACTTTAAAGGTAACAGCTCCCGACGATAACACAGGTGATATTATGGGCGAGCTGAACAAGCGCAGAGGCAGAGTTCTCGGTATGGAGCCCGTTGGAAACGGTATAACGGTTATACAGGCAGAGGTTCCGATGCGTGAGATGCATGACTTTGCTATGTATCTCCGTCAGACAACAAGAGGTCTCGGAAGCTTCACTCTTGATTTTGAGAGATATGAGCAGCTTCCCGCAAATCTTCTTGCAGAGGTCATTTCGTCTGTAGGTGCGGAAGAGGCATAATACTGCGGCTTAAAAGTGATAATATACGGAGAGGCTCTGCCGGAAGAGTCTCTCCGTAATAATTTTTTGTACATATTCTGCGGATACTCTTGACATTTTTGCAGATATATGTTAAAATGTACACAAGTTCAAAGCTTAGGGGGACAAGAAAATGGGAGCGGAGAGATATTTAGTTAATATATATAAGTAAAATAACTAACTGCGTCCTGTCAACAATTTCATACGGTAATAAAGCGTATCACGCGGGATAACCATGTCCTGTGGGGTGCGCTTTTTATATTTAAATTTAAGGAGGAGAAAAAATGAAAAACAAGGTCTTGAAAAAAGCATTTGCAGCAGCCCTTGCTTCTACGCTCATAGGCGGAGAACTTCCGGCGGCTATTGGCGGAGTTTCTGTTTTGAAGCCTGCACTTACAGCGGAAGCAGCGACGGAATACGATTTAGAAATATGCGGTACACAAGTTACAAGCAGTAACAAAAACGATATATACGGAAACGGTATATTTGTTTTTGACGAGGCGTCTAAAACTCTTACTATTACGGATTCATATGATGCAACTGCGCCTGATGAGTATCCTATGATCTATACCGATATGGATGATCTGACTATATTTGCGCATAACGAAGAACACAGTATTACTTTGCGTAGTAATACTGTAGTGTTAAGCATATACGGCAATGGAAGCGTAACCGTAACAGGAGACTCATACTTTGAAATTTTTAAAGAAGATCTTGATACCGACCGTTTTACAGAGGAAGGCGCTGTGTATTTAAGGGATGAAGCAACTCTTCGTTTTAAAGATTTTATAGATGATCCTATTTATATTGGTAAGGTAACATTTTCTCAAGAGGCTAGAAAGCCTAATAACTCGAACTTTATTGTTGATAACTCACGGGGAACGATCGTATCATTCGATTTGGATTTAAATTTAGAAACTCCATTTTTGTTTAGCGAACATTTTAGCTTAGTTGATTGTTATATAAAACAGACAAATAATTGTGCAATAAACGACGAAGGAAAACAAGTAGTCAGCGATAGCGTGTTAAAGTGGGGATTTGATCCCGAATATTTCCGTTGATAAGCTGACAGATGAATACAAGCTTAAAATAGGTAAAACGACATTCAATTTCAGCGCATTGTCTTATGGATACGTTGTTATGAACGGCGGAAGCACCGATGCAGCTTTGCAGACACTTATTAAGACTCTTTATGTCTATTCACAGGCAGCGATAGCTTATAGAGCATGATAGAAAGGAGAAATCTTCATGAAAGAAAAATATACAGCTCCCGAAATGGAGATCGTTGAGTTTGATGCAGAGGACGTTATTACAACAAGTAACCCTAATGGCACTCCTACAACACCAGATGTAGATATTTGAACAACCAAAAACAGGCAGTCTTTACGGCTGCCTGTTTTGTTTTCCTCCTTGTTTTTTGTGTTTTATGCCGCTTTTTATGTCTTTTCGGGACTTGATTTATTATTATCAATGTGATATAATATTCTTTGAATCAAAATTTATGAAAGAAGTGTTGTTCACATGACAAAGATCACTATTTTCTCGGGCTTTCTCGGTGCGGGAAAGACCACTCTTATAAAGAAGCTCATTCAGGAGGGCTACAAGGGCGAAAAGCTTGTCCTTATCGAGAACGAGTTCGGACAGATAGGCATTGACGGCGGTTTTTTGCAGGATGCAGGCATTGAGATAACCGAAATGAACTCCGGCTGTATCTGCTGTAGTCTCGTCGGCGACTTCGGCAAGGCTCTCGAAAAGGTCCTCGCCGATTATGCTCCCGACCGTATCCTTATCGAGCCCTCGGGTGTAGGCAAGCTCAGCGACGTTATCCGCGCTGTACAGAATATCAACGCTCACGATGTGGAGCTTGACGGCTTCACCACAGTTGTTGACGCCAAGAAGTACAAGATGTATATGAAGAACTTCGGCGAGTTCTTCGATAATCAGATAACCTATGCAAGCTGCCTCATACTCAGCCACACAAGCGGTCTTTCACAGGATAAGCTTGAGGAGTGTGTAAGGAGCCTGCGCGAAAAGAATCCTGCTGCTCCTATCGTTACTACCGAGTGGAACGAGCTCACAGGAAAGCAGCTTGTTGACGCAATGACGCAGAAAAATACACTTGATGACGAGCTGAAGGAGCTCCTTGAGGAGGCTGCACATCACGATTATCATCACCATGACCATGATGAGGAGCATGAGCATCATCACCACCACGACCATGATGAGGAGCATGAACACTGCCACCATGACCATGATCATGAGGAGCACGAGCACTGTCACCACGATCATGACCATGATGAGCACGAACATCATCACGATCACGGTCCTGACTGCACCTGCGGCTGTCACGATCACGACCACGAGCATCATCATCACCACCATGCCGACGATGTGTTCACAAGCTGGGGCAGAGAGACTACAAGGACTTATACTATGGACGAGATAAAGTCTGCTCTTGAGGCTCTTGGCAATGAGGAGAAGTACGGCATGATACTCCGTGCAAAGGGTATCGTAGCGGGAACTGACGGCAAGTGGATACACTATGACTATGTACCGGGAGTTCCCGATGTACGTACAGGCTCTGCAAGCACTATCGGCAGACTCTGCGTTATCGGTTCAAAGATAAATGAGGAAGCTATCGCAGAGCTTTTCAAGGCCTGATTGAAAGGGGAGCTGGACGTGCCTGATCAGAATGATTATATCCCGATATACCTTTTTTTAGGCTTCCTTGAAGCGGGAAAGACCAAGTTCATACAGGAGACCCTTGAGGACAAGCGTTTCAACAAGGGTGAGAAGACGCTGCTTCTTATATGTGAGGAAGGCGTTGAGGAGTACGATATATCCCGTATGCCGAAGAAAAACGTTATTACCCATGTTTTTGATGATAAATCCGAGTTCACCAATGAGAATTTCACAAAGCTTCTTCAGGACAGCGGAGCGGAGCGTATCGTTGTTGAATATAACGGTATGTGGACCATGGATGATTTTTTCAAGGCTATGCCTGATGATACTACGATAGCTCAGGTTATGTGCTTTATCGATGCGTCGACCTTTATGAATTATAATGCAAATATGCGCAGTCTTGTTGTGGATAAGCTTAATACGACAGAAATGGTAGTATTCAACCGCTTTGATGTAAAATATGATCCCAATGAGTTCCACAAGATCGTAAGAGGAGTTTCACGCAGAGCCGAGATAGTATATGAGTATACTGACGGAAGAGTGGCCTATGACGATATAGAGGATCCGCTTCCCTTTGATGTGGAAGCTGATGAGATAACCATAGAGGACAAAGATTTTGCACTGTGGTACCGTGATATTATGGAGGAGCCCTTCAAATATGACGGCAAAACAATGACGTTCAAGGCGCTTACCGCAAAGAATGACAGATTTCCTGTGAATACCTATGCAGTTGGCAGACACATAATGACCTGCTGTGTTGAGGATATACAGTACTGCTGGCTTGTAGCTCAGGACGACAGCGGCAATGAACCGCCTAACAAGGAATGGATAACCGTTTCGGGCAGGATAAGTGTTCAGAAGCATAAGCTGTATAAGGGAAAAGGTCCTGTACTTTTCGTCAAGAGTATTGAAAAGGCAGAGGCTCCCGAGCAGCCTGTTGCAACATTCTATTGATAAAAATGCTCCCTTAGATAAGGGAGCATTACTTTTAACATCTATTTCAACAATATGTTGAAATAGAATTCCACATATTGAAAATAATTAGTGAAAACATATACCGTTCATAAATTCAGAACAACAGTTAAATATAGGGAATGTCAATCTTCAATTATCAGACCGCTGAACTCATAAGGTCTGAATACGATATCCTGATCACGGCAGTGTATTGTAAGCGTTGTATCCATAGTAAGTTCTTCAAGCGGAAATTCAAAGTCCTGAGTTTTATCTTCGCTCTGTATCACCTTGTTCATATCTTGCCTGAACGGCAGACACGGACGAAATTCTGCCTCATAGTTAAATGAATAAACACTTTCGCTTGTTATTTTTTTCTTTATGGCGTTAAATGGAGTATCAATATGTACTCCGACACGTATTTTACCCCATGGGACAATTTTTCCGTCAGCGGGAACAGGATCGCCGTCTTCGTCAAGCAGTTTTTCATTGCCTACGTACACACAGTTGTTTGCTCTGTCTATTTTGATATCTTTTTCTTCCTTATCGCGTATCGGAACAATAAACGGGTGCATTTCGTCTTCATCGGGATTGGGATATCGATATTGTACTCCGTAATTTGTTACCTCAGGTATAAATGAGATCTGGCTGGCTTTTGCAAGTCTCGGATGTATACAGAGAAGCTCATATGCTGCTGCGAGAAGTATTGCGAAAACAAGTATTGTCCCGAACAATATTTTTGTGAGCCGCATTTTTTTCTTTACTTTTTTCATGGGTTCGATATTTTTTGATGATGTATTGATTTTTATATCGCCGTTTTTCATATCCTCATACTCCTTTCTGCATTCGCTGCATTCATTGATATGCTTTTCGACCTCTTCCTTGCTCACGTCCGAAAGGGAGTCATCACAGTAAAGTGGGAGCAGATCCTTTATTATCTCACATCTCATATTGTTACTCCTTTCTCAGCTTTTGTTTAGCCCGATAGTAGCTCACTCTTGCCCAGTTTGCGGTTTTACCGAACAGCTGACCTATCTCTTCAAATGACATAGCTCCTGTTGCTCTCAGAAGTATTATTTCTTTTTCGCGTTCGGGAAGCACGTGTATCTGTCGGAGTATGTACATTTTTGTGTCAGCGTTTTCGGTTTTTTCATCAGGGGGTATGATACTGATATCAAGAGCGTTGATATCGGGCTCCTGTGAGGCAGACGGATGATATTTGCGCCTTTTCAACTCTGTACACCAAAGATTTTTGGCTATCTGGCAGAGCCACGTACAGACGGAGCATTTATAATTGAATTTATTAAGTGAACGAAGAGCCTGCAAAAAGGTCTCTTGTGTAAGATCTTTAGATGTTTCGGGTTCACGGGTTATACTTACAGGTAGGCATATACTTTCTGACCGTACTTTTCATAATAATCTTCTATTTCTTTTTTCATCCGCAGTCCTCCTTTCACTTTTTTCAGAAGCTTCTGTAGGTTAGTATCCTGAGAAGATAAAACGTTACAAAAAAGATCACCGAGTCCGAAGAAAACTCGGTGATCCTATTTAATTATAATATATATGTTCTTTAAGGTCAATATCTTTTTGTATTGAGAACTCTCACTGCGTTGAGAATGCATATCATAGCAGCTCCCGAATCGGCAAATACAGCAAACCACATATTGGCGTGACCGATCAGACCAAGTATAAGGACAGCAGCTTTTACAGCAAGTGCGAATATGATGTTTTCGTATGAAATACGGAGTGTCTTGTCGGCAATCTTCTTGGATCTTACAACCGACTCCGGTTCTGGATTCATGAATACTGCGTCAGCTGCCTCAAGAGCAAGGTCTGAGCCGTTATGCATAGCAGCACCTACATCGGCTCCCGCAAGAACGGGACCGTCATTGAAGCCGTCGCCTATGAACATTACCGCACCGTTTTCCTTGCGGAGGTGTTCTATCTCTGCAAGCTTTTCATCTGGAAGCAGATCGGCGGCAACTTCGTCTATGCCGATCTCCCTGGCAACTGAAAGAGCATTATCTCTTTTGTCGCCTGTGAGCATAGCAGTTTTAAGGCCCATTCTTCTGAGCTGTGACACAGCACTGACAGATGTTTCTTTTATTGTATCGGATACGATGATACGTCCCTGTATCTTTCCGTCAGCTGCGATATAGACAACGCTTCCGAACGGAGAATCGGTATCGGGTATAGTCAGTCCGTTTTCCGACATGAGCTTTTCGTTTCCGCAGAGCAGCTCTTTGCCGCCGAGAACGGCTTTGACGCCTCTTCCTGCTATTTCTCCTGCATTTTCGGGAGAAACAAGAGATAGTTTCTTACTGTGACAGTATTCAATGATGCTTTCGGCAACAGGGTGGGTGGAGATCTGTTCGCAGCTGCCGCATATCCTGAGAAGCTCATCGGAGTCAAGTTCGCCGTATGACGTAATATCTGTAACTGTGAAGTTTCCGTTGGTAAGTGTGCCCGTTTTGTCGAAGGCTATCGTTTTGACCTTGCCGAGAGCCTCCAGTGAACTGCCGCCCTTAAAGAGTATGCCGAGCTTTGAAGCAGCTCCGATACCGGAAAAATATGCAAGGGGAACGCTGAGCACCAGTGCGCAGGGACAGCTTATTACCAGAAATGTCAGGGCGGAATAGATCCACTTGGACCAGCTGCCTGTTATAAGCGACGGTACTATTGCGGTAAAGAGTGCTATTGCTATAACTACAGGTGTATATATCTTTGCAAAGCGTGTTATGAAACGGTCGACCTTTGGCTTTTCGGCCGAGGCGTCCTCTACAGCCTTTGCGATCTTTGAGATCATTGAGTCAGCGGCAGCGGCAGTGGCTCTGAGAGTCAGTACCTCGGACAGATTGATACAGCCTGACATTACAGCATCGCCTTTTCTGACGGTGAGCGGAACAGGTTCTCCGTTTACAGCGGAGGTGTCAAGCCTTGAACTGCCTTCCTCTATGATACCGTCGGCGGCAATCCTTTCACCGGCCTTTATGCGCAGAATATCACCGGCTTTAATGCTGTCGGAGGAAACCCGTTTGAATTCTCCGTCAATCAGAACATCTGCTTCATTTACTTTAAGCTCTGCTACGTCTGTGATAGCCTTACGGCTGCGTGAAACAGCATATTCTTCGAACAGTTCACCGATACGGAAGAAAAGCACTACGCCGACAGCCTCAGCATATTCGCCCAGTGCAAACGCGCCTATTGTAGCAACTGTCATAAGAAAGTTTTCATCAAAGAAATTCTTTGCTTTAATGTTTTTATATGTGGACAGCAGTACATTGTGTCCGAGAATGATATAAGCTGCGGCAAAAAGAACTACAGGAACCGCTTTAACATTGAGAAGTCTGCTGCTCAGCACAGCTGATGCAAACAAAGCCACACCGATTAACAGGGCGACAATATCCATCTTAAGAGGATTTTTTTCTGAAAAATGACGGTGATGAGCTTCATGTGCGTGCTCATGCTCTTCTTCGTGACCGTGACAGCATTCACAGCCCTCATGGTGATGATGGTGGTCATGTACAGCAGGGGAGATTACAACACCGGCTTCTATTGATGAAGCTGTCCGGTTTATCTCTTCAAGGAGCTCGTCTGTAATATTGCCGCTGATCTTTATTTTTCGCATAGGAAAATTAAGTACCGCTGATTCAACACCGCCCAGCTTACTTATAGCTTCCTCGATCTTTGCGCCGCAGTGTGCACAGTCAAGATTTTCAATACTGAATTCATTATTATGCTTATGATGATGCTCGTGCTCGTGATGAAGTGTGTGTTCAAGAGGGGAGAGTACGACCTCTGCCTCGATCATGCGGGCTGTCTCTATGACCTTATTTATAAGCTCGTCCGTTAGCTCGCCGCTTATCCTGAGCTTTTTCAGCGGATAATTGAGACTTGCAGACTCTATGCCTTCAAGCCTGCTTATTGCTTCTTCTATTTTTGAACCGCAGTGCGCGCAGTCAAGGTTATCAACAGAAAATAGCTTTTCCATAGACATATTCCTTTCAGAATAAAATATGAATGATTGTTCACATGTTAATATATCATATATTAACAGATTTGTCAATAGAAAAATTGTTTTTTCTTGATTTTTTTCTTATAAAGTGGTATAATTGCAGTATTATAGCTCAATCAGATAGTTAACCCAGGTTAACTGCTTGAGAATGTATATTTATTTCTTTTTGCACAGGAATAAACCTTGGTTTATAACGGTATAATACTGTTTTGTTAATGTCTGCTAACGATTTTTTATTATTTTTTTGAAAAACTTCGTCTTTTTTGGCTTCTGAAATCACTTATATATGAAAGCTTTCAATATAAGCTTCGGAGGAGCTTGCAAGCCGGACATCAAGTCCGCCTCCGTAATACTGTTACAGGAAGTGAGAATATGAACGCCGATACGAAGCTTTTCAGCGGAGGTGAAGGAGCGATTTTTACTGTCTTTAATGCTAAAGATACAACGCCTGAAGCTGATAATACCGTAAATAGCCTGATAATCAGATGCGCTTCTTCCAAGGAATGTCTGAGAAAGCTGTACATAATGTTCAAGGACTGCGTTTTTGCGGTCGGATTCAGTATAACAGCAGACTATCATCTTGCGGAGGACTGTGTGGCCGAAACGTTTGTAAGGCTAACTCAGGTAAAGCGTTTTTCCGAGAAAAAAGGTGACGGCAAAGGCTTTATTCTCACAATAGCACGCAACGTTGCACTTGAGCTTCGCCGAAGATATAAGAAGGAAAATATTAATTATTTTATTCAGAGCTACGGTGAGGCTGAGAAGACTGTCGAGGACAGTATTTACATAAATCAGCTTCTGAAGAATCTCAATGATGTTCAGAGACAGACTGTGATACTGAAATGCTGTGCCGAGATGACGTTCAAGCAGATCGGCAAAATAATGAAATGCCCCGAAACAACAGCAAAATCAAGGTATAAAAAAGCAATATCCATATTACAGGAAAAGGCAGGTGAGGATCAGTGAAAAATGACAAGTTCAACGGGGATCGTCAGTTTGAGGAAATGCTGAAAAATAAAATGAAAGAGATTTCTTCAAATGTAGATGTTTTCGATAAGATCTCCGAAAGAGCCTTTCCTGAAAAAGATTCGGATTTTTCCGATAGCGAGTTTACCGTAAGTGACCTTGAAAATGTTACGGGCAAGCACCTGGTGTCACCGTTCTTCAAGTGGGTCGCATTGGCCGCGGTACTGGTGATATGTGTTGTAACGCTACCATTCAGTTCGTTTGGACAGCAATTCTTCACAGATATGAGCAGACGGTATGATCCTGCGTACAACGAGCTGGTCGCTGAATTTATATCGGAGACCGCCAATGGATCGGAATATATAATCTATGACGTTTCACTGAAAGATTATGCACAAAAAGATGTTTTGGTCACTCCTCTTTACCGCTGTCCCTTTGAATATCGCGGCGGAGAAGCGGTAAGAGTCAGGATATTTACAAAGGTTATCGGCAATCGTCTCACAAATCAGATGTACGCAGTGGAATATACTGATGAATTCAAGGCATCAAATTTTATAGCAATAGCTGAATCCAAAGCAAAATTCAAAGAAGATGAGGTTCCGGAAACGGAAGAGCCCTCATTTGATGTGGGCAATGCAGGCTTGTCGGAGGCTGTAAACCTTTATTTTGTCCGGGATGAGTTTTTTACCGTTCATGACAAAGACGGTAATAACGCTATGGTTGCTTCTTTCACGGAAAACAAGCTGTTCAAGCTTGATAACAATATACTTGATCTTTCTGTCAATACACTTTATGCGCGCAAATCAAAGGATAAAGATGAGATGTATACCTACGATATACTTGCACTTGATATAACGGATAAAGGTGCGGAAAGATATAATTTCTCCGATAAAACTGAGCTGTGGGCAAGATCAATCAATGTTGACGGCTCATCGGCTTTCCCCGAGAAACGCGCAACGCTTTTTGAAAAGAATGGTTATTTCAGCTTTTGGGCTGTCAATTCTTCGCAGTTCAAAAAGGACGATTACTTTTCGTACTTCATGCCCTTTGAAAAATCTAAAGAAAAAATGGCAGACAGAGGCATTTTCAGCATCGATATATCGAGCGATCAGTATCTCAGCTCCGATAAGGAGATCGGTACAATAGATGTTCCGTTAAGCGATGAAGGAAAAGCGTCGATGAGGATCTATATAGGTAATTTCCTTGCATTATCGTCATTCAGCGATCCGACTATCAATGTAAAAGCATCCGATAATAATGAGAATATAATAATGAGAAGTAACGACGTAAAATGGATGGCCGGAACTGCTGAAGAAGGAAATGACACTGAAGATCAGGCAACACAGCAAAAAAACGAGCAGGAAGAGAACGAAGCATCACTTGAAAGAAGACAGTCCGAGATTGAACAAACAACTGTAAATCCGACCTGGTAAAAAGCAGTTGTTTATAACAGAAAAAGTGATAACATTATTTAGCGCGGCAGAAAAATATACGGAAGCTCGCTGACGTTTAAGCTGAATTACACAAGAAGGTTCATATTTTTAGCCCCTCGCAGGTTCGAGGGGTTTCTTTTTTGCAAAAAAATGCTGCCTGCTAAGAGTACAGGCAGCGAAATCAGGAGTTTTTTATGAACGACTGCGAAACAGTCTTGAGTCATGCGACAGAGCGTATTTTTTTATGTTGTATCTCTGTCTTGCCGAGATGCTTTCTCAGCATAGACTCGAAAGCGATCATATTGATAAGAAGTGCGCCTATCCATGCGGAGGCCTCCGCAAAGGCGGTGGCGCTGAAGCCGATAACTGGTATGAACAGAGCGATAACAGCGACTCTGAGTGCCATTTCCAGTATACCGGAGATCATCGGGAGAAGCGGTTTCCCGAATGCCTGGCAGCCGCTGCGGAACACGAACAGATAATCAACTGCGAACATAAATATGCCGCATATAGGAAGATACTGTCTTGCAAGACCTATTGGTTCGCTTCCGCTGAGCATAACCTTTGCAAGTGCTTCGGGGAAGAATATCATCAGCGAACCGAGGAAAACATAGGATAATGTTGAGATCGCAACGCATACCCGCAATCCCTCGCGAATGCGGCCGAATTTTTTGGCACCGTAATTCTGACTTGTGAATGCTGACATTGCAAAGCCTGCGGTACAGGAAGGCTGCATGAACAGGGTTATGTACTTGCTGCAAGCGGAATATGCTGTTGTGAATGCTACGCCGAGACCGTTTACGAAGAACTGTATTACCATACAGCCAACGGCAGTTATAGAGTTCATGGCTGCCATAGGGAGCCCGTTTTTGAAAAGCTCGGCATAGAGTGCTCCGTTGCTGCGGAAATCCTCCCTTGTAATATGGAGAACATCAATTTTTCTTATCCTGAGCCAGCATATGAAAGCTGATACGATCTGTGATATTATAGTCGCTATGGCAGCTCCTTCAACGCCGGTTTTAAGTACAAAAATGCAGAAGCTGTCAAGGAAAAGATTTACGGCCGTTGATATGATTATTGCTATGAAGGGCGTTTTGCTGTCGCCCAGAGCCCTGAGGATACATGAGAACAGGTTATATGTAATTGTGATAACAAGCCCGCCGAAAATAAAGTAACCGTAGGTTAGACCGTCCTTTAATATTGAACTGTCCGTACGGAGCAGCTGCAATGTCGGTTTCAGGAACGAGAGACTGACAGCCGTAAGTATTATAGCTATCATCAGGCAGAGAACAGCCGATGACGCAATGGCACGCCGCAGCTTTGAGTAATTCTTTGCACCGAAGCTCTGTGCTATGATAACTGAAAAGCCGTTTGCGAGTCCCATTGAAAAGCCGAATATAAGGAAAGTGAGTGACGACATATTACCGACTGCCGCAAGTGCACGATCACCGAGACCCTTGCCGACGATTGCTGTATCGGCTATATTATACATCTGCTGGAGCATATTTGTAAGCAGGAGCGGGAAATAGAATCTGAGGATAAGCCCTGTTACCTTTCCTTTTGTAAGATCATTTGCCTTTGCCATATCTATGCCTCCTTAAGAAGCGATGACTTCTCCGTTTGCTTTTTGATTATTATATTCAAAAGAGCAAATAAATTATATCAGAAATATTGCATTTGTATCAAAAATGAGATATAATAAAAATATCGCAATTAATGGCTGATATTATTACGGAGGTGTTTTTTTGAAAACCGACAGGGATCTTAATTACAGGCTGTATATACAGCGTACCGATGGTTTTATCCGCAGTCCGTATGACCGTGAACTCAGAGTATACAGAACGATACAGGCAGGAGACACCGAAGCTGTAAAGCAGAATTTTGAAAAGATAAGACAAAACTTCTTTGCGGGAAAGGGAACCTTATCCGATGATCCGGTTCGTAATATAATATATCACTTCGTTACCGCCGTAGCGCTTGTGGCGCGGTTTTGCATAGAGGGCGGCCTCGGACATGATACTGCCTATACGCTCAGTGATATATATATCCAGCGTGCAGACAAGCTGAACGATGTTGAAACCCTGATTGACCTCTTTGAAGAAATGCAGCTTGATTTTGCCGGGAGGATGAAAGAGCTGAAGAAAGAAAATGTCATATCTCTTCATGTACGCAGATGTATCGATTATATCTATGAACATCTCCATGAGGAGCTTACGCTTTCTGTCCTTGCCGAATATGTCGGGCTTAATCCGTCATATCTTTCCAAGCTTTTTTCAAAGGAAACAGGCATGAGTATAAAGAGCTTCGTAACCAAAGCCAAGATCAGTACGGCGGAGAACCTTCTGCGCAATTCCGAATTTACCTGTCTGGATATATCTCTGGCACTTGGATTTTCGTCACAAAGCGCTTTTATAAGCGTTTTCCGGAAGATAAACGGCATAACTCCCAAAAAATTCAGAGAGCTGCATTTTATGGACGTTATAAACAGCAATAAATAAATATCAAGGAGTCGGATATGAAAGATATAAAAAACAAAAAGGAACTGATTACTGGAGTGATAGTTACCGCTTTGGTCACGATAATAGCCGTATTCGGAGCGATGATACATGAACCGTGGTTTGATGAGGCTCAGGCTTATGTTATTGCAAGGGACGCCTCACTTCATGATATACTGTTTTATCTGCCTCATTATGAAGGACATCCTCCGCTCTGGCATCTGCTCCTGAAAGCCGCAGTAATGCTTGGTCTGCCCTATGAACTGACACTAAAGGGTGTACAATTCATAATATTTGAGATAGTTCTTATAATTATCGAATTCAGGTCGCCTTACAGCAAGACAGCAAAGATACTTATACCAATGAGTTTTTTTATGCTTTATCAATACTGTATAATTGCGAGACCGTATATACTTCTGATACTTGCAGCGCTGCTTGCGGCAATGTTCTATAAGGAAAGAAAGCAAAAACCTGTCCGCTATATGATCTCCCTTGTTTTTCTTTGCCTGACACATTCCTATGGTATAGCATTTGCGGGCGGAATCGTTATAGGAGATATTATTGGCGAGTGCATAAGGAAAAAAAGTTTTAAAAAGACTGCTTCCGATATAATAAAAAACCGCAGACTTCTTGTATCATATGTTATCCTGCTTGCAGCAGCGGCAGCAATTATTATCGATATAGTGCCTTCTGGTGATACATTTGCTATGAACGCTGTTCAGAATAAAAAACACAGCTTTCCTGCTATACTGTTTTTCAGCTGGTTCCTGATACCGTCCGAAAACTTTTTTACTTCATTCTCATCTGAAATGCTCAGTATGCAGCAGGAAACAAATCCCGTAAGCGAAATAATAAGCGCAGCAGTTATTTCGCTCCTTATATGGAGCTGTCTGTTTATAATATGCAAGAAACGCAGGATGATAGCAGAAATGCTGATCCCTTATCTTTTTATTTCGATTTTGACATCTACTTATATTTATCCTCATCATTTCGGGATCTTCCTTACCTACTTGCTGTTTATACTTTGGACTGCCGAAGATAAGGAGAAAGTCACATTTGAGAAATACAGCTCCGTAATGAAAAAAGCAGGCGTTTCAGAGAAGCTTGCGAAAATGATAGCGGTTGCAGGAGCAGCTCTTTATGTATGCATCAATCTTTACTGGAACGGAATGAGCTATTATAATGATGTGAAGTATCCCTATGATCCTTCCCGTGAGATTGCAGAATGGATAAAGAAATATGATCTTTATGACAAGTCCTTCCTTGCTGCGTGGACAGGAGAGGATACAAATATGTATACATTGGGCAGTACAGGTGCAAACGCATATTTTGACAATAACATATACTATAATATGCACGACGGACTTGCATATGTAACGCATATCGTTCCTGATGAACAGGAATATGAAAAGGATATTGAAGCAATGAAAGCACATGGAGATCCTGATTTTATCCTGTGCGGTTCGGTTCTGGCTTCATCTTCTATCTGTGATACCCTTGGAATCGACGAGCACTATGTCGCTGTTGCACTTGAGGCAAGGGGAGAGCGGATATTCAAGGATAAAAAGTGTAATGTGGACGTATGCTTGGTGTGCACCCGTGATACATATAAGGAATTATACGGCAAAGAATATGAAGTACAGACATATAAGAACAGCTGAGTTCATAGAGAGGCCGAACCGCTTCATAGCCAAGGTTATGATTGACGGGCATATTGAGACAGTACACGTCAAGAATACGGGAAGGTGCAGTGAAATATTGCGAAAAGGTGCCAAAGTATACCTTGAAGAATCGGAAAATCCAATGAGAAAAACAAGATATGATCTTGTGTCTGTTGTGAAGAAAAGAAATGACGGATCCTTATTTCTGATCAATATTGATTCACAGATACCGAACAATGCAGTGGATGAATGGCTACGCAAAGGAGAACTGTTCGGTTCAGACGCTCTTATACGGCGTGAATATACATACGGAAGCTCAAGATTCGACTTTATTATAGAGGAAAAGGAGAAAACCTCCTTTCTTGAAGTAAAGGGAGTAACTCTCGAATACGACGGCATAGCTTTCTTTCCCGACGCTCCCACAGAAAGAGGAGTAAAACACATCAGGGAGCTTATCAAAGCCCGCATGGACGGTTACGGAGCATATATAATGTTTGTTATCCAGATGAAGGGAATACATGAATTCCGTCCGAACGAAAGTACCCATAAAGCTTTCGCCGAAGCTCTCAGAGAGGCGGAAAGAAGCGGAGTAAGACTGCTGGCCTATGACTGTATCGTTACTCCTGAAAGTATGCGTGTTGATAAACCAATAAAAATCAGAACGGAGCAGGTATTATGAACTGGAAAAAGCTTTTATGCGAAAAGAGAAGAAGGAGTTATTCAACAACGGCGGTCAGCTCCGACATGAGAAATGAATTTCAGCGTGATTATCACAGGATAATCGGAAGCGCGTCATTCAGACGCCTTCAGGATAAGACGCAGGTATTTCCGCTTGACAGGGGAGATTTTGTGCGTACCAGACTGACGCATTCGCTTGAGGTCTCTTCCTTTGCGAAATCTCTTGGTCAGATGATATTCAGGTATATTCTGAATAATGACATGGATCCGGAGCTTGAAGCATCTGATATTGAAAAGATATGCAGCGTTCTTGAATGTGCAGGCCTTGTGCATGATATAGGAAATCCGCCTTTCGGACATTTCGGTGAGGATTATGTACGAGACTGGTTCAGAAGGAATCTTCAGGTTATGGAGTTCGGAGGTACAAAGGTCAGTGACATTCTTTCGGAGCAGATGAAAGGTGATCTGTATAATTTTGAAGGCAATGCCCAGGCTCTCAGGATTCTGACAAAGCTTCATTATCTTGTTGATGAGAACGGAATGAATCTCACCTATACCTTGCTCAATACGATCATAAAGTATCCCGTTCCGTCAACGGGAATTAATAAAAAAAGCGGAGACATACGCGAAAAGAAAATGGGCTATTACTTGGCAGATAAAGAAATATTCGAGGATATAGTCAACAGTACGGGAGCAGGCAGCTGTCGTCATCCTCTTGCTTTTATACTTGAAGCTGCTGACGATATAGCGTATAAGACAGCTGATATAGAGGACGCAGTAAAGAAAGGTTTTATCTCGTATGAAAAGCTGCTTTCGGAGCTTAAGGAGAACTATATGCAGAAGTGCAAGGACGACGGCGAGCTTGAAGAATTCGGCCGCGCTGTCGGCAAGCTTGAGGATTACTACAAACAAGCAGTCGCCAGAAAGGTAAATTCGCCGGAGCAGAATGCAGTCCAGCGCTGGATAATCTACGTTCAGGGAGTTCTTCTCAGATGTGCTTCTTATGGTTTTACGAGAAATTATAATAGTATAATGTCCGGATCATTCCGTACGGAAATACTTGCTTGCTCAAATGGATGTACACTTGCATACGCATTGGGAGATATTGCTTACAGATATGTATTCTGTTCAAAGGAGATATACAGGCTGGAGATTGCAGCGGGACAGATATACGAGTTCCTGCTTAGCCGTTTTACAAGGGCTGCTCTCACCTTTGATACCGAAAAGGAAAGTACGGCTATTGATAAACGAATAATGTCCCTTATTTCCGAGAACTATATCCGTGCTTATAAGGTCAGCACAGAGGGAAAAAACGAAGACGAAAAGCTTTATCTGCGTTTGATGCTTGTTACCGATTATATATGCGGTATGACCGACGGATACGCACAAAAAGTATACAGGGAGCTGAGCGGAATTGAGTGAGGTAAAGAAAAAATCAAAAAAGCGGCGGATATTTGATATTATTCAGATCGGCAATAAAGATGATATTATAAGCCGTTCATTTGACTGGTTCATAGTTGCTGTTATAATACTGAACATTCTTACTGTCTTTCTTATGACCTTTGAGGAGCTTTCAGGGCTTTCAACACTTTTTAATATCATTGAGACAGTTACAGTCCTTGTATTCTGCGTTGAGTATGCATTAAGGATATGGACTGCCGATCTGCTTTATCCAAATAAAAGCAGATTAGCTGCAAGACTGAAATTTCTTCGATCCTTTGACGGCATTGTCGATCTTCTGACTATACTTCCTTTCTTCTTCCTGAGCGGTTTTATTGTATTCAGAATGCTCAGGGTTGTAAGAATATTCCATTTATTCCGTGTTAATGCTCATTATGATTCATTTCATGTTATAACCTCCGTACTGACAGAAAAAAGAAATCAGATAATATCATCTGTATTCATAATTATCGTACTTATGCTTGCTTCGTCATTGGGAATATACAGTGCCGAACATGAGGCTCAGCCTGAGGCGTTCAGAAACGCATTTTCCGGTATATGGTGGAGCGTTTCAACTCTTCTTACAGTAGGATACGGCGATATTTATCCGGTTACGGTTATCGGCAAGATAATGGCAATATGCATAGCGTTTCTCGGTGTTGGAGTTGTAGCTATCCCGACGGGTATCATCAGTGCGGGCTTTGTTGAACATTATACGAAAAATCAGCACTCTGATGTCAGGTTCAGCGATATAAACGAAGTCGGGGAGGTACTTGTTGAAAAAGGCAACAAGCTTTGCGGAAAAACAGTTGGCGAAATATCAACGCTGTATAATATGCGTATAATTGTCATACTGCGTGCTGAAGATATGATAGTTCCGATGGTTGATACAGTAATCAGGATAAAGGATATACTTGTGGTTAAAAGTGAAAATATAGTAAAATAACCACATACTGAAAAATGTGAAAACGGCAGTTTTTTTGTACGGTTTTTACAAATTAATCTTTCCCTGATTGACATTAATGAGTATGGATGATATAATGATTGAGCGAGAATAATTGGGTTGATTATTTGAGCATTTTCCGGCGGTATTTGCTGCACAGTATCGTATCGGGAGCATTGTCTTTGTAAGGGACAAATCAAAAAAGCTGTATTCTTAGGCGAATACAGCTTTTTTCTTTTTTGTGTATGTAATGATTGTTTTTGCAAGGATTGAGTATCGAAGCTTTGCACGGATTATTCATACGATCTATATTTCCTTATAAATACGGCAGCAATACTGTTTAAAGTATACCGTAGGTAAAAATAATAGAAATCCTAACATTTCCGTGCCGTAACAATACGTAAAAGGTATTGCTGTGATCGTTTATTTATGCGATCTCAAACTGAGAATTATAAAGGTTTGCATAGAATCCGTTTCTTTCAAGCAGCTCGTCATGCCTGCCCTGTTCTATAATATCTCCGTCCTTCATTACCAGTATCAGATCAGCGTTGCGGATAGTCGAAAGTCTGTGGGCGATAACAAAGCTTGTTCTTCCTTTCATGAGGCGATCCATGGCGTCCTGTATCAGCACTTCCGTTCTTGTGTCGACCGATGACGTTGCCTCGTCAAGTATCATTATCTTTGAATCTGAAAGAATAGCTCTTGCAATAGTTATCAGCTGTTTCTGACCCTGAGATACGTTGGTTGCATCTTCATTCAGGATCATGTCATATCCGTTCGGCAGGGATTTGATAAAATGGTGTGCATGGGCAGCTTTGACAGCTTCGATTACTTCTTCATCAGTAGCGTCAAGCCGTCCGTAGCGGATATTTTCCATTATGGTACCGTTGAACAGCCATGTGTCCTGTAATACCATACCGAAGCTTTTTCGGAGCTCTTTTCTCGGTATTCTTTTTATGTCGGTACCGTCAAGGAATATTGAGCCGCCGTTTACGTCGTAAAATCTAATCAGAAGTTTTACCATTGTGGTCTTTCCGGCTCCTGTCGGTCCTACTATGGCAATTTTCTGGCCTGCTTTTATATCTGCGCTGAAGTCGCCGATGACGATCTTATCGGGAGTGTATCCGAAGGATACGTGATCGAAGCGGACGTTTCCTGTTACATTTTCGGGTATTACAGCATTATCAGGAATCTGTTCCTCTTCGGTCTCATTCAGAAATTCAAATACTCTTTCTGCCGCAGCAGTCATAGCCTGTACCTGATTTATTACCTGAGCTATCTGCTGGATAGGCTGAGTAAACTGCTTGACATACTGTATGAAAGCCTGTATATCGCCAATTCCGATAGCGCCCTTTATAGCAAGGAGACCGCCGGATATTGCTACACCCGCATATCCCATATTTCCCACAAACTGCATTACGGGCATCATTGTTCCCGAAAGGAACTGTGATTTCCAGGCAGATCTGTAAAGGGTATCGTTGGTCTTACAGAAATCCTCTATCATTTCCTCTTCCTTATTGAAGACCTGAACAACGGAATGTCCGCTGTAGCTTTCTTCAACGATACCGTTTATGTGTCCGAGGTACTCCTGCTGTGTACGGAAGTGCTTTTGGGATTTTTTTATGACAAAGGAAAGCAGAAAAGCAGAAATAGGCAGTATAACAAGAGAGATGAGCGTCATTATAGGCGAAATGGAAAGCATCATTACAAGTGTGCCTATAAGTGTAGCAACTGAGGTGATTATCTGAGTTATACTCTGACTAAGCGTAGTTCCGAGAGTATCCACATCATTTGTTATACGGGAGAGTACTTCACCATAGGTCCGGCTCTCGAAATAGCTCATTGGCATACGTCCGATTTTTTCGGATATATCCTTGCGCATCTTATACGAGATCTTCTGGGATATTCCTGTCATTATCCAGCCCTGTGCAAAGCTTACTGCGGAGCTGAATATATACAGTCCGAGGGTAAAGAGAAGTATTTTTCCGATGTATTTGAAATTGATACCGCCGACTCCTGCGATTTTCCTCATAAGACCGTCAAAGAGCTCATTTGTTGCTTTGGCCATTATTTTAGGACCGGCAACCGAAAATACAGTTGCTACTGCTGCAAGAATCATCACTATGAGTATGGCAATCTTATATGCTCCCAGGTAGGAAATGAGCTTTTTTACCGATCCCTTGAAATCCTTAGGCTTCTCGGTGGGTGCAAACCTGCCGCCGCCCATTCGTCCTCGTGAGCGCGGAGAAATGCCTGGAGACTTACTCATCTTCATCACCTCCGACGCTTTTTTTCAATTCCTCCTCGGAGAGCTGAGAGCCTGCTATCTGCTTATAAGTGTCACATCGTTTCATGAGCTCTTTATGGGTTCCTTTACCGACTATACGTCCGCTTTCAAGTACGATTATCTGATCAGCGTTCATTATAGTGCTTATGCGCTGTGCAACAATAATAACCGCTGAGTTCCGAGTATATGCAGACAGAGCTTTTCGGAGCGAGGCATCTGTTCTCATGTCAAGTGCTGAGAAGCTGTCATCGAATATGTATACGTCAGGCTCTTTTATTATTGCTCTTGCAATTGCAAGGCGCTGTTTCTGTCCGCCTGATACATTTGATCCGCCCTGTGATATTGAGCGTTCAAAAGCATTATCATCTGACGTTATGAATTCCAAAGCCTGCGATATTTCAGCTGCTTTCCTCAGCTCCTCATCAGTTGCTTCCTTTTTTCCGAATCTGAGATTTGAAGCTATTGTGCCCGAGAAAAGAATGCCTTTCTGCGGAACGAGACCTATCCTGCTGCGAAGATCTGACATTTTAAAGGACCGTATATCTGTTCCGTCAAGTGTTATCCTTCCTGAGGTAACATCATAAAAACGGGGGATAAGATTGACGAGAGTCGTTTTTCCGCAGCCGGTACTTCCGATTATTGCCGTAGTTTTACCGGCTTCCGCTGTAAATGTGATGTCGTCGAGAGCGTTATCATCAGCATTCGGATATCTGAATGATACATTTTCAAAGCATACAGTGCCGGAAGACTTAGCTGGAGTTATCGGTGTGTCAGGATCATGAAGCGATGTATTTGTCTTAAGCACTTCGTCGATACGGTCGGCTGCAACACCTGCGCGGGGAAGCATTACGGACATTACCGTAAGCATAAGGAATGACATAACTATCTGTGTGGAATAGGTTATGAAGGCTGTCATTGAGCCTACCTGAAGTGTACCTGCGTCTATTCTGTGAGCAGATACCCAAACGATCGTAAGTGTAACGCCGTACATTACGAGCATCATTCCCGGCAGCATAAAGGTCATTACTCTTCCGGTAAAGAGCTGAGTATTCATCAGTGACCGATTGGCTTTTTCGAAGCGATCTTCCTCTTCCTTTTCGCGGCCGAAGGCTCTGATAACATTCAGACCTGTAAGTATTTCACGGGATATAAGGTTAAGATTATCCACCAGCTTTTGCATTGCCTTGAATTTCGGCATAGCTATAATAAGAAGCACAAGCACAAGCATGAATATGATGGAAACAGCTGCTATTATTATCCAGCTCATGTGTGCGCCGGAGCCGATCACTTTTATGATGCTTCCGATACCGAGGATAGGTGCATACATAAGAACTCTGAGCAGCAGAGCAGTGACCATCTGTATCTGTTGTACGTCATTTGTACTTCTTGTTATGAGAGAAGCAGTAGAGAATTTATCGATCTCAGTGTTGGAGTAGCTCATAACCCTGCGGAAAATCTTTTCACGGAGGTCCTTTCCGATGCCTGCGCCTGTACGGGCTGCAAAATATCCTGTACATATTGACACAGCGAGCATCAGGGCAGCCATAAGGAACATTTTGAGTCCTTGTATCCAGAGGTATCTCTTTTGTATAGCGTCAATGTCTATTCCGGCAGCCTTGTCTGTCTCGGCAGCATAAGCTATGCCCATTGACTTTACGGTACGCTCTCCGAGAGATGAAACCGTATTTTCAAGCTGCGAACGCATAGCTGTTATTTTTGTGCTGTCAAGGCGGCCGCTTTGTAAAAGACTGAGCATTACAGGCCTTACATCAACATATGTTGTGGTTTTGCCTTTTTCATCGGTCTTATTGCTTGTTCTCAGCTCTGTGCCGAGAAGCTTTCCTATTTCTTCAACGGAAAGGTTTTCAAGATTGGTACTTTGCGGTGAATTTTCCGTATATTCTGCAAGTGTTGCTCTGAAACGCTCCTCACTCATATTTCCGGTCTGATAGACAAGACTCAGCGGGATAAGAAACTTGTCGCTTATTGATTTGAGGTTGTTTTTATCGACTGTCCTCGTATATGCTCCGTTATTATCATGTTTGTAGTACGAACTCCATTCTGACCGCTCGTTTTCTGTCATGAACAGCATGGAATAGGCCATATCCTCTGATGTGAGTTTTTCAGGGACGGCATACTCGATCCCGTGGTTCTGTATACCAATATCTATCATATCTGATGTATACTGCGGAAGTGCGAGATCACAGTAGGCCTGAACTCCGAGAAGAATGAAGATAATAAGAACAATATGCTTATATGGCGCTAAATTGAGTAAGATCCTTTTCATTTTCCCTCCATATGCAATTAAGTTTTGCAGAATAATTGCTATTGCAGTATATCCTTGAGCTTTGAATAGTTTATCTTTACTCCGTCGTCAAGGTCAAGCTGAATATTCTGAGCGGCCGTTTTTTCAAGTCTTTGAAGGAAATCCTCCATTTCGGAAATGAGCGACTGTACTCTGTTTATTTCACGCCTGATCCGGCTTTTGGCCGTACCGGTTGAGGCGGTAAGCATATCGTTCAGCATTGCAGCTTCTTTTTTGAGCTGCTCGTATCTCGGAAATGCATAGTTTTCCTTTATGATAAGCGGCAGCTCCGGAGTAAATCTGTGCATATACATAAGTCCGCGAAATGCTCCCTTTTTTCCTGAAAAAATTTGCCAGTATACAGGACGGTTCTTATACATCTTTGCGTGATCGATATAGAAGCTTTTTTGCAGATAACCGTGCAGTATATCACGGGGCTCTCCGGTTCCGCCTATTGCTGAGGCTATGAAAGAAAGATTTTCTTCAAGTGTTTCGCTGCCGTACACTGTTTCTATGAAATCTATTACTGCTCTGGTTAAGCCGTTATCTATATCGTTTATTGGCATTACATTGTCGCGGCATGGGATTATTGTTCTGTACAGTGACTCATCCCATTTTCCGCCCGCATAGCACAGTCCGTCACAGTCGAGAGAATAACGGCCGAAAATACAGCCGATTGCATAGCTTATAAGACTTTTTATGTCACGCGAAAGATCTGCGCGCCGTATAGTTATTTTCGATTCTTCGACTTCGGGAGATAACTCTTCCTCCATACCGTAGAGACTGATGAAGAAGCGGTTGAGCTCTTCCTCGTTATTTTTTAGTCTCTGAAAGCGATTTTCGCAAATTTTTTCCCATTCCGTATATTTATCTGAAATTAATGATGACATTGTTTTTCTCCTGAACGTTTTATATTATAATTATAACACATAGAGTCATACACGTCAAATATCAATCATTCTTGCAGCGCTTTCGATTAATCGCACATTATAAAAAAGCCCGTATGGTATACGGGCTTTTAGTGTCAATGGTTGTATTTTTTGAGTTTAAGTCTTATTTTATCAGTAACAAGAGCAATAAACTCAGAGTTTGTAGGCCTTGTCCTGTAAATGTCGATAGAGTTTCCGAAAAAATCCGCAAATGTTTCTGTTGAACCGCGGTTCCATGCTGTTTCTATAGCGTGTCTGATCGCTCTTTCAACTCGTGAAGCGGTCGTGTCATAATACTTGGCAACACAAGGATAAAGGCCTTTTGTGATACAGTCCATAAGCTTAATGTTGTCGATCGAGCTCAGTATAGCCGTTCTAAGGTAATTATAGCCTTTGATATGAGCTGGTATCCCAAGCTTTTGTATGACATCGGTCACTATCAGCTCCTTGTCATCGCAGTCTTTTGGCAGGGGAGTACGGTATACAGATCTTATAGCTGAGATAAGATTTGTGGGTTCCACTGGACGTGTAAAAAGATGTGAAGCACCATTTTCGATGACCTGCCGTCGTATAAAGCTGTTTTCAATATCAGCGATAACAATAAAAGCAGGTGGTTCGGCAATTGATTCCTTTGCCTTTTTCATTAGTAGGACTGCGTCTGTGTCTGTCAAAGTTAGGTCTATTACAACTACGTCGGGTTTGTCGCTGAGGATCGAATCAAGTATCGCTCTGCCGTTTTTCTTGCGTGTATAAGCATATATACCGTTTTCACGCAAGGTGGCTGCCGCTCTTACTCCGTTTAATGCTGAATCGTCTCCGATCAATACATTGATTCTTTGATTTTCCATTATAAGATCTCCTTTGCTATATTCTACGTTTTTATTGTACACTTACAGAAGAATTTTGACAAGTACATTTTTAAGCGCAAAATGTCGTATAATCAGATAGAATGATATTTTTTGTGTGATAGTGAGTATGTTTCTTGAAAAACATCTGATTTAGTTATAACAATATAAATAAAATGTTATAAAATAAATATATATTAAATGTGCTTGACATAATATTCATTTTGATGTATAATAATTATCGTACTTTGCGAGTGTGCTGGAATAGGCAGACAGGCACGTTTGAGGGGCGTGTGTCGAAAGACGTATGGGTTCAAGTCCCATTACTCGCACCATATTGTGGACAGATGGCTGAGCTGGTCTAAGGCGCACGACTGGAACTCGTGTATACGTTAATAACGTATCGAGGGTTCGAATCCCTCTCTGTCCGCTCTTTTAAAGAAGCCTGTATTTCGAGGGAAACACCGAAATACAGGCTTTTCTCTTGCCTGTAGAAAACAGTTTTTAATGCATTTTTGCAGTCGCGTGTGAAGAAAAACAGTTGTTTTTCACACGCTTTCACACGAAATTCACACGACTGAAAGGCAGTATAACGATAAGAAAAGAAGCCAGTTCCCGTCAGGGAGCTGTTGTTTTTGTAAGTAATAAATTTATTGCTTCCACTCCGACTATATGGAGTTCCGTTTCAAATCCGGCGTGACGATCAGCATTGAAAAGTGAATATGATCCCCCTCATCAGGTAGGAAGCTGAGATGCTCCTTG
>JAFWSI010000071.1 GCA_017519415.1 Ruminococcus sp.
CACCTATGCAAAAGACAAGAACGGCTGTACAATTCACTTCATCAGGACAATAGTGCTGAAAGAGATCATACTCGGTGAACTAAATAAGATGGTTGCCTTTGTCAAGGATAATGAGGACGAGTTTGTGCAGATGGCTATGGATAATTCCGTTCAGAAGCAGTCCTCAGAGCTTGCCAAGTCGAAGAAAAAGCTGAAAGAAGCGGATAAGCGTATCGCTGAACTGGACAGACTGTTCACAAGGCTCTATGAGGACAATGTATCAGGGAAAATTTCCGATGAGCGTTTTGCTATGATGTCAGCGGGATATGAGGACGAGCAGAAAAAACTCAGGGCAACCGCAGCAGAGCTGACCGCCTACATTGATACTGCCGAACAGAAGTCCGCCGATGTGACTGCTTTCATCAGAGCAGTACAGAAGTATGAGCATATCACGGAGCTGACGCCTGAGGTCATGCACGAACTTATTGAGAAGATCGTAATTCACGCTCCTGACAAGAGCAGCGGGCATCGTACTCAGCAGATCGAGATTCACTATCGCTTCGATGTTGCCGTAGCTACTGCCGTTGCTGACAGTATGAAGTACGACAAAAAGAGAAAGGCTGCGTAACCGCTTGGTTACGCAACCTTATCTTAAAAGAATTAAAACTTCTTTATTAGTACCTGTCTTTACCTCTTCGGGAGTTTTACTTATTCTACAGTACCCTCGCTTCTGCCGATCGTCAGGACAAAGCCCTTGTTCACAGGCATTATTCCCTGCGGTTCAACGGTCTTTACCGTATTGTCGGGGAGCTTTACGCTCCAGGTTTGCTCTGACAGATTGCGGAGAGCGTGCTTTGAGGGATCCTTCTTGTTGCGGACTACCTCTCCGATCACCTTGTGGAAATCTCCGTCGGTATCTCCCGTCATGCCCTCATAGAGCTTTGCGCCGCCGAATGCGGGAAGCTCGAAGCGCTTGAACTTTATCACGTCGGTGCAGGTGAGCTGACCGCCGCAGTACATACAGTTCACGGAATAGCCGTGGGCGATGAAGGTCTCCTTGCCGCAGTGAGGGCAGGGGACGGTCTCGCTCCTGAGCTTTACGAAGGCGTCGAGCCACGTCATTTCTATAACGCGGTCGTAGGGCGGCTGTACCGACTTCTTGCCGAAGGACTGTATGAACAGGTCGCGTATATAATCCGGGTATATCTTCCAGAAGCGGAGAGTATTTGTGTTCAGCTGATTGTTTGCGGCATTGCGGTCGTCCTCGGGATCAAGAACAAAAACGGGATCGCTGCCGTAGAATTTCTTTTCAAGCTCGGGAGTCATGCATGGGGGTGTGGAATACTTGCCCTCAAGCGGGTGCTCGATGAAAAGCATACGGAAGAGTATGACTGCCAGCGAGAAGCGGTCCGAGCGCTTGTCGGGAGCTCCGCCGAGAACTACCTCGGGCGCCATATAGCGCTGCTTGCCAGCGATACCGAAGTTGACTCCGCGCTCGGAAACATTGTCGTTGTCGCATATGAGCACGTCGCCGTTCTGCGGATTTATGAAGAAGTTGCCGTTGTTGAGGTCCTGATAGCTGTAGCCGTCATTGTGGAGGGCGCGGAAGCCCTCGATGATATTGATAGCTGCATTGCAGCGTGCCGTTATGTTTGCGAAGCTCGCCTTCATGCGGCGGGTCTTGAGGTCCCACAGCAGGAAGCGGGTCAGCTCCTCGTAGCCCTTGGGACGGAGCGCCATGATGTAGCCGAAGCTGCCGTCTATCCAGTTGGTGAGCTCCTCGGGCCAGAGAAAATTCTGTGTGGGAGCGCCCTTCTTTATATTTGCCTTCAGGTTCTCATAGAACTCCTGAGGGTTCTTCATCTTGTCAATGGTGGACTTGTGATACCATTTAAGTGCCATTTCCCTGCCGCCGCATTCCACTCTGTAGACGTTTCCCTGTCCGCCTCCGCCGAGGAATTCAAGGATAGTGAAGGTGGTATTGTATATTGTCCTGCCCTTGTAGCCGACTTTAAGCTCTGCCATGGTGTTCTTCCTTTCTTTACTGCTGTACGGGCGGGGCGGCTGAGTAAGCGCCCTTTGCGCCGTATATGCTACTGATTTGAGAATTCTTCGTTCTGGGGTTTCTTGTTCTGCGTTGTGGTCTCTGCTTCTGCTGCGGCTTCCGACGCAAATGTGCTGCTTTCCTTTGCAGGCGTACTGCCGTCGGGGGAGACTGTATTTTCACAGAGCCAGTCCGTCCACGTTATGTAATACTTTGCGAGGACATGGGTGCCGTCGCTGGTGAAATCAGCGGTGAGGGCGCCGTTTTCGTCGTCGAAAAGGCTGTTGACTTCAAGATAGAATATCTTCTTGTAGTCCGCAAGCTCGCGGATACGGCTGTTGAGGAGATCTATCCTTGCGTTGGATATGATAGATGTCTCGGCATAGGAAGCAACGTGGAGGTTACCCTGTATGTAGACGAGAGCGTCGGGCTGTACCTCGCGGATACCGTCTATGAGCTTCCTGAACTTTGCAAAGGTGCCGTCTATGTCGTTGCCCACTTCGTTTATGCCCAGCATAACGTAGATCTTGCCGTACTTTTTGGCGTTGAGCCTGCCCCATACGGTCTGGCCGTCTATGGTGGTGTTGTCTATCTGATAGGCTGAAAGGCCGATGTTACAGAAATAATCCGCATTTTTAAGTCCGCCGTAGTCGCGTATGCCGACTGTACGGGAATCGCCTATGAATAGCGCGTCGTTGAAGTATTCGGGGCCGCTGCTGACATAGGTCACGGGAGAAGCCTCGGTGGTAGGCTGGGCTGCGGGCTCCGTGGTAGTACCGGGATCGGCGGTGGCAGCGGTATTGCCCTGTCCGTCCGTGGCAGCCGTTGCGTCCTGAGCGTCCGAGGGCTTTTCGGCGGGCTCCGACGCGGATACCGAGGGTTCTTTTGCGCCGGCCTTGGGCTTCTTTGCCTGGCTGCTGTCCCATATCTGCTTATATATGAACGGTGAAGCCATAAGACAGGTGAGCAGCAGTATCACCGTATATATGCATTGTTTTAACTTGCTCAATTCTTTCTCTCCTTAAAATCTGAAATACATGAACGGGTCGTCAAGTCCCTTGTACATACAGTAGACTGACGCCCAGAATACCGCCAGCAGCACCAGGGCTGTCAGCACTGAATGCTTCATCTTTTTGTATATCGCTTCGGGCAGCCTTGTGGAGAAGATGATTGCCGCCGTAAAGTATTTCCAGTAGGTCTTCCAGTGAGTGATGTAGTCGTCTGCCTTGACGGCTATGCTCTTCTGCGGAATGAAAGGCAGGAGCCTTTTGAAGTATATGCCGAGCTGGTGGAAATCCGTTACGGCGAAAAGCAGCCATGTAAGCGGGATTATCAGCAGCATATAGGCGTGTCCCAGGGGCTTTATCCTGTTCAGAGTCTTGCCTGTCCAGAATTTTTCCGTCATTATAATAATGAAGAGCACCAGTCCCCACAGTACGAAGTTCCAGCTTGCGCCGTGCCACAGACCAGTGAACAGCCATACCACGAACATATTGAATACCATTCTGCCCTCGCCCTTGCGGTTTCCGCCGAGGGGAATGTATATATAGTCCCTGAACCATGAGCCGAGGGTCATGTGCCAGCGCCGCCAGAATTCCGTCATGGTCAGCGACATATAGGGATGATCGAAGTTCTTCGGGAGCTCGAAGCCCATTATCTTTCCGAGGCCGATCGCCATGAGGGAATAGCCGCAGAAGTCAAAGTAAAGCTGGAAGGAGTAGGCGAATATGCCCATCCACGCGAGCCTTGAGGAGATGCTCTCGTAGCCTATCATGGATATGTCGCTCCACAGTCCGCCTATCTGATTGGCGATGAGCACCTTGTAGCCGAGACCTATGGTGAAGGTCTTGAGGCCGTCCTCCACCTTCTGTACGGTGTGGGTACGGCTTTTCAGATTCTTTGCAACATGGTCGAAGGTGACTATGGGACCTGCGATGAGCTGAGGAAACATGGTTATGTAGGCTCCGTAGCTTACCAGGTTCTTTTCCGCCTTTGCCTTGCCCCTGTATACGTCTATGATGTAGGAGACGTTCTGAAAGGTGTAGAAGCTGATTCCAATGGGGAGGATTATGTCCTTTACCGTAAAGCTCTGGTGGAAGAAGTGATTGATGTTCTCGGTGCCGAAGGTCCAGTACTTGAAGAATATCAGCCACCAGAAGTTGAACAGTATGCCGAAGGCCAGCCACGGCTTTTTCAGGTACCTGCTGTGCTCTATGAACTGTCCCACTATGAAGTTGAGCAGCACCGTCAGCAGGAAAAGCATTATGTAGACGGGCTTTTTAACGCCGAAGCTGTAGAAGACGACGCTTCCCGCAAATATGACAAGGTTACGGTAATTCTTCTGTGAAGCTATGTAGGCTGCCAGCGCGACGGCTATGGCCGCAAGTATAAACAGGAATACGTGCAGGGGATTGTGTATGCGGAGGGCGCGGAAGGTAACTATTCCCGCGGCGATGCTCCCCGCAAGTATGAAAAAGTCTCTGATCTCTTTTCGTGATGCCGCATAGGCTATCATAAAAACAGGAAGGAATATGAAGATGAATTCCAAGCTGCTGAATACCAAGCATACCACCCTTTGTAAAATCTTTTGTTTGTATTTATATCAATATGCTTTTCTTTCCGAACTGCGAAAAATAGCATTATAAAAACTCATACACTACTATTTTACACGTTTGATATATAAATGTCAATACCTTTGGAATAATGTAGCAATTTGCAATAAACAGCCGCTTTTTAGCGATTAGATATTAGTTATTAGTGATTAGCAGAACTAAGAGCTAAGAATGCAGGAGCGCCGTTTCGGCGCCCGTGCAAAAAAGGAACGCCGAGAACGGCGTTCCTTACAGGGAGTTTTTAGATATCTGTTACAAATGGCGTGATAAGTATCATTATCATGCATATCGGGCATACCGCCTTTATCATTACGCTGTAGAGGAGCTTTGAGCGGAAACTCTTTTCGCCGAACATGACCTCCTCCTCGATATATCCGGTCTTTACCGTATATCCCACAAGTATGCAGGTGAGGAATGCAAGCACAGGCATCATAAGGTTGTTGGTGATAAAGTCGAAGAAATCAAGTATCTGCATACCAAAGACCTTTACGTCAGCCCATATGCTGTAGCCCATTACTGAGAGCATTCCCATGATAAGGGTGAACACTATTACGATACAGCAGCTCTTTAAGCGGCTGAGTTTGAATTTCTCCATAACTACGGCAGCTACTGTCTCCATAAGGGATATGGAAGAAGTAAGGGCAGCCAGAACTACCAGTATGAAAAAGGCTGCGCCGATAAGCTTTCCTGCCGGCATTGACGAGAATACCTTGGGCAGGGTGATGAACATGAGTCCCGGACCTTTATTGAGGGCGGTCTCGTCTCCGCCTGAGAATACGAATACCGCAGGTACAATGATAAGTCCTGCAAGAAAAGCAACAGCGGTATCGAATATCTCTATCTGGCGGACTGAGCTTTCAAGGGAGTCCTCTTTTCTCATGTATGAGCCGTAGGTTATCATGATACCCATTGCTATTGACATCGAGTAGAACAGCTGTCCGCAGGCTGCCGCTATGGTTTGCAGGAGCTTTGGCAGCGTGAAGCCCTCAAAATTTGGGAGCAGGTAGTATCTGAGTCCCTCTCCTGCGCCGTCAAGGGTAAGGGTGTATATTGCAATGCCAACTATGAGCAGCAGAAGTACGGGCATAAGGAATTTGCTCACAAGCTCTATGCCCTTTTCAACGCCTATGAATACGGCTATAGAGGTCAGAAGCACAAAGATTATGAAGAAAACAGCAGGCTGTCCCAGCTGACCGATGAAATGCTCGAAGAATGTGAGCTTAACGTCAGGTGAAGAGCCTGTGTATTCGGCTTCGGCAGCAGCCTTGCCGCCGTTTGTGATGAATACTGTCATATATTTCAGTACCCAGCCGCCTATAACGCAGTAATAGGGGAGTATCAGCGCAGGGATAACAGCGGCGAGGACTCCGAGGAATGAGAAGCGCTTGTCCACTGCCTTGTATGCGCCGATAACGCTTTTGCCTGTGCGCCTGCCGATAGCAATTTCGGTGAGCATAAGGGTGAATCCGAAGGTCAGGGCAAATATGAGATATACCAGCAGGAAGAAGCCACCGCCGTATTTAGCGGCAAGATAGGGGAATCTCCAGATATTGCCAAGACCTATCGCAGAGCCTGCCGCGGCAAGTATGAAGCCTATTTTTGAACCAAATCCGCCTCGCTCGGAGGCTTTTTTCGTATCATTCATGTGAATATGTCCTTTCATTTGGTCGTAATAATGCAATACAAGTATAATTATAGCATTAGTAATAGGAAAAATCAATATCAAGTCCTGAATAACATCAAAAAAGAAAAAGGAACGGCGAAACGCCGTTCCTTACACTGTTTCATTAAGTTTTCCGGGATTTGCGGACTGCCAAAGGCAGCCCATACAAGCTAACGGCTAAGGGCTAAAGGCTAACGGCTCACTCGATACCTGCCTGCTGTTTTGCAGCTGTGAGGGTGTTCTTCATGAGCATTGCTATAGTCATAGGACCTACGCCGCCGGGTACGGGAGTGATGAATGAAGCTTTCTTCTCCGCGGACTCGAACTCAACATCGCCGCAGAGCTTGCCGTTATCGAGACGGTTCATGCCCACGTCGATAACTACAGCGCCTTCCTTAATCATGTCGCCTGTGATGAAGTTAGCCCGTCCGATAGCAACTACAAGAATATCAGCGCCGAGGCATATCTCCTTGAGGTTCTTCGTCTTGGAGTGGCATATAGTGACCGTGCCGTTCTTCTGGAGAAGCAGCATTGCCTGGGGCTTGCCGACGATATTGCTCCTGCCGATAACTACGCACTGCTTGCCTGTTATATCCGTGCCCGTGCTCTCGATAAGGCGCATAACGCCTGCGGGAGTGCAGGGGAGGAAGGAGTATTCGCCAATCATTATCCTTCCTACGTTCTCGGGGTGGAAGGCGTCAACGTCCTTTGCGGGAGAGATGGCGTTGATAACTGCCTTTTCGTCTATATGCTTAGGCAGGGGGAGCTGTACAAGTATGCCGTTTACTCTGTCGTCGCGGTTAAGTACGTTCACAAGGTCGAGGAGCTGCTCCTGTGTGGTGGATTCCTCGAGAGCGTACTCGAATGACTGGAAGCCAACTGCCTCGCAGGCCTTCTTCTTGTTGTTCACATATACTCTCGAAGCGGGATCGCTGCCCACTATAACTACCGCAAGGCCTACCTTGAGACCCTTTTCGTCCCTGAGTCTTGCAGCTTCTGCTGCTACCTCGTTCTTTACTGCTGCGGAAACTGCTTTTCCGTCAATGATCTGTGCCATTTATTTATCCTCCTTGTTATCATCGGACTTTTCGTCCGCTGTATCCGCTTTGTCCTCTGCCTCGCTGTCTGCGGCTGTTCCATCGCTTTCAGCGGCTTCGGGAGCGCCCTCGTCATCGTCCTCTGCGGGAGAGTCTTCTTCGTCTTCATCTTCATCATCGTCGTCGTCGTCACTGTCATCGCCGCCGAGTATCCTGCTGCCGTCCTCAGACTCGTCTTCATCGAAGTCGTCGTCATCGTCGTTGAGTATATCCAGCTCGTCGTCGTCGATGCCGTCTATCTTTGCGTCCTCATGGGAGAGTCCCATGTGCTTTCTGCGGGTCTCCTCGATAAGGTGGTGCGATTCCTCCGTGTTCACGTAGAGCTCCATGCTCTCGGGATCGCGCTTCCTCTTTGCAAAGAAGATGATCTGGAGCAGCATCGAGACAATGAAGATAACTGCCGAGAGAGCCTGCGATACACGCATATTTCCCAGCATGAGGCTGTCCGTGCGGAGTCCCTCAACTACGAAGCGCTCTGCACCGTACCATGCAAGGTACATGAGGAATATCTGTCCGTCGTACTTCCTGCGCTTTGACCAGAATGAGAGTATCACAAAGCCCAGAAGACACCATGCCGACTCATAAAGGAAGCAGGGGTGTACAGGCTTTTCCCAGAGCATATTGAGTCCCTTTTCATACATATCCCCGCCCATCTGCATACTGCCGCTGATGGTGCGCTGGATAGTGCCGCCGGTCATGCCGAGGAAGGAGTCGGTATTAGTGCCGAAGGCCTCCTGATTCACGAAGTTGCCCCAGCGTCCTATGCCCTGGCCTATGAGAAGTCCGAGGGCGGTTATGTCCAGCATGGGCAGGGCTCTTACCTTGCGTATGCGGGCTATGATATAGCCTACTATAAAGGCGCCGATGATACCGCCGTAAATGGCGAGACCGCCGTTGCGGGTGTTGATTATAGCCTTCCAGTCCCATTTGTACTCGTCCCACTTCATAAGGACGTAGTATACTCTTGCGCCGACGATACCTCCAAGTACGCCGCCGATTATAACGTCGATGGCTCTGTCGGAATCAAGGCCGAAGCGCTTCATTCTCGGGAGAACATATATGAGGGCAAGGATAAGTCCCAGTGTGATGATTATGCCGTACCACTGTATCTGGAAGCCGAATACCGTGAATGCGGTGGGATCGATGCTGAATTTCCAGCCAAGCTCCGGAAATTGTATCTCATTTGGTTCTAAAAGTGTTTCTGTGTTCATGGATCATTCCTCCTTTTCTATTACGGACAGAACGCATCTGTCACGGCGCAGCTCGCTGCGCATAAGCTCTGCCACATCATCAGCTGTCAGTTCCGAGAGCATATCTATGGCGTCATAGGGTCCGACGTCCTCCATATAGGAATTGAGCATGAGGTTGGCTACTGCCTCCACGTTGTTCAGCTCCCGTATGAGCATACCGTAGGAGGACTTCTTTATGCGCTGGAAGTCCTTTTCGTCTATGCCCTCTGCGACAAGTCTGTCTATCTCGGCGAAGATCGCTTCCCTGACAGCCTCGGGGCGGTCGGATTCGCCCGAAAAATTCAGGGTGAAGTAGCCGCTGCCGTAGAATACCTCGCCGCCGAAGGTTGAATTGACGATACCCTCCTTCAGCAGCCTTTCGCACATGGGCTGGGCGGGGTCCGACAGCAGAGATGAGATGACCGAGGCCGCCGCCGCCGCTCTGAGCATTTCCCTGCCGCTTCTCGGAGCGCACTTGTAGCCGAGGTCGAATATGGAGGCTCCCACAGGGAGCTTCTCCCGTATCTCCCCGCGGACTATCTCCGCAGGCTCGTCGGGGAACACTGTTTCAAGGCCGTTGTCCCCGCAGGGACGCAGACATTCGTCGCATATCTCAAGCACCTTGTCGGCGCTGATGTTTCCGGCTATGGAAAGCACCATATTGTTCAGGTTGTAGAAGGTGTTGTAGCACTTGTAGAGCAGTTCTGCGTCTATCCGCGCTATGCTCTCCACAGTGCCCGCTATATCCGTCTTTACGGGGTGCTCACGGAACATACCGCTGAGCATATTGAAGAATACCCGCCATTCAGGGTTATCGCCGGTCATCTTTATCTCCTGACCGATGATACCCATTTCCTTATCCACGTTTTCCTTTGTGAAGTAGGGCTTCTGAACGAAATCCAGCAGTATCCTGAGATTGTCCTCGTAGTTCTTGGAGCAGCTGAAAAGATAGCAGGTCTTGTCGAAGGATGTAAAGGCGTTGCCGGAAGCTCCCGTGCGTGCGTAGAGCTCAAATACTCCGCAGTCCTCATTCTCGAAGAGCTTATGCTCGAGAAAATGGGCTATGCCCTCGGGCACTGTGGTGTACTCCTTGTCCGCAGACGTCCTGAACATGGTGTTCACCGAGCCGTATTTCGTGCCGAACAGTGCTTCTATGCTGCTGAAGCCCTTCATCTCGCAGATGAATATTTCAAGACCGCTGCTGTGTCTGACGTGTATGCAGCTGTCTCCGGTGCGGGAGCCTGTGATGATCTCCTTTTCCATTATCCCTGCACCTCCCTGTTGAGCATTATGTATGTGCTGTCGGGTCTGAGGGACGCGGCAGCCGCTACGATACGCTCCTTTGTTACATCGCAGAACCTGCGGAAGTGTACCTCGGGAGTCATTATCTCTCCGTCGCAGAAGCAGTCAAAGAACCAGCTTATATATGAGGACGGGGTGTCGCCTACCTGGAGCACAGCATTATCCAGCGCCATGAGAGAGTTTTCTATTTCCTCGTCGGTGACGCCTCCCGCGCGTATCCCGTCAAGCTGCTTCAGTATCTCTTCCCGGGCACGTTCAATGTTGCTGCGGTCGACTCCTATGTCAACGAAGAAGCTTCCCTTTACTGACACGGAACGGCTGGTGCAGTGGTAGCAGAGGCTCATCTTTTCGCGGACATTGAGAAACAGCTTTGAAAAAGGTGTCTCGCCGTAGATTATGCTCAGCATTTTCAGCGCGTACCTGTCATCGGAGTCGGTCTTGAAGGCCATTACCGCCTTGCTCTGATTTACGTCGAATTCCTCCGTGATGGTCTCGGGGACCGCCTTGAGGGGACTGCGGCTACGTATATTTACCTTCCGCGGCTCTCTTTCGATCCCGCCGAAGCATTGACGGAACATTTCCGAAAAGGTATCGTCCTTTTCCGGTGAAACGTAGTATATCTCTATCTGAGCCGTCCTTAGCAGCTCTCTGTATGCCCTGTAGGCGTCGGCGGGAGTTGCGGCAAGAGCGCCCTCCTTTGTGCCGTAGGATGCGCAGGCGGCGGGCTCCCCGCGGTATGCCAGTCTTGCGGCCTGTATGGAAGCATAGACGTTCTTCTGATTGAATTCGCTGTCTATGCGGTCAAGAAGATCCTTTTGGATAATGGCGAAGGATGCCTCGTCGAAGGCTCCGTCCTTTGCGTTGGGACTGAAAAGGCAGTCCCTTATTATGGAGAGCATCTCTCCGTTTATATCCTCGCCGTCAATGGCGTATCTGTTGTCCAGCCACGAGGCCTTGAGACCGAGTATCTGCGCGTCGCCCTTTTTTCGTGCCGAGGAGCCCAGACCTGCGCCGTAGAGCTCCGAGAGCTTTTCGCACATTGCAGCGTAAGTAGTGAAACGGCTGTTGGATACTGTGAGTATCTCTGCGGCTATATCGTTTACGGCGGCTGTTTCTGCGTCAAGCTCGGTAAGAAGATAAACGGCAAGGGAACGCGTTTTGAATTTGTCGTCGATGACAGAGGTGAAGCCGATACCGTCGCCAAGCTCTGACCTGTTGTATATCATGCAGTAGCACTCCATTCGTAAAATGTATACATTACATTATAACACATCTGAAAAAAAATTACCATAGTATTTTGTATTTTTTTTGCATTTCATTTATAAGGCGGAAGAATGTTCGGCATAAGTGTATTTTTTCTCCGGCTTTTTCTGAAATTGCATATTTATTCGGATATTGCGGCAAAACACTTGATTTTTATCATGCAAAAGTGGTATAATATAAAATAGAAGAGTGTATGCTTTTGGAAAAGGAGGCATGAGAATGGATTATATCGGAGAGAAATGTCCTGTTTGCGGAGAATTGTTCACCGCGGACGACGACATAGTGGTTTGTCCCGAGTGCGGTACGCCTCATCACAGAGAATGCTATAGGATAGAAAACAGATGCGCTAATGAAGAAATGCATTCCTCGGGAAAGAAATGGGAGAAGAAAAAGGAAAAGGAAAAGACCACAGGTCTCGTGATCTGTCCGGTGTGCCGTTTCCCGAACATAGATACGGATACCAGCTGTCAGCGCTGCGGCGCTGAGCTCGGCGACGGAGGAGCACGTTATGATGATGACGGAGCTGACGGGGATAACTGGCGGGATGTGTTTTCCGAAAGGGAAGGCGAGGAGCTGCTTGATCCTTTCAAGTATCTTGGCTATGATCCCGATGAGGACATGGGCGGAGTTACCCTCAGGGAGATAAGCGATTTCGTCGGCACCAACAAGCTTTACTATATACCGAGATTCAAGCGCATGAAGGACGCGGGCGCAAAGCCCTCCTTCAATGTGGCAAGCCTTATATTCCCGTCCCTTTTCTTTGCAAACAGGAAAATGTGGGTATGGGCTATAATTGCGGCTCTGCTTGGAATAATCTTCGACCTTCCCGCGAACCTGCTATTCTATATGGAGGAGCTCCCTGCGGAAATGGCCGACTTTATAGCAAATCATAAAAGGACTTTTGAGTCCGTCAGCAATATCTTCGTTATAGCAGAGTTGGGCATGAGAGCGGTATTCTGCTTTTTTGCCAACTGGCTGTACTACAGGTTTTCCATGAATGCGCTGAAGCGGCTCAAAGCAAAGGCAGCGGGCAGCGAAGGCATCAGGGCCGTGGGCGGCATCAAGCCGATGAATATGGTGCTGATAACGATACTTAAATACTTTATCGGACTTGCTGTAATTATGGCAGTTTACTTCTTCTGCGGTATAGGCAGCGCTGCTCAGAACACGCTGTCGCAGTTCATAGGCTGATACGGCTGCAAAGGAAAAGGACGCAGGGGGGCGTTTATGAAAATAAAAAAAGCAGCTGTGCTGCTGTTACCGTTTTTACTGATACTGCTGTGGGGCTGCACTGTTCAGGACTATCCCACCTATACATACGAGCTGAGCAATAATCTTGGCGAGAAATACCTTGTGAATTACTGCGAGGAGACAGGCTATCCCGACAATATCACCCGCGTCAAGGTCTTTTCAGGCAAAAAGAAGATCTGCGATTACGACGGCGGAGCGTACAGCGGCTGCGACAGCTATATCCCCGTACAGATCATTTACATATGCAGTGCGGATAATGTGGATTATTACTATCTTCAGACAAGGAGCGGCGAGTATCTCGCTGCCGACGGCGTCGCGGACCTGAAATTGAACTTCAATCTGCTCCTGCTGGGAAAGCCTTCCGCGGAGATGACCGACACCGAGAAAAGGACGTATTCCAAGCTGGCAAATATCATACGCGGAGCCGTTTCCGCAGAGAGCGCCGAAAAGAGGTTTTCCTCGTGCGGGACGAGCTCTGCCGCATTCATGTCGCTTTACGGATATGACGGATAAAAATAAAATATCCCCGAAGCAGTCTTGTACAGCTTCGGGGATATATTTTTGGATTTTGCGTAAACGCATATGCGTCATTGTCCGATCACGAATAATCGGGATCTGTATCGGGCCACAGTCTGTATACGGGAACGCTGGAATTTCCTGCCCATACTTCAATATTCCATGGATCCGTTGAGCGGTAGCCGATAAACCAGCGGTTAAGCTCTGCGCCCGACTCCGTCTTGGCGTACTTTATACGAGCCTTTTTGCTGTCCGAGATAGCGTCAAGAGCTTTCAGGAACTTTTCCGCCTCCGCACTTGCGCCGTTCCACTGGAAGAGGTTCTCTCCCGAGCCCTTTTTTGTGCATACCACAACAAAGGAGTAGTTTTCGGTGGCGTCGCCCTTTTTTGCCGATACATTGTAGCTGACAGAGTTGTTTGCAGTGAATGAATTGACAACGTCCTCATCATCTGCAAGAACAGCTGTAATACTGTCGAAGATCGATTTTGCCCCCTGAACGTCGGAAGTCCTTCTTGACTTCTTGATGTATCCCATCATCGAAGGGATAAGTATCGCAGCAAGCACCCCTATAATTGCTATGACTACGATGAGTTCTACGAGAGTAAAACCTTTTTTCCTTACATTTGCCATAAAAATCCCCCCCAGAATTTAAATCAAGCAGTGTGAAAAAAGTTTTATTTTCTTTATTATACGGTATTTTTTACGAGTTGTCAATAGGAAATTCAAAAAAAGTTCACAAATTTTTGTATAATCTTTTGACGATATTACCGCTGGTAGATTTTTTACTTTGCAACTACCTTTTTGAAGGCCTTTTTGCCCTTGCGGACAATTATTTCATCCTCAAGTTTTATCATTTCCTTGGGGTCTGTCTTCTTTTCATCGTTTACTGTGATACCGCCCTGCTGTACAAGACGTCTCGCCTCGGACACTGACGGAGCAAGCTCAGCCTTTACGAGGAGGTTGAGAAGTCCGATAGCGCCGTCCGTAAGGTCAGCGGAGTCGATCTCTGCAACGGGCATATTTTCGTTGGAACCGCTTCCACCGAAGAGTGCCTTTGCGGCAGCTTTTGCCTTTTCAGCCTCCTCTTCGCCGTGTACCAGCTTTGTGAGCTCGTATGCGAGAAGCTCCTTGGCAGCGTTGAACTGAGCGCCTTCCATGGTCTTTTCCATTTCCTCTATCTGCTCAACGGGTACAAAGGTCAGCATTTTCAGGCACTTGATAACGTCGGCGTCGTCAACGTTTCTCCAGTACTGGAAGAACTCATAGGGTGTTGTCTTCTCGGGATCGAGCCATACTGCGCCCTTTTCAGTCTTGCCCATTTTCTTGCCCTCGGAGTTGAGGAGCAGGGTGATAGTCATGGCGTATGCGTCCTTGCCGAGCTTTCTTCTGATAAGCTCTGTGCCGCCCAGCATATTTGCCCACTGGTCATCGCCGCCGAACTGCATATTGCAGCCGTATTTCTGGAAGAGCTCAAGGAAGTCGTAGCTCTGCATTATCATGTAGTTGAATTCGAGGAAGGTGAGACCGCGCTCCATGCGCTGCTTGTAGCACTCATGGGAGAGCATACGGTTTACGCTGAAATGAGCTCCCACGTCGCGGAGAAGCTCTACGTAGTTCAGTTTCAAGAGCCAGTCTGCATTGTTCACGATGATAGCCTTGCCTTCCGAGAAGTCAATGAAGCGGCTCATCTGCTTCTTAAAGCAATCAACGTTGTGCTGTATAGTCTCGGGAGTGAGCATTTTTCTCATGTCGGTCTTGCCCGAGGGGTCTCCCACCATGGCAGTACCGCCCCCGATGAGGACGATGGGCTTGTTACCCGCCATTTGCAGACGCTTCATAAGGCAGAGTGCCATGAAGTGACCAACATGGAGAGAGTCCGCTGTAGGATCGAAGCCGATGTAGAAGGTAGCCTTGCCTGCGTTGACGAGCTCCTCAATTTCCTTTTCGTCTGTGAGCTGCGCGAGGAGACCTCTGCGCTTGAGTTCTTCAAAAGTAGTCATAATTTATTTCTCCTTTGCATTTTTTACTTATTATTAAGCTGCGGTCGTTCTTTTCTTGAAACAACAGCTTCGAGGAAAGAGCTTCCGCCGCCGTCACAACGATTGCATAAAAATTCTTGTGAGAAAGAATTATTGATTAATTCGTATTCTCTTGATTCTAAATATTCAGCTGTGTTCCATATATTACATTCTTTTCCCATAAAAATCCCTTTTTTAGCATTTCCGTTTTCATCAGTTGCTACTTCAGAAAACTCCGGGTGGGGTTCAAAAAGGATACGGGTAGTATCAAATGCTCTGAATGAATCAATGCTGAGCATTGAGTATTCTTCCCTGCCCCAAATCAGACGGTCTAATGGCATAATATTTGACCAATGTGCCTGTATACGACCTTTAATACCGTTTTTGCTTCTGCTTATACCAATATAGATTTGTTTGTATTCATCAAGAATCAAAATATATACTCCAATGGCAGTTTTATACTTTCTTAAATCATCAACTACTTCAAACGAGGGGTGTTTTTTGAGAAAAGTATCTATCTCTGCATTGAATTTTTCTTTATCAAGAGATTTGAAGTAAAGCATATTGACATCAAAGTTTTTTAATGCACTTTCTTGTAGTTTTTTGCATTTTTCATCTGTATAATATGGAGCTTTTCGCATAGCAAATTCTTTGAACCATTCATCTGGAATTTCAAATCCCTGATTCTTGGAATCGTCATGTTTCCATTCTTTCCATAGTTTTGGCGATTTTATCCACATCATATCAGATAGGTCATATTCGTTAATTATTTTTAAATCATGCTGGTATTTATTGTATCTTTCTTTTAATTCATTATCATATGAATTGTCTATGGCATTTTTTTCTAATATTTCTGCATATTGTTTTCCGATTTCTTGTTTTAATGGATCTTTCGAATCAAGAAAGAATATAGAATTATTCCGTTTTTCATTTTCTATTCTTTTGTTAAGTTGATCTTTTATAAACTCTTTTAATTCATTTTCTCTGAATTCTGTGCCTTTATTGATTTCTTCAAAATAAGATAAAAAGAGTTTCATTTCTTTATAATAATCAGCAAGTTTGTATTTTTCAAACATACTCCAATAACATTCATTCGCTTCTTCTATATCTAATTTGGAAAACAAAGAATGATTTGGAAAAAAAGAATTTTTACGTGTTCTTTTAGTGATTTCAGCATAATTATCGCGAGTTAATCTTGCGTTTTCAGGGTTAAAAACTCGACAGCCAAAATGCAATTCATAATTTGCCATCTAATCACCTCTTTTTATCATAAGCAATGAAAACGTCGGGCGTTTTCATGTATATCACGACCTTTCGGTGTTGTTATTATGTCAGGATAATTAAATTCTCCTTTGATGCTTCTTCAGAGCCTGAAGAAATTTAAGGCTAATTCAGCTTATTCGGATCTATGTCACTGAGTTTTCCGTAATCGTAAAGCTGCGGGCATTGCTCGCCTTCGTTTTTCCGCAGAATCCCTGCGCGGAACAGCTCGTCGTAAGCTATGCGCGATTTCATGCTCCCGAGCATTACCATATCATAGTTTGAAGAACCTTCCGTCAGGACAGCGAAATAATAGTGCAGCACATCTCCCGAATATATACCGTTATCGCTTGTTTTCAAGCGGGTGCATCGTATCTGGGCTGAAACTATTCTGTCGGCAGGTATTGCTTTTATGCTGTGCTGATCGTACATGACAACATATTCGCGGCTTATGTTTACTCCGCAGAGAAATGCGGTTATCATTCTGCCGTTCATATACGCTCTTTCAATGTCTTCAAGCTGAGAAGCATAAGCTTTTTCAAATTTCTTTACAGGCGAACTGAAGCTGATAGCAAGGGGATTATGCGTGTATCTGTATCTCAGATCGCTTATCAGATCGTCCTTTACCGGATAATCATAAGTGAAGTCCTGCCTGAATTTGTCATACTCCAGCGACTGATCCTGAAACTGCTTGTCCATTCTTTTGTTCAGTGACCTGTCACTGCTGCGTTCGAGAATATAATTGAGGCCAAAAAGGCCGAAGCACATGGCTGCTACAGCAGGATACAGAAAAAACGGCGCTTTAGCCTTTGCAACTAAAACAAAGAAAACAGCGGTCATGACGCAGGTGAAAATAAGGTCCTTTTTTGTTCTTGAAGACATATATGTATCCTTTCTCTCAGTCAGCGTGTTTCATTATTGCTTTCAGCAGACCGAGAAATGCGGAATATATGAAGGTGCGGACTGCAATCAGTGCCTGTCCGCCCATGAACACGTATTTGACATAGCTGTAGAAGTACTCTCCCGTGCCGCCCTTGTTCTTCTGTACAAGTCCGTCCATGTACGGCTCTACCGTCGTATTTCCGAAGGTGACGAAATCCACAAAAAGGGCAAGGAGCAGGGCTATGGTGAAGACAAGATTGAGATTTGCACTGTCGAGTCCCGCAAGTCCCGAAAAGGGGTGGATATATCTTGTGAAAAGAGATACCGAAATGATACACAGTAGGGTGCACAGGGTCATGCGTATGAAAGGAGCGGGAGCTCCCGATCTTGCAGGGCTTATGAAGCCGATATACAGCATGAGCAGGGCAAAGAGAAGGACTGTGAGCCCGAGGCTCAGGTAACCTATCGTCCTTTTCATGAAACATCGCTCCCTTCCGATAAATAAAGCCCCCGGACAGCATATGCCGTCCGGGGGCGAAGCATTTCGCGGTACCACCCCGGTTTACTGAGCCTTGCTCAGCCTCGTTGAGCTGTAACGGGCACACCCGTCCGCACCTACTTGCGTTCAATGCGGCAACTCCCGGATGTAGCTTCCTCTGCACCGTCATTCCCTCGCACCTCACGGGAACTCTCTGTATCGGGCTCTGCACAGGCTTTATCCGTTCACAGTTTTTGCCTTTATATCATAGCATAACTTTGACCGCTTGTCAAGGGCAAAGAAGAAAATTCGGGCAGAAGACTCTGAAAATGCTATTGCCCCGCCATAAGGCGGGGCAATAGCGCATTTACTGTCAAACAGAAGAAAAAATGTAAGACCTTTGATAACAGGGAAGGGTCATGCAGTCGATCTGCAATGCTTGCGGCGCTTCTCCTCGTACATATCCGAGTCCATATCGTTGAGAAACTCGTCGGCGGTCATGGTGCCGTTGAGCAGGCTGCCGCCCATGGAGAAGGAGAGCTGATATACCGCAATGCCTTTTGCGTTGAAGCTGCTGACGCAGCTGCGGATACTGTTCATCACATCGAGAAGATCCTGATCGGTATCGGCTTTTGTTATAACGATGAATTCGTCTCCCGCAAAGCGTACGGCTGTACTCTTGTCGGGTATGGCCTCGGTGAGAATCCTTGCGGCCCGTATAAGAGCGGCATCGCCCATGGCATGGCCGTACATATCGTTGATGCTCTTGAAGTAGTCGATGTCGATCATAATACCGCCCGTATGGCTGTTCCTGTGGGTTATCTCCTCCAGTACATGATCCAGATAGGTGCGGTTGTAAAGGCCTGTCAGCGGATCTATATATGTGAGCTCGTTCTGAAGGCTCATATAGATGGCAACAAGTCCGATTGCGACCGAGCACCACGCCAGCGACAGGCCGTAGAATACGGACTGTAGCGCTGTTCCCACGAATATAGGCACAAGGAATATCCATATCGGGAAGAATTTCGCCCTGATAGTACCCTTGTAGTAGTTGTACCGAACATAGACGCTGAAGCCGAGATAGAAGAATACCGTGATATAATATACATAGCTGAGCGGTCTGCGGTGGTATACGTTGTTCTCATCGAAGGAGAACAGGAAACCGAAGAACATATTCAGCAGAAGGCCCGCAAGAAGTATGGCTGTGGGCACAGCAAGCCATGTATAGTGCTTTTTGAGACGGCTCTCCTTTTTGTAAAGCCTCAGATCCACATAAAGGCACCAGAGGAAGGATGTGATGACGTTTGCTCCGTATGTAATTGTGTTTGCAAGCACCGCCGTGAGGCGGGCGCCCGGGAAGGTCATGCCGTCTACAACGAATGATACCGTTTCAAAGAAGCATGCCGCCGCGGTAATGAGTATCATGGCCGTAAAAGTTATGTCGCTGGGTCGGCGCCGCTGTCGCACACGGTAGCTGCTGACCAGCAATACGGCCAGTATCGTCAGAGCGATACAATTGGTCACGATTATTGCTTGAAGGTTCATAGTATTCCTCCATATCCCCAGTATATACATATTATAACATATTGAATATAAATGTTCAATAGACAAGATAAAAATTTACAAATTTTGCTGAATTGTAACCTTTTGCTATCGGAAAAGAAAGATTACTTTTTTTGATTTGGTACTTGAAATTTCCGCGGGATTGATATATAATAATTTATTATAGCATGACGGGAGGAATATATATGATCAGTAAGATCGGATTTGACAACGAGAAGTACCTCAAAATGCAGTCAGAGCATATCAGACAGCGCATATCGCAGTTCGGCGACAAGCTTTACCTTGAATTCGGAGGAAAGCTCTTCGATGATTATCACGCCTCAAGAGTATTGCCGGGGTTCAAGCCCGACAGTAAGCTCCAGATGCTGCTCCAGCTGAAGGACGACGCGGAAATAGTCATTGTCATCAATTCCGATGATATTGAGAAGAACAAGGTCAGGGGCGACCTGGGCATCACCTACGACGTTGATGTTATCCGCCTTTTCCATGTTTTCACAAAGATCGGCCTCTACGTCAGCAGTGTAGTGCTCACGCGCTATGACGGACAGCCCACAGCCGACGCCTTCCAGAAAAGGCTTGAGTCCCTTGGAATAAGGGTATACCACCATTACAGCATAAAGGGCTATCCCTCCAATCTCCAGTACATAATCAGCGACGAGGGATACGGAAAAAATGACTATATCGAGACTTCCCGCAGGCTCGTCGTAATTACGGCGCCCGGCCCGGGAAGCGGAAAAATGGCTACCTGCCTTTCCCAGCTCTACCATGAGCACAAGAGGGGAATAAACGCGGGCTACGCCAAGTTCGAGACTTTCCCCATATGGAACCTTCCTCTTCGTCATCCCGTAAATATCGCCTATGAGGCGGCTACCTCCGACCTCAACGACGTCAATATGATAGATCCCTTCCACCTTGAAGCTTATGGCGAGACTACCGTAAACTACAACCGCGACGTGGAAATATTTCCCGTGCTCAACACCATGTTCGAGAATATCCTGGGAGAGTCACCCTATAAATCGCCTACGGACATGGGCGTTAATATGGCGGGCAAGTGTATCGTCGATGACGAGGCAGTGTGCGAGGCTGCAAAGCAGGAGATAATCCGCCGTTACTACGTTGGTATGTGCGACAACCGGAAGGGACTTATTTCCGATGAGGAGGTAATGAAGCTCCAGCTCCTTATGAAGCAGGCAAGCGTTACTCCCGAGGACAGAAAGGTCATATCCGCCGCTCTCGAAAAGGAGAAGGCTACCGAGGGACCCGCAGCTGCAATGGAGCTTCCCGACGGAACTATCCTTACGGGACGCACATCAGAGCTCCTCGGAGCGGTATCGGCTCTGCTCCTGAACGCACTTAAATACTTCGCTGATATAGACGACGATATACTTCTCATGTCTCCCCATGTAATTGAGCCCATAATGGAGCTCAAGGTAAATCATCTCGGCAACAACAACCCGAGAATGCACACCGACGAGACTCTTCTTGCGCTTTCAATCTGTGCAAATACGGACGGGAATGCAAAGAAGGCCATGGAGCAGATAGAGAAGCTCCGCGGCTGTGAGGTGCACTCCACCGTTATCCTTTCTTCGGTGGACGAGCGTATCTTCAAGCGCCTCGGCATAAATCTCACCTGCGAACCGAAATACGAGGCATAAAAGCAAGGCTTCCGATCATACGGAAGCCTTTTCTGATATATGTCAGCTGTCACTGTGCTGAGAATGAATCCTTGCCGACTCCGCAGAGAGGACATGAGAAATCATCGGGAAGATCCTCGAACTTTGTTCCGGGAGCGATGCCGTATTCGGGAGCGCCCTGTTCTTCATCGTATTCCCAGCCGCAAACGTCGCATACATATTTCATGTGGTGCACCTCCTTTGGTTTTTTCATTATTATAAGATAATTTTCCATGACTGTCAATAGAAAAGCGGGGAAAATGTTAAAAGAAGAAAATATGTTCGGGGTGTTTATTTTTGATGTATTATATGGTATAATGTTCATAAATGAACATTTTAGATGTCCGTGCAGCTGCGCAGAGCTGCTCCCTGCAATCGGACAATTATAACATAACGCTTCGCTTATGTGTTATAATATATCATGTTCGCAAAATGCTTTGCAGTGTCAGGAGTTAATTATGACCGATAAGATAATCATAAAAGGCGCAAGAGCCAATAACCTTAAAAATATAGATCTGGAGCTGCCCCGTGACAGCCTCATCGTAATGACGGGACTGTCGGGCTCGGGAAAGTCCTCCCTTGCCTTCGACACCATTTACGCCGACGGTCAGCGCCGCTATGTGGAGAGCCTTTCCTCCTACGCGAGGATGTTTCTCGGACAGATGGAAAAGCCCGATGTGGACAGCATAGAGGGCCTGTCTCCCGCTATATCCATTGACCAGAAGACCACCTCCAAGAACCCCCGCTCCACTGTGGGAACGGTCACGGAGATATACGACTACCTCCGTCTGCTTTACGCGAGGATAGGCGTGCCCCACTGTCCTGTCTGCGGCAGGGTAATATCCCAGCAGACCATAGATCAGATGGTGGATACCCTTATGGAGCTCCCCGCAGGTACGAAGCTCCAGCTTCTGGCTCCCATAGTAAGGAACCGCAAGGGACAGTATGCAAAGGAGCTGGAAAGCGCAAGGAAATCGGGCTTTGTCCGCGCAAGAGTTGACGGGATAATGTACGAGCTCACCGAGGATATAAAGCTTGACAAGAACAAAAAGCACAATATAGAGATAATCGTTGACCGTATCGTCATCAAGGAGGGGATAGAGTCCCGTATCACCGACAGCCTTGAAACTGTTTTCAGCCTTTCCGGCGGACTTGCCATAGCCGACGTGATAGACGGGGAGGAGATACTCTTTTCCCAGAATTACGCCTGTCCCGAGCATAATATAAGCATCGGCGAGCTGGAGCCCGTTATGTTCTCCTTCAACAATCCCGTGGGAGCTTGTCCCAAGTGTACGGGCCTCGGAGTTTTCAGGCATATCGACCCCGACCTCGTTATCCCCGATAAGGAGCTGTCCATAGAGGAGGGAGCTATAAACGCCTCGGGCTGGAACAGCCTTGACGAGACCTCCATAGCTTCCATGTATTACCGCGCTATCTCAAAGAAGTACGGCGTGCCCATCGACGTTCCCGTAAAGGAGCTCACCAAGGAGCAGCTTGATCTTTTCCTCTACGGAACTGGTGATGAGACCCTCGAGCTCAGCCGTCCGAAAACGCTGGGCGGCGGCAGCTACAACTCACCCTTCGAGGGAGTCATCAATAACCTCGAACGGCGCTATAAGGAGACAAACAGCGACTATTCACGGAGCGAGATAGAGGAGCATATGAGCGAGGTCAGCTGTCCCGTATGCAGGGGCAGAAGGCTCCGCGACGAGTACCTTGCGGTAACGGTGGGGGACAAGAACATAAGCGAGCTGACAGACCTTTCCGTGAAGGAGGGGCTGCGCTTCTTCAATGACCTGAAGCTCTCGGAGCATGACAGCTACGTGGGTGAGCGGATAATCAAGGAGATAAAGGAGCGCCTCGGCTTCCTGAAAAGCGTGGGACTTGAATACCTTACCCTTTCAAGAGCTGCGGGAACTCTGTCGGGCGGCGAGAGCCAGCGTATCCGCCTTGCCACGCAGATAGGTTCGTCACTTGTGGGAGTACTCTATATACTTGACGAGCCCAGCATCGGTCTTCATCAGCGTGATAACGACAAGCTCATAGCTACGCTGAAAAGGCTCCGCGATCTCGGCAATACTCTCATAGTCGTGGAGCACGACGACGATACCATGCTTGCTGCCGATTATATAGTAGATATAGGTCCCGGAGCAGGAATTCACGGCGGAGAGGTCGTTTTTGCAGGGACTGTGGACAAGCTGCTCAAGTGTAAGAGCTCCGTAACGGGACAGTACCTCAGCGGCAGAAAGAAGATTGAGATACCTAAGAAACGCAGGAGCGGAAACGGTAAATTCCTGACAGTACGGGGAGCCTCCGAGCACAATCTGAGAAGTATAGATGTTTCTGTGCCTCTTGGCGAGCTTGTTTGCATTACAGGCGTTTCGGGCTCCGGAAAGTCCTCACTTGTGAACGAGATAATCTACAAGCACCTTGCCGCTAAGCTCAACCGCGCCAAGACAAGGAGCGGCGCTTTTGAAGCTATGGAGGGTATAGAAAATCTTGACAAGGTAATCTGTATCGACCAGTCTCCCATAGGCAGGACGCCCCGCTCTAATCCCGCCACATATACAGGTGTTTTCAGCGATATAAGGGAGCTCTTTGCAAAGACCCCCGACGCCAAGGCGCACGGCTACGGCAGCGGCAGGTTCTCCTTCAATGTCAAGGGCGGACGCTGCGAGGCCTGCGAGGGCGACGGCATAATCAAGATAGAGATGCACTTCCTGCCCGATATATACGTACCCTGCGAGGTCTGCAAGGGCAGGCGCTACAACCGCGAGACCCTCGATATACACTATAAGGGCAGGTCGATCTACGACGTGCTGGAAATGACCGTGGACGAGGGCGTGGAATTTTTCGAGCATATCCCCAAGATAGCCAGAAAGCTGAAGACCTTACAGGAGGTAGGGCTTGGCTATATCAAGATAGGTCAGCCTGCTACGACGCTGTCAGGCGGCGAGGCTCAGCGCGTAAAGCTTTCAACGGAGCTGTCAAAGCGTTCCACGGGCAATACCATATATATCCTTGACGAGCCCACCACGGGACTTCATACCGCAGACGTACACAAGCTCATAGATGTGCTCCAGAAGCTGACGGATCAGGGAAATACGGTGCTGGTCATCGAACATAACCTGAATGTGATAAAGGTCGCCGATCATATCATAGATCTCGGCCCCGAGGGCGGCGACGGCGGCGGCACAATCGTTGCGCAGGGTACTCCCGAGGAGGTGGCTCAGTGCGAAAGGTCCTATACGGGACAGTATCTGAAAGGCTACCTTGAGTAACGGATAAAAACAAACACCTGTATTTGTGAACAGTCACGATACAGGTGTTTTTATTTCAGCTTTCGATCTGCCGCGCAAGGAACTGAGCAGAGGCGTTGATAAGGCTCTTTTGCAGGTCGGTGACTTCATGGCAGCTGTCGCTGGTCATAAAGGCGACTGCTCCGGAAATATCCCCTGCGGTTATTATGGGCAGAGCCGCAATGGCTGTCCGCTGGACTCCCTCGGCAGGGTAGAAGCTGTTGGTGCTTCCGTCGGGACAGTAGAACTGTCCGCGGTTCTCCATGAGCTCTTCGAGCTGTCCCGTAACACGGCGCTCGCTGAACTCCTTGCGGGGCACTCCGGCAGTCGCCACAACGTGATCCTTATCGAATATGACTACGGGACAACCTGCGATCTTATGCATGATGTCCGCCACATGACCTGCGTTCTCGCTCATTTCGCTGACAGCGGAATACTTCTTGAATATTACCTCGCCTTCGCTGTTTGTGTAGATCTCAAGAGGGTCGCCCTCACGTATGCGCATGGTCCGTCTTATTTCCTTGGGGATAACGACTCTTCCGAGGTCGTCAATCCTCCTTACAATACCTGTTGCTTTCATTAGATACCTCCTGTGTGTATCGCTATTGTATGAATAGCTTACAGGTATTATTTGCCGCAGACAATGATTTATTCATGCAAAGACTGACTTTGAAATGAATTTTGTATATGCCGGCCGAAAAATCCTATTCATGTCAGTGCATTTTCCTGTGCTGTGATCTGAATGTACGGTCAACTTTCCTTTGTATGCTGTCAAACGACTTTTGCATGAAGCGTGAACGGCAGTTTTCGCTTTCGCTGCGTTGAATTGTATTACTCAAAGCAATTTTGCGGCTAAAGATTACGTTCTGCAAAAAGTGACAAATGTCACTTTTGAAGTGATAAATGTAACGTTTACTCCTTTGCTTGTATATGTTATAATTCTTTATAGTAAAGGTTAGGAATTAAAAATTAATCGCTCAGGTTATAAAGGGGATCCTTTTATAATAAAATTTGTAATTATGTGCGCATACATTACAGTGACGATTTATAATGACTTTTTTTCAAACACCTTAGGCTGACTTATTATGAAAGACATTTATAATGTGACATTTATTGCAAAGGTTATCCTTTTACAGCAGAATTCGTAATTATGTGTACATGTATTACGATCGACAATTTATAATGACATTTTTATTCAGCACCTTAGTCAGACATAATTTCGAGAGACAAAAAACATGATAGGTATTATATAAATTGTAATTGTGTACCTATAATTACGACAGACAATTTATAATGACAATTCTATTCAAACATCTTAGTCAGACACAATCCCGAGAGACAAAATCTTTTGATATGTATTATAAAGGTTTATCCTTTTATAATAAAAATGTAAATATGTGCGCACATATTTACAGGACATTTTTTATCACATTTTTATTTTAACACCTTAGGAGGACTTAAAATGGAAAATCTACGCAAATCAACAAAAAACAGAGTGCTGTTTGTTCTCTGTACACTCATGCTTGCAGTTATCTGCATAGCTCCATTCGGCTTGAAGCCGCAGAACGCCTATGCCGCATGCTCGCATAACTGGCGTGATGAAAAGGTCATGAGCCAGCCAACCTGTACGGTAAACGGCTCAAAAATGCAGTATTGTACAAAGTGCAGATCGCGCAGAACAGTTTCTATCTCAAAGCTTGGTCACAGAACGAATGGCTCTTATACTATAACTAAGTATGCAACATGTGGTACTACCGGTACAAGAGTGCTGAAGTGCACACGCTGCTATGCAGTTCTTAATTCTCAGACTATTCCTGCAACAGGAAATCACAATTGGAGAGACAGCAAGGTATTCCAGAAACCTACTTGTACTACAAACGGTTCTATCCAGCAGCAGTGCAGCGGATGCGGTCAGACAAGAATGACTTATCCTTCAAAATTCGGACATCAGACAAACGGTTCTTATACAGTTACAAAGCAGGCTACTTGTACAGAAAAGGGCAGACGAGTTCTCAAATGTACAAGAAGCGGATGCAACGATGTTCTTAATGCACAGGATATTCCTGCTTTAGGACATACTCAGGGAAGAAAGGTTATTCATGCTGCAACAGCTACAACGGACAAAATGGAAATATATTACTGCGGAAGAGAAAACTGCAATGGTATTTATAGCATGAAAACAATAACCGACGAGTATTCAGCTATAAGAAAAACAATCAAGAATAAGAATATGAGTAGTGAACAGGCTGATAAAACATATAAGGCAATTCAACAAATAAATAGTTATTATAATACTTACAAAGAGGGTTATAGTCTTTCTGACAGTTCAGCTAAAAACTATTTTGATAAGGTATTAAATAATGCTGAAAAGCAGAAAAATATGAAAGAGATCCTTGATACAATTGATGAATATAGTACCTTTTTCGGACTTTTAAACAGTGATCTGGTAGATGAATGTATTGATACATGCAGTTACCTTAAAATTGGAGCTGATCTGCAGGCTGTAATTAATTCTCCTGATAATTATGCCAGAATGAATGCTGTTATTGATACTTTGAGTGACGTTTGCGGTAAGGTTCCCGGAGCAGATAAGATTTATTGTCCTACTCTTGATTCTTTGCAGAAACAGTGGGATAAGAGCAGTGAAAAGATTCAGAATCACTTCAGCGATTTAGAGGATTCTCATTGGATGGCCCAAAAAGAGGTAGATAATTCTATAAAAATTGAAGTTAATGGTGAATCAAGATCTGTTTTTTCATTAACACAAACTGAACTTGCTGTTAACTGTGCTAAGGTTGAGGAAGCATTAATTAATCATTATAATTCATATTATTTATCTGAAAATAAAAAAGATTTTTCAGAGAATAACATAATAATGCGCAAAGACCGTGAAAGATTCGTCAAGAAGGCTTTTGGAAAGATTTTGGATGAAGCAGGTTTCTTTGACTAAAATGGTATAAATATAATTACCCCGAATCGGATTAATCCGATTCGGGGATTTACTATGCAGATATACCGCTGTTTTCACTTTTCTGCTTTGGTATCTTGATAGTGGTCGTGAAGCCCTCGCCTTCCACCGAGGAGAATTTGACTGTTCCGCCGAGAGCCTTAGTGCGCTCACATATACCGCGGAGTCCGTTGTTCTCCTTGATCGAGGAGCAGCCGCAGCCGTTGTCGAATATATAAAGCTCCAGCTTATCAGAGAGGAATTTAACGATAATATCTATCCTGTCCGCACCCGAATAGCGTATGGCGTTGGTGATCGTCTCACGCGTGTTGTCGTAGACCGCATTGACGCAGAAGCCGAAGCTCTCATCTTCCTCGCCCTGTGTGCATACGTCTATGTCTATGCCGCGGACTGCCGAGGTTACCGTATTAATAGCGCTTGTGACCGAGGTCATGAACTCGTCGGAGCGCAGGTTGTTTATAGAGCAGCGCAGCTGAGTGACGCCGCTTCGCGATAAGCCGTCTATCTCACGGATAAAGTCGACAGCCTCTGCGGGAACGTCCTTCTTGTTCCTGAGGTCGGCGTCTATGATACGGGAAAGAGAGCTTATCATTGTAAAGGTATGTCCCGCGGAATCGTGTATCTCCTGAGCTATACGGTTGCGCTCCTTTTCAAGCGAGAGCTTTTTCTCGGTATCGAGAAGCTCATGGTACTCGGATACGTTATTGATGATGATAATGCGGGCGATACGCTCGCCGTTCTTGTTGGTGCAGAAATTCTGTTTGATATTGTAGAAATTCTCATTGAATATAAGCTCGCAGGAGTCGGTGTTCTTGTCAAGTTCTGTGCCGGTTTTCTCCCTTACAGCGGCAATGACCTCGTCCAGTGGTGCTCCCGTGCGTACGGATATGAGCTTTTCCGCATATGTGTTCTTGTACGTCATCAGGTCGTCGGCGTCAAAGACGACAACGGCGCTGTTGATGCTGTCAATGGTATCCTTTATGGCGATACGGTTTATATTAAGCAGGCCGTATCTGCCGATTGCAATGAGTATCATAACGACAGAGAACGAAAAAAACATCGGTGTGAGCTCAATCTTCGGCCTAATTATATTCAGGACGGTAAGCAGATTGATAAACATCGGGACAATGACGCCGAGGGTCAGCAGCAGCGACTGCTTGGTCATACGGCGGTTGCCCGGAGAGTGCTTGATGAACATAAGAACGATTCCCGACAGAAGCAGTATATTATAGATCACCTGTGAGATATAATAGATCACCCCGTGAATGACATTTCTGTATTCGTAGACAGTATAATATTTGTGGTGCCATGGATTTGTAATAACGCATATCAGAAATACGGCTGATATTATGGGAAGCAGATTGCAGAATTTGCGCAGCTTGTTGCAGAAATCGGAGTATTCCGCCGCAAACATGAACCAGAACGGCGGCAGGATACATATCCCTATATTGCCGATAACGCAGCTTATCCAGAACTGGCGTGTATTTACGGAGAAATGCAGCATCAGCTGCGAGATGAGCCATAGAATAATGGAAATCTGACAGAACATGAAAAGTCTTGTAAGGCGGTTGTCGTTTCCGCTCGTCAATACCCATATGACAGCACATATCATGCCTATCAGAGCAAAAGAAGACACTATCGTCTGTATCATTGTAAAAAAACCTTCCAATCATCGTGACTTAACATTTAAATCGGAACGTGCTTTATCAAATTATTGGTGAAAATGAATATTCAGATATTTGCTGCCGTAGCATTTTCCTTTTACAGATAATCCGATTTTAACATTTTTTGGCAAAAAAGTCAAGAAGCAGACGAGCCTTATTTTGCTATGCTATGCGTAAACTACGCAGATACGTTGTTTAATAAAAGAAAAAGCCCTTTCGCGGACGGCAGTACAGACTGCGCCGTGAAAGGGCTGTTATATTAACGACAGACCAATGAGTGATATTTAGTCAGACAAAAACGGAGTTTGTATCGGAACAGTGTTCCTTACCGATTGTAAAGTTAAAGATATTTTGATTATACTATATTGAAAAATACAGATTTGCTGCCGGTATAGTTTCCGCGGCCGAAGAGCATAATTATAGCCTTTCCCTTGTCGATGTTGCAACCGGGATTATATGTGTAATCTGTTCCTCTTTTAAGGGTTATCGAACCGTATTTGACGGTAAGAGCGGGAGTGATAGCCTTACCGGTATACTTCTGATCGGGGATTGAAGAATAGCTGAGAGTTGAGATGTCCCTTGGCTGTATCCTGAATTTTATTACCTTTTTGCCTGTATAGTTTCCTATACCCGTTATTGTCATTGTTGCTGTTCCTGCATTGAGGTTGGAGGTGTAGTAGACGGTATAGTCTGTACCCTGTTTAAGCGTTTTCGATCCGTGCTTTACGGTAACGGAAGGCCTGATATAGTTGCCGGTGTATGTTGCATCTTTAACGCTGCTGAAGCTGCATGTGCCGATATGGTATTTTACGGCAGGAGGGCAGTTAATATAGTCAAGTGAGAAGTATGTCCACCAGTTGGTGTAGAAGCCTGTCTTGACGTTTTTGCCGTTGGCGTGAGGCATATGCTTGAACCACCATTTATGGTGCTTTAGAATGTATTGGTAGTTGTCATCACCACCCCACTCATCTCGGCCTATTGTTTTTGCTGTGCCTGAAAGATCAGGATAGTTATACCAAGTATCGCAGTATGATAAAACACGATTAGTACGCTGCCAGTCGTGATCATTTATGCTGCTTGTCAGGCTGTTCGGAGCATGATGTACATTACCTACGCCTGATTTTCCCTTGGCTACACATTCATAAGCTGTGAATTTTTCCCAGTCATTGTACTTGGAGTAATCCTTCTTGTAGTTAGGTGCGCCGAAGACATTATCCATTATGGATTCCTGACGGTGGCCTGCGTCCTCAAGCATTTCTCCTACTCCGCGCTCATAGTTGAAGCCGTAAACAATAAAGTTCTTGCAGTCTTTTTTTAACGGCTCACCGTTTACCCAGAATGCATTTTTTCCAACCATTATTGTCTCGTGAAGCTTAACTCCCACCATAGGACCTGCAAATATCCATACCTCGTCGATCTTTCCGCTGTTTACCTTATCGTAGACCTTGTATTTCTTTAAATAGTAATCATAATCAAAGGAGAATTCGTAATTCTTCCAGCCATTATATTCCCAGAAGGCACTGCCATTATTTTTGATCGCAGTCATAAGAGTTTTGTAATATTCATCAGTAGTATAAGGAGCCTTTTTGATCTTGGTACTGCGGGGCATTTCATTCAGCTCTATCTTTTCCGCGATCTTGTAATTGACGTTGCCGTAGCTTACTTCGGACATTTCCTTTGCGAACTGATCGGCAAGAGTATACGGATTGTTCCAATCTGCCACCTTATTGGCCGGGTCGTTCTTGTAGCTTGCAAGCTCATGCTGCTTTATTAATTCGGTAACATTGTCGTGTTTTATTTTGAATGTGGGATCAAAATTGATTATCATAACATTGTAGGTCTTGCCTGCGGCTGAGGCTGTATTTGTGCTAAGGCATAGCATTGATGTCGCTGCAATGACTGTCATTAGTATAAATACTGATATTTTTTTGAAAACCTTCATTTTTCATTACTCCTTTTGTTTTTTTTCATAGATAACTGCTCCGTGGTATGAAATTAGTTGTCCGGTCTGTCGTGAATTTGTTTTGCGTGGTTTGAATCCCGGGCCGGAGTGCGGGCGGGGTTTAAAGAATCCTCCTTTCTGAATGCGGGCTTACATATATAAGTGATTTCAGAAGTCCAAAAAGACGAAAAAATTTTTTCTGCGGTTAGCCGAAGGAAACAAATTCTTTGAAGTTGCTATGAGTGGTAATTGATGCAGGCAAACATAAGTGCGGGAAGAAAACTGCTTTTTCAAAAGCGTATAAAAAGCAAAAAGGCTCCGAAAACGGAGCCTTCATGCTTTTAAAAAAGGGTTTTAAGAGAATGACTTATCTTATATTGGTTCTGAAAATTTCGGGATAAGCACCGGCGATCTGTCCGATGAAGTTCAGATCGGCACAGGTGTGACAGAACCGTTTCTCGGGAGCAGAGCATATACAATCGGCATTTTGATGCCTGTTTTCATACAGTGTCTGCTTTGATGCGGATTTGCGGATATATAATAAAAACATATCACTGTGTTTATTATATATTTTACAAAGGGCGGTATCAAGTCGATAATTGCGATAAAGCTCCGTAAATTGACTTTTTTTGCTTTCAGTCCGTCTTTTTGCGGACCTAGAAATGCGAACGGATCAAGAGCTCTGTATTTTTTATATGCAGTTCTGCGGGATATTGATAAAGCGGATTTTTTATATTAACAATATTTTGCGTTGAAAAGCCTTGCCATGCAGATCGGAGTGCGGGCTGCTTCTCGGAATGATGAAATAATATCCCGAGAGTAGAAAGGAACGCAATAAATGGGGAGTAATCAACGTTTTTTCGTTAAAAACGGGCAACGGACATTTGTGGTAAAAGTGATGACAAAAGGGAGCATTATAATATCATTTAACGTGTAATATTACAAAAGGTATAAATAGCAAATGTTTTTACAAGCTTTGTTATCACAATATTATTAAGTTTTGAAATATAACAAATGTCCGGGGAAAGAGGGCGCGGAATGGTGTTGAAATCCGGGGAATAAGGCTGTATTATGGTGTTTATAGCCTGTCGGGCATTGACGCTTTATGGCGTTATGAGCCGTCGATGAAAAAGCATTTTTCGGACTTATAAGGTGGTTTTGGCATATAGGTGCATATTGCCAAAAAATACTATTTGCTATTTGTTGAAGTCTGACAAAAACGAGTTATTTTTTTATTTATTCTTGACAGTATATTATATCTATATTATAATATAACTATGATATAAGAATTGGTTTACACAGTGTATAATGATTGTGATATAATACAAAAAATTATAGATAAACTTATAAGATTGTGAGGACATGACCAGTGAAGAATGACGAAAACGACGAGATAGACCTGAAAGCCATTTTTTCGCTTTTTCTGAGCAAATTATGGCTGATAATACTCATGGCGATACTGGGAGGAACTACGGCGTTCTGCTTTTCAAAGTTCCTTATGCCGCTGAAATATTCTTCGTATATTTCGATGTATGTTCAGAGCTACACTACCTTCAATGAAAATCCCGAGCACAATTACAATAACATAAATAATTCAAAGCAGCTCATCAATACCTATATGGAAGTCCTGAAGGACGACGCTGTTCTGAATGCGGTTGCCGAAAAGCTGAGAGGCGAGTTCGACAATTCCACACTTGAAGAAAACTTTACTGTTGTTGACGGCAGGATCACTCCCGCTTCTATCAGAAGCTGTATCAGCGTTTCCTCTGTTCCGGATACAAGCAAGCTGACTTTCAGCGCCGTAACAAAGAACGCTGAAGTATCGGCTGCGATATGCAACAACATTGCGGAGGTCGCTCCGGATTATCTTGAGGACGCTGTGGGCGTAGGACAGATCAATACCATAGGCACGGCAAAGGTCAATAACAATCCCGTTGCTCCCAATGTAAAGAAGAATACAGTTCTCGGAGCATTGGCGGCTGCGGCACTTATAATGTTCCTTATATTCATTATCGATTTCTTCGATAATACCATAAAGGAATCAGGCTGGCTCAGCAGCAGGTTCAACAAGGCCATGATAGGCGAGATCCAGCAGTTTGAAGTAGAAAAGAAAAAGAAGGGCGATGACGGCGACAATCATGTCAAGCTCACTGACAGCGACGTACCTTTTGCCGTTGTTGAGAGCTACAAGTCCATAAGGACCAATATCACATTTGCCCTTTCTCCCTTTGAAAAGAAGATATTCACTGTTTCTTCCGCAAATCCCGCGGAGGGTAAGTCCACTACCTCGGCCAATATCGCGATCGCGCTTGCACAGGGCGGAAATAAGGTGCTCCTTATCGACGGAGACCTGAGAAAGAGCGCTCAGCATAAGATATTCGGCCTGAAGAACAAAAAGGGACTTTCCACCGCTATCGGTAAAATGACTCCCGTTGACGAGTGTATCTCCAAGGAGGTCATGGAGAATCTCGACGTTATGACGGCAGGTCCCGTACCTCCCAATCCCTCGGAGCTCCTTGCTTCGGAGAATATGACGTCCATTCTCGATCAGCTTGAGGACAGGTATTCAACTATCGTTATAGATACTCCTCCGGTAAATGTAGTTACCGACTCCATGGAGCTTGCAAAGAACGTATCTGGTATCATAATGGTCGCACGCTACGGCGAGACCACTACCGACGATATGGAAGAAGCCATGAAGAAGATAGAGTTTGCCAAGATGAATATGCTTGGATTCATACTCAACGACATCAAGGTTAAACGCAACGGCAAGTACTATTCAAAGTACAAGTATGACAAGGGCTACGGTTACGGTTATTACGGCTCAAAGCCCGAGAGCAGCGACGATGAGGCGTCGGAGGCTGCGGAAAAGGCTCATGCCGGAAAGCCGTCGGGCGGTGAAAAGTCAAAGAATGAAAAGACAGCTTCTGCTAAGGACAACGGGAAAAAGAAAAAAGGCGGTAAATAATGCTTACTGAATATCACTGCCATGTACTTCCGGGTATCGATGACGGCTCGGACAGCGTTGAAACTTCGCTTGCTATGCTGGAAATGATGAAGGAGCAGGGCGTGGAAAGAGTGGTCTTTACTCCTCATTTCTACTGCCACAGGGAGAAGTCGGTGGAGAGCTTCCTCGAAAAGCGTCAGGCAGCTTTTGAAGCTGTCAGGGACAAGTCTCCCATAAAGAATATGCTCCTCGGAGCAGAGGTTGCGGTCGAGCATGGTATTTCCGAAGTTAAGGACATTGAAAAGCTGGCTATACAGGGTACAAGGCTGATACTTATGGAGCTTCCTTACCGCGAATACAAGGAATGGATGTACGAGGAGATATACAATATTTCCGCAGAGTACAAGCTCAAGGAAATAATCGCTCATGTACACCGGTACCTTGAATACTGTTCCAAGGAACAGATGACGGATATTCTCAGCAAAAATGCGATTTATCAGATCAATAACGAAGCCTTCGGGAGCTTCTCACAGAGGCGCTTCGTGAAAAGAATCATCAAGGGGGACCTTCCTGTAATTTTTGGAAGTGATGCACACAATATTTCGTCGCGCAGACCCAACTGGGATCTGCTGAAAAAAAAGTGCGGCGGCGACGAAATAAAGGAGTCGGACAAGCTGATAGATAAATACTTTGTCTGAACAAAACGTTTTATTTATATTATTTGTTGTAGTAATCAGAGTGGTTTGTATTTATGTCAGGAGGGGATCTTTATGCCAAGATCAGCTATACTTGAAAACGTAATTGATAAGAGAATTGAGATTGTCATGACAGAGAACAAGGCTTTTTCAGAGCGCGACGCGGAGTCAGCTGCAAGGCTGTATACCAAAGCGTCCCTGAGAGAAAAGCCGGTATATGATGCCATAAAGCGCGTAGGTGACGTGGTATGCTCTGCTACAGCGCTTATTGTGCTGTCCCCGTTGTTTATATGCATAATGTCCTTTATCTTCTTTACCGATTATAAAAATCCTATATTCAGACAGGAGAGGATCGGCAAAGACGGCAAGGTGTTCAAGATCTGGAAGTTCCGCAGTATGAGGTTCGGAGCCGAGAAGGAGCTCAGCTCACTGAAATCCCTGAACGAAGACTGCGGCGTCAATTTCAAGCTCCACCATGATCCGAGAGTGACCAGAATAGGCGAGTTCATACGCAAGACCTCGATCGATGAGCTTCCGCAGCTGGTGAATATACTCAAGGGGGATATGTCCGTTATCGGTCCGAGACCCTTTGTGGCTGATGAGCAGGCCGCACTTCCCGATGAACGGTTGCTTGTAAAGCCCGGCCTTTCATGCTACTGGCAGATCGGCGGTAAGAATGATCTTCCCAAAGAGGAGCAGATCGCGCTGGATCATAAGTACATAAAGGAACGTTCGGTAATAACAGATGTGAAGATCATCGTGAAAACAGTTCTTCATGTTATTACAGGCGAGAATTATTGATCGTTATTTCCTTTTGATAGTTTTTATGGGCCGAATCCTTGAATAAGATTCGGTCCATTTATGTTACAGGCATATTGGGTTTCATAACCGAAAATATTGCGAAAGAGTGAATTTATACCGGATTCTATTGCAATATCCCCAAAAATGCCTTATAATTTATATACAGGCTTTTATGGCAATTCAATTTTTGAATAAAACCTAATGGATATTATTGTAAGGAGGAATTTGTTATGAAAAAAACATTGAGAGCAGCTGCGCTGCTGACCGCATTCGCACTTGCAGGAGGACTTCCGCTGACAATGGCTGACGGTGCATTTTCGGCTAAGCCCCTAACGGTTTACGCTGACGAAAGCTATACCTACGGCTTCACGGATTCTTTCGAATATAAGAAATATTCTGACCATATCGAAATAACCAGCGCTAAGTCGGCAAACGCTGATTCGGTCGAGATACCTGCTTCCATCGATAACCTTCCGGTTACAACTATCGGTATATATGCTTTTCAGTTCAATTCGATGAAGACTCTTACTCTTCCAGATACTCTTACTGAAATAGGATTTTATACCTTTGGATACTGTAAAAATCTGACTTCTGTAACCATACCGGATAGTGTCAGGAAGATCGGCCTTCATGCCTTTGAAGAGTGCACTTCGCTGACTACGATCAACTTTCCGGATCATCTGGTGGAAACAATGGACTATACATTCGAAAACACTCCGTGGCTGGAAGAGCAGCGTAAGAAGGATCCGCTTGTTATAATCAACGGTGCGGTAATAGACGGAAGGACCTGCGAAGGTGACGTAGTCGTACCTTCCAGCGTAAAATATGTCGCGTCGGGCGCATTTGCCAAGAACGAAAAACTGACCTCTGTTGTGTTCCCTGCAAGCGTGACCACGATCGCAGACAATACCTTCTGGTACTGCAAAAATCTGAAATCGGCCGAACTGAAGGGCGCGGAAACCCTCGGCTTCGGAGTTTTCGGCAGTTGCAACAATCTGACGGAGCTGAAGCTGTCGGGCAGTCTGAAATCGATCGACAGCTACACATTCACCGATAATACCGCTTCTGCAACAATAACATTCTATGGCAGTGAGTCAACATGGAACAGTGTGGAGAAGCCTTCCGGCGATCAGTTCCTCCAGCGGGCAAAATACATTTTTGACGAAAATCATACCGAGCCCGAAGAAGGCATGAAGGGCGACGCGAACTGCGACAATCAGGTGGATATGGGTGATGTAGTCCTTATTATGCAGTCTATCTCCAATCCCAACAAGTACGGCGAGAACGGTACCGATGACAGCCACCTTACTGCCAAGGGCAGAATCAACGGCGATATGAACGGTGACGGACTTACTGTCGGAGACGCTCAGGCGATACAGAAGGTACTTCTTGGCGTGAACTGATCCTGATCGTTATAACAATACCACATAAAAATCCCCGGGCTCAGGTCGGGGATTTTTTATAGTAGGTTTATGATCAATAGCTCTTTATCTTGCTCTTGAGGAGATCAAGGTCGGTCGTGTTGATCTTACCGTCGAGGTTCAGATCAGCGCATACTGAATTGAACCACTTGTCAGGGTATCTGCCTGTTGAGAGATAAAAATTGAGCCAATGTGTGTCCTGACTGTCAAGCTTGCCGTCTACATTTACATCGCCAATGGGTGTTGTGCAGGCAATACGCTCGTCATGTTCATTATATCATTTTATCAGAGGCAGCACAAGTCGGAATTTGCTTTCAGGCCGCTATTTCCAAATTATAGCGGTGACACTGTTCGGAGTCTTTTTTAAAATAAAAAATCGGGCACTCCTCCATTCGGAAGAGTGCCCGTATATATTAAACGGATAGGAACCTTTTTGGTCAGACTAAGCTTATGAATTTGCCTTTCTCATGATGGCATAATAATCATAAGCGTTGAGAACGCCGTCAGCATTCATATCGGCGCATACCTTGCTGAAGGTCCCGGGGCGGTAGTTCTCCTGAACATATCTTCTGAGAAGCTCGGCGTCGCTGCTTGTGACCTTTTGGTCAAGGTTTACATCACCGAGAGGATATACACATCTTCTTATGGAGGTATCGTCAGTTACATAGTCAGGGAAATAGGCAGTGCCTTTTTTTACCAATGTACCGGTCTTTGTATGACTTCTGCTGGTTTTATTCCTTACTTCGAGGTTCAGCAGCTCCTGATCGGTACAGAATGACCATGCTGATGTATTTTGATTGTCATTCCAGTAAATATCGGAATTGAACCAGATACCGTCAATCTTCAGCATATTCCAGTTGTGGGTGCCTGATGTGGCTATTTCCGACTCTATTCCCGCTTTTTCAAGAGCTCTGTAGTATCCCTTTGCGTAGCCCTCGCATACAGCTATGCCGTTAAGGAATACAGAAGATTCACGGTGGAATTCCTCCCAGCTTTCAAGATCATAGGGACGGGCTTCGCCCGGGTGAGTTGAATCCCAGACTATCATAGGACTGCGGCACATATTGCGTATTAATAATTCAAGAGCATAGGCTGTCTGAATATCATTGAAGTTGGGAGCGACTGCTTTTACATAATCAGCCATGATAGAACAGCATATATCGACATAATCCTGTATAAAGCCTATTCTGTCTGTCTTTGCAAAGTATTTCTTTACAAAGGGTGAAGCATAGAAATTAATGCTGCCGCCGTTTCTTGATGCAACTGTGTAGTTATTTATCTTTCTGAGGTTAAGGCAGCCGTCAAATGCATCTCCTGCGATCTCGTAATTCATATGACGGGCTCCTATTATGTTTTCAAGAGAAGTACAGTTACTGAAAGCTCTTTCCTTTATGGTTTCGAGACTTGCAGGAAGATAGATCGTCTTGAGGCTTGAACAGTCCGAGAAAGAACCGATTCCTATAACCTTTACACTGTCAGGCACAGATACTTCATTGAGCCTGATGCAACCGGAAAATGCTTCATCTCCTATCTCTGATACGGAATCCGGGATATAAACTTTTGTGATACCGGTATTGTTTACAAAAGCGGATTTCGGGATAATGCTTATGCCGTTGGGAATGCTGATAATTCCCGAGGCGCTTGAAGTATCTACGATATTGTTGTTTATGATCACCATGCCGTAAATTTTCTGCTGTGAGCTGATCCATTTTGTATTCTGGAATGCGTTGAATTCAACATTCGTTACCGATGAGGGCAGAGTTATATTTGAAAGATTTGTACACTCACCGAATGCCACTCCTTCGATGGTGGTAACGGTAGAGGGAATAGATACGGACGTCAGTGAAGAGCAGCAGCTGAAAAGGCCATGGCTTATCTTTTTAAGACCTGACGGAAGAGAGATACTTGTAAGTGACGAGCAGGAGGCAAAAGCTCCTTCGCCGAATTCTTCAAGCTCCCTTGTATTTATAGTTACGGTTTTAAGGGCAGTACAGTCTGAAAAAGCATAGCTGTCTACCTTGTAGACGTTTTTCGGGATAGTAACGCCGGTTATGCCGGTGCTGCTGAATGCCTTGTAGTCTATCTCTTCAAGAGAAGAGGGCAGAGATACTGTTGACAGGTTGCGGCAGTAATAGAAGGCTTCCTTGTCAATATCAGTGTAGCCCTCGGGGATAGTTACCGACCTTAAGCCGGCGTTTTCAGCGAAAGCTCCGGCTCCTATTTCGGTTATTTCAAGCTTTGAGCCGTTTATTGTAACCGAATCAGGCAGAGTCAGATAAGAGGCACTGCCGTTATATTTTGTTATAGCCGCACAGTTGACAGAAATTCTGTCATATTCAAAATCGCCCTGTGTTTCTGCCGCGTCTGCTATGACAGGCACAGGGGAAAGAGCGAGCTTTTCTGCGTTGGGTGCGATTATACCTGCTGAGGCAGTGCAGAGCGTCAGAGCAAATGCGATAGTTTTTTTGATGTTGCTTTTCATTTTTATTCTCCTTTGTAATAGTTTATTTACTGACATATGCAGGCATGTTGCCTGCACATGTTAGAAGCTCGGGGTCAGCTTTCGTATACGGAAAATCTCCAGATACGTACTGTTGGATAATTTCTGTATTCGCTGTTGATATACTGTCTGAGCAGATCAACGTCGTTGCTTGTGATCCTGCCGTCAAAGTCAAGGTCTCCTATAGCGATTATTCTGTCAGCTGCTGATTTGTTGACATAATTACTGAGGGCGTTCACATCTGATGAAGTGAAGTATCCGTCGCCGTTCAGGTCGCCGAGATTGCGGTTGTCCATATATGCCATGCCGGCATGCTTGTTGAAGCCTCCGAATCCGCCTGATGCCCATTCATATTTATTATGGCCGTCATTAAGGAACTGGTCGTCAGAACAGAGGAAGTTGTCATATCTTTGATTCGGATCTGCGCCGTTGTGATAGTCGCTGTCGTCCCATGTTATATCCGCATGATACCATTTATCGTTCAGCTTAAGAAGATTCCATGCGTGGCCCTTTATGTCGTCCTCAAGTCCGTATCTTGCATCAAATATGTAAAAGCTTTCAAAGCCTGCCTTTTGGAGCAGAATGTTGAAGCATCTTGCATAGCCGTCGCAGACAGTGTAATTAAGCCCGTTTTTGCCTTTGTGGAGAAATACAGAGGCGTCAACATGATTCTTTTTATTGTCCATATCATCAAAGTCGTAGTCTGCGGTGTCAATTATCCATCTGCGGAGACGAATTATCTTTTCAATATCTGACATGGATGAATTTATATTGCTGCGTACAACATAATCAGCCATCTTGTCAACATAATCCTTCATGAAATAATAATCCGCATACTCTTCAAAGCTTTCCTCCATGTGAGAACGTATCCTGCTGCTGAACTGAGGAGCACTGTTGTAGTAAGGTGTTGTAACGAGCTCGGTATTGTTGAGATTGTGGACCTTGGTGGTGGTCAGGAGAGTTTTGTACTCATTGAGGAAAACTTCCGGAGCCTTGCTGTATTCCGATGAGGGTATTGTAAGATATTCAAGGTTGTCAAGGCCTTTGAAATTGCCTTTGTTCCTGTTGTTGGGAACAAAGCTCATGAGCCTCAGCTCTCTGAGATTTGGGTTGTTGAATATGGCTGTATCGGAAATGTCTGTTGCATATGTAGTGAAAGAATAGTCTTTCTTGTCAGAAGGGTAGCAGATAAGAGAGGTGCCCTGGCGGTTGTAGAGGACTCCATCCACCGACTTGTAGTAAGCGTTGGAATAATCAACATTGAATGTTTGCAGACCGCTTGTTGAGATAAAAGCTGTTTTATTTATTTTCCAGACATTTTTGCCGATATATAACCGTTCGGGCAGTGTTGCGCTTCCGAATGCTTCGGCTCCTATCTCTTTTACGGAGTCGGGAAGATTTAAGCTGGTAAACTGGCATGCCTGGAAGCAGCCTTCGGGAATACTGGTAACTGTGTTGGGCAGGTTTATGGAAGTAATACCGCATGATGAGAAGGTCCATCTGGAGAGATATACCTTTGTATCCGAGCCTTCAAATTTTACGGTTTTAAGGTTGTAAAGAAGGAAGAAGAGATATTCTCCGAGTGAAAGCGTCTTTACGCTGCTGCCGAAGCTTACATAGCTCAGCTTCATGCAGCGGTTGAATACAGAACCCTGAAGGTAAATAGTAGCGCAGTTGCCGTAAAAGTTCTGGATACCCGAATTCTTGAATGCGTCCGGCATTATATTTACATTCTTAGCCTGTTCGTTAATTGTGAAAGTGACCAGATTCTCGGTATTGGCAAAGGCCTCCTGTTCGATCATCATGCTGCTGTTGACAGTAACTGAGGTTACATTCGTGTATCGGAAGGCACCTGATTCTATCTTGGTTATCGGATATGAAGTTCTTCCGTCGTAGACAGTTGCACCGATGTTTACATTGGTGATATTCTGATCCGCGGACGTAATAACAGCATAACGGCTGCCAGAGTAGTCCTTGTAGACCTTGTAGGTGATCGAGCCTGACTTGAACTGTTTAATATAGGTGTCTGCTGCTTCTGCGGTTATGGGGGTGGGGGAAAGTGGGAGCTTTCCTGCGTTTGGTGCGAGGGTTGCAGCTGATGCTGCGCAGAGCGTCAGTGCAAGTGCAATGGTTTTTTTGATACTACTTCTCATTTTTATTCTCCTTTTATATTTGTTGAGGTATAGCTAAAAATATATACCGTCTTGTCTATTATATATTTTTTATATACAGCTATCAAGTCAAAAATTGCTTTCAGAAACTGCTGTTTTTACTTTTCTTGCGCACCTTTATGGTAAAATAATGACCGGTTTTTAGCCTTGACAATGAGAAAAGCTCCGTATCCGGAGCTTTTCTCTGTATGATAATTATGAGGATTATTTATTGTTGAGTATCTTCTGTTTGAGAAGCGAAAGATCTGTTGCGTTGAGCTTCCCGTCGAAGTTCATATCAGCGAAGATATGATTGAATGAATTGGCAGGATTCCTGCCGGTGTTGAGGTAAGACTGGAGCCACTGGACATCGGTTTTGTCGAGTTTACCGTCAACGTTTACATCGCCCATAGGTGTAGTGCAGGGCATATCTTTATATTCATATATGTATCTGTTTGACTTGCGTTCAATTTGGTTTTTATCATGCGCATCTGTATCGTCCATTTTATCCATCTCGGAATCTGAAACCATAAACCAGTTGTAAACAGAATTATTGCCGCCATCGTCCCAGTATGAATCGATATTGAACAACTTTCCTTCAGCCTTGATAACGTTCCATGCGTGTGTCTTGCTGAGAACTATCTCTGCGGAAATACCTGCCTTTGTAAGGAGGAGGTTGTAGCCCTTTGCAAAGCCCTCGCATACGCCGACACCGTTCATGAGAACAGAGGATTCGAGGTGGTATTCGGGACGGCCTGCCAAAGCGTTGGGATAATCCTGATTTTTGTTTTTCCTTTCCCAGTCAACATAAGGATTGCAGCCGTTGGCGCACATCCAGTTTTCAAGCTCGCGGGCGATCTGAACATAATTATAATTCGGATATTTGCTCTTGATCTGGTTTACTACAGCCTGAGCCTTCTTATCTACATAGTCCTGGATAAAGCCGATGTCATCTGTCTTGCTGAAGTACTTCTTTACAAAGAGCTCCTTGTTAAGATATACATTGTTGCCTGAAGTGTATACTATTGTTGTACCGTTTATCTTTTTAAGATTAAGGCAGTCAGCAAATGCCATTCCGTCAATTGTGTAGTTATTGCTTTCCTTTACGCCTTTGATGTCACTGAGTGACGAACAGTTGCGGAATGCGCCGTTTCCGATCGTCTGGAGACGCTCGGGGAAGGTCACAGTCTTGAGCGAGGTACAGTTCGCGAATGCTGATGCATCGATAGTCTGTATCCTGCTGGGAAGAACTATGCTGCTGAGCTTCTTGCAGTTTGAGAATGTGTACTTAGGTATGACTGCGATATAGTTGGGAAGCTGAACCGATGTAAGGTTTGTACAGTCTGAAAATACGCTTTCGCCGAAGTTAGCGATAGATGTTGGCAGAACGATCGAGGAAAGTCCTGAACAGCCCAGGAATGCACCGTTGCCGAGGGTATTGAGAGCTGTCGGCATAACGACCTTGGTGATCTTGGTATTATACGCGAAGGTATAAGGAAGTATCTTGTTTATGTATGATGGGATAGTTACGGTGCCGCTTGCGCTTGAGGCGTCAAGGATGTAACCGTTTTTAATAACCATTCCGTTTGTCTTTGGCTGATTCTTGATCCACTTTGTATCTTTGAATACATCTGAGCCGAATTCGGTCACAGAAGAAGGAAGGGATACACTTGAAAGATTTGTACACTGTGAAAATGCATTGGAAGCGATCGATGTGACACTTGAAGGAATGGTTACCGATGTCAGTGAAGAACAGCCGTAAGCAAAGCTGTCGCCGAGCTTCTTGACAGATGAGGGGATTTTGATGCTTTTGAGTGATGAACAGCCGCAGAATAAACCTTCTTTATACTCGGTAAGAAGGTTTGTTGTGATGTTAACTGTTCTGAGCTGTGAGCAGCGGGTGAACACATAGCTGTCCAGTATCTTGACCTTACTGGGAATGTTGATGCTGGTGATAGCTGTGCCCTCGAAAGCGCGGTTCCTGATACCTGCCATAGTTGAAGGAACGGAAACATATGAAAGGCTCGAGCAGTTCATGAATGCACGGTTGCCTATTGAAGTATAGCCTTCGGGGATAGTGACCGATCTGATGTTGCCGTTGCGGAAAAAAGCTTCGTCGTCAACACCTGTGACCTTGCATACTGCTCCGTTTATGGTTACGGAAGTAGGAAGGGTAACAGATGTCTTGCTTCCTATATAGGAAGTGAGGGTCGCCGCATTGGTCGAACGGCGTGTGAAAGTGAAGTCACCTGATTTTACGGCTGCTTCTGCAACGATAGGTGTGGGGGAAAGAGTGAACTTTCCTGCATCGGGTGCAATGGTACCTGCTGTGATAGCGCAGAGTGTCAGAGCAAATGCGATGGTCTTTTTGATGCCTGTTTTCATAATGATTCTCCTTTGATGTTAATTTTAACGTCGATTGAAACGTCCTGTTCATTATATCATTTTATCAGAAGCAGAACAAGTCGGAAATTGCCTTTTATCAGCTTTTCTCCATTTATTGCGGTCGGGCAGGAGCTGAAAAAAACAGGCAGTCATTACGGCTGCCTGTGATTTATATTATTCGGTTTGAGATGAAGCTGAGTATGCAACGCCTTCGATAATCACATCATCGGGTGCTACGGAAACTATGTCATTTTCAGCGTTGTAGTAGTATACGGACTGGGTATCCATGTACCATACCATTCCGTAAGCACAGCCGAGCTCAAGGTCCTTATTCAGTGATGCAGCGAGCTCGTTCCATGTCATTCCTTCCACATAGCTGAAACTTGTGCCGTTGACGGTAACAGTTTTTGTCGCAGCATATTCTGTAATGTACTTATAATACTCGTAAACAGTCTTTGCTGCGTCAACTGCCTTTGCATTCTCGCTGCTGATAGCGCGTGCACAGTATGACAGAGCGCTAAATGTATAATCGGCACCGCCGTAGGTAATTGTCTGTGCCTTGCCTAACTGAGCGGGATTGATCGACTTTGCTTCAAAGCAGTATCCCTCGTAGTTGCCCTTTACTGCGCTTACATTTGCATCAGTCTTTGAATCTGCGGTAAGACCGTCGATGTAGATCCTTGCAGCAAGCTTTGAATCAAGAACGAGAGAAATCTTTGTATCTGTTGCAAATGAAGGATCGCAGTATGAAAGTCCGTCATAGGATTCCTCCATGAAGGAAATAGCGGTTGAAGTGTTGTCGAAATAATTATCGGAAGCAATGCCGAGGTTTTTGAGGGATTTTACGGCTTTTTCTGTCTTTTCGTCAAACTCGTCGTCAGCGTCTGCAATAACGTAATCGCAGTATGTGTTTACATTGTAGGAATAAGAATTGCCCTTATCCTCGATAGCGACAACTGCATTGCTGCCGTCAAGGAACTGGATGGTTACGTTCTCGTCGAGCTGTGTAGCGTACAGCGGATAGGTGAAAACATAGTAATCGGTACCGCTGATGGTTGCGCTCTCAAAAGCTTCCTTTGCGACCGACGGGTCTGCATTGGGACCGTCAAGGCTTACGCTTGCTACGTTTGCTGCGTCAACAGAAGCCTTTGTTGCATAGAACCTGAGTGAGATCGAGTCGTCGATAGCAACGTTTACAGAGCTTAATGTGACTTTTTCTCCTGCTGCATTTGCTGCGAGAGCTGTTGGGAGTGCGCCTGCGACAAGTGCCAGTGCAGATACTGCCGACACTGCCATTTTCATGCCTTTGTTTTTCATCAAAAAATCCTCCTAAATTATAATACAAAAAAGCGTATCTCACAGGATAATGTTATTCTGAGAAATACGCTGTTTTACCGTATGATAACACCGACAGGGCGCAGTTATTCTTTTTGCAGCAGATATTTGTATAGACTAAAACCCTCACCGCTTCCATATTAATACCCCCTTCGGTTATGAAACCAAACATATTTTACCATATGCGAAAGGATTTGTCAACTGTTTTTTCAACAGGCGCCATCAGCTGTTTAATGGCTTCAGACTAATGCGAGGAAGCTGAAAAAGGCTGTATATAAGAGAAAAAGCTCCATGTACGGAGCTTTTCTCTGCTTATAATGATTTATAAGATCAACCTCTGCTGTACTTGCTCCAGATGCTCTGAGCGTCCTTGGAGTCTATAACGCCGTCACAGTTTATGTCGGCACAGGTCTTGTTGAAGGTTCCGCTGACCTGACCGTTGTTCTTATAATAGTTTGTGACTGCTTGAACATCGGCATTGTCCACCTTTTTGTCGAGGTTAACATCACCGAGAGGATATTCACATCTGATTATGCCGTTTCCTAAATCTCCGCTGTCGGTCGTATTTCTTACGATGCCTGTGGATGAGGTCTTTGTATGATAACCGCTGTTATCCATCTTCAGCATTTCGTTATCGGAAACGAGGAACCAAGTGCGGACAGCCGAGCTTCCGTTATCGTCCCAGTATGAGTCGACATTGAACCATACGCCGTCAAGCTTTACAACGTTCCAGGCGTGGCCGTCTCCGCTGTATGCATATGATTCTATGCCTGCTTTTCTGAGAAGTCTGTTGTATCCGAAGGAATAGCCAACGCATACTCCCTTTCCGTTGAGAAGAACGGAGGATTCTCTTCTGTACTGATTGATATTGTTTTCGTCCGCAGGAGATGAACCGTTTGCTGCCATCCAGTTATGAAGTGCAAGAGCCATCTGAGCCTGTGTGTAATTGGGGTGCTGGTTTCTTATCTGGTCAACAACAGCGCTGGTCTTCATATCTACATAATCCTGTATGATACCGTTGCTGTCACAGTTGTTGAAATACTTCTTTACAAAGCTTTCCATATATACGGAAACGTTATAGCCCGAACGTGTCACAACAGTTCTGCCGTTGAGCTTTCTGAGATTCCAGCAGTTGTAGAATGCCTGATCGCTCAGATCATAATTCTTACTGGCATTTATGCCTGTTACATTGTTGAGAGAGGTGCAGCGTGAAAAAGCGCCGTATCCGACAGTCTCGAGGTGCTCGGGGAAGTTGATGGTTGTGAGATTGGGACAGTCACTGAATGCACCGCTTCCTATCTTGGTTATCCTGTTTGTAAGGGTTATCTTATTGAGATTTGAGCAGTTAGCGAAGCAGCTTTCGGGGATCTCGGAGATGTAATTTGAAAGCTGGACTTCCTTGAGGTTTGCACAGCTGGAAAATGCATATGGACCCAATACTTCAACCGATGAAGGCATAGATACCAGTGTTATTGCATTGTTGTCCTCAAAAAGGCCTCTGGGGATAACACGGATACCGGAAGGTATGCTTACGGAGCCCTTTGCGCTTGATGCGTCAAGTATATTGCCGTTCTTTATAACGAGGCCGTTTGTCTTGGACTGTTTCTTGAGCCAGGGTGTATTCTTGAAAGCGCATCCGCCAATGGTTCTGGTACCGGAAGGAAGATTCAGGCTTGAAAGCGAGGTGCAGTTTTCAAATGCATATTCACCGATAGTTGTAAGTCCGTTGGGGAGAGTGATGGAAGTCAGGGACTTACAGTCGGAAGCAAAGTAGTCTCCCAGCTCCTTGATAGTTGAAGGGATATTAACACTTGTAAGCGAGGTGCAGCCGCCGAACAGACCGGTAGGAAGCTTTGTGAGGATAGTTGTGTTTATTCTTACGGTCTTGAGGTTTCTGCAGGCATTGAACGCATAATTGCCGAGGATCTTTACGTCAGCGGGAATTGTAAAGCTTGAAATAGCTGTTCCCGAAAATGCATGATCACGGATAGCGCAGATCGTTGAAGGTATCGAGACGCTTGACAGATTTGAGCAGTCCATGAATGCGTCTGTTCCGATGCTTGTGTAACCGTAAGGGATAGTTACGGATTTTATATTGGTGTTTCTGAAAAATGCACCGGTATCGATACCGGTAACCTTGCACTTGGCTCCGTTGATAGTTACCTCTGTAGGAAGTGTTACACTGGTCTTGGTTCCTACATACTGCGTAAGTGTGGCAGCTGCAACTGAACGGCGTGTAAAGGTAAAGTCACCTATCTTTGTTGCCGCTTCGGCAGTGATAGGTGTGGGGGAAAGTATGAACTTTCCTGCATTGGGTGCAATGGTACCTGCTGAAATTGCGCAGAGTGTCAGAGCAAATGCGATTGTTCTTTTGAGGTTTGATTTCATAATGATTCTCCTTTGATGATAAATTTAACGTTGATTTAAAACGTCCTGTTCATTATATCATTTTATCAGAAGCAACACAAGTCGGAAATTGCTTTCAGACCGCTGCTTATCATTTATTGCGATTGCAATGTGCCGGCTATTGATCATTAATTAATGGAAAAGCGGTCACCACCAATATGGAAGGTGATCTGATCAGAAAACATTGTTTTAATTGAAATCACGTTGGTTTTTAAGATCTGCCGGCAGAAAGCATATCAAAACCATTTGGTATTATTCCTAATGATAGTTTTCATTTCATTACAGAATGTTTATATGCGGCAATGTTATTAAGTATCTGCATTTAATACAAGGTCGTTCGGTTCAGGCAACGGTTTCTTTTTTCGCTGTACAGACACCTGTTACTCCATATTTTTAAGTGCAAGCACCTTTGGTATCCTGCGGATACGGATAAAATCAAGAACAGTAATTAAGAGATATGCCGCGAATACAAGCAGGAACTCCTTTACGAAGCCGGAAACAGGCATTATGAATGCGAACCACCCGCTCATCTTCATCAAAATGAGCTTCCATAAAAACTGCATGAGCTTGTAGCCTATGTACATTGCAAGGAACTCCGAGAAGAACACAACTATCGCTGTCGGTATGAGGTAAAGCGAGGCTATCTCGCCGTTTTCATAGCCCAGTATCTTCGTCATGGAGATAGAGCGCTCGTTCTTTTCAATGATTATCTTTGTCAGCAGATAGAGTATTATCGCTGCCACTATAAAGCATACATACTGGAAATACAGCATATATGAGCCCATTGAGTGGTCGAGCTGGTCTGCCACCTTTATCATATCCTGAGTTGTTATCTCTTTGGCGATGTATTCCTCGTCGATGTCCTTTATCATTTTATTGGACATATAGCCGCTGAAATCGCCTTCGTCCTTGTCGAATACCCTGTTGAACTGTTCGTTTTCCATGAATACGGCAACTCCTGCGGAATAATCATATATGTCATGCACAGTCCAGCTGTAGTCCTTATGCTCGTATTTCTCGGAAAGAGTAATGGTATCGCCTGCCTGAACATCGTATTTATCCGCGAAAGCCCTGGAAATATATACTGAATCATCATCGGTTCTGCCGATATTTACATATTTGCTGCCTTTTTCGATACCGAAAACGGATACCTCCTCGTTATAGCTATCGGACTTTCTCTCAAGAGATGTTATTGAGAAGCGCTCTGCACCTTCTGTAGCAGTTGTAATGAGATTTCCGTCTTCGTCCTCGGTGCTGCTGAGGATAACCTGCTCTTCGGCAAACATCATATCTCCCATTTTTTCCTGATAGTAGGACAGCGTCTCGGGCATTCCCACAGCCATTGAGATAAGCAGCATAACAAAAGTTATACCCACGAACAGCATAATGTAATTGGGGATATTTTGCAGGAAAACACGCATTCTGAAGCGCTTCAGGAATCTCCACCTCGGCAGCCTTATTGCCTTTTTCCTCTTTTTCTGCTTCAGGTCGTGACGGAGGAAACGCAGCGGTGAGAGCTTCAGTGTTTTTGTAATAACGAATGCGTTTATGATGAGCATGAGCACTATGGGAACCAAAGTCGTTTTTATAAATGCCTCGGGAGTCCACAAAGTCTCAAAGGTCGGCAGGCTGTAGCTGCTGTAGTACATATCCGCAACTGTATTCTTGAACACCGTATAGCCGAGGATATTTCCGATAACGGAGGCTATTATTACAATGAGCAGCGGAGCGCTCATATAGTAGCGCAGGAGCTCGCCCCTTGTATAGCCGGAAGCTCTGAGAGTACCGATAACAGAGGCTTCCTGTTCGAGGGTCGTGCTGATGGTTACCGCAAAAATGAATGCCAGCACAGCGGTGAGTATGTACAGGAGAACTCCGCCCATGGCCTTATCCTTGCCAATATCGTCTCTTGCGAAGCTCATGGCCTGATTTGCATATGCAGGAACATAGTCCTTTATTTCAAGCTCCTCGGTATCGGATACAGCCGTCTGAGTGATAAGAGATTTGAGGAAATGCTCTGACATATCCTTTTCCTCGTACTCGTCGGCAGGCTTCCTGTTATAGCTGAATCCGTAATTTGCAACGGTATTTGCACGTATACGGGCAAAGCCCTCATTTGTAGTCATAGCCACGTCAAAGGTGAGAGCGTCAAACATAGTATCGGTATTGCTCTCGTAAAGTGTGCTGTAGTCCACAAAAGCCGCCAGTCCGACTACCTCAAAGTCCATATCGCCAACTTTGAGCGTATCTCCAACCTTTATTATTGCGTTGTCGGCGTGCATACGGTCAATTATTATCTCGTTCTCATTTTCGGGAGCCCGACCCTTGAGTATATCGTAAAGATCGATGTCGCCGCGCTCACCGTAAACACGTATAGTTCCGGAATAATCGCTTTTTGACGGCAGGGTTTCATCTGAGTCCTTATAGAACAGCTCATACACCGTAACAGGTACGGGCTCGAATTTCTCGTTGAGCTCGTAGCGCTCCTCGATCTCGGCATATTTTTCGTCTATTTCCTTGTCTATTTCCTTTTTTGCCTCGTCCATTGCATCGGAAAGAGCTTTTTTGTAGTCCTTCGAATCCTTTGCAGTCTTTACAGCTTCATCGTAAGCCTTGTCATAGCTCTCTGAAACAGCGGTATCAAAGGCGGAGCTTATCATTTCATCACGCTGAGCCGCAGGAATATCAGCTCCCATAGCCTTTGCGGCGGCGATCTTCTCGTCAACAGCGGCTGTTACCTGAGTTTTTATGGCTTCCTTTACCTGCTCAGCAACCTTTTCCTCCACGGCTTCATTGACAGCCTTTTCAACCTCGTCGGCGGCTTTATCGTAGGCACGTTCCCGGTATACCGAGGGTACGTCCGCCATTTCGCCCGTTCCGATAGCTTTTATCGTCATTTCGTCAGCCTTTTTTGAAAGGGTGAAATGACCGTCCTCACGCTTCATCTCTGCAACGTTTTTGTCAAGGGTGTTGAGCATACTGTTGTTTGCAACGTACATTCCCGAAACGAATCCGATAGTCACGATGAGCATGAGGCATATCATCAGATAGCGCTTCCAGTCGCGGAGCATATCCTTCCATACACGCCTGCGAAGGGGATTTTTCGGACGCTTGCCGAATGAAATTTTATTCTCCATAATAAGCCCCCTTACCACTCGATCTCAGCAGCGGTCAGCTTTTCCTTATTGACGGTATCGTGTCTTATCCTTCCGTCACGGAGCTTTATCACATGGTCAGCCATTTGCTTTATTGCTTCATTATGAGTTACCATGATTATGGTATTGCCGTATTTCTTGTTTACCTCCTCTATGAGCTGCAATATCTCCTTGGATGTCTTGTAGTCAAGGGCTCCCGTAGGCTCGTCACAGAGGAGAATATCGGGATTTTTCACGATAGCGCGTCCTATGGATACTCTCTGCTGCTGACCGCCCGAGAGCTGATTTGGCAGCTTGTAGCGGTGTTCGTAAAGTCCGAGTATCTTCAGCAGTTCGTCAATATCGAGAGGTTTATCCGAGAGATAGGCACCTGTTTCGATATTTTCCTTTACATTGAGGTTAGGGATAAGATTGTACATCTGAAAAACGTAGCCCAGATGCTTGCGTCGGTAGCGTGTAAGGCTTTTCTCGTCCATTTCCGCCAGCTTATCGCCGTTTATGGTTATTTCGCCTGCGTCAGCGCTGTCGATCCCTCCGAGGATATTCAGCAGAGTGGATTTTCCAGAGCCCGAGGGTCCGAGAAGTACGCAGAACTCTCCCTTTCCTACTGTGAAGTCCAGCTCCTTCAGTACCTCCTGCCTTGTTTCGCCGCTGCCGAAGCTCTTTTTAAGTCCGCAGACTTCAAGAAATTTTCTCTCTTTCTCACTCATAACCATTCTCTCCTTATGTCTTTCTTGATATATTTAAGCATAGTGCTCACATGAACACTTGAATATCTATTCATATATTAGCATGAAATAACTGAAATGTCAAGTGGATTTTATCTATTTCGGCAGTTTTGATATTATCCGGCAATGCAGGTAATTTATATAGGTTAGTATACACAAATATTTATTTTTTAACAATCCGATTTTCAACGCAGGGAAGAGATCCGTGAACTTTTGAACGCGATCATGCTCTGTAAAATAAGTGGATAAAGGAAAAGGCTCCGCAAACGGAGCCGTAGCTTATATGAGAAGAATACCTGAGCTGATAAGTCTGTTTTATGCACTGTCACGGCATTAAAAGCCGTCTTTCCAGCGGCGTATGTCATTTTTATTGAACGGGAATGAACCGACTGTGAAAAAGTCCTTACTGAGGTATTCCTGTGTAAACCACGGAGTTACTTCCTTGCCCTCTGTTTTGGTGATTATATGGAAGCATACGGCAGGAATAAAGCTCTGTCCTATAAGATAGCATTTTTCACCATTCTCGTTTACAGCTTCACCAACTATCATAACAACATGAACATCATTGCAGATAATATCGCCTGTGCGGAGTTCATCCGGTGAGATCACCTTCGATTCCTTTTGCAGTGAAAGGGTACCTGCATAACGCATGACCTCTTTAAGGTAGTTTCTGTACTGTTGTTCGCTGCTGTCAGGAAAAGCAGCAGGGATCTCGAAGGAATAATCAGCAAAAGCCAGCATCCTCTTTCCTTTTTTCCAGCGGTTATAATCGCAGACATCACCGTTTGAGAACATGAATGAGATTTTGTCAAACTGTCCTGTTTCGTAAAAATAATCGCTGTAAAGCCTTATTACGCTGTCTGCACACTGCTGATAACCGTCATCTCCGAGGCTTATATCAAACACGGCGGCAACATCTGAGGAATTGATCGTTGATCCGTCGAATACAGGGAGCTTTATATCGTCCGGAAGCAGCGGGTATTTGCGCAGATATTCCCCGAAGCTCCCATTTTCAACTGGTACCCGTGTATATCCTTCGGGAGGAACTATGCGGGTCTCAAGAGTTGTACCGTCGGGATTGAGTGACTGTATCTCAAAGAATCTGTTCGCAGGTTCTATTGTAAGCTCGGCGGCTTTCCATTTCGGATTGACACGAATATATACGGCAGTAAGTACGGCAGCGATAAAGACTAACAGGAATACAATACGGAAAGCTCGTTTTTTGCCCTTGGGTTTTTCAGCTGTGCTTTTATTCATGAGCATCCCTCTTTTTCATCAAGTGTAATAGTATTGTAACACGGAAATGACCGTATGTCAAGGCAGGCATAAGAGAGTGTGAGGTGAGCATTTAAGCACCCAAAACAGTATAAAGAAAAGAGCTTTGCAAAAGCAGCTGAAAAAACAATTATTAGTTTTCCGGGCCCATACCTGATCCCGGATATGGGTTTTGCTGTAACAAGGAAAACATATGACCGGCATGAAAAGCCCGTCCTGCGATGAAATCAAAGCAATAAATGGCTTGACTCAATACAGGCATAGATATATAATATAATCATAAAATTGTCATCTTAGGAGGTCATAATTATGAGAAAACAACTGACAAAAGTAATCTCAACAATCACCGCGGGTATTTGTCTCTTCGGAGCAGCTACCTGCACAACCATTCCGGACAGTGTTATCATAGCCAATGCCGCCGATTATATGGATAGGGGCGAAGCGGACGGCTATGTGTACGAAGTATGGAACATGAACGGTGACGGCAAGTTCGAGTTTGAACAATCCGGACAGAACGGCTTTACTGCGAACTGGAACGGTATCAGTAACTTTGCGGTCACCAAGGGCAAGTCCTTTAAAAATGATACCGTAAGCGCGTATCGGTTCAAGGACTTGAAGATCACTTACGATCTTGATTTTGTCACGGACGGCAGCGACTATACAGGTATAAGGGGCTGGCTCACCGGACCGAATACACTGTTCAACATAGTCGAAGCGTGGGGTTCATGGAGACCGTGTCAGGATCAGTCGCCGATCTCATCCGTGACTGTGAACGGCACAGCTTACGATATTTACAAAACCCATTCAGGTCAGTTTGACGCTGATCAGCAGTACAATATTTACTGGAGCGTTGCACGGAGAGATCCGATTGGGCTTAAAACGGACAGCCATATAGAAGGAACTATAGACGTTGCCGAGCATTTCAGGGCATGGTCGGCCGCAGGACTTGAGCTGGGTAATATCTACGATGTGCAGTTTGATGTAGAAGCATATATGAGCAGCGGTTCGGCAAAGCTGAACTCGCTGGATATAATCTATGATATTTCCGATGAAAATGTTTTCGGACCGCAGACGCTTGTAATGCCGTATGAGGAGCATGACCCGCTGCCTGTTGACGTTGACGGTAAGATAATCAAAGTAGATTTTGAATCCGGAAACGATAAAGCCGGAGCAATGGGTACAGAGAGCGCTGCGGAGATAACAGGGGAACGCTTTTACGGCGGTAAGCAGTCTATGCATATTTCGGGATCGGACGAGCCCGGCTGTCCGACATTCTTCTATGAGCTTGATCCGTATGATCTGCCCGAATCACATGATATTTCCGGGAACTATTATCAGACCGGTGCAAGGATATTCAATAATTCCGATAAGGATGTATCCTTTGAGATAGAGCTTATCGAATACAGCGAAGCTCCCTTTACATATAATAAAGTGACAGAGATTGGTTCAAGGATATGCAAAGCGGGACAATGGACGAACGTAAACGATCTCTTGTTTGATTTTGAACATAATGTTTATCATAAGTACAGGGTCATTTTTTCTCCCTCCAATCCTCTGGATTACTATGTCGACGATTTCTATATAGCCTCCGGAGATCCCGAATACTGTGTAGGTATGCAGAAATTTGAGCCCGATGTACGCGGAGACCTCAACGGCGACGGCGTTGTGAACAGTCTTGACCTGATAGCCTGCCGCAAAGCTATAATGAGTTCTCTCGGCGTCGGAAGGATCGAGACGGCAGGCGATGTCAACGGAGACTTCAGGAGCAATGTCAGCGATCTTGTGCTTCTGACGAAATACGTTCTCAATGTTTCAAAGGATATACCGATTTCCGATGAAGGAGCGGTACTGCTTATCGGAGACTGGGTCGGTGCAGCAAGGGACAGTCATCGCGGTCTTTGTATCACCGACAATAAGTACAATGACGACAGGCTTCGCACTATACTTAGAAACGACGATACCTTTACAGCCGAATGGAAGGATACGAGCTATTATTTCTGTGAAAGCTATGATGATTATTCCAACAGCAGTAACAGAAGGCCGAGCAGGGATTTTGACGTAAGCTATTCGGCAGACATAAAGGCAAGCGGTTATGCTGATGTGATGCTGCGCGGCACTGTTCAGAAGGGAAACAAGTCTTTCAGATTCATGATCTATGAAGGCTGGACCGAGCACGGTAAATACAGCGATTACGATAAAATGCTGAGTGAGGGTAAGGGCATTACGACTGTCACTCTCGGAGGCGAAGAATACTATATGACGAAATTTATAACCACAGATTTAATATCTGGAATAAAAGAGACTGAGGTGGAGTTTTACCGCAAGGACAATCAGCTTAAGTCTGACGAGTCGTGTCATCTTGAAAACAGTTTTGATCTTGAGGAAGTAGTGAAATACTGGGATAATGATGACGAGATACAGGATCAGGTTATAAGGCTCGGCATAGTGATAGATACTGATACTTCTTCGGGATATGCCGATTTCAGGGAACTGAAGTTCTATGAACAGTAATCAGGAATGAATATGTATAAGAAAAGGCTCCTTAAGGAGCCTTTTCTGTGTTTATGGATTCTTTGAAGCGGATTATCTGATGTTTGCCTTCTGCTTGAGGAGATTAACATCAGTAGCGTTGATCTTTCCGTCGAAGTTCATATCCGCACATACCATGTGGAATGTCTTGGGACGGTAATTGTTATATACATATTTGTAAATAATGTCATAGTCGTTTTTGTCAAGAACGCAGTCAAGGTTTACATCTCCGATGGGGTGATTGCAGTTGGGGTAATAGCTTGAGTATGTATAATCGTTATCGGGGTCAAGTGTGCCTGATGTGTTGTGGCAGCGTCTTGAATCATCCATTGCTTTTGCCTCTGCATCGGAAACGAGGAACCACTTGTAGCTTGCGCTGTTACCGTTATCGTCCCAGTATGTGTCAACATTGAACCACATTCCGTCAAGGTTTACAGCGTTATAATTATGATTGTTTCCGGCTGTGATCTCAGACCAGATACCGGCTTTCTTGAGCAGCCTGTAATAGCCCTTTGCCCAGCCCTCGCAAACGCCTACGCCGTTCATAAGGACAGATGACTCGCGGTGGTATTCCTTCCGGTTCTCTATATCGTCGGGATAATTTGTATTGCCGTATGTTGACTTCCATTTTTCAAAAGGATTGCAGCCGTTGGCGCACATCCATTCTTCCAGAGCACGTGCCATCTGTGTCTGATTGTAGTTGGGGTGCTGGCTCTTGATCTGGTCTACGACAGCGCCGGTCTTCTTGTCGATGAAGTCCTGAATAAATCCGATATTATCAGTCTGGCTGAAGTATTTCTTCACGAAGTTTGACTGATATATTGATACATTGTATCCTGAACGGCTTGCAACAGTATTGCCGTTGAGCTTTTTAAGCTTCATACAGTTCTCAAAAGCCTGTCCGTCTATATTATAGCTGTTGTTGAAGTTGATCCCGGATATGTTTTCAAGAGCAGAACAGTTGTTGAAGGCAAAGAAGCCGACTGTTTTGAGATGCTCGGGGAAGTTTATGGACTTAAGACTTGTGCAGTAGCTGAAAGCGCCTGTGCCTAAAGTCTGTATCCTGTTTGTGAGAGTTATACTGCTGAGCTTTGAACAATCACTGAAGCAGTTTGCGGGTATCTCTGAAATGTAGTTTGAGAGCTGCACTGTTGTGAGATTCTTGCAGCCGGAGAATGCTTCTGTTCCGAGTATTTCAAGAGATGAGGGCATTACGACCTTGGTTATGTTGTTGTTGTTCTGGAAAAGATTGCAGGAGAGCTTTGTAACGCCTGAAGGAATATTTACTGTACCTGAAGCTTTTGAAGCGTCGATGGCAACGCGGTTCTTTATAACAAGTCCGCTTGTTCTGGGCTGGTTTTTGAGCCAGGGTGTATTCTTGAATGCATTTCCGCCGAACTCCGTTACCGATGAAGGAAGGGATATGCTTGAGAGCCTTGTACACTCTGCAAATGCATTCAGATCGATAGTTGTGACACTTGAGGGAATAGTGATAGAGGTCAGGGAAGTACAGCCGTAAGCAAAGTTATTGCCGAGCTTCTTTATTGATGAGGGGATATTTACGCTTGTGAGGGATGTGCATCCACAGAAAAGACCGTTCTTTAATTCGGTAAGTATAGTTGTTTTGATATTGACCGTTTTAAGTTTTGTGCAGCCGTTGAAAACAGATTCGCCGAGCATTTTGACCTTGCTGGGAATAGTAAAGCTTGTTATGGCAGTTCCCATAAAAGCATTGTTTCCGATAGCAACAATAGTTGAGGGGATCGAAATACTTGACAGATTTGAGCAGTACATGAATGAACTGCCGCTGATGTTTGTGTAGCCGCTGGGGATAGTTACAGATCTGATATAAGTGTTGCCGAAAAATGCGTTTCCGTCAATTCCGGTTATTTTGCACTTGGCTCCGTTGATGGTTACTTCTGTCGGAAGAGTAACAGAGCTTGCTGTTCCCGTATAGCTTGTAAGTGTAGCTGCGGCAACAGATCGGCGGGTGAAAACGAAGTCACCTATCTGCGCTGCTTCCGCAACGATTGGTGTGGGGGAAAGGGCGAGCTTTCCCGCATTAGGCGCAATGGTACCTGCTGTGATGGCGCAGAGTGTCAGAGCGAATGCGATAGTTTTTTTGATGATTGTTCTCATATTGTTCTCCTTAAAAAAATTTTGCACGATATAGTTTAAATTATATACCGACTTGTTCATTATATATTTTTTATATATCTATATCAAGTCAAAAATTGCTGTAAGTTACTGGTGATTTGACATTTCTTGCTCATTGAAAAAGGCTGAAATCACGCGAAATATCGCAGGGAAAAGGAAAAGCTCCGTATACGGAGCTTTTCGGATCTGCTATTTTATTCTCAAAAGATATTTTATATGGGGAGTACACCATGGTCCGTGAGGTATATAGCAAAAAACCATGACGTTTTTGGTATATAATGTGTTTCTGCATAATCCTCGAACATAAGGATAAGCTGAGCGTCCTCAATAGTAATAGCCCCGTCTTTATTAACGTCTGCACGGGATTTCGGAAGTGAGATGTGATTGGGTTTGTGAGCTACGTAGACTTCCGTGTAGTAGCGTAAGATCAAACGTGCGTCGGTTTCGTTGACATAATTGTCGTCATTGACGTCACCGAGAGTCCAGCTGTACATTGCTGAAGCGTTGGGGATAACAGCTGCTGTAGCAAGGGTTGCCACTGATAGGATCGTTGCGATTGTTTTCTTGAAGAAATGTTTCATAGTATTCTGCCTCCATTAATAATGTATTTTTTGAACTGTTCTTAAAAACGGTTCCTGTGTCATAAGCTATGCTTATATTTGTAATTATACACTCATTATCCTGATAAGTCAATAGAAACGCAAGAAAAAGGTGCTGAAAACAGCACCTTTTTTACAGCTATTTAAGAACTCAGAAGGATTTGATCTCGCCCCTGATGAACCTTTTAAGGAGATCGAGATCGGTCTCGTTTATAGTATCGTCATCGTTTATATCAGCTGCTCCGAAATTCTCTGTATCTCCGCTTTCGACAGCTTTCTTCATCTTGCATAGATCGTATACGTCGACCTTTCCGTCGCCGTTGAGGTCGCCGATAGCGAATTTATCCGTGGCCTGGTCTGTTCGCCACCAGTTTATATTGTAAAGGTATCCCTCTCCGCCGGTGAAAATGAAGTAAATATCATGTATGCCGTATGATTCGGAAACAGCACATCTCTGTGTCTCCCATGTCTGCCAGCCGCTGGTGCTTTTTATATCCATCTTGCCGATGAGCTGTCCGTCGGGGGCGTCAAGACGGACCTCAAGAACTGCCCTGGCACCGTTGGAGCCTATACGGAAATCGATATTGCGTACATTGGTAAGGTCTATATCCTTGAAGCCGATGTACTCGCCGTTTTCGATATATGCTACGTCAAGTCCGCCCTCAGAGCAGTTTTCCGTATCGATACCTGACTTGTAATCGAAGTGCTCGGCCTGAACTACCTTGCAGAGAGTCTTGAGACCTATCTTACCCTGTAAGGTCGTTGTCGTGGTTTTGGCAGTTGTGGTCTTTGCTGTTGTTTTTGCCGGCTCGGAAACATTTTCCCATTCGCAGACAAAGCCCATGTTATCGATATTATTAGCCCAGCCTGTAAGCTCGTTATCATCCCATTTTCCATTATTCTTCATAATGATCATATAGTGCTCAAGGCCTCTGTAGTTGTCGGGCTTTCCGGAATCCCATCTGGTATAGCTCATGCTTTCGTTCGTTATCCATTTGAAATTACCGTCATTGCCGCGGCTTGCGCCTAACCAGTAAAAAGGCTTTGTTGAAGACTGAGCGTTTATTGCATCGAATATTTCGGCCTGCTCATTCTCGGATGTTATTACAGCAAGGTGTCCGCCTATGCTCTCGCAGTAATTCTTTGCATCCTCCCAGGTAAGTCCTTCATTGAATACCTGATACCTTACAGAGTTCTGACGAGTTGTTGTGACTGCCTTTGTGGTCGTGGTAGCCGCAGTGGTTTTGACTGTTGTAGTAGTCTTGGCTGTTGAGACAGTCGTAGTCTCAGGTACAGGATCGTTTATGTTTCTGTAGACAGCTTCTACTGTTGCATCGCCTTCAAGTCTTATCTTGATGGACTGCGTGATAGTATCCCCGTTTGTGATCCTTGCATTATTTATCTTCCAGTGTGAGAAGGCACGGCCTTCAACTGGGATAGCCTTGATGTAAAGATCATAATCGGGATGATACTTTCCGCTCCAGCTGTTTATTTTCCCGAGATCGAGAGAATTCAGCAGTATGCTTCCGCTTTCGGCTGAATTTACTATATTGAGCCTGCGCGGTTCGGAGGAAAGCCTCATGGCAGATCTTGTGGTACGTTCCGCAACTGCAGGCCTCTGTGTGTAGAACTCGGTAACAGTGTTCATATCGCCTTCAAAGCGTCTTTCGGCGTTTGAACCTGACAAGCTTCCCGAATGGAAGCGGGAATACGTATCAGCTACCTGTTGCTTGTATTTGTACCTGTAGCTATTGATAACATCTTTTACCCTGTTGGGTTCAAAGCTTGTGTTTATAAAATCCATCATAGTTCTTGAAAACTTATGTCTGAATCTTTCATAGTTGAGAAGTCCGTTGAATACTCTTGCAAGCTGACTGCCGTTTTCGCGGATACGCCTGTAGCAGTCAGCGGAATAGGACTTGTCCTCTGAACCGTAGAGACCCTGTCCCGACTCGGTATCAAAGAGTATCATTCTCCACTTGCCGTCGGAATACTGATTGGACTCGTCAATGACTTTTGAACGCCATGCGCTGTAGTTGTTCTGAGGCCAGTCTGCGTTCGCCCAGTAGATCTGAGCTGCAAAATAGTCCATAAAACTCTGGATATCGACTTTTTCGCAGAATTCATCATAGGACATAGTGCCGTTTGCTGCTGCATTGCATAAATTGCGCCAATCGCTAAGATCCTTGTCGCTGCCGTCCTCAAGAGCACCGTTCTTTATTACTGCAATGTCGCTTTTCTTGACTCCGTAGTGGTCACTGAGATAGCTTGTATTGGTCTTTTCGAGTATCTGATATATACCCCAGAACTCGCCGTCGAGCAACACGATACATTCCGAGGTCGCCTGACAAGCGAAAGCCTTGTCCGTAACCAGGTTTTGGTTAATGCTGTCACGGAAGAAGGCGCCTGTGTTGTCGTTTCCGCCGTTACGGAGCACAATGCCGTCAAATTTCTTGATAGACTTGCCGTTCGTGGCTTTTACAGCCTTGCCCGAGAAGAAATCGAAATCGAATTCAGCTGCGCCGTATTCCTGACGGGTATATACGTTGAAGCTCTTCTGTGCGAGAGATCTTGAAAAAGCACCCTTGATACGGATACCGACATTCTGTTCGATAACCTTCTGACCGTTCTCAAACATGGTGAAGCTTGCGGGGCGTTCCCATTCCTTACCTTTCATGCTATAATTGGCACGGAATTCCCACGCATTTTTGGCACCGTTGTTTTTGTTCTCATCATACACACGTCCGAGACAGTAAATGCCCTTATTGTAATCGAAGAGATTGGCAGGATCGGTAACGAGGGATACCACCTTCATATTCTTGTAGTAGCCCGAATTTGTCTTGCCTATCAGGAAAGTCTTTGTAACGTATTCGCTGGCGCGTCCATTGCTGTCAACTGCAACGGCACGGATAACGGCTGCTTTGTCTACATTTCCGCGGGGCGCTTCAGAACCGTTCGGAACTATATCGGTGCGTGCGCTGAGGCGGTTGCTTGTATTTGTCATATCCTTGATTGTTAAGGGTGCGGTATACTTTTTCGAGCCGGCTACAGGATCGCTGCCGTCAGTTGTATAGTATATGTCGCAGCCCTCATCGGCTGTAAGGGTAAGAGAGAATTCGCTTCCGTAAAAACCGCTGTCATGGGAGAAAACAGGCTGATGTACAGCGTTGCTTCCCTCGGGAGCAGTATTTGACTGGTTTGGAGTACACCTGAGGGTATAGTATTGACCGCTGCCTTCGGGGTACTGTCCGTAGGATGTGTTCTCGGAAAGAGCACCGAAGGTGATGGACTGTGCCGTCTGGCCTGCGGAGTCTGTCAGTACAAGAGTTTCGCCTGAAGCCGACAGGCCGAAGGGTGCTATGCTTGGATTGGTTTTTGCGGCGTCGCTGTCACATACAACAAGGAGTCTTCCGTTGGCAGGGACCTTTGTCCCATTTGGAAATACATACCTGTACGGCTCAGCTTCCTTATCCGTTAAGCCCCATCCGGATATGTCAGCTTCAGTGCTGCTGCTGTTGTAAAGCTCGATCCAGTCAGAGAAGTTTCCCGAAGATGTCTGATAGGTCGAGTTTTTGGTACAGACCTCATTAAATGTAACTTGTCCGTTAGTGTCGGCGTTTGCGGGAAGATGAGCTGCTGTCTGCATTAACAGGCTTAGGCATACTGCTCCCGCAATGGAACGGTTCTTCAGTGTTTTTTTCATTTCTTCCTCCTGATTTTCATTGATATTATCCCCAAATACCTATGCTCATCAGATCATGTCAGAACTTGATTGTCAGGAGATCGGGCCGCACTACCCGATCCTCAATATTATAGCATATCGCAAAGTATTATTCAAGTGTTTTAATACAATTTGTTATTTTTTAATAGGAAAATTTTGAGGGCATAATTGGGGTTTTTATGTGAAAAATGATAAAATACTTACAATTTGTCTGCTCATGTTTTTTGAACAATACAATTTTGTAATTAACGCTGCCAGTACTATTTAACGCTATACGGTACAATAGTATGTATTATCCGATTTCGTGGCACTGTGTTTTACATCAAGTGCTCATTGCATATCCGGTTCACAGGCTCAATAAATAGTATCATACAGACAGAGAATGTGGAAGTGCAATTTCAGATTCATTTCCTGCTGTTCTCGACGAAAAAACAGGGCTTTTCCCGTTGGCTGTCGGGACGATTTTTTACACACCACTTGAAATGCCTATATTACGTGCATCTGAGCAAGTTGCATTTTTGAGGGGGTAAGTTGCGTTTTTTGAGGGGTAAGTTGCATTTTTGAGGGGGTAAGTTGCATTGACAGTTTTTTTAGCCTCATGATATAATTTATTTGTAAGTTAATGCAGGCTTTCGGCTCCCGCGGTGCAATGTGTGCTTATAAATATTAGGGGACAGCGGCGGGAGGACCTGTATCTGATCTTAAATAATTTGAAATGAGGTTTTATTATGAAGGAAACAAACAACAACTGTGCCGTGGCTTTCATCAGACGGTGCAAATGCGTATTCATGGCGGTGCTCATACTTCTCATGACACTCACATTTATGTCGGTCAGACCGCTTAAAGCCCATGCTGTGGAGGAGTACTGGCTGTATTTTTGCGGAAAAAAGGTCACAAGCGAAAATGCCGGCGATATTATGGGAGACGGCAATTTCAGCTATTCCAATGCTACAAAGACTCTGACCATAAAGGGAGACCTTGTGTGCAGCGGCAAGATGCCTGTTCCTCTGCTGGAAAACGCAGGAATTGAAGGACTGAAGATATGCGTTGAAAAGGACTCCACCCTGACGCAGCCGTTCGTTAACCCCGCTCTGTATATCAAGGCAGATACTATGATAACGGGTCCCGGAGTACTTAATGTTGAAGGCGGTATAAGAACTGTATCTGTCAGTGATTGTAAGCTGACTATACAAAATGCAAAGATAAACGTACTGAACACCAATACAGATCACGCTGCGGCAGCTATAGGCGGAACAGACGGTGATTCACCCTCTTCTGTGCACAGATGTTCTCTTGAGATCAAAGATTCACACGTTACAGCAAAGAATGAGAATAACAAGCAGCTGCCTGCTATAACGGACTTCCGAAAGGAGCTGACCCTTGAGGGCTGTGAGCCTGTTGATCCTTCCGCAAGTAAAAGGACAGTGCTTAATATTGAAGACGGCGCAATTCTGGACAACAGCAATGAATATGTTCATGATGTACTCATTGAAAGAGTCTACGCTCTTCAGATACTGGAAAAACAGGTATATGATTCCAACAAGGCCGATATACTGGGCGACGGAATCTTCACCTATGACGAAAATACCAATACTCTTACAATAAACGGAAATTTCCAGACCGATTCAAATCTTTCTCTTATCAACAATCATATACAAGGTCTGACGATCACAACTGCTTCTGACACTATAATTTCATGTGTGAATGCCTGGTTTATCGACAACCATCAATTACTGAACCTGACAACTAAAGGAAAGCTCACTGTTTTAGCGGGAGAAATAGGTATAGGCGCATGGGTGAGCGTGCATATAAAGGACGCAGACCTGAACATCGAATCTCAATTCGGAGCTATCACATCATTGGAAAAGCGTACGTATGAGAGGATGTATCTGAGTATAAATAATTCTGATGTCACTCTCACAAGCAAAACCCAGGAGGCTGTCGGCGGTTTCGGGAAAATAGAGCTCAACAACTGTGAGATAGTAACACCCGAGAACGGAGTTGTCTGCCTGCATGAAGGTACAAGGACAATCAGCGATCCTCAGGGAAATTATGCCTCTAAAGTCGTAATAAGCAAGTCACAGTCCGCAGCAGGTACTACTACGACCACTACTTCCACGACTACAACAACTACAACTGCTACGACCACTACAACAACAGCTCCCGTATTCTCTCTCTCCTGCGAAAAGACTGAATTGGAGGTCGGAGAAAGCGTTGACGTTGCTATTTTAAACTGGAATAATGATGCTTCATTGCTCAACCCCACAATAATGACTGGAAACAGCATAGCCATAACTCCCTACCATACGCCGCGCTTCACGGTAACCGGTGTCAAGGCAGGCGTATCCAAGGTCATCGTGAAATCATCTCAGGGCGTGGAGAAGACCATTACCTTCACTGTCAGGGACAGACAGGCGGCGAAGAAGCCCGGCGACGCCAACTGTGACGGTTTAGTGGATATGTCCGACGCTGTCCTGATAATGCAGGCTATCGCAAACCCCAACACATATGGCATTAACGGTTCAGCTTCCTCTCATATCACAGCAGAGGGCTGGAAAAATGCAGACGTTGACGGCAACGGACTTACAGTCGGCGACGCCCTCGCTATACAGGAATACCTCCTCGGAGTAAGAACGACTCTCGGCTCTGCGGAATGAAAACAGATCATACGGAATGCTCCTCATAAAGGGGAGCTTTCGTATGAAATTTAATACTTTTTCTGTTGATTTCACGAATTTGCCGTGATATAATAAAATAAAAGGACAGCGAAGGAGCTGATTGCTTATGCAGGAAAACAGCATACATATAACATGGTACGGCACGGCTGCTGTGCGTATTACTGCGGGAAGCTCGCAGCTCCTTATCGATCCCTTTTTTCCTCTGCCCGACAGCAGGATAAAGATCCCGGAAGATTCCTTTGACGGCTGCAAGGATATAATCATTACCCACGGTCATTTCGATCATATCGGAAGTCTGCGGGATATAGTACGCCCGGAGCACAGGATTTACTGCACTGAGACTCCATGCAGAAGTCTCTGCAAAAAGGGCGTGAGCAGGGAAAACCTTCGCCTTATCAAAGTCGGGACTGTTCTGAACATCGGAGATTTCCGCATTACCGCCTATAAAGGAAGCCACATCAAGCTCAGCTTATGGGACGGTCTGAAGGCGATATTCTGCAAGCGCGTCTGGAATAACCGCAGGGGGGTTATAAGAAAGATACTGAAATTCACCTCATGCCGCGAAAAGAAGGAGTCCCTGTGCTATCTCATTGAGGTATACGATAAACGGATACTGATAATGGGCAGCCTTGCCATTGCAGAAGGAACCGACTACCCGACAGCCGTTGATCTTGCACTGTTTCCTTATCAGGGTTCGGAGCAGATATTTGACATTGCGAAGGGGATTTACGAAAGGCTGCTGCCAAAAGCCGTAATGCTCACGCATTTTGACGACACTTTCCCGCCCTTCAGCACCGAGGTCGACACAGCGGAATTTGAGGATTATCTTAAAAGCCGCATAAAGGTATACAAGCTCAGTCAGGGCAGCTCAATTGAGATATGACGAATACACCCAGCCAATAATACAACTATAATAATCATAACACCGGAGGCCGATCATGAAAATTATAATTGAACCCCCGAAGAACGCTGAGGAAGATGTGGTAATAGTCAGGTGCGCTTCGCCGGATCCGCAGCTGATCTCGATGCTGCTTTCATTCCAGACAGCGAAGACTGATCTCACAGGCTATATAGACGATCGGATAGTCCGGCTGAATTATCAGGACGTATGTTATTTTGAAGCCAATGAGAACCGCGTTTTTGCGTACTGTAATTCGGAGGTCTACGAAATAAAGTATAAGCTTTATGAGCTTGAGGAGATGTATACGCCTCTTGATTTTGTACGATGTTCAAAGTCCATGATAGTCAACATGGAAAAGATAGATTTTCTGTCGCCTCTTTTCAGCGGAAAGCTCGAGGCTAATCTGAAAAACGGCGAGAAGATCATTATCTCGCGGCAGTACGTACATAATCTTAAATCAAAGCTTGGTATGCAGGAGGGTGAATAATGGCAAAGGAATTTCTTATCTCTTTATTGCATTATTTTGTTGACATAACGACTGCCGTGCTTATTGCGGCGGCGGTATTTCTGACCGCTTCGGGACAGCAGATCGAAAGCGTTATACTGTGGCAGATACTCCTTGCGGGATTTATAACTGCTCTGCCGACAGCTGTACTACTCTGTTTCGATCCTAAAAGTGTCAGAATCTCAATGGCACTGTGGGTGACACATTTTATGCTTATATTTGCCATTACGGTCATTATGCTGAAGATGTTCGGCTGGTGCAGGATCACTCCTCTTTCAGTGCTCCTGACATTCCTTGCAGTAGTGTTCATATATTTCTTTACCTGCTTTGTGCATTATCTTGTGGACAGAAAGCATACCGCCCTGATGAATCAGCAGCTGAAGAAGCGCTATATTCAGAAGGAAAAGCTCCTGAAGGCAGAACAGCAATCGGAACATAAGAGCAGCTGAACATATTCCGGAAGCAGTAAATCAGAATGCAGACATCTATGATCCGGGTGTTACACTGACGGATATGCTGACGCACTGTTTTTAACGAAAAAGCTCCTTTCACGCATCACGGCGGAAAAGGAGCTTTATTTTTGTAAAATAATCCGGAAAAAACATTTCCGGTAAAAGGGTCATAGAGCAATGCTTTTGCTCATTGCGATATGAGGGCAGAATTCATCCATATATTCTTCACCCTCAGCGCTGTATCCGAGAGATTCGTAAAAACCCTTTACGCGTACCTGCGCCGAAAGAACAGCTTTTGTATAGCCTTTTTCCGCAGCATACTGCTCAAGGGCGCTGACTATGACAGAGCCGAGTCCCTGACCTCTGTATGCTGCTCTCACGGCTATCCTGCCTATGTGTATGAGCGAATGCTCGCTTTCATCTTCATATGCGCGTCCAACAGCAGCAGATGTGCCGTTCTTCAACAGCAGCGCGTGGACTGAAATATCGTCGGTATCGTCAAATTCCGCTGAAAAGCCCTGTTCGTCCATAAAGACCTCCGCTCTTACAGCGGCGGCTTCCGGAAGCTCCGAAAGCTTTTCGGACAGTATTACTGTATATTTTTCTCCGTTGCGGGTGATAGTCATTTCGGCAGTCATATCAAAGCACCTTTGAAAGAAAGTCCTTAAGGCGCTGGCTTTCGGGCTGTGTGAAGAATTTGTCGGGGGTGTTCTGTTCCATGACCACGCCGTCTGCCATAAATAATATCCTTGAAGCCACCTCTCTTGCAAAGCCCATTTCGTGAGTTACTACTACCATGGTCATGCCGTCGTCAGCAAGCTGTTTCATAAGAGCGAGAACCTCACCGACCATTTCGGGGTCGAGAGCCGAGGTGGGTTCGTCGAAGAGTATTACCTCGGGATTCATGGCGAGAGCGCGTGCGATAGCGATACGCTGCTTCTGTCCTCCCGAAAGGCTGGCGGGATAATCCTCCGCCTTGTCGGGAAGTCCCACACGCCTGAGGAGCTCCTCCGCTTTTTTATCCGCTTCCTCCTGAGACATGAGTCTGAGCTTTACGGGAGCGAGTGTGATGTTCTTCCTTATAGTCAGGTGAGGGAAGAGGTTGAAATGCTGGAAAACCATTCCCATTCTCTGCCGTACATGGTTTATGTCGCGGTCGCGGAGCTTTGTGAGTTCCTGTCCGTCAAACCATATCTCACCCGAGGTAGGCCTTTCCATGAGATTGAGACAGCGCAGGAAGGTGCTCTTTCCGGAGCCCGAGGGCCCTATGATAACGACCTTCTCACCCTTTTCGATATGCTCGGTTATACCCCGAAGCACAGGTGTGCCGTGAAATTCCTTTTTCAGGTCCTTAACGCTTATCATTCCTGGTCAGCCTCCTTTCGAGCAGGTTTACGAGGCGTGAAAGTATGATCACCATTGTGAGATATATCAGCGCAACTGCGATAAGGGGCATGAACGCCGAAAAGGTCTGGGAGCGTATGATGTCTCCGCCCTTTGTGAGGTCGGCGATAGCGATATATCCCGCAACAGATGTTTCCTTGAGGAGAACGATAGCTTCGTTCGCCAGTGCAGGCAAAACTGTTTTCAGAGCCTGCGGGAGAATGATCGACACCATGGTCTGACGATAGTTCAGACCGAGGCTGCGGCCCGCTTCCAGCTGACCAATATCAACAGCCATTATACCGCCTCTTACTATCTCTGCAACGTAGGCGCCCGAATTTATGCCGAAGGCGATGACCGCCACCAGCGTCTTGGATATGGGAACGCTTGCAAAGATAACGAAGTAAATTATAAGAAGCTGAACTACAACAGGAGTTCCTCTTATTACCGTAAGGTAAAGACGGCATATAAGATCGGGGATGAGGAGCTTTTTGGTGCGGAGGTAGGTTGAACGTATCACAGCCACTATAAAGCCCAGCACCATACCTATCAGGACGGCAAAAAAGGTTATTACAAGAGTAGTCTTAAGGCCCTCCGTAAGGTACTGCCAGCGGTCATCCTCGATAAAATTCTGCCGGAAGCTTTCCGTAAAACTCATTGTCCGTCAATCCTTTCTGACCATTACAACAAGATGAGTGGTGGTGTATGTATCCGAGAAGAGGACGTTCTTCTCACGGTCAGGAGTTACAGACATACCTGCAACGCCTACGTCTGCCTTGCCTGACTGTACGGCAGGGATTATGGAATCGAATGCCATATCCTCGATCTGGAGCTCATAGCCCAGCTCGTCGCATACTGCTGTCATCATATCAACGTCGAAGCCTACTATATCTGTGCCCTTCTTGAATTCATAGGGCGGGAATTCAGCGTTTGTAGCCATTACCAGCTTTCCCTTGCTGCGGTCTGTGCCCTCGGGAGAGATATAGGCCTTGGTGCCTGCGTCCTCGCTGTCGTAGTTGTCTTTTATCTGTCTGAGGGTGCCGTTGTCATTGAGGGTCCTGAGCGCTTCGTTGATCTCGCTCTGGAGAGCGGTATTGTCAAGCTTCATGGCGATAGCGTATTCCTCGTCGGCGAAGCCCTCGGAGAGAAGCTCTACCTTATTGTTCTTCTTGACGAATTCCTCGGCTGTATCACTGTCGATGATGATAGCGTCGATCTTGCCCTGAGAGAGAGCCTGTACTGCGTCGGAATACTTATTGTACTTTTCTACCTTTGCGTTCTCAACGTCCTCTGCAAGAGCGTCGCCTGTGGTTCCGAGCTGAACGCCTATGGTCTTGCCGTTGAGGTCGTCGATGGAGTGTACGGGATTCTTGGGTGTGGAATTACCGCAGCCTGCGAGTATTACAGAAGACATACACAGAGCTGCAAAGCACATAAAACTTCTTTTCATTTTTTTCATCCTTTCAAGCTTTTGAAATACCTTTGCCTTATATGAGAATGCTATTCCCACATATACAATCAATTATATCATAATATTTCCTTTTTTTCAATAGAAAAATAAAAAAATTCGCATAAATCCGTTAGAATGCGCAAAAAAAGCCGCCGCCCGACAAAACGGACGGCGGTGCAGGCCGGGCTTCAGTATTTCAGTCCGGCTGTGAACTCCTTATCGGTGCAGGAAATATCCAGTCTGAAGCCGTTCAGGACAGCCGCACGCTCTGCGATAGACAGGCCGAGACCGCTGCCGCCGAGATTGCTGCGGGCTTCTTCTCCCCGTACAAAGGGCTTCCTGAGCTCGCCGATGTCGAGCTTTTTATCGACGGTGTTGGTGATTATAAGCCGTTTGCGGTCTGCCCTGACCTTTATACTTCCTCCTACGGGAGTGTACTTGACGGCGTTTGACACAAGATTTTCTATGATCTTTTCAAATGAAGTGCGGTCGGCTTTTATTACGGAGCTTCCCTCCAGGGTAAAGGAAACGATCTTCTCTTTCAGCAGAGGCTCGTATTTCTTTACCGCTTCTTCAACTGTTTTTTCCACGGCTATCTTTTCGGGTTTTGTATCTGAGCTGCTCCCGATGCTGTTTAGGAATAGGGTACGGTTTATTATGGAGTCGGTAAATGCTATATTGTCAAGAATTGCGCCGAGATATTGCTGCTGCTCCTGAGCTGTCAGCTTTCCCTCCATGATGTTTTCGGTATATCCTCCGATAGCCATGAGGGGAGTTTTTATGTCATGGGCAAGGTGATTGGTCAGGTCGCGGCGGTAGTCCTCCATGGCGTACTTCGCCTTGTTTGACACGTTCCTGCGCCAGCAGTACAGCGCCGTTAGCAGTAATACTCCCAGACTGAACAGGATAACGTATTTCCAATAGAAATGCATGAATTCGGGAGTCTTGTAATTCACAAGGAACAGGATATAAACGAAATACTGCTCATGATCCATATAGATCTGGGATTGATTTACCATGTACAGATCCGTGTCACTTTCGGGGATCCTGAAGCCGCCCTCGGGGTAATCGGGGAAGCTGGTGTGATAATGATCCTTTTCAAAAAGGTCAAGGAATTCCTGCTCCTCTCCCCAGAAGCCGAACAGTGTATATGAGGGCGGCTCCTTTTTGGAGAATCGTGACAGCTCAAGAAGTTCAAAGCTGTCATCATCTATGGTTATATCTATCTCTTTTGTTCTCAGAACGGTCTCGCTTATTTCTTCAACGGCGGAGGTATCCTTTTTCCATTCTTTAAGCTCCATTTTTCCCCTGTGAAGTATAAAGGTGTGATTCTCGCGGTTAATGTAGGCACTTTCGAGCTCCATATTCAAATATATATTTGAGCTTTCTTCCTTTGAGAGCTCTCTGTAATCGCTGTAGGCCTGCCTTACGCCCGGAATATCGAAGACCTTCTCGTCACAGACATAGTTTCCGTTATCCGGATCGTCCTTGCCGAAGTAAAGATGGGTCTGCATTGTCCAGCGGTTGGCGGTCACGATATTGTCGTCCATGTCGGTAACGACGGCCACCGCATGGCAGTCGGGAGTATATCTCGGGGCTATATGCAGGTATTTCCCGGAGCTCAGCGGGTCATCCAACATTATATCATAATAAACATACTTTGTGAGATAGCTGCTGAATTCTGCCATTTTGAAGCGGCTGTCCCTGTTTTCGTCAATGCTCGCGGCGTGGCCCTGTACTGAGGAAACGACCGTGTTCAGGTCGTTTGTGCACATATGTCTGACGCGATCCTCGAGATAATTCCAGAAACCTGCCGCAAAGGCTATACACAGTGCAGCTGCGACGGAAAAGGACTTCAGCAGCAGCTTCGGCAGGGTCTCACGTTTTTCTTTTTTTGATCTCTTTTTCATAGGCTCATCTCCTTTATTTGTCTGTCAGCCTGTAGCCTCTGCCTATGGCGGTATGTATCTGAGCGCCTGCGTTTCCCAGCTTTTTTCTGAGCCGCTTTATGGTATTGTCGACTACGCGGTCAATGCCGAAAAAGTCCTCTCCCCATATCTTGTTCAACAGGGTGTCGCGATCGACTATCCAGCCCTGATGCTTCATGAGATAGCTGAGTATGGCGAACTCCTTGGGTGTGAGCTCCACCTCCCCGGAGTTTACGGAGCAGGTGAGCTTCCTCGTGTCAAGACTTATTGCTCCGCAGGATATAACGCTGCCGGAGCCGCCTGCGGCACGTTTTGCCATGGCAGAGCATTTTGCGTAAAGAGCGGAAAGCAGGAAGGGCTTTACTATATAATCGTCGCAGCCCAGATCGTAGCCGTGGAGTATATCCTCCTCGTGACCTCTTGCGGTTATGAAGATGACGGGGACGTCGCTGCGGCGTCTTATGGCACGGCATACCGTGAAGCCGTCGGCTCCCGGGAGCATTACGTCAAGGAGCACGACAGAGTAGTCTTCAAGTCCGCTCTCTGCCAGCTCAAGGGCGTCGCTGCCGTTATGTACCTCTGTTATCTCAGCGCATTTATTGGTAAAGTATTTTGTTGTTACCCTGCATATCTGCAAGTCGTCCTCTATAAGCAGTATTTTCATATCCATGCTACTCCTTTGCTCTTTATCCTGATTATATCACGGAGATGTGTCATTTATATATCATTTCTGGATTATCTTCGTGTCTTTATTTTACTATACAGCCGCTGATATGTCAATCTGTTCCGCGAATGCCTGAAAACGGCAAAAAATGAATTGCTTTTGCTCTGAGAATATGGTATAATCCAGATATCCGGCATGCATTTATATGTCATACGGAAAAGGAGGATATATTTTGAAATTCAAAAAAATTGCAGCGGCATTCATGTCGGCGGTTATGATATGCGGAGCTTCCGCAGGCAGCGGCAGTCCTGCCGCGGTCCGCGCAGCGGAAACATATGAGATCGTGTTTGACGGCGATTATTATTACGGGGTATACGAGGATCATGTAATGGCGGGAGTATATGAGTCCAATGATACCGAGATCGTCATTCCGGACACTTTTGAAGGACTTCCCGTTACGGAGCTGTTCGACAATGCTTTCTCTCACTGTTACAAAGCGGAAAAAATTACTATCCCGAAAACCATTACAAGCATCGGCCATGATGCATTCAAAAAGTGTATCTTTATCAAATCACTGGAGCTTCCCGACGGCCTTCTGACTGTAGGAGAAAATGCTTTCAAAGGCTGTACAGGCCTCACGTCTCTGACCATACCCGATACCGTTACGGTTATTGGCAACGGGGCTTTTAGCGGCTGTACCGGTCTTACATCGCTGACCATTCCCGATTCTGTTTTAAGTATAGGAGAAATTGCTTTCGGCGGCTGTACGGGATTGAAGGAAATAAAGCTTTCCGCTTCGCTGACAAGGATCAATAAATATACATTTTATCACTGCGACAGCCTTACTTCGGTAACTATCCCGGATAAGGTCACATTGATAGGAGAGGCGGCTTTCCAGTGCTGCCCGAAACTTAAAAGGATAGATATACCAGATTCTGTCACAGAAATATGCGACAATGCTTTCTGGTGGTGTGAGAGCCTTGAAGAAATAAACCTTCCCGGATCGCTGACAAGCGTAGGCAAAAACTTATTCAGCTTCGACTCAAGTCTCAGATCGGTCACATTTCCGAAGTCGCTGAATTATATCCCGGACAATGTCTGTCTGGATTGCAGCAGTCTTGAATCGGTATATATTCTCAATCCGAAATGCAGGATCTGTGATTCTGAAGAGCTGTTTATAAGTTATTCTCTTGAGGATGAGGACAAAAAACCGGTTATATACGGATATTCAGGCTCTACTGCCGAAGAGTATGCAAATAAATACAATTTCAGATTCTCGGCGCTGGATCAGACCGATACAACTACCGTAACGGCCACGTCGGAAGGAATATCCGGTAAAAAGGGCGATGCCAACTGCGACGGCCTCATAGATATGAGCGATGCGATAATCATAATGCAGTCCATTGCCAACCCGAACAAGTACGGTGTAGGCGGCTCCGACAGTGCGGCACTCACAAAGCAGGGAGCAGATAACGGTGACGTTGATACGGCTTCTCCCGGTATCACGACCAGAGACGCCCTGCGCATACAGGAGTATCTCCTCGGGAAGACAGACAGTCTTTGAGATCTGTGCCGGACTTATCAAAATCGGTTATAAAATACAGTGAAAGGCTCCCCTGAGGAGCCTTTCCATTTTTATTTGAGGGCTCAGGAAGTGACCGGGGAGCTTATGTTTTGTTTTTTCGTCAAAAAGCACAAAAAAATTGGTATAAATATAAACAAATGCTCATTTGTATTGACTTTATGTATAATATGACATATAATTTACATATATTGTAATTTGTGAATAAATAGCAATATAAAAATACAAGGAGTGATGAAAATGTTCAAGCGAATAATTGCCGGCGTGCTCAGTACCGTACTGTGCTCATCGGCAATCACTTCGGGGACCGGCTTGCAGAGCGCATGGGCTGTTTCGGAAAACGGCAGTCAGAGCTCGGCAGCAGGCGGCGTTCAGTCAGATAAGGACGTCAGCTATGAGGTCACCGAAAGTGTAGTGACACACGAAGACGACATTATTCAAAAGCTTTCAGAAGAAGATGTGACAGACCTTTTGAGCGGGACATCTCTTTCAATACCGGCTGTTAATTTGATAGCCGATGAAGAGGGGAGCGCTCAGGAGAATGCAGACGATACCGAGATCATGGAAACGGTGGAGCTGGGCGAGAATATCGTCGGCGACGTTTACAGCGACGGGTCCCTGCACATTCACGGATACGGCGAAATAAGGGATTTCAGCAGGACTCCCTTTGTAAATGCGGCTGCGATCACGAAGATCGTGTTTGAGAATGAGGACGCTGAAAACGGACTTGTCATCACACGTATCGGTGCGCGTTTATTCAACGGCTTCACGGGGATCACAGAGCTCACTATCCCCGATACGGTGACTTATATGGCTCCTCAGTTCCTGAGCGGCTGTAAAGCTCTTAAGGAGCTTACCCTGCCCTATGCTGCAACGGCAAAGACATATACAGAAGCTGACAACGGTACAGACTGGAATGAATCAGTAGCTGATCTGTTCATATACTACAATGGTGACGGCTGGGTAAATGCAAATCATAATTTTGAAGACTATGCTATCGAGAAGATAACCATAACGGGCGGAGAAAAGATACCTGCATATGCATTCTCCCATATGACTACCCTTAAAGTGATAGACCTGAGCGGAACAGAGGCAGCTTCCATCGGAGGCTATGCATTCTGGAACTGTTCTTCACTTACGGAGGTAAAGCTCCCCAAGACGGTGACCTCGCTGGGTGAATATGCTTACTACGGAACGCCCATAACTGCGCTTCCCGACAACGGCAGCATAAAATCGGCAGGTAAGTATGCCTTTGCAGAGTGCAAGAACCTTGCCGACTTTACGATACCCAAGTCATACGAGAGCTTCGGC
>JAFWSI010000072.1 GCA_017519415.1 Ruminococcus sp.
CGGATTTGAAAAGGTCGGAGACCTTCCGTGGTCTCTCACTAAGTCTGATAAACAAGTATCAACTGAGCCGGGCGATATAATGCTCTATCAGGGAGATCAGATGACGATATTCTATAACTCCAATTCGTGGAGCTATACAAAACTCGGACATATCGAAAACACAACGCAGGAAGAATTAGAATCATTATTCGGTGAGGGCGATGTGACTGTTACGCTCTCCCTGAAAGAATAAGCAGGGGATACACTATGAAGAAGGTACTCGTTATATCATCAAGTCTGCGAAAAAACTCAAACTCCGAACTGCTTGCAGTTTCTTTTGCAGAGGGTGCAAAATCGGCAGGACATGAGGTGGAGCTTGTATCTCTGCGAGACAAGGAGATCAAGTTCTGTGTAGGCTGTCTTGCCTGTCAGAAAACACAGCGTTGCTTTATGCACGACGATGCTGATGCGATCCGTGAGAAGATGCTTCACGCCGATGTGCTTGTGTTTGCAACACCGATCTACTACTACGAAATGAGCGGTATCCTGAAAACCATGCTCGACAGAGCGAATCCGCTGTATTCTTCCGATTATCAGTTCAGGGAGATCTATGCTCTTGCTGCGGCAGCCGAAGAAGAGGAACACGTTCCCGAAAAGGCTTTCTCCGGTATTGAGGGCTGGGTGGACTGCTTTGAAAAGGCAAAGCTGGTCGGCACACTGTTCTGCGGCGGTGTTACCAAGCCGGGAGAGATAAACGATAACGCAAAACTAAAAGAAGCCTACGATATGGGCAGAAATATCTGAGGAGGTACTGAACATGAAAAACGAGATGCTGACTTTAACCACTGAATGGGACAAGACTTTCCCGAAGTCCGATAAGGTCGATCACAAGAAGGTCACTTTCCATAATCGTTACGGTATCACGCTTGCCGCAGATATGTATATCCCGAAGGGTGCAGAGGGCAAGCTCCCTGCAATAGCTGTCAGCGGTCCGTTTGGTGCGGTCAAGGAACAGTGCAGCGGTCTGTATGCGCAGACACTCGCAGAGCGTGGTTTTCTGGCGATCGCCTTTGATCCTTCTTTTACAGGCGAAAGCGGCGGACAGCCGAGATATATGGCTTCTCCCGACATCAACACCGAAGATTTCTCCGCAGCCGTTGACTTTCTCTCTGTGCAGGATAATGTCGATCCCGAGCGGATCGGTATCCTCGGCATATGCGGCTGGGGCGGTATGGCGATCAATGCGGCGGCTTTGGATACCCGTATCAAGGCAACTGTCGCTTCCACGATGTATGATATGACAAGAGTCGCTTCAAAGGGATATTTTGATTCTGAGGACAGCGAAGAAAAGCGCTATGAAAAGAAGGTCGCTATAAATGCCCAGCGTACAAAGGATTATGCAAGCGGTGAATATGTCCGTGCAGGCGGTGTTGTTGATCCTCTGCCCGATGATGCACCTTATTTCGTCAAGGATTATCACGCCTACTACAAGACCGAGAGAGGCTATCACCCCCGTTCTCTCAACTCCAACAGCGGTTGGAATGTGATCGGCTGTATGTCGTTCATCAATATGCCGATATTGCAGTACAGTAATGAGATACGCTCCGCTGTGCTGATCGTTCACGGTGAAAAAGCCCACTCCTGTTATTTCGGCAGGGACGCTTACGAGAATATGACGAAGGACAGCAAATACACCGATAACAAGGAACTTCTTATTATCGAAGGCGCTTCTCATACCGATCTGTATGACGGCGGTGAAAAGAAGGTCATCCCGTTTGACAAGCTCGAAGCGTTCTATAACGAATACCTGAAATAAAATTGTTCACAGGAAGGATAAAAATACAAGGTGGTGACCATAATGAAAGCACTGAAGATATGCGGGAAGGTTCTCCTGATAATAATGATAGTTCTTGCAGTAATAGTCATAATAGGCTTGCTGTTCCTGAAATTCTATCCTCCGATAGGAGATACACCGGGGAAGGATGAACAACAATTATACGCCGAAAAAACCGACCTGTATTATGACAAGCAATTTCACAACGAGAATGACTTTACAGTAATGACAGGAGATCAGGATGATAAAAGCGATCTGACTGTTCCGGAAAAAACGATACCGACTGATAAGATCGAGAGCATAGCCCGTGCCTCCGAGGGTGAACTAAAAGTCACCTGGCTCGGACATTCCACCTCGCTTATTCAACTCGGAGATAAGAATATCTTTATTGATCCCGTGCTGAGTGAACGCTCATCCCCTGTGGGATTCGCCGGCCCGAAGCGTTTTTCCGAGCTTGCGCTCGAAACAGAAAATGTCCCCGATATTGATGTGCTTTTCATATCCCACGACCATTACGATCATCTTGATTATAATGTCATCAAGGCGATAGACGGCAGAGTGAGCCACTATGTCGTTCCGCTCGGCATTGACGTGATACTGAAAGGCTGGGGCGTTGATGAGAGCAAGCTGCACCCTCTGTACTGGTGGGAGAGCATCGAGCTTGACGGAATTACATACACTCTTACTCCCGCACAGCATTACACAGGCAGAAATCCGTTGAAAATGAATGCGACCCTCTGGGGCGGTCTGTATATCAAAAACAGCGATCACAGCATTTACTATACGGGTGACACAGGCTACTACGATGTATTTAAACAGGTTTTTGAACGCTTCGGAGAAACGGAGCTGATGCTTGCAGATTCGGGACAGTATGACAACGGATGGGCAGAAACGCATATGTTCCCCGAGGAAGCTGTACAG
>JAFWSI010000073.1 GCA_017519415.1 Ruminococcus sp.
ATCTTCTGTCTTGCTGCTGGGATCAGCAGGTGCGCTGCTGCTTGTTCCTTCTTTTGAACCACAAGCTGTAGCTGTTGCAAGAAGTGCTAATGCTGAAATGATTGATAATGCCTTTTTCATTTTTCTTGACCTCCAAATTATGAAAATTTGATACTATCTTACAGCCTTTACAGACTGAAAAGAACGTTGTTAACTATAGACTCGAGCATCTCCTGTCTGCCGCTTGAGAGTGAGCCGGTTACCTCGCCCTTCTCAAGAGCATACTTTTCAAGTGCTGCGAAGTCTGCCTTGCCTGCAATGATGTCGGCACCTATGCCGCTCTTCCATGAAGAGTATCTGTCATCGATGAACTTGTCGATACGACCGTCCTCAATGAGCTTACGGGCTGCCTTGAATCCGAGTGCAAATGCATCGATACCTGCAATGTAGCTGTAGAAGATGTCCTCGGGAGTGAAGCTTCCTCTGCGAGCCTTAGCGTCGAAGTTGAGACCGCCGTTTGTGAAGCCGCCTGCCTTGATAACCTCGTACATACACATTGTTGTATCATAAACGTTGGTCGGGAACTGGTCTGTATCCCAGCCGAGGAGCATATCGCCCTGATTTGCGTCGATTGAACCGAATGCGCCGTTGATCCTTGCAACACAGAGCTCATGCTGGAATGTGTGCTGAGCAAGTGTAGCGTGGTTTGCTTCGATGTTCATCTTGAAGTCCTTTTCGAGACCGTACTTTCTGAGGAAGCCCAGAACAGTTGCGGTATCGAAGTCGTACTGATGCTTTGTGGGCTCCTTGGGCTTGGGCTCAATGTAGAAGTCGCCGTTGAAGCCGATAGAACGGCCGTACTCAACTGCCATCTTCATAAGGCGAGCCATATTGTCAAGCTCAAGACCCATGTTTGTATTGAGAAGAGTCTCATAGCCTTCACGTCCGCCCCAGAAAACGTAACCGTTTCCGCCGAGCTTTACTGTAGCCTCGAGAGCCTTCTTGATCTGTGCAGCAGAGAATGCGAATACATCAGCAGAAGGAGATGTACCTGCACCGTGCATGAATCTGGGGTGATCGAAGCACTTTGCTGTGCCCCAGAGACACTTTGCGCCTGTCTCAGCCTGCTTAGCCTTGATATAATCTGTTACTATATCCAGCTGAGCGTTTGTTTCTGCAAGGCTGCCGTACTCGGGAGAGAGATCACGGTCATGGAAGCAGAAATAGTCGATAGAGAGCTTCTGCATGATCTCGAAAGCTGCATCTACCTTAGCCTTAGCTCTTGCAGCGGGATCAGACTGACCCCAGGTCTTATCTGTGGTGCCGCAGCCGAACATATCTGTTCCGTCGCCGCCCATTGTGTGCCACCATGAAAGCGCAAACTTCAGATGATCGCGCATCTTCTTTCCATCGATGATCTCATCAGGGTTATAATACTTGAATGAGAGGGGATCGGTGCTGTCTTTTCCTTTGTACTGGATCTTACCGATATTGTTGAAAAATTCCATTTTTTCCTCCGTTATAGTTTTATTTTCAGAGCTTTGCATTCTTTTCCCGTCAGCTTAGCGCTGAGCTCGTCAGGCTGTGAAGTACCCGCATAAAGAGTAAATTCGCTGCCTTCCTTTACCCATTCGCCCTTTTCATTGACCGCCATGAAGGCTCTTTCAGGGATATTGACCTGTACGGTCTTGCTCTCACCTGCGTCAAGTGCGACTCTTCTGAAGCCGCAGAGGCTGTGGTTGGGAACTGCGTTCTCCGAATAAGCTTTGATATAGAACTGGACTACGTCCTCCGTTGCACGGCTGCCCGTATTGGTAATCTTTACGGAAGCGACACCGTTTTCAAAGGAGAGCTCCGAGCACTCTGTCTCGGAATAAGTAAGTCCGAAGCCAAAGGGATAAAGTATATTGTCCTTGGCATATCTGTAGGTACGGTTTTTCAGACTGTAATCCGAAAAATCGGGAAGCTTTGAAGCATCCTCATAGAATGTAACGGGAAGCTTTCCAGAAGGTGATACCTTGCCGAAAAGTATATTGGCAAGTGCCCTGCCTCCGAACTGACCGGGATACCACGCATGAATGAGCGCATCGCAGTCCGCCTCCACGTTTATAGCGCTGCCTGCGGCAGTTACTATTATAACAGGCTTGCCCTTGGCCATTACAGCCTTGACAAGCTTTCTCTGAGACTCGGGAAGTCTCAGGTCGTTCTTGTCGCCGGACGAGAATTCGTTTCCGGTATCGCCCTCTTCACCCTCTATAGTAGCGTCAAGACCGACGCAGAGAACCACTACGTCGGAATGTTCTGCAACTATCTCCGCCTCGGAAATCCTGTCATCGGGAAGTCCGAGCTGCATACATCTGTCTTTGTAAAGGTGGCTGCCGACGGAGAAATAAACTCTTCCGTCAAAAGCCTCGCGTATGCCGCTGAGGAAGGTTACATACTCATCGGCTCTTCCGTTATAGTTGCCCTCCAGCGCGGGAACGCTGTCTGCATTGGGTCCGATAACGCCGATGGTCTTGTATTTGCTGCCGTCAAGCGGCAGGATACCGTTGTTCTTAAGCAGCACCATGGACTTCTCTGAGCACTCAAGAGAGAACTTCTTGTGCTCCTCGCAGCCTACGGTCTCATAGTCAAGTCCGTCATACTCCGTGGACTTGTCAAACATTCCCAGTCTCACCCTTGTTCTCATCAACTTAACGCAGGCCTTTCTGAGGTCCTCCTCGGTGATAAGGCCCTCCTTAAGAGCGATAAGAAGGTGAAGATATGTATTGCCGCAGTTGAGGTCGCAGCCTGTTTTGAGAGCCAGTGCAGCGGACTCGGGCGCGGTCTTGGTAACGCCGTGATTTGTATGGAAGTCTCTGAGAGCCCAGCAGTCGGAAACGAAATGTCCGTCGAAGCCCCACTCTTCCAGCTTGTTCATAAGGAATTTACTTGCGCAGGCAGGCTCGTCGTTGACGCGGTTGTAAGCGCCCATGACGCTCTCAACCTTAGCCTCCTTCACAAGCGCTTCAAAGGCGGGCAGATATGTTTCTGTTATATCCTTTGCGGTCGCCTTTGCATTGAACTCATGTCTTATAGCCTCGGGACCGCTGTGTACTGCGAAATGCTTTGCGCAGGCAGCTGTTCTGAGAACCTTGCCCTCGCCCTGAAGTCCCTTTGCGTAAGCGACTCCCAGACGGGTCGTCAGGAACGGATCCTCTCCGTAAGTCTCCTGGCCTCTGCCCCACCTCGGATCACGGAATATATTCACATTCGGCGACCACAGCGTAAGGCCTTTATATATGTCGCGGTCTTCATGCGCGGAATATTCATTGTACTTTGCTCTTGCTTCAAGAGAGGTCACCTCTCCTGCTTTTCGAACTGATTCCTCATCGAACATTGCCGCAAGGCCTATAGTCTGCGGAAACATCGTTGCAGAACCTGCTCTGGCCACACCGTGTAACCCCTCGCTCCACCAGTTATATGCAGGAATCCCCAGCCTGTCAATTGCGGGAGCGTCGTACTTGAGCTGTTCAGCTTTTTCCTCAGCCGAAAGCCTGTCTGTAAGGTCTTCGGCTCTTTCAAGTGCGGACAATGCTTCATCCAAATACTTTTCCACAAGCATTCTCCTTTCGTTATATTTTACTTATAAACTCACTTATCACCTTATCGGAGTTCCACTCGGTCGAGCTGAGCTCCCATGTTTCGCTGATGGAAGCCGTTTCACCGGGCAGATAGCTTCTCAGCTCTCCCAGCAGCTCACATTCAAGGAAAAGGTTGTTTGTGTAAGTTTCAAAATTACAGCAGAAGTCGGGATATTCGGTCTTTTCATATCCGTCAAAGCACATCCGGAATATACGTCTGCCGTTTACATATATTATCTGCCTGTCAGTAACGTTGAATCCCGCTTTAAAGGCTTTTCTTACCGCAGGGTCCTGTCTGAGCAGTGCATACTTGTCTGCAAGTGTGAATCTTTCGTCCTTTATATCGGAGTAGCTCCAAAGAGCCATTGTTCTGTTGGGAAGGAATCCGTTGTCATCTCTGCAAAGGGGGATGATCTCCGTTCCGCCCGCCGCAAGCCCCGTAACGGACCATGGAGCAAATTTTGCCGGCTTGTCCGAGCAGTTGGTAATGCTGTTCTCGATCTTTACTGTACAGCTGTCGTCCATTGTGATCCTTATTCTCAGCTGCTTGCCGAATTTTGTTTCGGCAGGAGTAAGAGTTAGTGTACCGTTGTCAAACGAGGACTCTACCCGTGCATTATCGGGCATATAAGTCTCGGGCATAACCTCGGGAGCGACCCATATCCTGTGGCCGCCGTAGGCGTACCATACGCCGTAGCCGTTGTTGATCTCGTAAAAGTTTCTGTCAATATCCTCGAAGAGCACGTTTTCGCCGCCGCAGAAACCGAAGAATACTATCCGCGGTCCTACATCGATGGTGGCAATGAGTTTGATATTGCCGTTGTCCAGACAAAGGCATTTTCCGTAATTCTTGTAGTCGGTCTCATAGCATTTAACAGACATCACACATCACCTTTCGTTTGCTCTATATGCTATTATATAACACATCACTAATTTATACTAATCAAATATTGCGGCTGTTTAATCAAGAATTGCTAAGATTGCACAATTTATTCAAACTCACTTTACAAATACTATCGCAATAGTGTATAATAAACAAGGAAAGTACGGGAGACTATCAATATTGACAGAAAATTCACAACAATTTTTGGTCAAGGAGGCTTATCATGATTAAGAATCTATCGGGTGATTACGAGACAGTCGAATACGAAAATCAACGATTTGTCAAGCTGTATGACAACGATGAGATAGAGCACTATCCTACCCACTGGCACAACGCCGTTGAGGTCATAATCCCTCTTCACAACGGTTTTACTGTCACGGCAGGAGGCATGGACTATCATCTTAACGAAAAGGAGATCATCATCATACCTCCCGGCGAGCTGCACTCAATGCCCGCTCAGGAAGGCAGACGCATCATCTTCCAGTGCGATAACAGTATGCTAAGCGATGTCGCAGCCCTTGACGCTATCATGCCGGTTTTCTCCGAAGCTTTCCATATCACGCCTGATGTCAGCAAGGAGCTATATATCCTTTCGCGCAAAAGTATCCTTGATATTTATTCCGAATACTATTCAAAATCTGCTCTTGCAGACGTTAAGATATATCTGTGTCTCGTAAAAATGCTCACCGCCGTCCGCGAGTATCAGCTGACAGTGGCAGCCGACGCATTTACGGGAGATCCGGCGGGCCGCGACGACTCACGCAAGTTCGGCATGGTCATGAAATACATCAATCAGAATTATATGTACGAGATACCTCTCGAGAAGATCGCCTCCATAGCAGGCTACAGCAAATATCACTTTTCGCGCATTTTCAAGAAGTACAACAACGTTTCCTACATACAGTATATAAACAGCAAGCGTATAAAGGCGGCAGAACGTCTGCTCATCGACCCTAATCTCTCTGTCACCGAGGTCGCTATGAGAGCAGGCTTCGCAAGCCTCACCACCTTCAACAGAGCCTTCAAGAAGGCTAAGAACTGCACTCCAACCGAGTTCAAGACCCTTTACAAAATATCAGAGCATACATGATCACAGGCTGCGGTTTTTCCGCAGCTTTTTTTATTTGCAAGCAGGGGCTGTACATTCGTACAGCCCCTGTTATAATAATATAATGACAGTTTTTCATTGTGCAATTATTGCTATTCCCTTATCACTTCTTGTAGGTCACCCACTGATAACGGGCAGTAAGTGGAGTTCTGCCATTGTAGGCATTGAGCCATTCATCAACTGTCAGTCCGGGCCATGCATTCATCATGATCTTGCCCGCCGTCCTGGGTATGTTATCATATGCGGTATATACAGCCTTTCCGTCTATATACCATGTGATATGGTCAGGCTGCCAGTCGAAGCCGTATGTATGATACCCCTCGGAAGCATCAAATCCCAGATTGTGCATATATTCGTGCTTGCCCTGACCGTTGGTATAGTAGTTGAACTGTACCTTTGTGGTATCCTTGCCGAGGACCTCAATATCTATCTCGTCCCACGGATTATTGTCGGACTCGCCTGTGTAGGTAAAGAACGAGGATACAACGCCGTCATTCTTGATAGCCTGCATAGATGTCTCATAGTAGCCGTAGTGATAGAAATTCCTTGTACGGAACTCACCGCCGGAATAGCGGGGATTCCAGTCACTTTTCTGATCGTTCGACCACTTCTGGTTTATGCTGAGTTCAAGGCAGCCGCCCTTTATTACAGCATTCCTTTCATACCACCAGCAATCAAAGGGGCTTCCGTTTGTCCAACCGTCGGAAGCAAAGAAATCTCCCGCATTGCCGGTACGGAAATCAGAGATCATTGTTGCGCTGCTGTCCATTGCAGTGCCATAATCCGTGATGCCCGAAGGTGTTGAATTGTTCTGCTGTTGATTCTGCTGCTGATCATTGTTGCCCTGCTCCCATGGATTCTGGTTGCCCTGTCCCCAGGGATTCTGGTTACCCTGCTCCCATGGATTCTGATTACCCTGTCCCCATGGGTTCTGATTACCCTGTCCCCATGGGTTCTGATTTCCCTGCTCCCAGGGATTCTGATTCTGGTTCTGATTGTTGTTATTGTTTGAAGGACCGCCCTGATTGTATGTTACCCACTGGTAGTATGCGGTAAGAGGAGTTCTTCCGTTGTAGTGGTTGAGCCAGCCGTCAACGCCTCTTCCGGGCCATGTGTTCATCATTATCTTGCCTGCTGTATTGGGTATGTTTTCACGCGCAGTATATACCGCCCTTCCGTCTACATACCATGTGATATGATCAGGCTGCCAGTCAAAGCCGTAGGTATGGAAGCCCTGTGATGCGTCAAAGCCGAGATTGTGCATATACTCGTGCTTGCCCTGACCGTTGGTATAATAGTTGAACTGTACCTGATAGGTATCCTTTCCGAGGATCTCTATATCGATCTCGTCCCACGGATTATTATCCGACTTGCCCGTGTAGGTGAAGAACGAAGATACAACGCCGTCGTTCTTGATAGCCTGCATAGATGTCTCGTAGTATCCGTAGTGATAGAAGTCGTTTGTTCTGTACTCGGCACCCGCATAGTTATACTTTCCGGTGTAGTCCCTGTCTATGGAAAGAGTGAGGCAGCCCTTGTCCAGCGAGGTCTGTGAAGCATACCAGCCGCAGTCGAAGGGATCGCCGTTCTCCCAGCCGTCGGACGCGATGAAATATCTTGACGAGCCGTCTCTGAAATCCTCTACCATAGTTGCAGAGGAATTCATGGGAGTTCCGTAATCGGGAATGTTCAGCTTAGAATTTGTTGTCGTGGTAGTAGTTGTCGTAGGAGGCAGCGTGGTCGTAGTTGTAGTAGTAGTTGTTGTAGTTGTAGTAGGTGTGGTGGTGGTAGTAGTGGTAGTAGTCGTTGTCGTAGTAGTGGTTGTTGTCTCTGTAAAAGGAATGTCCGCATACGACTCGGGAAGATTACCGATAGCGCCGAGGAGGTACCTCTGTATGGATGTAGCATCACTGTTGGTAACGCCTGTACCTACCTGATAAACGTCGCCGTTGATAAGTCCCTGTTGGGTCATGCGGTGCTGATCCGAGCCCTCGAGGCCGTACTTGTTCGGATTGGAGATGAACTGCATGATAAGGACCGCGTCGCCCATATCCACGGTATTGTCGCAGTTTACGTCGCCCCAGAGGGTAACTGAGGAAGCCTTTACGACAGGTTCAACGCCTGTCGCCTTGATATTCCTGTTACCGCCGGCCGAAGCAGCAGACACATTCGCCGTGAACGCCGAAGCCATTACCGCGCACGCCGCTATCGCAGCTGCACATCGTCTGAAAGTGTGCTTTTTCATAAAAAATGCCCTCTCATTCTGTGACCTTGGTCACTGTTTTTTATAAATGATATACAGGGCGCAAAGCGATACACGGCAGTGCAGGCTAAGCGTCATGTAATATTCTGTGCGTTCTTACGGAACTCAGAGGGAGTAACGCCCGTCTGTTCCTTGAATTGTCTTGCGAAATGGACATAGCTGTGATAGCCGCTGCCCATCGAGACATCATTGATATTCATATTTGTTGTGGAAAGAAGCATTTTAGCGTAGCTGACCCTGCTTTTCACAAGATCCTCGATGAAGGTCATGCCGAAATGCTTCTTGTAGGCGTGCTGGAACGCCGAACGACTCATGCGCACCTCGTGTGCGGCGCTGTCAACATTGCGCTGCTCATAGGGGCGGCTGTATATCTTGTTCCTGATAGTAGAGATGAGCTCAAACTGGGAGCTCCTTCTGCCGGAAACGGTATAAAGAGCCTTTTCTTTTATTTTAATAAGCATAAGGCGCATAAAAAGCTCTGCCGATTCGCTTCTGCACACATTATCCGAATACTTCTCATAGGCAATGGATTTGACGCAGTAGCTGAGAAATTCGAGCTCCATTTTCACCGGAGTCTCAAATGGGATCCCGGTATTGAGGAACTCCTCCTCTTCCGCAGGATCGTCAAAGTCAAAATGCACCCAGTCGTTCTCGAACACATTCAGGGGAACGCAGCGGTAGCGCTGCGGTCTGCCCTTGGGATATATAAATACCGTACCCGCAGGGGTGATCGTTTCTATGCCGTCTATCTCAAAAACGGCCTGAGTACGAACGAGCAGAAGCAGATAATCTCCGCTTCCGTTGGGTCTGTCGATGCAGAAATCCGCATCATGACAATGGTCAAAGCCTACATTATTAATGATCATATTTTGTTCTCCGTTTCATTATAACATCAGGACAATGGCAGTTTCGTCATTCAACACAGAATACGATTTTTATTCATTGTGTAGATTATACCATTTTGAAGCATATTAATATATTATTATTATGTAAAAAATGGTGAATATATGACATCTGCATAAAATGTTATCCCCCGCCTCAGGCGGGGGATATAATTTTTTTCACTGTCTTTCTTTCCCGAAATCAGGAAATTTGTATCTCTTCTTGTACTCCTTCGGAGTTACGCCAAGGTACTTCTTGAATATCTTGATAAAGTAGCTCTGCGAGCTGAAGCCCAGCAGATTGCTTATCTCCGAATCGGTATATTCCGAGAAGGTGAGCAGATTTGCCGCCTCCTCAGCCTTGGTCTTGCTTACGTAATTACTGAAGGCAATACCCGTTTCCGCCTTGAAAAGACGTGAAAGATATGCGGGACTTATCTTGAGATAGTTTGCGGCGTCCTCGATCATTATCTTTCCGTGAAGGTGATCGCTGATGAAGTCCAGTGCCCTTACTATCTGCTTCGAGTAGATACCGCTGTTGCGGACTCTTCTCATATGGCGCGTATAACCCTCGATCATCTCCTGGTGGACGTCGTGGACCTCCGCCTCGGTACGGCATTCGTCAGCCTTCATGATATAAATGTCGCTGAGATTGTATGCCTCCTCGAGAGTCATTCCGCTGTTGATACAAAACCTTGCAATAAGCGCAGCAGAGATTGAAAAATGATATTTTAAATTTCTGAGTGGATCCTTGCTGAGTATTCCGTAGCCTTCACTGCAAAGCGGAGTCGCAAAAACCTTGACCAGTTCAATATTGCCCGAGCAGATGCTCTCATAGCAGGCTATCTCCCGGTCAAAGGGTGCGTGCTCAAATCCCTCTTCTCTCTTAAGGAAAAGATGGGACGAAATATATTTTTCTGTGTAGTCGCTCATGCATTTGCACCTCTTCTATATTATTCTTTAACAGTATTATATCATTTCTTTATGAACTAATCAAGCTTTTTTATATGGTTTTGAGCACATCCGCAGCACTTTTTGTGCATTGCGGATACGATCATTACCTTTTTGTAGCTCATTTGTCCGATCCATGAAGGAAGTAAGCCGGCGGTTCATAAACATAACGCCTTACATATCCCCACCGTTTCATCTTGCCCTGAGCCATGGGGAAATACAGGTTGTCCTGTGAGAATCTGCCGAAGCATTCTCCGGAAGTCTCTCTGAAGTTCACACTTTATTTGCGTTGAAATTGCCCGTAGCAGGTCAGGGAGTATTATCTGGGAATTCACTTATCCTTCCGAGTATGAAGTTCTGGATGAGGATCATATCGTTAAGCTCGTACTCGCCGCTCCTGTCAACGTCTGCAAGCTTTACCAGACCGGCGCTCCTGCTGTTTGAAAGAAGAAGCTTTCTCGCAGAGATAACGTCGAAAGAATTTATTTGTCCGTCGTAATTAATATCGCCGGGGATTAAAGATCCGTCCCCTGCTCCCTTTATCACTGTGCCTGCCGCTGCGGCCTTTATCTCGTCGATGTAGAAATCGCCCTTGTCGTTCTCGGTCTCAACGTAGATATATATATTCTCGGCACCCGAGGGTATCCTGAAATTTCTGTTTGCCAGCTGTACCCACTCACCCTGCGCAGGATCTGCCGAAGCGATCTTTTCATACTTCGTTTCGCCGTTAAGGTCGTACTGCATAGTGAAGTGATAGGTATCAGCGCTGCCCGAATCGTACATGGCATTGGCACTGAAGCTGTAGCTCTCGCCCGCCTTGAAGTTGCTGCCGAGAGCGATTATCGCTCCGTGGAATGCTTCCGATCTTCCCGAGCAGAAAAGGGACTTGCTTCCTGCGAGGGCATACTTTGAGGAGGTCTCAACGCTTGCGCCGAGTCTTCCCTCCCAGCTGCCTATCCCGTCTTCAAAGGAGCTGTATAACAGGTAATCTCCGTTATCCGGAATAGTTTTTACCGTTGTTGTAGTGATGGGTTGAGTTACAGTCGTAGTGGTAGTACCCGTAACTATCTGCTCGCTGCCGTCGCCGAATTTCCACCAGTCCACATTGAGGAGATAGCCGCTGCTGCCTGTGAATTTGAAGTAGAGATCATGCTCGCCGCTTGCACTGCTTACGCTGCACGAAACTTCCTTCCATGACTGCCAGCCGCCGGTCCCGGGCACTTCACATGAGCCTATCTTCGTGCCGCTGAGTCCGTCGAGGTACATCTCGATAGTACCGCCGTCTGTATCCGAAGCAACGCTTGCGGTAAACTTATCCGTACCGCTGCCGAAATCCACTCCGCTGACCTTGATATAGCTGCCGTTCTGGATATTGCCTATATTCAGGCCGCCGTTACTGCACTTCTCGGTCTTTACACCTTTTGAGAAGCATATAGTCTCAGCCTCTACCCTCTGATAGGGATTTAGGGACTGTATCTGCTTCGGACCTGTCTTTGACGGTGAGATCGTAGGTATGGAACCGTCCGAACCGTACTGGAACTCGTCAACGCAGACGCTTCTCGTAAATGAGCCGCCGCCGGGAAGACTCGAGTCATGGTAAAAAATATAAGACTTGCCCTTGTAGTCGATAACTCCGGGGTGATTTGTATAACAGCTCCCTGCCTTGATGACCTGACCGCCGTACCTCCACGGACCTGTGGGCGACGAAGCAGTTGAATATCCGATGCTTTCACTGCCGTCATTGCCGTAGAACGCAGCATATACAAGATAGTAAAGGCTGCCCCGCTTATAGAACCACGGGCCTTCCACATATGAGCTGCTGCCTCTTCCGGGACCGAAGGTAGACTGATTCATGTCGAACTTGCCTATCTGGCCCTTAAGACTGATCATATCTTCATTGAGCTTTACATAATAACAACTGGGATTACCGAACATGAGCCAAGCCTGTCCGTCATCATCGATAAATACCGTAGGATCGATATATTCCCAGCTCGGGCCGCAGAGAGGCTTGCCCAGCGCGTCCTTGAAAGGACCTGCCGGAGAATCAGCTACCGCAACGCCGATACCTCTTCCGCCGCCGGATCTGCTTTCAAGGGTTACATAGTAATAGAACTTTCCGTTTCGCTCTATACACTGTGAAGCCCATGCCGTATCCTGCTTGCCCCATGAGAAATCGTCCCACGAGAGGATCATGCCGTGATCTGTCCAGTTCTGCATATCCTTTGAGGAATAGCAGTGCCAGTCGGGCATGTAGTAGTTGTCAGCATTATCCTTGTCACGGCCCGTATAAACATAAACAGTATCGTCGTACACCATAGGCGCGGGGTCGGTACTGTAAATGGTCTGGACCATGGGATTATCCGCTTTGACAACAGGTTGTGGAACAGCCGCTAAAACTGTGCATGACAAAGCTGCAGCCGTTACGAATGATAGGATCTTTTTCATAAGTCTGCCCCCGTTTTTATTTTTTTCGGGCTTTCGCCCTTTATTCCCTCTTCTATGCATATCCGCTGCGGTGCAGATGCGCATTTTATCTTTATTTTACTAAATTATAAATGTTCAAACGCAGCCCGTTATACCAAAATTATGATTTTTTTGGCATTATTTTTACCTTTATATCATTATTGTGCTTTTTATATCACTTGTAAATCTTTTACCTATATTTGTTTTCCGGCTTTTCTTCACATTGTCCACCTTATCGGCATATTCCGAGTTGATTCAAAAAACAAAACGCATCAGATTTTGCAACTATTTTTAACATTATAAAATATCACTATTCAACTGTAATTAGCAACTTTTAGCTATTATAACTAAACACAACAAGTTTTGACTTGATTTTTGTTTACTATTTCTTATATAATTAATGTATAGAAAAAAATTCCGGGGGATATTAATTCATATCAAATTAATGATATGTAAAAGGAGGAATTTAACATGAGGAAAAACAGACGTATTTCACTTTTCGGAGGAATAGTCTCCGCACTTCTTCTTGCAGTATGCTCTCCTGCCGCGGTAAACGCTGCTGATCAGCAGACAAGAGGCAATATCGGCGGTTTCGACTACGAAATGTGGAATCAGAACGGACAGGGGCAGGCTTCAATGAACCCCAGCGCAGGTTCTTTCACCTGCTCGTGGAGCAACATTGAGAACTTCCTTGCTCGTATGGGCAAGAATTACGACAGTCAGAAGAAGAACTACAAGGCCTTCGGCGACATCGTTCTCTCCTATGAC
>JAFWSI010000074.1 GCA_017519415.1 Ruminococcus sp.
CTCCGCTCCGCAGCTTTTTTCATTTTCCCCATAACAACTTGACGAACTCGAAAACTCTAATGGCGCACAAAGTTCATGCGCCCTGCGAATAGACAGATAGCTCCGAAATTTGCTATAATATTATCGTGGGGTTAAATCAAATCTTGCGATACTCAAAACCGAAAGAGGTGATGCGAATGAGTAAGAAAGCGAAAGCTGAGGTCGCTGACGAGTCCGCCGTTATCATTACGGATGCCGTGCTTGCTGAGAATCAGGCAAAGCTCGATAGCTACGAAAAGTCTATCAAGGCAGCGCAGGAGCGCAGACGTAAGGTCATCATCGAAAGCAAGCTCTACACCTACGATAAGCTCTCACAGCTTTACGGCGGTGCTGAGGGACAAAAGCTTCTCGATGCTGTGACTGCTGAGCATACGCTCATCGGCAAGCTGACCGACAGCGGAATGTCTTATGCTGACATTGAGGGGCTTGTCGATAGCTCTGACGGTGCAGACAGCAAGTCGGGCGATGATGCCGACAGTGGCTCTGCCGATGATGAATTTGTCGGACAGACTTCTTTCTTCGGAGATAATTCCTACAAGGATTAACATATTTCCGACAACAAAACGATAGCTGTGAGAGGGGCGGCAGCAATGCCGTTCCTCACGGCTATAATCACAACTGATAACCATGAGGGTAAGAGATATAAAGCGATGCCCTCTGACCTATAAGCGTAGATATAGATAAGCTAAGGAGATAAATTCGCTATGAAACAGAAAACTATGCAAGAGCTGAATGAGCAGTACAAGGACTGCCCTCAGCGTGAAAATGAATACACTGTCTGCGGACAGAAGATGATCGTGGTGAGCCACTTCATCGGGGATAAAGACCTTGACGATGAGCTTTACCGACTTGCGTTCGACAGGGCGCTCAACGAGGTACTGAACAAACCTATCCGAAGCTGTGAAAGTGTCTGAAAATTTCAGAAACCACTTGCTTTTATCGGTAAGGCGCGCTATAATGGGTGTATTACCGATAAAAGCTGCTTTGGAGGAAAGGAGTGTTTATGTTACCAAAGCAGGATAATTACAAGGTGGGTATCTACCTCCGCTTGTCTAAGGACGATGAGCGACAGGGAGAATCCCTCTCAATCGAAAACCAGAGACGAGTCCTCACAAACTATGTGAACGAACAGGGCTGGTCTATCTATGACGAGTATGTCGATGACGGAATTTCGGGCGTGTCCTTTGACCGCCCAGGGGTCCAGAGAATGCTCGATGATGCAAAGGCAGGCAGGATAAATCTTATCATCTGCAAGGATATGAGCCGTTTCGGAAGAAACTATATCCAGGTCGGACAGTATGTAGATTACCTGTTCCCGATGTACAATATCCGTTTCATTGCACTGACCGACAACATTGATACGCTCAACAGCGACAGTGCTTCAATGGATATGCTCCCGATCATGAATGTTTTTAATGAGTGGTACGCTGCCAACACTTCAAAGAAGCTCCGTGCCGTGTTTGAGAGCAATGCAAGGTCGGGCAAGTATAAATGCACATACTGTGCATACGGCTATTTCAAGAGCGATGACGGCTTTAATACTCCGATCATTGATCCGTATGCCGCCGCTATCGTCCGCCGTATCTTTGAGATGAGGGCTAAGGGCTTCAACCCGAAAAAGATAGCCGATATTCTCAATGCAGAACATATCCCCACGCCGTCTGATTATCAGTATCAGCGAATTGGCAAGCCGAATCCCCATAACACCTCGCACCTGTGGGGCAACATTAATGTTCAGCGTATTCTGAAAAATCCGATCTATCTCGGCAAGCTCGCTCAACTGCGTACCACCTCTGTGAGCTACAAGAACCACAAGACAATTCAGAAACGCCCGGAGGATTGGGCAGTGGTCGAAAACAACCACGAACCTATCATCACGCAGGAGCTGTGGGATAAGTGCCGTGAGATCGACAGATCGGTGAGCCAGGGCAAGCGTGACCATAAGGGTGTTACTGCTCCGCTTTCAGGTTTCCTTTACTGTGATTCCTGCGGTTCAAAGATGCGGCAGCATAACGGCGGCAAGGGCTGTAAGCCTGCCTACACCTGTGGTCTGCATAGTCGCTGTGGCGGTGATGTGTGTTCTACGCACTTCATCAAGCAGTATCTTATTGAAGCCACGGTGCTTGCCGACATTCAGGCGAAAAGCCGTATGGTACTGCGTGAAGCAGATGCAAAGGCAAGGTTTATGGCATACAAGTCCAGAC
>JAFWSI010000075.1 GCA_017519415.1 Ruminococcus sp.
CATATGCCAAGCGCCATTACTCCTGCAAGTATCAGACTTAAGAACTTTTTTGATCTCATTCCCGTACCTCCTGTTCTCGCGCGCCGGAAAAAAGGGCGCGTCTGTATTTTACCATTACGGTTCTGATATAAAGACACATCAAGCAGGGGGATTATCTGTCAGGTGCAAACTCCGTTACCGTGATCACGCTGTCGCTCGTAAGCTCAGGCTTATCGGAGGTCTTCTTAAGATAGCAGTCGAAAAAGGCAAGAAAGCTCCTGCACGTGTATTTATGCGCTGTATCTGCATCGAGCTTTCCTGCTGTCATGCCGGGCTTCATGGCGAATTTTATGTCGGCAAAACCCATGTGCTTCATATCGCGGAAGAGCACCTTGTAGGCGGGCTTCGTGTGGTTTAAGTAGCCCTTGGTAACGACATTCTCGTTATCCGTGCACGACAGCTGCATGAAGGGCTTATTCATGGTCATGCCGTTATGGTCGCCGAATAGCCCGCCGTCGATATTTATGCCGCAGGTATATTCAGGATCTGTGAGGCACGCCTTATACGCCACTGCGCCGCCCTGCGAATGACCCGAGATGCCGATGCCGCAGGAAAGGTCGATGTATTGTGCGAATTCCTTTTTCGCATGCTCAACGGCAAATTCTGTATCGGTTTTCCATTCATCGACACGCGCCCCTATGAACGTGCAGTATTTGTTCTGGAATTGCTCGAAAAGCTCCGCCTGCTCTGCCGGCGTCCCCTTGAATCTCGTGAGCTTATATGCCGCTAGAACGCCGCCAACAAAGGGGTGGTACATCTTGTTTGCCAGAGACTTGTCTACGAGCGTGTAAGTGCCGTCATCGTAGTCAGCGCCCGCGCCTTCGTACGGGTGCCCGACTGAAAGCACGAAATAGCCGTGTGACGCAAGATCGATCAGAAGGAAAGAGTTGCCTTCGATGTAGCTGAAATACCCGTGATTAAAAACGATCAGCGGGAACTTCTTATCTGCAATAAAAGGCGCATCAGTAAAGGCTTCCGATAAGTTCGTGCCTGATGCTTCCATCTTGTCGTAGTTAAGCGGGATGCCGAAGGCCTTCCTGATGCCGGCGGCTTCGCTCCTAGACATGGAACGCGCCCTGGCAAGGCCTTCAGTTGTGTCTTTGGCTGTCGGGTAGTAGAGCCTCGCGGGGACATGTCGCATCGAATCTCCCTTGGTGTCGAGAACGTCCTTCCTCGTGTTGTAGACCGTGAAAGTCCTTGTGCCCACTGCATATCCGCCTGTGGGCTTTGGTGTAGCGGTTTTGCTGCTCATTCTGTCTCTCCCTTATCTTCTTTTCCCGCTCGGGTAAATATGGTAATTGTTGACGGGTTTGCCGGGTTCGGCGGGTTTATTCTCGTCTTGTGCTTTGATTTCTTCTTGGGTTTTGTCAGCGTCCGCGTTTTTGTCGGCGGACGGTGCTTTTTTCGCGGCCCCGCCAAAGAGCATGATTATCGTCGTCGCCAGGATATCGAACATCGCATTTGGACTTGTTTCCGTCTGCATAGGCGCTTTGCCGTAGCATGCGG
>JAFWSI010000013.1 GCA_017519415.1 Ruminococcus sp.
ATAACCTCCTTGTATCTCAGATAGTAATGCGGTCGCCAAACCTTTACTATTCTACTATACTTGGAGGTTATTTTTAAGCTTTTGCTAAAGCCTTTTTATTCCCCCAGTAGAACTGGGGGTTTAGTTACGCTAAAGCGCCAAAAATATCCGCAGACAGTTATATAACTGCCTGCGGTTTTTTACTGCAATTTTTTATTTCAGATCAATAGTTTCCTGATGTTTAATTTGTGCACTCATACAAAGTTCAGAAAAACTTTTTCGATATACAACCGTTTCAGGTTGATTCAGGCCCATTTTCTGTCCCTTTACAGAAGGACATTTCAGAATACCAGATACTCTATCACCGAATTAGACATCAGGAAGCCCTTGGGCGTAAGCCATACCCTCTCTCCGTCGGACTCCGCATAGCCGTCACGGATAAGAGGCGGCAGCTTTTTTTCAAGCTCAGCCCTGCGGTCTCCCGCATCGCACAGGCGAAGCCCCTCCCTGAGTCTTAATCTGAGCATGGCGGACTCCTCAAAGCCGCAGGGACTTTCGTCCGTGACCGTAATATTCTGCACGGGACTGTCAATGAAATCCCTCAGATCACGCTCCGCGGCAAAGCGCCTGCCTTTATAACAGGAATGGGCGGCAGGGCCTATGCCGAGGTAGTCCTCACATTTCCAGTAGCGGCAGTTATGCCTGCTCTCAAAGCCTTTTTTTGCAAAATTCGACACCTCATACTGCATAAAGCCTTTTTCTTCAAGGAGCCGCACCATCTCAAGGTAGAGCTCCGCCGCACCGTCCTCGTCGGGAAGCCTTTTCCTTATATCCTCACAGTCAAAGGGAGTACCCTTTTCCGTTTTCAGTATATAAGCCGAGATATGCTGTACCGGCAGGGCGGTGAGCCGCTCTATGGAATACCTCATATCATCTGTCTTCTGATCGGGCAGAGCTATCATAAGGTCGCAGGAGATATTGTCAAAGCCTGCGGCAGCCGCGTCAAGCACGGCCTTTTCCGCCCTTTCCGCCGTATGGATACGCCCTAAGGTCTTCAGCTCGCTGTCCTTCATGGACTGAACTCCTATTGACAGCCTGTTCACGCCGATACTGCGGAGCTCCGCCAGTTTCTGCGGATCGAGGGTACAGGGATTGGCTTCAAGAGTTATCTCCGCCCCGTCTTCAAGGCTGAAACAGCTCCTTATACCGTCGATGATACTGCCGGTCTGGGCAGAGGTAAGGAGAGAGGGAGTCCCTCCCCCGAAATATACCGTATCCACGTTCTGCTCCCTGTCGCCGTAATGCCGTATATTACGCAAAACTGCCGCGGTGTAATCCTCCGCAGCAGCCTTTGTCCAGTTTACCGAATAGAAATCGCAGTATGCGCATTTTTTACCGCAGAATGGCACATGGATATATATACCGAGCCCCGTCATCTGTATACATCGGTGCGGACGGTCTCCATCATCCTAAAGCAGAAGCCGTTCACTATTTTGGGTACGAGATACATATTCAGCATCAGCGCCGGCACCAGCGGCACCTCATGGGTGTCCCAGCAGTAGTTGTCCTGACCGTGAAAGAATACAAAGATCACGAACAGGAAGGATACGGTATAGTACAGCGCAGCAAAGGCTGCGGCACCCTTTCCGTTCACGCAGCGCTTCCCGCATTTCGGGCAGCACTTTACTTTGGATTTCATTGTTCCCGTCATGGCCTTGGTCAGAGGGTTGAAGCTTTTTTCGCCGCAGCAGGGACATTTGTATATACTGCTCATATTTATTCCTTTCCTTCTCCGGTCCCGATCTCAACAGGCTCCAGTACCCTTGCAAGTCCCGCCTTCTTTGCCTTTCCCGCAGCTGCGGGAGCAAGTCCGAGGCGCTTTTTCCTTGAAGCCTTCCTGCGGTGTCTGAAGATACTGAGAAAGTCCCCGGGATGAAGAACTATCAGGGTCAGGAGCATAACTCCCAGAGCTGCAAAAAGCCACCTGAAATTATCATGGGCAACAAGTCCGAAGATAAGCAGGACTGCGGCCGTCACGCAGAAGCTTGTACGGGACTTCTCCCTCAGCCTTATCCTTACGGCGCGGAGAGCCCTCCCCGCTCCCGTATTCTTCGGAACGAAGTATTCTGTAACAACGGTTATCAGACTGACGGCGAACACCGCCGCAAGCAGTCCGAGAATGATATAGTTTATCATAAAAGCCTCCTGTTCTCAGGAACCGTCTTATCAGCTGTCCAGCTTCAGGACGCTCATGAACGCCTCCTGAGGAACCTCTACGGTACCCAGCTGGCGCATACGCTTCTTACCTTCCTTCTGCTTTTCCAGCAGCTTCTTCTTTCTTGTTATATCGCCGCCGTAGCACTTTGCAAGCACGTCCTTGCGCATTGCCTTTACGGTCTCGCGGGCGATTATCTTACCGCCGATAGCCGCCTGTATAGGCACCTCGAATAGCTGACGCGGTATGTTCTCCTTGAGCTTTTCGGCTATCTTGCGGGCTCTCGGATAAGCCTTGTCCGTATGGATTATAAAGCTCAGGGCGTCAACGATGTCGCCGTTGAGGAGTATATCCAGCTTTACAAGCTTGCTGGGAACATAGCCCATCATCTCGTAATCAAAGGAAGCATAACCCTTTGTACGGGATTTCAGCACGTCGAAGAAATCGTATACTATCTCGTTCAGTGGAAGCTCGTAGTGAAGCTCCACACGGGTATCGTCAAGGTATTTCATGTCCTTGAATATACCGCGTCTGTCCTGACAGAGCTCCATGATATTGCCCACGTAATCGGAGGGCGACAGTATGCTCGCCTTTACCATGGGTTCCTCCGCGGTCTGTATAAGGGCGGGATCGGGATAGTTTGTGGGATTGTCTATATACTGCACCTCTCCGCTGGTAAGAGTGACCTTGTATATAACGGAGGGGGCGGTGGTAATGAGGTCGAGATTATATTCTCGTTCAAGGCGCTCCTGTATTATCTCCATATGGAGAAGTCCGAGGAAGCCGCAGCGGAATCCGAAGCCGAGAGCTATCGATGTCTCGGGCTCGAAGGACAGTGAGGCGTCGTTGAGCTGGAGCTTTTCGAGAGCGTCGCGGAGATCGCCGTACTTGGCGCCGTCGGCGGGATAAATACCCGAGAATACCATTGGATTGACCTTGCGGTAGCCGGGCAACGGCTCGTCGCAGGGGAAGTCGTCATTGGTAACGGTATCGCCCACCTGAGTATCGCCTATGCTCTTTATGGAAGCGGCTATATAGCCTACCTCTCCCGCTTCAAGGCTGCCGTTGTTCACAAGGTTTGTAGCGTCCATGAAGCCTGCCTCAACAACATTGAAAACGGCTCCCGTAGCCATAAGGCGGATATTGTCTCCCACCTTCACGCGGCCCTCCTTTACACGGACATAGATTATAACTCCCTTGTAGGAGTCGTAATAGCTGTCAAAGATAAGAGCCTTCAGCGGCTTTTCGGGGTCGCCCTGAGGCGCGGGTATATCGGATACTATCTTTTCCAGCACCTCCTCGATATTCACTCCCATTTTCGCAGAGATACGGGGAGCGTCCATAGCGGGTATGCCGATGACGTTCTCAACCTCATTGCATACTCTCTCGGGATCTGCCGAGGGAAGGTCTATCTTGTTTACAACAGGTACTACCTCGAGGTCATGCTCGATGGCAAGATAGGTGTTGGCAAGAGTCTGAGCCTCTATGCCCTGTGAAGCGTCAACAACGAGTATAGCTCCCTCACAGGCTGCAAGGGAACGTGATACCTCATAGTTGAAGTCAACGTGACCGGGAGTATCTATCAGGTTGAAGATGTAGTCCTCCCCGTCCTTTGCAGTATATTTAAGGCGAACCGCACGGGCTTTTATTGTGATGCCGCGCTCACGCTCGATGTCCATATTGTCCAGGAGCTGATCCTCCATGTCGCGTATGGCGACAGTCTCGGTCTTTTCGAGTATGCGGTCGGCAAGTGTGGACTTGCCGTGATCTATATGCGCTATAATACAGAAATTTCTGATCTTGTCGTTAGCCAAAGCTTTACCTCATTTCAAAACATATTTGCTCAGTATGATCAATGCCTGCACGGCAGATCAACATAAAGAAGTATGTGAACGCAGTTCAGGGCGATAACCGCCGAACGGCGGTTATCGTATACATAATAATTATATCAGAAAACGCCTTGTTTGTAAAGTGTTTTTTGCAGTATGCCGCAGCACATGAAAACAGCCATATATGCTGCTGCGCATATATGGCTGTTCGTTTTTATCACTCGGGAAGCTTGTCGAGAACTCCGAGAAGGAGCTTCTGTATAGCTGTCGCGTCCTTAACAGTAACGCCGTCGCCCTTGTTTGAGCAGTCGGCATTCAAAAGACCCGCCGATGTTATATGAGAAGGTGCCGTACCCTCAAGTCCGTACTTGTTGGGATTCGAGATGTACTGCATGATGAGCACCGCGTCGGAAAGGTCCACCTGACCGTCCATATTCGCGTCACCTGCCAGCTGAGACACGGAATCCCCGATCGTCACCTTGAAGGAAGCTGTGGAGCCCCTTACGAGGAACTTATCGTAATTGTAGGTATCGGGATTTTCGAGCATCCTTACAGTGTACTCGCCTGCGGGAAGTGTGTTGAACTTATCTGCCCTGACGGTATTGCCGTCCTTGTCTTCAATGACGATATTTGCTGTGTTCTTCTGTTCAACGGTAAGCTTCTTGCCGTCGCGGTCATGTACATTGAGCATAAATCCCGTGAGATTGAGATTCTCGCCGACCGCATAGGTGGTCTTGGTAGGATAGCTGGCCACGCTGTCATAATAATATACAGTCTGTCCGGTATTAGTAGTTGTAGTAAAAATAGTGGTAGTTTCGGACGAAGCTGTAGTGGTTGTGGACGAAGTTGTAGTAGGCGGATCTGACATGACCGTTGTGGTCATAGTCGTTGTAGTGGTCGTAACGGGAGCGGTAGCGGTAGTTGTAGTCGTCGTTGTCGTTTTCGGAGTGGGATTGGTGTTTCCGCTCACATAATCCGAAAGTGAGATACCGTTTCCTGCCTGTCCCAGCGGGATCTGATGATCGAGACCTATGAACTTGCCGCCCTCCGTCTGCCAGAGTGAGGGCTTTACGAATTCATACTTCTCCTCATCCCACTTGCCGAAGTCATCGCATACAAGTCCGCCTGTATCGCCGGAATTCTCGTTGAAGCACCAGAAGGTGTGATGGATATGCTTGTCTATCATGTAGTCGCGGAGCTCCTGCATCCAGTGCTTGTTCTCGCCTGTCGGGTCGTGCTGTGAGTCTATGAAGCCTCCCCACTCGCCCATGAGAAGCGGATACTGTTTTTCCTCAACAAGGTAAGCCCATGTATCATACCAGTAATCATCGAGAAGCGACTGTCTGCTGAAGGTCTTGGAAGGATCGTCCATGTAGAACCACTTCTGGCTCCATACCAGCGGACCGTAATCGTGGGGCGAGTAAACGATCTGCTTGTTGTATTCGCCTATATCCACGGGATTGTCCTTTACGCCGCGGAGATTTCCGCCCCACCATGCGCCGAATACCTTTGAGGGCTCGTCATAGTGAGCGTAGTCAACGCAGGGTGTGGTCCAGTCCGCGCCCTTTTCAAAATCGGGATAGCATTCAATACCCTCGATCATTATGAGCAGGTTCGGGTTATGCTTGAGGCAGGCCTTTGCGCCCTTCTCGGCAGCATATTTCCAGTTGTTCTTGTCGGTGGAGCCGTCCCACTTTGCAAATTCTCCCTCCTCGGGCTTGCCGTGGGGCTCGTTCTTGAGGTCAATAGCGATAATGGTATCGTCGTCCTTGTAGTACTCGGTGAACCACTCGAGAGCCTCGAGCCAGTCCGCCTCGGAGAAGTTATTGTCATACCACAGGGGCTTCTGATGACCCATTGCGGCAGTTGTGGCGCTGTGTATGTCGATCATTATCTTCATACCGTTCTCTCTGCACCACTGAACAGCCAGATTCCATATATCGAAGCTGTACATGAGCTCATACTGACCCTGACCGTCAACTCCGCCGCCGATTGTCAGCTCGGGATTTTCATAAGGATTCACCATCATGGTGACCTCTCCGACGCCGCCGCCCGTATCGGGACCGTGCTTCTTCCACTGGAGAAGTATCTGTGTGGACATGGGCACACGAAGGAGATTAAAGCCGTGATCTGCGATCTGATTGAGCATACTGTGCATATTCTTTGACCATACGCCGTCAAATACCTGACGTCCTGCGTTATAGCCGAACCAGTTAACACCCGTCATCCATACGGGATTTCCGTTCATATCAACGACCTGTGCCTGGTCGTTTACATGAAGCCAGTCGTCGTGGTACTCGTCGGGAGCTGCCGCGACCTGTTTCTGCGGGAGCTTGTTCGATGCGGGAACAATTACTACCGCCGCTGCCGCGATACACGCAAGCAGCCTTTTGAAAAATGCTTTTTTCATGATATAAGACCCCTCTCTTTATTGATTGCAGCATTTTTGCGGGTTTTCAACAATCATATTATACAGCATTTCCCCGGGATTGTCAACGACATTTGCACATTTCAGCAATAATAGACCAGTTTCCCGTGCGAAACAGACACGGGAGCTCCCTCAGCCGAGAAGCTCCTCCCGCATACGGGTCAGCAGCTTCTTTTCCCGCCTTGACACCTGGACCTGAGTCATTCCCAGCGCCCTTGCGGTCTTTGTCTGGGTAAGGCCTCTGAAATATCTCAGCTCCAGCAGTGCCCTGTCATTCGGCTCCAGCTGCGCCATTATCTGTCTTAGCGCCAGCAGGTCCGTTATGCTCTCGTCGGGAGCCTCCGTGGGTATATCCGTCTGTCCCTCGCCGTCCTCCCCGGAGGTAAGGGATACGAGAGGCTGACTAACGCAAAGAGCCTCTGATACGTCGGCCTCGCTCTCACCCGAGAGCTCCGACAGCTCCGCTATGGTGGGCTCTCTCATCTCACGCTGTCTGAACTCCTCGCTAAGCCGTGCAAGGCGCATGGAGAGCTCCCTGAGACTGCGGCTGACGCGGACTGCGCCGCCGTCGCGGAAAAGCCGCTTGATCTCCCCGAGTATAACGGGTACGGCATAGGTGGAGAACTTCACTCCCCTGCCGGGATCAAAGGCTCTGACGGCTTTGAGAAGTCCTATGCAGCCTGCGGAATACAGATCGTCATACTCAATCCCCCGCCCGCGGAAACGGTTGGCGCAGAGATGCACCAGTCCCAGGTTTTCCTCCGCCAGGGGCTTCTTTACCTCAGTCATGAGCGAACAGCCTCTTTCTCATGGTCACGGTAGTCCCCTTGTCCGGAGCGCTTCTCACGGTCACTTTGTCCATAAAGGACTGCATCACCGAAAAGCCCAGGCCCGAGCGCTCCTCCTCGGGAGCGGTGGTGAAAAGAGGCTCCATGGCCTTTTCAATGTCGGGGATACCGCAGCCCTTGTCCTTTACCCTTATGTATATCACCCTGTCGGGCAGCAGCCGCACCGTCAGACCTATATTGCCCCTGCCGTTCCTGTACCCGTGTACCACGGCATTGGTAACAGCCTCGGAAACAGCCGTCCGTATGTCCGAAAGCTCCTCGACGGTGGGATCGCACTGTACAAGAAAGGACGACACCACCGCCCTTGCTGCTCCCTCGTTCACCGAGAGGGAGGGCATCGTGAATTTGATCTCGTTGATTACTTCCATTTTTATTCTCCTTTACCTTATCTTCACTATTCTCTCTATGCCCGAGAGCTTCAGCACGCGCCTTATATAGGGCTGGGGATCGCGTACCTCCAGCCGTCCGCCGCATTCCTTCATCAGCCTGCACCTGCCCATTATAAGTCCTATGCCCGAGCTGTCCATAAATGTTATGCCGCCGAGATCCATGGTCAGCTCTTTCGGCTGGGCTGTCACTATAAAGCGGTCCAGCTCCGCCCTCAGCTCCTTTGCATTGTGATGATCGATCTCTCCGCTCAGCTTCGCCACAGCCGAGCCGTTCTCGTTTTTTATGTCGAGCTTCATTGTTCTGCCTCCTTTTTCTGCTCTCCGCAGTATTTCTGATCACGATTATACCACCTTTTCTGCGGGGATATTGTCGAAATCCCGCACCACGCATAAAAATCGCGGAAAAGGTTGCAACTTTTCCGCGATGATGTTATAATTTATTGTATACCCGATCTGCACTTCCGGGCAGATCGAAACGCGTGAGCTGAGGCTCCCGCACAAAAAAACAGAGGAAGAAGAAAAAATGGCAAAACAATTCTGGAAGGGCAGCACCCTTCTTGCTCCCGTACCCGCCGCTCTTGTCACCTGCGGCACAATTGAGGCTCCCAACGTTCTCACCATTGGCTGGACAGGCATAGTATGCACCCGTCCGCCCATGACCTATATATCGGTGCGCCCCGAACGCTATTCCCACGGTATTATCAGCAGCACGGGGGAATTCGTCATCAACCTCACCACCTCCGCCATGTGCCGAGAGACCGATTTCTGCGGCGTGAAAAGCGGAAAGGATACCGACAAGCTATCCGCCTGCGGCTTCCATACCCTGCCCGCCCACGAGGTGTCTGCTCCTCTCATCGAGGAGTGTCCCCTGAGCCTTGAATGCAGGGTCACCGAGCAGAAGCTCCTGGGCTCGCACACCATGTTCCTGGCGGAAATAGTCGGCATCGACGCCGACGAGCGCTTCATAGACAGCAAGGGGAAGCTCAATCTCCAGCAGTGCGGGCTCATGGCCTTCGCCCACGGAGAGTACTTCGCCATAGGCAGGAAGCTTGGCGACTTCGGCTTCTCGGTGCGCAAAAAGAAAAAACACAGAAAACCTCCGCAGCAGTCACGATGATATATCCTCGATGAACTGCCTCAGCTGCTGCTCAGAAGAGAAGTAAAGCCCCGCAGCCAGCTGCTCCCTGTCGTAATCCGACAGCAGGGCGGGATCGCAGTCCACCAGCAGATACGGCTTTTCCTCGTCCCTGCGGAACACCGCTATGCGCCCTCCGCTCTCCCTGACGGTATATTCCGGAACATTCTCCTCAATGGCAGCTGTGAGAAGGGTCTCCTGCCGTTTCCTGAGGATCGTCCGGCCCATGGTGCATACCATAAGAAAGCCTGAAACGGTCACCGCCGCCATTATCATAAAATATATCCTTTTGGCGCTCCTGTACGTCATTTTATCACTCCTTTGCCGAAATATCCTTAAATATTATCGCCCGATTTTTTTATATTATACAAAATGCCGATTTTTTCGGAAAGGTCTTAACATTTCAGACGGAACGTGTTATAATATAAGATGTATATTTATACATAAAAAACTATCATATATAAATCTTTGAAAGGAGCTGCCGCCATTATGTGGCGGTCATTCTGACAAAATGAAAAATAAAAAAGATCTCGCTCACGAGCAGCTCAGCGGAGCCGAAAACGGAGCACGCAAGCCCAACGCACGCAAAAAGAAAAAGCGCAGCAAGGCCTTCAGGATTTTCAAAAAGCTGATGACGGTGATAGCTACCACCCTCCTCTCCCTGCTTCTTGTAATCATCATCACGGGAACCATTGTCAGCACCGCGCTGACCGTTTACGTTCTCAACTTCATGGACGACGCTACCAGCGTTACTCTCCAGCAGCTTGAATCCGGAAGCGACACCTACTTCTACGGTAACCATGTCAACGAAAACGGCGAAAAGGAGCTGGCTGTTCTCCACAGAGTTAAGAACGACTTCCAGCGTATCCCCGTAGACATTGACAGGATACCGCAGCACGTCCGCAACGCCTTCGTTTACACCGAGGACGAGCGTTTCTACCTCCACGACGGTGTAGACTACAAGCGTACCTTCTCGGCGTTCCTCAATATGTTCCTGCACTTCTACGATACAGAGCAGGGCGGTTCAACCATCACCCAGCAGCTCATCAAGAACCTTTCGGGCGACAAGGATCATACCCCCCAGCGTAAGATCCGTGAGATATTCGCGGCAATGCAGCTGGAAAAGACCTACTCAAAGGACGAGATACTGGAGGAGTACCTCAACTATATCGGCTTCGGCGGCCCTATAAACGGCATACAGCTCGCTTCTATCCGTTACTTCGGAAAGAACGTCGAGGATCTTACCACTCCCGAGGCGGCCGTCCTTGCAGCTATCCCAAAGAGCCCCGAGGAGTACGGCCCCTTTGCGGTATACCACAGGGACGACAATCCCAAGGAGCCCGTAGTCATAGACGGTAAGGCAAACAACAAGCCCCGTCAGGAATACGTTCTCTATAAGCTCTACGAAAACGGCGCCATAACCTATGACGAGTATCAGGAATACCTGAAAACTCCCCTTGTATATACCGACTCGGAAGAATACAAGCAGGCTCACCCAGAGTCAACGGCTCAGGAGCTTGAGGATAAGGAAAAGGCTACCTCATGGATAGTCGACGCGATGTACTACGAGGCTATCGAATTCTTCAAGGAAAAATACAACCTCGTTGACGACCAGCAGGCTATCAACAAGATCAACAAGGGCGGATACAAGATATATACCGCCTACGACGAGCATATGCAGAATTACGTTGAGGAGAAGTTCCTCGACATCAACAATATCATTTACGACGGAAGCGTAAGGCGCTGGTACGACAGCGACGGCGACGGCACCGCAGAGGAATTCCTGCCCCATATCGCCTTCGTCGCTCTCAACTACGACGGAGAGGTGCTCTGTGCTGTCGGAAATATCGGCGAGAAGAAGGGCTCGCTCCTTACAAACTTCGCCGTTCAGGAGCCGAGACAGATCGGTTCGACGGTAAAGCCCCTCACAGGTTACGGCTACGGCCTGGAAACAGGTCAGATACACTGGGGCTCGACTCTCCCCAATGCGGCTATAAAGACTGTCGACGGACAGCCATGGCCAAAGAACTACGGAGGAGCCGTCGGCGGCGGTGAGCCTCTCCCGGTATGGAGAGCTCTCCAGAACTCCTTCAATACTATCCCCGCACAGCTCTGCGAAAAGCTGGGCGTTGAAGAGATATTCAAGTTCACCACAGAAAAGCTCGGCATTAAGCTCGTTCCCCGTGACAAGGCAGAATCTCCGCTTTCACTGGGAGCTCTCACATACGGTATCACCCTCGAGAACCTCGTAAACGGCTATCTCCCCTACGGCAATCAGGGCATATACAGAGAAGCCCACGTTATCACAAGGATAGAGGACAGCAACCAGCAAATCATCTATCAGAACGACGGAAACCCGAGAGAGGCAGTTTCCGACGAGACGGCATGGGTAATGAACAGACTCCTCAAGAACGTTGTCGAAAACGGTACGGGTACTGCCGCAAGACTCAGCAACAAGGTCGTATGCGGCAAGACTGGTACCACTCAGGACTGGCACGACGAGTGCTTCGTGGGACTTACCCGCGACTTCGTAAGCGGTATCACCGTGGGATATAAATACAGCAGCGATTCACTCTCGCTCCCCTCGGGTATATCGGGCAACGTATGGAAGAATATTATCGGCGATTACGCCAATACCATGTTCCCGGAGACAGGTGCCGACTTCGACGAGGTGGCAACAGTCATCAAGTCTTCCATGTGTACGGCAACAGGCTGCATCGCAGGAGCCAACTGCCCAAGAGGCATGACGGGCTACTGGAAGTCGCAGACCACGGACAACTACTCACCTCCCTACTGTAACGGCGCTCACGCTTATGTAAGCACAGAGACCACTACCAATGCAGACTCGTCCGCAAACGGAAACACAGGCGGCGGCGATGTAAGCGGCGGCGGTGCCGGTGCAGGCGGCGGTGCCGGTGCAGGCGGCGGCGGAGAAGCAGGCGGCGGCGGTGATGTCGGCGGCGGTGACGTCGGCGGCGGTGACGTCGGCGGCGGCGGAGAAGCAGGCGGCGGTGACACAGGCGGCGTCGGTTAATACTGATAACAGGTGATATTTTGAATAATACCATGAGATTATGCTGCCCATGCCATTTCGGACTGGAAAGCGTACTTAAATACGAGATACAGAAGATCGGCGGCACAGACCTTAAGGTCAGCGACGGAAAAATAAGCTTCACGGGCGATGAGAATATCCTCGCCCGTGCCAATATATGCCTGTCTACGGCAGAAAGAGTACTCATTGAGCTCATCGAATTCAGGGCAACTACCTTCGAGGAGCTCTTCCAGGGCGTAAAGGCCGTTGAGCTCGAACGCTACATCGGTCCCGACGACGCTTTCCCCGTAAAGGGATATTCCCTTAACTCCGCTCTGCACAGCGTTCCCGACTGTCAGTCCATAGTTAAAAAGGCTGCGGTGGAGCGCCTGAAGTCAAAGTACGGAATAAGCTGGTTCGAGGAAACAGGTCCTACGGTGCAGATAAAGTTCAGTATCCTCAAGGACGTGGTGGCTCTTTATCTCGATACCAGCGGAACAGGGCTCCACAAGCGCGGGTACAGGCGCAACTCAAATGCGGCTCCCATAAAGGAGACCCTTGCGGCGGGCATCGTCGATCTCGCAAGAGTCCGCCCCGATTCAGTGGTGTGCGATCCCTTCTGCGGAAGCGGCACCCTCCTTATCGAGGCTGCTCTTAAAGCGCTGAAAATAGCGCCGGGGATCAACAGACGCTTCGCTGCGGAGAAATGGAACTGCTTCAATGCCGGGATATGGCAGGAGGAACGCAAAAGAGCTATCGACAGCGTTGACCGCGAAGCAGAATTCCATGGCATAGGCGCGGACATTGACGACGCGGCAGTCGCCCTCACTCTCGATAACGCCCACAAGGCAGGTATAAAATCAAGACTCAGGATAGAACAGGCAGACATAACAAAATTTGTTCAGCCCGAAAACTCCATAGTAATATGCAACCCGCCCTACGGAGAAAGGCTCCTCGAGCTGAGAGAGGCAGAGGACATATACAGGAAAATGGGCAGAGTCCTCGGCAAGGGCGGCAGCAGACAGAGCTATATCATCTCCCCTCACGAGGAGTTCGAGAAGTTCTTCGGCACCGGCGCCCAGAAGCGCAGGAAGCTCTACAACGGCATGATAAAATGCCAGCTGTATATGTATTTTTAAACAATCAAATTTCATGTAATTAATAATGGGATTCCAAAGGGACTGTGTTCCTTTGGCAGAGTGACTCCCCATAAAATAGGGAGATGTCGCAAAGCGACAGAGGGGGCTGGGGCGGTTAGCCTGGGGCAAAGCCCCACAGTTACAAAGCGCTCCGCAAAGGGTGAATTGAAAAACAGTCCGGTGGACTGTTTTTCAAGAGGGTGACTCCCTGCTGTGCAAGGAGATGTCAGCAAAGCTGACAGAAGGTGCCGGACACGATTAGTGTCGCCCTGCAAGTGAGGGCGTTCCCTCTTGAAAATATAAAACCAAAAGCTCCGTTTTCAGCGGAGCTTTAGCTTTAGGTGATGATATGAACTATTTATGGAAAAGACGGCTGCTGCACCTGTTCTTTCCGACGCGCTGTCCTGTCTGCGGAGAGCTCATAGGAGCTCAGGAGCGCTTCTGCTCCCCTTGCAGCGGCAGGCTCGTCCGCTACAGCGGCAGCTTCTCCGTCAGGGGCGCCGAAAGCTTTACCGCCGCCTTTGATTATGATGAAAATATAAAGCCCGCGGTGTATCTGCTCAAAAACGGAACGGACGGCAACGCCTCCTATGCTCTCGGCTCAGAGCTTGCGGACAGGCTCAGGAATGAAGGTATATCCGCCGACGTTATCGTGCCCGTGCCGATGCGGCGCAGGGACCTTCTGCGCAGGGGCTTCAATCAGGCTGAGCTCATTGCCCGTGAAATCGGCCGCGAGCTCGGTATCCCCGTTGAGACGAAGGCGCTGACAAAGGAACGTTCCACCTCCGCCCAGAAGGAGCTCTCCCGGGAGGAAAGACAGCTCAACCTCAGGGGCGCTTTCAGCTGCACCTCAGACGTGCTGAAAAACAAAAGAGTCCTGCTGGTGGACGATATTTGCACCACGGGCAGCACCCTCTCCGAGCTGACGGAAGTGATAATGAAAAACGGCGCAGCCTCCGTAAGCTGCGCCTGCTGCTGCAAGACAACTGCCAGCAATGCATGAATGCAATACGGGCGGTTTTTTATCTGTTTTTCTGCATGAAGTCGTCAAGACTGCCCGAAGCTCCCTCGGAGGAGATATAGGCGTAATAAGCAAGTATGGTGGAAGCGTCCACCGCGTCGATATAGCCGTCCGAGTTCACATCCGCCGACTTTTTCTGAAGGTCGTTGAAATAGCTCTTATTGCCCGAGGATATTGCTGCGTATTCCGCAAGGACTGCCGAAGCGTCAACGGAATCTATATAGCCGTCGTCGTTAACATCGCCCTTTGGGTACGGCGGATCCTCGACTACCGTGACAGTACCCACGTCAAGGCCGCTGCCGAAAATATACTCCTGCATGGCTTTGCCCTTTTCGTCATAGTCGGAATTGGTGAAAAGCGGCTGTATATCGCCGTATTTTGACTTTCCTATCTCAAAGGTATAGACGTCGCCCGCCTTGCAGTCCTCGGGAAGCTTTACTCTCAGCTCCCACATAACGCCGTCCCTGCCTTCATTGCTTCCGCCGCTTGTTGTGAGCACCATGAAGTCGCCTGTATCTCCCAGCGCCTGACCCACGGCAAGAGCCTCAACTGCCTTGCCGCGTATGGCATAGTCCGCAGATTTCATTCTCTTGTCATAGTAAACATACAGCACGGTATTGCAGTAAAGTCCGTCTGCGCCCTCAACGCCCACTGTGACGTACTGCCAATTCTTCCTCGCCTCGCTGAGCGTTACCTCGGTATGGCTCAGCCTGAAAACAGGCTTGCCCTGAGTTGCAGTCTTATAGGTCGTAGTGGTCGCAGCTTTCTTGGCAGTCGTCGTCACGACGGCTGTTGTGGTCTTCGCCGTGGCTGCTTCGGCAGATACCGGCAGGCTATGCCCGGTATGCTGTCGGGGACAGACGCAGTGCAGTGCCGCTGCTGTGAGAAAAACGGCAAAAGCCGCTCCGATAAGCGTTCTCGGTTTCATAAGTACCTCCGTGAAATAGTGTGTTCTATTTCCTGTCGTTGTAATCGTAAAACAGCTCGTCCATGAGCTTGTCGTATTCCGTTCTGTCGCCGCAGGCAGCCTTTATCATAGCTCCCGCGTTTTTGAATATGAGCTTCAGATACAGCCAGTCTCCCATATCGTCAAACTTCCTTGTGGAATTGATAAGGTGATTTTTTCTGAGACAGCCGTACTTCTTTCCCAGCTTTCTGCCGTAAGCCCGCATATTCTTTGCGGTCACTATGTCCTCACCCGCCTTCCTGTCGGCAAAGCCGCCCACAGCGTCAAAGGTGGACTTCTCCGCCCAGAATATGCCGCAGTAAAGCCCCGTGAGCCTGAAACCTATACGGCACATAATGTCGTTGAGCCATAACGGGAAGGAGTATCTCTCAAATCTGATGGGTGCTCCGCCGCCGATGTATTTACCGCTGTTAAGCATACCCAGCACCTCGCGTATGGTGCCCTCTGTCATGCGGTTGTCGCAGTCTATGGTAATAATTACCTTTCCCTGCGCCGCTTTTATGCCTGTATTCCTGACTGTGGCGATACAGCGGCTGCCGTCAGTCACCACGCGGGCTCCGTTTGCTTCCGCAAGCTCCGCCGTCCTGTCGGTACACCTGTTGCAGACCACTATGGTCTCAACCCCGCAGCTCACACGGGCTGCCGCCGCCTTTACGGACTCTATGCAGCGCACTACGTATTTCTCCTCGTTATGGGCAGGCACTATCACCGATACCTTGACCGCGGTACTCATAACATCCCCTCCGTCGCCGTATTTTCGCTGTATGTGCTCCTTAGATTATAGCACTTTTGCGCCCCCCGGTCAATAGATATGCCCCTTTTATGCTTTTTTATAAAGAAAATTTCAGTTTTTTCCGAAAAACGCTTGACTTTTCCGTTTGAATGTGTTATAATTTCAGTACCTCGTTGGGGGTTTATTTTTTTGTCCCCGTGCGAGGGAGGCAAACAACCTACCTTCGGTAACGAAGGAAGTAATAATTCAGGAGGTGCCGATATGAGAGTAAAGGTTACTTTAGCTTGTACCGAGTGCAAGCAGCGCAACTATGTTTCCAAGAAAAACAAGAAGAATGACCCTGACAGAATTGAAATGATGAAGCATTGCAAATTCTGCAGAAAGCATACTCTTCACAAGGAAACAAAGTAATCGGAAGGGGTATTTTTATGGCTAAGAATACAACTTCAGAAAAAAAGTCCGAGAAGAAAAAGGAAAACAAGATCATTAAATGGTTCAAGGACTTAAGGATCGAATTCAAAAAAGTGGTTTGGCCTACCAAGAAGACAGTTATAAACAACACTTCCGTTGTTTTAGGCGTTATTGCAGCTTCAGCTGTTCTCGTGGGACTGCTCGATCAGGGCTTCCTTGCCCTTATGAGACTCATCTATAACGCAGGCTGATAAAGTAGGATCTGAGGAGGATTATTATGTCAGAAGCAGCAAAGTGGTATGTTATCCACACTTATTCGGGCTATGAGAACAAAGTAGCTCAGAATATTGAAAAGGTCGTAGAAAACCGCAAGCTTCATGATCTTATCCAAGAGGTCAGAGTACCTACCGAAAAAGCTACTGAGATCACAGACGGCAAAACCAAGGAAGTAGAACGCAAGACCTATCCCGGCTACGTTCTCGTCAAGATGATAATGAACGACGATTCATGGTACGTTGTAAGAAATACCAGAGGCTGTACAGGCTTCGTCGGACCCGCTTCGGAACCCACTCCCCTTTCCGAGGAGGAGGTACAGAAGCTCTTCGGAGTTGAGGTCGCTTCGGTCACCGTAAACTTCAAGGTGGGCGACAATGTACGCATTTCGGGTACAGCTATGGACGGATTTATCGGCGTTGTTCAGGACATCAATCTCGACGACCGCACAGTAGACCTTCTCGTCTCTATGTTCGGTCGTGAAACCCCCACTACCCTGCCCATAAGCCAGGTAGTCAAGGTGGAGGATTAATTCAGGTCAAAAGGAATCCGCAGTATGGATTCAGTGGGAGAGGTAAAATAATTCTTGCCTCGCCATTTACCACATTTATGGAGGTGCGAATACATGGCACAGAAAGTAGTTGGCTACATTAAGCTTCAGATCGCAGCAGGAAAGGCCACTCCTGCACCGCCTGTTGGTCCGGCACTCGGTCAGCACGGCGTTAACATCATGGCATTCACAAAGGAATTCAATGAGAGAACAAAGAACGACATCGGTATGATCATACCTGTTGTTATCACTGTTTACGCAGACCGTTCATTCTCGTTCATCACTAAGACTCCCCCCGCAGCTGTTCTTATCAAGAAGGCATGCAATATCGAAAGCGGTTCGGGAGTACCCAACAAGACCAAGGTCGCTAACATCACTAAGGAGCAGGTAAAGAAGATCGCTGAGACCAAGATGCAGGATCTCAATGCTGGTTCAATCGAGGCAGCTATGAGCATGATCGCTGGTACAGCTCGCTCAATGGGCGTTGTAGTTGTTGACTGATCGATTTTTTGAATGATGAAGTGGGGATAATTCCCCGTTTTCGGAGTTCTATTGGTGGGAGGAAAATTCCGCTAATCGGGTAAGCTATAAGCTCCCGGTATTACCACTTAAATAGGAGGAAATATAATGAAACACGGCAAAAAATATGTTGACAGCGCAAAGGCTGTTGATTATGCAAAG
>JAFWSI010000014.1 GCA_017519415.1 Ruminococcus sp.
AACAAGAGACACAGACTTACTCAGAAGGATACAAAGCGCAAGAGAATCGCTCGTAACGCAGGTGTAGCTGACTGCACAAACGCACCTACTATTAAGAAGCTCGTTCCTTATATGTAATAGGGGCTGAAACAGTTCCGAAGGATAACAGAGCTTATTCCCGTAATTTTAGTATTTGGAGGTAAAAGACTATGGCACGTATTAAAGGTGCAATGATGACTCGTAAGAGAAGAAACAAGACTTTAAAGCTTGCTAAGGGCTACTGGGGTGCAAAGAGCAAGCACTTCAAGATGGCTAAGCAGGCCGTAATGAAGTCAGGCAATTATGCATATATCGGAAGAAAGCAGAAGAAGAGACAGTTCAGACAGCTCTGGATCACAAGAATCTCCGCAGCTGCCAAGCTCAACGGCATGAACTACTCAACATTCATGAACGGCTGCAAGAAGGCTGGCATCTCTCTCAACAGAAAGATGCTCTCCGAGATCGCTATCAACGATGCGGCAGGCTTCACAGCTATCGCTGACAAGGCAAAGGCTGCTCTTTAATGCAATTTAAAACACGCTCCTATTCTATAAGAGCGTGTTTTCTTGTAGGAGGCGGGGGAGACTCCGCCTGCTGCATGAGCGTTCTACCATGTTATACCGGAGGTGCCTGTAGTATTGGATAATATTATAACCTCTAAAGATAATCCCGTAATCAAGCTGTATCAGAAGCTTTCTTCCTCGAAAAAAGAAAGACTTCAGTACGGCTTATTCGTGTTAGAGGGACTGAGGATAGTTGCCGACGCTCTCCGTGAGGACAGCGGTATAACCCAGCTCATACTCACCGAGAATGCGCGGGAGCGCTTCGGCGATGAGCTTTTTCAGGCCGATTTGAGAGATACAAGGACTATTGTCATTTCAAATGAGCTTGGAAACAGGATAGCCTCAACGGATACCACACAGGGAGTGTTTGCAGTGTGCCGTATACCGGAAGGACGCATTTTAGAGGATATGTTACGTAAGGGTGGCAGGTATCTTGTGCTCTTCGGACTTCAGGATCCCGGGAATGCAGGTATGGTGATAAGGACTGCCGATGCGCTCGGTATAGACGGAGTTATCATGTCGGGGAGCTGCGACCTGTACAGCCCGAAGGTCATACGCTCTACCATGGGCTCTGTGTTCAGAATGGATATAGCCGTTGAAAATGACGCCGACAAGCTGTTTTCAGCCCTTGAAGCGGCAGGAGCCGTTACTTCTGCAGCTGTCATAGACAAGGACGCGGTACCGGTTACGGAATGCAGCTTTGACGGTACTCAGGCAGTCTTCATCGGAAACGAGGGCAACGGACTTCCCGCAGAGATCGCACAGCGCTGCATGAGGCGTATAATAATCCCCATGCACGGCAATATCAACTCCCTTAATGCAGCAATGGCTGCGGGGATACTTATGTGGGAGCTCAGCCGCTGAACGGAACAACGGATACTGAACGTCTGTTCAGTGATCTTTCATATTGATAAAAGGGGGCTCGACTATGGATGAGAAAAAATACTGGCTATGGCTCAATATGGTTTTCGGTACGGGAAATCACCGTATATGGGAGGTAATGAGCTTCTTCCGCACCGCGGAGAGGGCTTATGCTTCGCTTACGTCCGAAGATTCTGCGGTCAGCCTCAATGAAAACGAATATAAAAATGCCCACAGCGTGCCTCTGCGGAATGCCGAGAGCTTCCTTGCTGGCTGCGCAAAGAGGGGCATAGGAGTTGTCTCCTTTGCGGATCCCGAATATCCGCAGCAGCTGAGACATATATATAATCCGCCGTCGGTGCTGTATTACAGGGGCAATATAGCCTGCCTGCAAACAGAGCTTGCCGTAACGGCGGTGGGTACGCGCAAGCCCTCCGCCTACAGTCTTAAGGCAGCAAAGGAGATATGCTCGGAGCTGTCCGCAAGAGGAGCCGTTATAATAAGCGGTTTCGCTGTGGGCATAGACCTTGCGTGCAGCATGGCTGCCGCCGATATAGGCAGACCGACAGTCTGCGTTATGGGCTGCGGTGTAGATGTGGACTATCCGCGTCAGAATTTTGCGTACCGTGATACGATAATAGCGGCAGGAGGAGTTTTCATCTCGGAATTTCCTCCGGGGACGCCGCCGAATTCACCCAACTTCCCGAAAAGGAACAGGATACTTGCCGCTCTCGGACAAGCGGCTGTGGTATTTCAGGCAGGAGCCAAGAGCGGTTCCATAATAACCGCCAATCTTGCCGCGGGACAGGGGCGAGAGGTCCTGTGTCTGCCGCCTGCCGATATTTTCAGCGGGGAGTATGCGGGAAATATCAAGCTCCTTCGCGACGGAGCCATACCAATGTATGACGCCTCCGATGTTATGGAATGTATCGTCGGGAGCGGCGGAGGTCTGTCCGCAGCCCGTGTCATAAGGGGGACAGAGGGCCATTCGGCGGATCTGAACAAAATATCCTCTGCGGAGGATGAAAAATACGGAGACAGTCCTGCTCATGAAGAGCATGAGGAAAATGGGACTGTGCCCGAGCTGCCCGGTGATCTTTCGGAGCAGCAGGAAAGGATAGCCCGTGAGCTGCGGAGCGGTGCGCTCCATGCCGACGAGCTGGCACAGCGTCTGGATATGGATCCCTCGGAGCTCATGACAGAGCTCACAGAGCTTGAGATATTCGGCGTTATACGCTCGCTTCCCGGGAAAATGTATGAACTTATAAGATAAGGGGAAAGTAACCAATGTCAGATTTAGTTATTGTAGAGTCGCCTGCAAAGGCAAAAACTATCCAGAAATATCTCGGACCCGGCTATGAGGTCATAGCTTCCATGGGTCATGTCCGCGATCTTCCCAAATCTAAGATGGGCGTGGACAAGGATAACGATTTCAAGCCTCAGTATACGGATATGAAGGGCAAGGAGGACGTTATCAAGGAACTCAAGAAGCGTGCGAAGAAGTGTGACAAAGTCTATCTCGCGACCGACCCCGATCGTGAGGGAGAGGCCATATCATGGCATATCGCACAGATGCTCAAGCTGGATATGAGCGACAACAACCGCGTAGCCTTCAATGAGATCACCAAGACCGGCGTCAAGAACGGTATGAGCAATCCTCACAGGATAGATGTGGATCTCGTCAACGCCCAGCAGGCAAGACGTATCCTTGACCGTCTTGTGGGATATGAGCTCAGCCCATTCCTGTGGAAAAAGGTGAAGAGAGGTCTGTCTGCGGGAAGAGTTCAGTCCGTAGCGGTAAGACTTGTAGTTGACCGCGAGAATGAGATAAGGAAATTCGTTCCCAAGGAATACTGGTCCATAGACGCAAAATTCACCGCTCCTTCTTCAAGGAAGGTATTCGACGCAGCTCTTGTTGCAGTTGACGGTGAAAAGCTTGAGATAGAGAACAGGGCGGAGGCAGACGGACTTCTTGCAAGGCTGGAAAATGCGGAATACATTGTTCAGGCTGTAAAGAAGAAGATAACCAAAAAGCAGCCCGCACCTCCCTTTATCACATCGACATTGCAGCAGGAGGCTTCACGAAAGCTGAGCTTCAGTGCAAAGCGCACCATGAAGGCAGCCCAGGAGCTTTACGAGGGCGTTGAGGTACAGGGCGTGGGCGCCGTAGGTCTTATCACTTACATGAGAACCGACAGCCTTCGTATATCCGACGAGGCAAAAAAGGCTGCTGCCGAATATATCGGAACGGTCTACGGCAAGGACTATCTGCCGCCCGAGCCGAGAAACTTCAAGACAAAGAACAACGCTCAGGACGCACATGAGGCTATAAGGCCTTCTACTCCCGAGCTTACTCCCGAGAGAGTAAAGACCAGTCTCAGCACTGATCAGTATAAGCTCTACAAGCTGATATGGGAGCGTTTTATAGCGAGCCAGATGGCAAACGCTCTGCTTGACACGGTTTCCGCAGACATCGAAGCCAATGGCTGCATATTCAGAGCTTCCGGCTATTCCGTCAAGTTTGACGGCTTCATGGCTCTGTATGTTGAGTCCACCGATTCAGATGACGGGGCAAAGAAGATGCTTCCCGAGCTCAAGGCTGACGATAAGCTGAAGCTGAAATCCATAGCGGGCAATCAGCATTTCACACAGCCTCCTCCGAGATATACCGAGGCTTCGCTCATCAAGGCACTCGAGGAGAACGGTATAGGCAGGCCGAGTACCTATGCGCCTACGATAACTACCATTACCTCCCGCCGCTATGTGGAGCATGAGGGCAAGGCACTCAAGCCCACAAATCTGGGCGAGGTCATCACAGAGCTGATGAAGGATCATTTCAAGAAGATAGTGGACGCAAAGTTTACTGCGGAGATGGAGAACAATCTCGACGAGGTGGAGCACGGTGAAAAGAACTGGGTAAGCACTCTCCGCGAGTTCTATGATGATTTCTCGAAGACTCTGAAAAAGGCCGAGGAGGCAATGGACGGCAAGCGCGTCAAGGTTCCCGATGAGGAGACGGACGTGGTCTGCGAGCTCTGCGGCAGAAATATGGTCATAAAATACAGTAAATTCGGCAAATTCCTTGCTTGTCCCGGCTTCCCGGAGTGCAAGAACACCAAGAAGATAGTAACGGAGGCCGACGGTACCTGTCCGCGCTGCGGAAAGAAGATGCTGCTCAAGAAGTCGAAAAAGGGCAGGAGCTTCTATGGCTGCGAGGGCTTCCCCGAGTGCAGCTTCATGACATGGAACGTCCCCACAGCGGAGCTTTGTCCTCAGTGCGGAAAGACACTGTTCATGAAGGGCGGAAAATCGGGAAAGCTTGTATGTGAGACCGAAGGCTGCGGCTATGAAAGAGAGCTGAAAAAATGATAATAAACGTTATCGGCGCAGGACTTGCGGGCTGTGAAGCCGCATGGGCAGCCGCAGAAGCGGGGATAAGGGTAAGGCTTTACGAAATGAAGCCCGAAAAATACTCACCCGCCCATAAATACAGCGGCTTTGCGGAGCTGGTCTGTTCAAACTCCCTCAAGGCTGCAAGACTTGAATCCGCTGCGGGACTGCTTAAATACGAAATGGAGCTTCTCGGCTCCCTGACAGTTCCCTGCGCAAAGGCAAATTCCGTTGAAGCGGGAGGAGCCCTTGCGGTGGACCGTGAAAGGTTTTCTGATGCCGTGACGGAAAAGATAAGGAGCAACCCTCTTATCGAGGTTATAGGCGGTGAGGTCACAGAGCTTCCCGAAGGAACTACCGTTATTGCAACAGGTCCTCTTACTCAGGGCGCTATGGCTGATATTATAAAGGAGCTATGCGGCGAGGGACTCAGCTTTTATGACGCTGCCGCGCCCATAGTGACGGCGGAGAGCATAGATATGGGAAAGGCCTTCCTTGCCTCGCGCTACGACAGGGGCGACGCCGATTATGTGAACTGTCCCATGAACAAGGAGGAATACCTTGCATTCCACGAGGCGCTCATCGGTGCAGAAAGGGTGCAGCTGAAGGACTTCGAGACACACCCTTTCAGCGTATATGAGGGTTGTATGCCCATAGAGGAGCTTGCCTCCCGCGGAGTTGATACCATGCGTTTCGGACCTATGAAGCCGGTGGGGATTGATGATCCCCGCACAGGCAGACGTCCCTATGCTGTGGTACAGCTCAGAAAAGAGAACCGCGAGGGCACTCTTTTCAATCTTGTGGGCTTTCAGACAAATCTGAAATTCGGTGAGCAGAAGAGAGTATTCTCCATGATACCGGGACTTGAAAATGCCGAGTTTATGCGCTACGGCGTTATGCACAGGAACACCTTCATAAACAGCCCCGAACTTCTCAACTCCGATTTTTCCATGAGGAGCCGTCCCTGGATATACTTTGCCGGACAGATAACGGGAGTGGAGGGCTATATGGAATCGGCGGCAAGCGGACTTATAGCAGGCATAGCAGCCTCAAGAAAGCTGAAGGGACTGGAGCCGCTGAAGCTGCCTGCGGATACGATGACAGGCGCTCTTTCACGCTATATAAGCGATCCGTTCAACAGCGGAAGCTTTCAGCCCATGGGAGCGAATATGGGTATACTGCCCGATATAGGAACAAGGATAAAAGACAAGAAGGAACGCTACGGTGCATACGCAAAGCGTGCCGTGGATTCACTAAGAGGGGAGCTGGAGAGAGTTGGCTTTAAAAGTTATAGTTGACGCATTCGGAGGAGACAACGCTCCTCTTGAAGTGATAAAGGGCTGCGAACGAGCGGTCCGTGAGCTGGGCGTAAGCGTCATCCTGACCGGAAAAGAGCAGGAGATAAGGGACTGCGCCGCAAAGAACGGGCTAAGTCTCGACGGCATGGAGATAGTGCATACCGATGATGTTTTTGATATACATGAGGAACCGAAGGAGATAATCAAGTCGGGGAAGAATACTTCTATGGCTTTGGGATTATCGCTGCTGGCAGAGGGCAGAGGCGACGCCTTTGTTTCTGCGGGCAGCACGGGCGCTCTTGTTATGGGAGCCACCTTCATCGTCAAGCGTATCAAAGGTATCAAGCGGATAGCTCCTTCTCCTGTAATGCCTGCGGACAAGGGCAGCTTTGTGCTTGTTGACGCGGGAGCAAATACGGAATGCAGACCCGAAATGCTGGTGCAGTTCGCAGTTATGGGCAGCGCCTATATGGAAAACGTTATGGGAGTAAAGTCTCCCAAGGTCGCCCTGCTGAACATCGGCTCGGAGGAGACAAAGGGCAGAGAGCTGGAGATAGAGGCCTACAAGCTCCTTGAGCAGTCGGGACTGAATTTTGTTGGAAATATCGAAGCGAGAGATATGCCGAAGGGCGAGGTGCAGGTAGTCGTAACAGACGGATTTACGGGAAATATCGCACTAAAGCTCTATGAGGGCATGGGAAGCTTTTTCTCAAAGAAGCTGAAATGGATATTCTCGGGCGCGGGAAAGCTCGGAGCTCTTTTCTCATTGGGAAAGATAAAGACCTTCCGCAAGCAGATGGATTATAAGGAAGTAGGCGGCTCTGCGCTTCTGGGCGTTAAAAAGCCCGTTATAAAGGCGCACGGCAGCTCTGACGGAACGGCGTTCTTCAATGCGGTAAGGCAGGCAAAGCGTTGTGTTGAGGGCGATGTCGCAGGAGTGATCGAGAGGTACGTTGCCCGGACGGCTTCTGCGGACAAGGAGTGATTTCATGGAAGAATTAGGAAAATTTGAAGAGCTGATAGGCTACAGCTTCAGCAACAGGGAGCTTCTGAAGCAGGCTCTCTCTCATTCCTCTTATGCGAACGAGAGGAAAAATCCCAGCGGCAGCAACGAGCGCCTTGAGTTTCTCGGCGACAGCGTGCTGTCCATAGTTGTGTCCGATTACCTTTACAAGAATCTTAACGTGGCAGAGGGCGAGCTAACCAAGATGCGAGCCTCTCTGGTATGTGAAAAGTCGCTGCATATCTTTGCGCAGCAGATAGACCTCGGAAAGTACCTGCTTCTTGGCAGGGGCGAGGAGAATACGGGCGGGCGGGAGCGTCCTTCCATACTTGCAGACGCCTTTGAGGCCGTTATTGCCGCTATATATCTTGACGGCGGAATGGAGCCTGCGGCGCGGCACATCATGCGCTTCATGCCGAAGGATATACGCCATGCGAAAAAGCCTGTTTTCAACGATTTCAAGACCGTTCTTCAGGAGATAGTACAGAAGAATCCCGAGGAGAGGGTGGAATACGTTCTTATAGGCGAGGAGGGACCCGACCACAACAAGAGCTTCGTTGTGGAGGTATGCCTCAACGATCAGGTCATAGGCAAGGGCAGAGGAAAGAGCAAGAAGGAAGCCGAGCAGCTTGCCGCAAAGGAAGCTCTCGAGCTCATGGGCTATGAAGCACAGTAACATTTCCATATTCATTCCCCATATCGGCTGTCCTCATATGTGCAGCTTCTGCGACCAGCGCACCATAAGCGGTGCGCAGCACGCTCCCACGGGGGACGAGGTACGGGAGATATGCGCAAAGGCGCTTGCAGAGGTGAGAGACCCGGGAAATGCGGAGATAGCTTTTTTCGGCGGCAGCTTTACAGCTATTCCACGTGATTATATGGTGGAGCTCCTTGAAGCGGCTCATGAGTTTATCGGCGAGGGAAAGTTCAGCGGCATACGCTGCTCCACACGTCCTGACTGCATAGATTTTGAAGTTTTGCAGCTTCTAAAAGAGTATGGCGTCACCGCCATAGAGCTGGGAGCGCAATCACTTGACGACGAGGTGCTTACCCTTAACGAGCGCGGACACACCGCACAGGACGTTGAGGACGCCTGCGAGCTCATAAAAGCCTTCGGCTTTGAGCTGGGACTTCAGATGATGATAGGACTTTACGGCAGCACTCCAGAAAAGGAGTGGGATACCATAAAGAGGATTGCCGCACTCGGACCCGATACGGTGCGTATATACCCTGTTGTAGTGCTGAAGGGCACGAGACTGGGAGAGCTGCTCATGTCGGGAGAATATACGCCCTTCAGCTTTGACAGGGCTGTGGACATTACCGCTTCGGCAATGGCAATGTTCGAGGAAAGCGGCATAAGAGTTATAAAATGCGGACTTCACGCCAGTGAATTCGTTGAACGGGATATGGTGGGCGGCTTTTATCATCCTGCCTTCCGTGAGCTCTGCGAGGGGCTGATATACCGCCATAATATGGAATTCGAACTGAAAAGCGAGGAGACCTTGCCGAAGACGGCCGTTTTTGCAGTACATCCGTCCTGCATAAGCAAGGCTGTTGGACAGAAAAAAGTAAATATAAGCTATTTCAGAGAGCTTGGGATAGCTGTGAGCATAGAGGGGGACGAGAGCGTCCCGAAATACAGATGCAAGCTGAGGAGGTGAGATATTGTATCTCAGATCACTGGAAATACAGGGCTTCAAGTCCTTTCCCGATAAAATAAGCCTGACCTTTGACAAGGGTCTGACTGCCGTTGTAGGTCCTAACGGAAGCGGCAAGAGCAATATCGGCGACTCGGTGCGCTGGGTGCTGGGAGAGCAGTCCACAAAGACTCTTCGCGGAAACAAAATGGAGGACGTCATCTTTTCCGGCACCGTGGCAAGAAAGCCCATGGGCTTTGCTGCGGTAACGCTGAATATAGACAACTCTGACAAGACGCTTCCCGATATAGGCGACGAGGTAGCCATAACCCGTAAACTGTACCGCAGCGGCGAGAGCGAATATCTCATAAACGGCAAGCCATGCCGTCTTAAGGATATAAACGAGCTGTTCATGGATACGGGTCTCGGACGTGACGGCTACTCCATAATCGGACAGGGCCGTATCGCAGAGATCGTAGGAGCAAAGAGCTCTGAGCGCCGCGATATATTTGAGGAAGCGGCAGGTATCTCGAAGTTCCGCTACAAGAAGCTGGAGGCAGAGAGAAAGCTTACCGCTGCTCAGGAGAATCTCCTTCGCCTTACGGATATTCTTGCCGAGCTGGAGGGCAGAGTCGAGCCCCTTCGCATACAGTCGCAGAAGGCAGAGAAGTTCATAAAGCTTGCGGAGGAACGCAAGAAGCTTGAGATCTCCGTATGGGTGACGAAACTGGACGAGATGAAGGTCAGGCTGGATGAGCTTGACGCAAAGATACTTGTAAGCAGGAACGAGTACGAGAATATCGAAAACGATATACAGCGTGAGGAGCAGAAGATCTCCGACGGCATAAGGAAAATGCAGGAGAGCACCATGCGTGCCGACGAGCTTCGCAGAAAGATGCTGGAGGAGGAGCAGACCTCATCGGAGATGAAGTCCGGCATTGCCGTACTCGAGAACGATATAAAGCACTGCAACGAGGCAGTGGAAGCTGCTCAGAGAAATATCGACAGCTCCGAGGAAGCAAAGAAGGAGCTGGAAAACGAGCGCAAGTCAGCTCTTGACGGACTTGCCGAGCTGGAGGCGCAGAAAAAGGCGCTGGAAGCCGATATAAAGGCTGCTGAGGAGAGCTTCGAGAAGGCTGAGAGCGAGAGCTCAAAGCTGGGAGACTCCGTTGATAAGGCGGGCAGCGAGATAAACGGCATGTACATAAGGCAGAGCGAGCACCGCTTCACTATCGAGTCCTCAAAGGCCATGATAGAGGAGCAGACAGAACGTCTTGCCGCGCTCCGGGAGGAGAGCGGCGGCCTCGTGAAAAAGCTGGAGGAATTCAGACAGCAGACAGAGGATGTCAGGGCACAGGCGGAAAAGAACGCTGCAAGGGCTGAGGAGCTCCGCAATAAGCTCAGCGGATTTGAAAGACTTTACAAGTCCCGCCATGACGGCTTCGAGCAGGCAAAGAACGACTTTGAACGGGCTCTGTACGAGCTGAAAGACAAGCAGCAGCGCCGCAAGATACTTACCGACCTTGAAAACAATATGGAGGGCTTCGCAGGCAGCGTAAAGCAGGTTCTGAAAGCATCAAAGCAGGGACGTATCGGCGGAGTTTTCGGTACAGTCGCCCAGAATATAGGCGTAGAGCCAAAGTACGCCGTAGCGATCGAGACCGCGCTGGGCGGCGCTATGCAGAATATCATTGTTGAGAACGAGGATATTGCCAAGCGCTGTATTCGTTTCCTCAAGGAGCAGAAGGGCGGACGCGCTACCTTCCTGCCCATAACCTCCGTTAAGGGCAGCGAGCTACGCGAGCAGGGAATAGAGAACTGTGAGGGCTTTGTTGCCAATGCCGGCAGGATAGTGTCATACGACCCGAGATTCAGCGGTATAATCGCTTCTCTTCTGGGACGGATAGTCATTGCCGAGGATATAGACACAGCAACTCTTATTGCAAAGAAGTACGGCTACAAATTCAGGATAGTAACTCTTGACGGACAGGTGATAAATGCGGGAGGCTCCTTCACGGGAGGCTCGGCTCAGCGCTCAGGCGGCATTATCACGCGAAAGAACGAGATAGAGTCTCTTGATGCCGAGATAGAAAAGCTCACCGCAGAGAGGGACACCCTCCGCGAAAAGGCGGAAAAGCTCCGTGCGGAGGCAGAAAAGCTGCGCTATGATACAGAGGCGGCAAAGGATGAGCAGGCACAGTGCGAGGCTGAAAGAGTCCGCATTGAAGCCGAGCTGTCAAGCACAGCCTCGCTGGAGGAGCAGCTCCGTTCACAGGCTGAGAATTCCGACAGGCTCATAGCCGAGACAGAGCAGCGGATAGCAGCCGCAGAGCAGAATATTTCCGACTCGGAAAAGGCTCTTGCGGAGACCGAGGCCGAGATAAAGGCGGCCGAGGAAAAGCTTGCTCAGGGACAGGATACCCGCGAGAAGCTGAGACTCAGGCGCGAGGAGCTGTCCGACAGACTTTCCGAGCTGAAAATAAAGGGCATGGAGCTTGCAAAGGACGTGCAGGCTCAGGAGCTTGAACTTTCACGCATCGACCGCAGAGAGGAAGAGCTGAAATACGGCGCACACCAGTTCGAGGAGGAGATATTCCGCCAGAAGGAGCTTATCTCGCAGAAGGAAGCGGAGATAAACGGCCTGAAGCAGAAGCTTTCTGATTTCAAGGACAATACCGCGGCCTATAACGAGGAGATCGCCCGCTGCCATGCGACTCATACCGAGCAGAACCGTCTTGTAAACGAGATGCAGAACGGTCTGAAAGCCATAAACGATACCAAGGAAAAGCTCTCGGCGGAGATGACCCGTCTGGAGGAGCGCAGGGAGACAGTTTGCCGCGATACGGACAATATCATCAGGCAGCTCCTTGAGGTATACGAGCTGACGCGCTCTGAGGCCGTACAGCTTGCGGAAAAGATAGACGATATGGTTGCGGCTCAGGCAGAGCTCACCTCCGTAAAGAATAAGATACGCGCCCTCGGCAGCGTCAACGTAGACGCTATCGAGGAATACAAGGAGGTTTCCGAGCGGTACCGCTTCATGTCGGAGCAGATCGCCGACATACAGAAGTCCAAGGCCGAGCTGGAAAAGATAATCTCCGACCTTACATCGGAGATGTGCAGGATATTCTCGGAGAGCTTCGAAATAATCAATTCCAATTTCAAGAGCATATTTGCAGAGCTTTTCGGTGGAGGAAAGGCGGAGCTCATACTCACCGATCCCGAAAACGTTCTCGAATCGGGCATAGAGATAAGCGTAGCGCCTCCCGGAAAGGTAATCAAGAACCTTATCTCACTTTCGGGAGGAGAGCAGTCCTTTGTGGCTATCGCTATATACTTCTCAATACTCAAGCTGAGGCCTGCACCCTTCTGTATACTTGACGAGATCGACGCGGCTCTTGATGAAGTAAATGTAAGAAAGTACGCTCAGTACCTTAAAAAATTCACCGATACCACTCAGTTCGTGCTTGTTACCCACAGGCGGAGCGCTATGGAGGAGGCAAATGTGCTCTACGGCGTTACCATGCAGGAGGACGGCATATCGAAGCTCCTTAAAATGGAACAGGTGGATTTTCAAGAGGATGCGGCGGACGTACAATAATTCTGTCACACTTCCGCACTTCTGTGCGATATGTATAATAGACCATGTCTGGAGGATATAATGGGACTTTTTTCTAAAATTGCCAGCGGTCTGAGAAAGACCAAGGATTTTTTATTCGGCGGTATACAGAGGATACTCAATCAGTTTACCGTCATTGACGAGGAGCTCTTCGACCAGCTCGAGGAACAGATGATAATGAGCGATATAGGAGTCGAGACCTCCGAGGAGATATGCGACAGGCTCCGCAGCAAGATAAAGGAGCGCGGCATCACCGATCCAAAGGAGATAATGGGAGTTATACACGAGGTCATCTCCGAGATAATGGGCGATGATACGGGACTTGATCTCTCCGTATCTCCCGCAGTTATCATGGTAATCGGCGTAAACGGCGCAGGAAAGACCACAACTATCGGCAAGCTCTGCCACCAGTTCAGGCAGGAGGGCAAGAAGGTCCTCGTTGCCGCTGCGGATACCTTCCGTGCAGCTGCTATCGACCAGCTTGAGGTATGGACTCAGCGTGCGGGAGTAGACATTGTAAAGCACGCTGAGGGTTCGGACCCCGGTGCGGTGGTATATGACGCACTGGAAGCTGCAAAGGCAAGAGACTGTGATGTTGTGGTTATCGATACCGCTGGACGCCTTCACAACAAGAAGAACCTCATGGAGGAGCTCAAGAAGATAAACCGTATCATCGACAGCAAGGCGGGGGACTGCTCACGGGAGGTTCTCCTTGTACTTGACGCCACAACAGGCCAGAATGCTGTAAATCAGGCCAAGCTTTTCAGCGAGACTGCTCCCATTACGGGAATAGTCCTCACAAAGCTTGACGGTACTGCAAAGGGCGGTATAGTTATCTCCATAAAGGACGAGCTGGGAATACCAGTAAAGCTCATAGGAGTCGGCGAGAAGATCGACGACCTCCAGCCCTTCGACAGCAATATGTTCGTTGACGCTCTCTTCACTTCCAACGAGCAGCTGGAGGAGCTTGAGGAAGAGGAGGAGACAGAGGAGACTTATGACGAAGCCGATGAGGCTGAGACAAGCAATGAAACAGCCGAAGAAGACGGCGTAAAGGGTTATTACAACGAGTACGGCGCATTCATTCCCTATGAGGAGGAAGCTGCGGAGGCCGGCGAAGACGAGGCTGAGGAAGACGGGACCGAGGCTGACGATGAGGCTGTTTATGAGGAAGAGAATGAAGAAGAACAGGATGATGATAACAGCGGGGAATCTGATGAAAGCCTGCTGACGGACGAAGAAGAGTCTGACGAAGATGAAGAAGCAGCCGACGCTGATGAAGCTGAGGACGAGGCGGAGGAAGACTCCGAAGCAGAGCCCGGAAAGAAGAAAAAGCGCGGCTTCTTCAGCAGACTGTTCGGAGGTAAGGACGATGATTAAGCAGCTGGTAATGGCTACGAACAACGCAAACAAGCTCCGGGAGGCAAGGGAGATACTTGCGCCTCTCGGGATAGAGGTGCTTTCACAGCGCGAGGCAGGAGCAAACTGCGAACCCGAGGAGAACGGCGCGACCTTCGCCGAGAACGCGCTTATCAAGGCAAGGGCGGTATACGAAGCTGTAAAGCTTCCCACCATAGCCGACGACAGCGGGCTCTGTGTGACAGCGCTTGACGGCAGACCGGGTGTGTACTCTTCGAGATATGCTCCCGAGGGACAGCATTGTGCCAAGCTACTTGAGGAGATGAAGGGCGTTCCCGAAGATAAGAGAACTGCATCATTCAATTGCAGCATAGCTTATATCGACGATAAGGAGATAAAGGTTGTAGGCGGCGGCTGCATAGGACGTATCGGATATGAAATGCGCGGCACCAACGGCTTCGGCTACGATCCCGTATTCATGGTAGGAGAAAAGAGCATGGCTGAACTGACAGCCGATGAGAAAAATGCCATAAGCCACAGAGGTGTGGCTCTCAGAGGCCTGTACAAGTATCTGAAAGAAAGATTTGGTGATTGAATGTTAACAAGCAAGCAGAGAGCATACCTGCGCGGTATCGCCTCTACATACGAGACCATATATCAGGTGGGCAAGGGCGGCGTTACCGAGGCTATGTGCAAGGACATCGAGGCTGCTCTTACAAAAAGAGAGCTTATAAAGCTGAGAGTTCTTGACAATTCGGGCTGGACGGCAAGAGAGGCTGCCGACGCTATCGCAGAGCAGACAGGAGCTGACGTAGTACAGGTCATCGGCAGCAAGTTCGTGCTTTTCAAGCGCAACGAGAAGGAGCCCGTCATAGAGAATATCCCCGGGGCCAAGTGAGCCTTTGAAGTGGCCATTCCGCTGAAAAAGACGGCTTTTTCGGAATGAAGCGCCTTACCGGTGTTATTGCCTGACAGGCAGAAGATAATGGAAATGAACGGAGCGAGATAATGCGTATTGGAATTTACGGCGGGAGCTTCAATCCCGTACATAACGGACATATACATCTTGCGGAGACCGCAGTGACGGAATTCGGCCTTGACAGGCTGTATCTGCTGCCGTCAAAGAAGTCTCCCCACCGCTCTATGGCGGAATATGCTCCCGACGAGGACAGGCTTGAGATGCTCAGGCTCGCCTGCAAGGGCAGAGAAAAACTTTTTGTTAGCGATTACGAAATAAAAAGCGACAGAGTGAGTTATACTATATATACCGTCCAGCATTTCCGCAGGGAATTCCCGAAGGACGAGCTGTTCCTGCTGGTAGGCAGCGATATGCTACTCAGCTTTGACACATGGCACCGCTACGAGGAGATACTGGCTGAGACAGTGCTTTGCGTGGTGTCCCGTGAGGAGGGTGACCTTCCTGCGCTTAGGAAAAAGGCGGAAGAACTTGGAAAATACGGGAAAATACTGGTTTCTGAGGCGTCACCCACGGTTGTCTCCAGTACTGAAGTCAGAAAAAAAATTGCAAAAAATAAGGATTTTGCTTGCTATCTTGACGAAAATGTAGTACAATATATTAGGTCGAAGGGATTATATTCGGTAAGAGGTGAAGGCGAATTGCAGTATGATCCTGAGGAGAAAAAGAAGTACCTTAAATCAATACTATCGGCGAAGCGCTACGGACATTCACTGAATGTTGCCGCAGAGTGCAGAAAGCTTGCGGAGAAGTACGGCGAGGATCCTGATAAGGCTTATTTTGCGGGACTTCTTCATGATATATGCAAGGAAATGCCCGACGAGAAGCAGAAGGCTCTTGTAGAAAAAAGCGGATTTACCGTATGCCGTGAGGAAATGGAGACACGTTCTCTCTGGCACGGTATCGCAGGGGCATATTATATAAAAGAAAAATACGGGGTCGAGGATATAGATATACTAAACTCCATAAGATTCCATACAGTCGGACGGGCAGGAATGTCGCGGCTGGAGGAGATAGTTTATATCGGCGACCTTATATCTGCCGAGCGCAGCTACAAGGATGTGGACAAGATGCGGAAGCTGGCATACACCGACCTTAATGCGGCTATGCTGGAGGCTTTTGCGTTTTCAATGAGGTCCGTGATAAAAAAAGGCGGAGTTATTCCGATATGCACCGCCGAGGGATATAATTTTTACACGAGGCTTTACAAGAAAGATAAAAATGAGAGCAACCCGAAAAGAGGAAACAAATGAACCGAGAAGAATTCAACGACGAGACTATCGTCAGCAGAAATGCCGCTTCCAAGCCGCTGAAGCCGCTCAGGAAGCTCAAAAGGATAGATAACAGCAGTCCGGCAGCACCTCAGTATCATGGACTGCATGAGGCGCCGCAGATAGATATAAGCATAGATGAGGAAAGGCCGCGGAGGAAGCGCAGCCCCGAGCCTGTGCAGGAATATCACGGCCTCCACGAAAAGGGCTGGGACGAGTCTGCCCGGCAGCCGGAATATGATGACGAAGCCGAAAAGGTGCCAAAGAAGAAAAATAGCAGAAAGGACGTCATAATCAAGATAACGTCTGTGCTGCTAAGTATAGCGGCTATAGTGACCCTTTTCCTGAATATGCCCATACTCTGGTACAAAAAGAGCGGCCAGCCCGACGAGAGAGTGTCCATAATCACCTATTTCAAGCGCTGGCAGCCTACCGTGGATATAGAGGGAGAGCTTGACAAGCCTCAGATGAATCTAAATGTCGATACCGATATAGTTGACGATGAGTTCACTGACGGACTTGATCTTCCGCAGCTCATAGAGGGACAGTACACCGTGCTTTTCCTCGGTTTTGACGAGGACGAGGAGCTCACCGACGTTATATGGATATGTCAGTTCGACATCGGGGGAGGAAAGCTCAATATATTGCAGGTACCCAGAGACTCTGCCGTGCCCAATTATACCTACAATCCTACTACCAAGATAAACAGCGTCTACTATGACGGCGATTATAACGTATCAAAGATACAGCGTGTTGTAAACTGCATACAGGAAAATTTCGGCATACCGATAGACGCATATATAACTACCGCCTGCTTTGATATTCGTGAGATCGTAGACCTCGTGGGCGGAATAACCATGAATATCGACAACGAGATCATATACGAGGCGGACAAGAGGATACCCGCTGGAAAAAATGTTGTACTCACCGGCGAGCAGGCGGAATGGTTCGTGCGTTTCCGTACGGAGTGGGTACAGGGCGATATAGGCCGTGTGCAGAACCAGCGCCGCTTTATGGCTGCCGCCATGAAGAAGATACTCAGCATTGTAAAGGACGAGGGCAGACCGAAGCTTTACAGCTATCTCAATACTATCTACAAGAACAAGTGGCTTGCTACAAACATGAGCGTCGAAGACCTCAGCAAGCTTGCCGATTTCGGCTCCACGCTGACAATGGACAGTGTCCACGTTAATATGCTGCCCGGAGAGGACGCTATGTACTATGCTTCTGACGGAGAGGTATACAGCATCTACTCCATACACAAGAGAGCTACAATAGATATGCTCAACGAGTGGTTCAGGCCGTATCAGCGTCCCATGCTGCTTTCCGAGAGCAATATCATAGAATATGTGAGCGAATATGAATATCAGTACGATCTTTATGACGATACGGGTATAAGCTTTGAGGAGCTCGAAACAGCTACCGAGCCGCTCAGGGACCCCGACAAGAGCCCAGCATGGAAGGAGTATGAGAATTAAATGACAGAAAAGGAAAAGCTTGAGCTTATAATAAAGACTCTCGACCTGAAGAAGGGCGAGGACATACAGGCTATCAGGATCGCTGATCTTACCATACTTGCCGATTATTTCGTTATAGTCAACGGTAACAGCAACACCCATGCGAGAACCCTTGCCGACGAGGTGGAGTTCGTGCTCTCACAGAAGGGCATCGAGCCCGAGAGACGCGAGGCTGATACGGGAAATACCTGGATAATCCTTGACTATGCGGATATTATCGTCCATGTGTTCTATAAGGAAACAAGGAACTTCTACAAGCTTGAGGGACTGTGGGCAGACGGCGAGCAGATGGATATAAGCGATCTTCTCGTAAAGGATTGAAACAATACCGCACCTGTGTGCATTCATGATAACAGATAATAATTAAATAAAGGAATGATATTAAAATGAGCAGATATGATTTCACGTCTGTTGAAGCCAAATGGCAGAAATACTGGGAGGAGCATGAGACCTTCAAGACCGATGTATGGGATTTCAGCAAGCCTAAGTTCTATGCGCTTGATATGTTCCCGTATCCGTCGGGAGTTGGCCTCCACGCAGGACATCCCGAGGGATATACGGCTACTGATATAGTTTCGCGCATGAAGCGTATGCAGGGCTATAATGTACTTCATCCCATGGGCTACGATTCCTTCGGACTTCCTGCCGAGCAGTATGCTGTAACTACGGGAAATCATCCCAACGGCTTTACTCAGGAAAATATCAAGACCTTTTCAAAACAGCTCAGGGAGCTGGGCTTTGATTACGACTGGTCAAAGATGATAGCTACCTCCGATCCCGAGTTTTACAAGTGGACTCAGTGGATATTCAAGCAGCTCTATCTTGACGGCTATGCAAAGTACATAGATATGCCCGTTAACTGGTGCGAGGAGCTGGGTACGGTACTCTCCAACGATGAGGTCATCGACGGCAAGTCCGAACGCGGCGGCTATCCTGTCGTAAGAAAGAACATGAAGCAGTGGGTCATAGACCAGCCCGCTTTTGCAGAGAAGCTTCTTGAAGGACTGGACGAGGTGGACTGGCCCGAGTCCACAAAGGCGATGCAGCGCAACTGGATAGGCAAATCCACGGGTGTAGAGGTGGATTTCGATATAGTGGGCGGAGGCAGTTTCTCCATTTTCACCACCTGTATCGAGACCATATACGGTATCACCTTCATGGTGCTTGCTCCCGACGGAGCTATCACCGAGAGCCTCCTCGACCGCGTACAGAACAGGGAAGAGGTAGAGGCTTACATTGCCGAGACCAAGAAGAAGAACGACATGGACCGCACAGAGCTCAACAAGACCAAGTCGGGCTGCGAGCTCAAGGGCGTTACCTGTATAAATCCCGTAAACGGCAAGGAAGTCCGTATGTTCATCGGCGACTTCGTACTTGCAAGCTACGGTACGGGCGCGGTTATGGCTGTTCCGAGCCACGATCAGCGTGACTTTGAGTATGCGATTGCTCATAACATAGACATGATACAGGTCATCGACGGCAAGGACGGACACATTGACGTATCCGAAGCCGCCATGGAAAAGACCGAGTATCTCGGAAAGGGCTACAAGCTCATAAATTCAGAGGAATTCACAGGCATGACCGTAGAGGATGCCAAGGAAGCCATTACTCAGAAGCTTGAAAAAATGGGCAGGGCAAAGCGCACTGTCAACTATCACTTCCGCGAGTGGATATTCGCACGCCAGCGCTACTGGGGCGAGCCTGTTCCCGTAGTTCACGGCGATGACGGAGAGATACACGTTCTTGACGATTCGGAGCTCCCGCTCATACTGCCCGAGCTTGACGACTACAAGGGCAAGAACGGCAAGGCTCCCCTTGAAAATGCAACAGAGTGGAAGAAGTACGACAGGAACGGCATAAAGGGTACACGCGAGACCTCAACTATGCCCGGAAGCGCAGGCTCCAGCTGGTACTACTTCAGATACATCGATCCCCACAACGACAAGGAGTTCGCAGATCAGGAGCTCCTGAAGCACTGGATGCCCGTAGACCTCTACATAGGAGGTCCCGAGCACGCAGTAGGACACCTTATGTACTCGCGTATCTGGAACAGATACCTCTATGACAAGGGCTTAGCGCCCACAAAGGAGCCTTTCAAGAAGCTGGTTCATCAGGGCATGATTCTCGGCGAGAACGGCATAAAAATGGGCAAGCGTTTCCCTGAGTTCGTTGTAAACCCATCGGATATAGTCAGGGATTACGGCGCTGATACTCTCCGTCTTTACGAGATGTTCATGGGACCTCTCGAGGTCAGCAAGCCCTGGAGCAAGAGCGGTGTTGAGGGCGCGAAGAGATTTGTTCAGAGGGTATGGAACTTCTTTACGGAGGCCGGGAACCTCACTGACGCAAACGACGGCGCACTTACAAAGGTTTACCACCAGACAGTCAAGAAGGTAACCGACGACTTTGAGAAGCTGGCCTTCAATACAGCTATCAGCCAGATGATGATATTCGTGAACGCTGTATACAAGAACGGCACCTGCCCAAAGGAATATGCCGAGGGACTTATCAAAATGCTGTCCTGTATCACTCCGCATCTCGGTGAAGAGATATGGAGCATAATGGGCCATGACGATACTATCGCATACGAGGGCTGGCCGACCTACGATGAGGCACTCTGCAAGGAGGAAATGATCGAGATAGTCGTTCAGGTCAACGGCAAGCTGAAGGCAAAGCTGAACATTGAACTTGATGCAGACAAGGACTCTGTAATGGGTATGGCAATGGCTGACGATAAGGTAAAGGAGTCCGTTGAAGGCAAGGATATATTGAAACAGATATATGTACCAAATAAGCTTGTTAATATTGTTGCAAAATAACGAAATTTTGCGATAAGGAAAAAATGCTTGACAACGGGCAGAAAATATGGTAAACTTATAGTATATTCTATATTACTATTTATATTTATCTGCTGTATATGGGGTATGCGCTGACTGACGCCGTGAACGGCGATTAGTATAGATGCTTCGGAGCTTGGCTCCGTGCAACCTCTGAACAAGGGAGGGAAATTTAGTGGCAGAAGTTCGTGTTGGCAAAAACGAGTCTTTAGACACAGCTCTTAAGAGATTTAAGAGATCCTGTGCAAAGGATGGCGTAATTGCTGAGGTTCGTAAGAGAGAGCACTACGAGAAGCCTTCGGTAAAGCGTAAGAAGAAGTCTGAGGCAGCTCGTAAGCGTAAGTATTGATCTTGCGATTATGATTAATGTTGATAAAAGCGGGCTGCGGCTCGCTTTTTCATTTGTTGAACGGAGTTGACAAATAACTTGGGATCAATACAGAAAATTACAAGAACCGACGTGGATTACGCATTCAGAAAAACCGTGGACATAAGTCCGTCCTTTCTTGAGAAAAAGGGTATAAAGGGACTTATACTCGACATCGACAATACCCTTGCCCTGCACGATGATCCTGTTCCAGCAGAGGGGATAGAGGAGTGGACTGAGAGTATGAAGTCGGCGGGGATAAAGCTGATCATCCTCTCAAACAACCATGGCAGCCGGGTAAAGGATTTTGCAGACAGACTGGGAATTGACTTTGTATGCGACGGCGGAAAGCCTCTCAGGAGGGGCTATACCGAATGCATGAAGAAAATGAGACTCAGTGCCGCCGAGACAGCCGCTGTGGGAGATCAGCTCTTTACCGATGTGTGGGGAGCAAATAATGCGGGGATAATGATGCTTTTTGTTGAGCCAATGGCTCCGGAGCCTAAGAGCAAGCGTTTCATACGCTTCAAGCGCGTTCTTGAAAAGCCCTTTCTTCCTAAGAAATTTATTGACGATAAGAAGGAGTAAATATGGTAAAGAAGATACTTGTTATACATGGTCCGAACCTTAACCTGCTGGGTGAGCGCGAGCCCGGAGTATACGGAAGCGCAGGAATAGATACCCTCAACAGCAGCATTATCGACCGCGCAAAGGAGCAGGGACTGGAATGCGAGATATTCCAGTCAAATCATGAGGGAGCTATCATAGATAAGCTCCACGCTGCAAGAAAGACCTTTGACGGAGTCATTCTCAATGCGGGAGCGTATACGCATTACAGCTATGCTATACGTGACGCTATCACGGCAATAAAGATACCCGTTATCGAGGTACATATAAGCAATGTTTTCGCGCGTGACGAGTTCCGTTCCAACTCTGTCATCGCTCCTGTCTGCAAGGGCAGCATAAGCGGCTTCGGCTTCGGAAGCTATTATCTTGCCGTTCAGGCTCTTGCGGAGCTCTGAGAGGTGTGCGATGACAAGATTTGTACGTCTTTTTGAAAGCTTTGACGGAGCTGACTGCGTTCTTATAACCTCTGACATCAACCGCAGGTACTTCACGGGTATGAAGTCCTCGGCAGGAGTTGTTCTTGCGTTTCCGGAAAAGGCATATCTGCTCATAGATTTCAGATATATAGAAAAGGCAAGAGCGACTGTCAGGGACGCGGAGGTCATAGAGCTGAAGAAGCTGTATCCTCAGCTTATGGAGCTGCTGAATAAGCACGGTGCAAAGACCGTGGCTATAGAGTCTGAGACCATGACTGTCAAGGAGCTCAATTCCTATGAGCATTTTTTCACAGAGCTGGAATTTATTCACAATGATACCCTCAGCAATGCTGTTGCCGCTTTGCGTATGACCAAGGACGAAGAGGAGATAGATCATATAAGGAAAGCACAGTCTATTGCAGAAGCCGCATACGACAAGATACTCAGGTTTATAAAGACAGGAGTGACCGAGCGCGAGGTAGCTCTTGAGCTCAACCGGCTGATCTATGAATACGGCGCGGAGGATCTTTCCTTTGATACCATAGTCCTGTCGGGTGCCAATACATCTATGCCTCACGGAGTACCCTCCGATAAGAAGATAGAGGAGGACGAGTTTGTCCTCATGGACTTCGGAGCAGTATACAACGGCTATCACAGTGATATGACAAGAACGGTCTGTGTGGGAGAGCCTACGGAGGAAATGAAGCAGGTCTACGATATAGTCTTGCAGGCTCAGCTTGCGGGCCTTGAGGCAGCAAAAGCAGGTATACTCGGCAGCGATCTCGATAAGGTATCCCGCGACGTTATCGAGCAGGCAGGCTACGGCAGCTGCTTCGGCCATTCTCTCGGCCACGGCGTGGGACTGGAGATACACGAGAAGCCCAATGCTTCTCCGAATTACAAGCTCACTCTGAACAAAGGAGCAGTCATTACAGTTGAGCCCGGTATCTATATTGCGGGAAAATTCGGAGTCCGTATTGAAGATTTTGTCATTTTAACTGAAAACGGCTGCGAAAACTTGACAAAAAGTGCAAAAAATCTAATATCTTTATAATAATATCAGATTAGGTATTGCAAAAATTACGGAAATATGATAAAATAAATTATCGTATATTTTGAAAATCACGGAGGTAATTATAATGATTTCAGCAGGAGATTTCAGAAACGGCGTCACCTTTGAGCTTGACGGACAGGTAGTTCAGGTCGTTGAATTCCAGCACGTTAAGCCCGGTAAGGGAGCTGCTTTTGTAAGAACTAAATACAAGAACGTAATCACAGGCTCGGTTGTTGAAACTTCCTTCAACCCCACAGCCAAGTTCCCTACAGCTTACGTTGAGAGAAAGGATATGCAGTACAGCTACAACGACGGCGATCTGTACTACTTCATGGATCTTGAGACCTATGAGCAGGTACCGATTAGCGCTTCTATCCTCGGCGACAGCTTCAAGTTCGTAAAGGAAGAGATGATCTGCAAGATACTTTCATACAAGGGCAACGTTTTCGGTGTTGAGCCCCCCAACTTTGTTGAGCTCAAGGTAACACAGACAGATCCCGGCTTCAAGGGCGATACAGCTACAAACGCTACAAAGCCTGCAACTCTTGAGACAGGCGCTGAGATCAAGGTGCCTCTCTTTATCGACGAGGGTGAGATCATTCAGGTCGATACAAGAACAGGCGAGTATATGTCAAGAGCATAAGCTCAGTCTTATAACATAATAAAATACTGAGAGGAGGAGCTGCTATGAAGCTTACCGAAAAAATGTCATATTTACAGGGACTTATCGATGGTCTTGAGATCGATAAATCTACCAAGGAGGGTAAGGCTCTCATCCAGATGTCAGAGGTAATGTCTGAGCTGGTCCTTTATGTTGAGGATCTCCAGTCACAGGTCGATGAGCTGACAGAGCTCTGCGACATTCTTGACGAGGATCTCGGTCAGGTCGAGGACGACTTCTACGATGACTACGGCTGCGAGGAGTGCGACGGCGACTGCGATACCTGCGACGAGGACGATGAGGACTGGGACGACGATGACGACTTCGGTTTCGATGACGACGATGACGAGCTTTACGAGATTACATGTCCTACCTGCGGAGATACTATTCTCCTTGACGAGGGTATGATCGAAGAGGGTTCGATCAACTGTCCCAACTGCAATGAGCTCCTTGAGTTTGATTATGACGATCTTACGATCGAGGACTTTGAGAACAAGGACGAGGAAGCTCCCGAGGGAAAGTAAACGTCTGATAATGACAAAACAGGCTGCGGATATAATATTTATCCCGCAGCCTTTTATTTTTATTTTTTCTGTAACGAAAGTTATGTATCGTAGTCTTATAGTTGAAGGCGGTGAGAAGTTTGGACAAGGTCGAAGAGCTCTACAAGGATTATTTCCATGACGTATACCTTTATATAAGATCACTGTCCGCGGACGAGCATCTTGCCGAGGACATAACGCAGGAGACTTTTTTCAGTGCGATGAAGTCCGTAAAAAGCTTCCGCGGGGACTGCGATATAAGGGTATGGCTGTGTCAGATAGCAAAAAATCTGCTGTATACTCACAGCAAAAAGAGCGGTCGTTTCACAGGTGAGGAAATACCCGATACCGTTCCAGACCCGGAACCTTCAATAGAGGACAGGATTGCCGACGGAGATCAGTCTATGGAGATACACCGTATACTCCATACGCTGGGTGAGCCCTATAAGGAAGTTTTTACGCTGAGAGTATTCGGTGAGCTGAGCTTCCGACAGATAGGCGAGCTGTTCGGCAGGACCGAGAGCTGGGCGCGAGTGTCCTTTCACCGCGCAAAGCTGAAGATAATTGAAGAACTGGAGGTACAGAAATGAATAACTGCGATATGATAAAGGACCTGCTGCCCCTGTATGCCGACGATGTATGCAGCGACGAGAGCAGGAAAGCGGTCGAGAAGCACATAAGCAGCTGTCCCGATTGCAAGGCAGAGCTTGAAAAGCTCCGCAAAAATGTTGCTGTGAGCCCGCAGAAGGACGGAGAGGTTCTCAAACGTATAAAGAGACGTCTGCGCATAGAGAAGCTTGTAGTTGGACTTATAAGCGTTTTAGCCATATGCGGGATTATGCTTTACGGTCTTGTATATTGTATAAATGATTACAAGTCAATGGATATGGAGAAGTACAAGATACTTGAAAATGTAAGCGCCAGCGAGCATGATAATGCCGTATGGCTCAATATCAGCGGATATGCTGCGTCATTTGATGTAGATGTTCCGACTTTAAGCGATACAAACGGTAAACATCTTGGAATAGACGATGATTTTGACAAAGAAAAGAAAAACGGCTATGGAGTTACTCTTAAACAGCGCAGGATAGATGATTTTTCATTCAGTCCCACAGGAAGTCTGAAAAGCTTTGAGCTGAAGCTGTTTGACCTATACGAAAAGGAAGATATGATGAAGGTCTTCTACTACGATGATGTTAATAATAAAGAGTATATCTTATGGGAGCGTGATTAAAATGACTGAGAGAAAATTTAGTATACCGCTGATACTGCTTGCGGCAGCTTCATTTGCAATAGGCTTTTTCGGATTGGCCGCAGAAGGCATACTTCTTGGAATTATAACGATAATAATAGCCGTTAAAATGCGTGAGAAATACCTTATAAAGATACCCGTAGCCATATGCATTGTAGCAATAGTCTTTTCCGCAGCATTTCTTGCATTTCTTATATGGACCGGATTTCACGGAGCACATTCGAGCTATTGGCTAATGCGTCTTATATTCGGCACCCCTGAATAAAATGACTGCCCCACGGCGAAGCCGTGGGGCAAAGTTTTACTGTTATTCATACTGGGCAAGAATTTTCAGAGCCGTTTCGAGACGGGTCTGACGGTTGTTCATTGCCTGCTTTTCGATATATTTATGAGCCTGAGGCTCTGTGAACTTCAGGTACTTCATGAGAGTGGTCTTGGCGCGGTTGATAGTCCGCATTTCCTCTATGCGGCCGAGAATATCCGAGCTTTCCTTTTTCACTCCTGACATACGCACTCTTGCAGCGAGTATAAGACGGATAGTGCGCTGCAAAAGCTCCCTTGTGACAGGCTTGGTTATGACATTGACGCCGCTGTCCGATACCCTGTCTGCAATATCGTCAGCCACGTCGCTCCCGCATATGAGAATTATGCCCGAAGATGTGGACTCTGCTATCATTTCCGCAAGCTCCTGACCGAACTCATCGGGCAGGGGCGTATTTATTATGACCAGATCGGGCTCTGCCTCATTTTTAACAAGGCGGCGAGCTTCGTTTCCGCTTGCAGCAGCAGTAGTTCTGTCGAAGCCCTCTATTCTCAGGAGCTGTTCGGCAAGCTCCGAGACATCTTTGTTAGAAGATACGATCAACGCTCTGTCCATTTATAACCTCACACGAATTTGAAATATGATTCTTCCTCAAATTTTTCCTTATCGCCGGCAAGCTCATAGTCGTGTATCTGCCTGTCCAGCTGAGAAAAAATGCTCTTTCTTATTTCGGGCGACAGGGTACGCTCAACAAAACCGCTTTCCTTTGCGATAGCTGTTGCCTCTTCCAGTGATGACGGCAGCTTCTGCAATACCGTGTCTGCGGTATCGCTGTGCATGGCGCTGTCGAATAGCGAACAGTTTCCCGCGTTTATGCCCTCTATACCTGCGGCAAGTATAAGCTTGAAGGTGATATAGGGATTGCAGCAGGCGTCTGCGGAGCGTATCTCTATACGGGGAGATATACCCACCGGCTTCGGGACTCTTATGAGCTGAGAGCGGTTCTCCGATGACCAGTTGACATACTTGGGGGCATAGCCTATGCCGAAGCGTTTGTAGGAATTGGTGGTACTGTTGAGAAAAGCAGTTATCTCGCGCATTCTTCCGAGGACTCCGGAAATGAAGCATTTCCCCTCAAAGGGCATAGCGCTTATATCCTGTCCGAAGATATTTTCTCCGCCTTTTTTCAGGCTGATGGATATACTGAGAGCGCTTCCGTGCTCGTCCGGAAGAGGCTTTGGCATGAATGAGGCGAAAAGTCCGTTCTGCGCAGCTATGGACTTAACTACGGTCTTGTAGTGAACCATATTGTCGGCAGCAGTAATAGGCTCACTCTCACGGAATTCTATCTCGTTCTGTGCGGGACCGTGTTTGTGGCAGGAGCTCTTGGGACTCATGCCCATTTCTTCAAGGGAGAGGCATATCTCACGCCTTGCGTTCTCGCACTTGTCAAGAGGAGCAACGTCAAGATAGCCGCCTTTGTCATGAGGGATCTTGGTAGGCTCGCCGCGCTCGTCAAGCTCAAAGAGATAGAACTCGCATTTTGTGCCCATTTCGCAGGAATACCCGTCCAGACGGAGCTGATTGATGTAGTTTGTGAGCTCTGTACGCATATCGCCAACGTAATCGCTTCCGTCTGTGTTTTTCAGTGAGCAGAAGAAGCGGACAACGCGTCCCGACTTAGGCCTCCAGGGGAGGACGGAAAGTGTGGAAATATCGGGCATGAGCAGAAGATCGGGGCAGCCCTCTGCGATACATGAAGCGTCAAAGGGTATACCGTATTCAAATGCTCTCGGCAGCTCATTGGGCATGATAGCCACATTTTTCAGGCTGCCGAACATATCGCAGAAAGTAAGCCTTATGAATTTTACGTCGTTCTCTTCAACGAAGTTCAGTATCTCTTTAGGAGAAAAGCTCATTGAAAGACCTCCAGTTTTATAATTGTAGGGGACGGCGTCCTCGACGTCCCACAAGTTGAGAATTGAGAGTTGAGAATTTTTTCTCGCAGCTTCAATTCTTTCAGAGATTCATATTGCATGGACGGAAATAATCCGCCAGTTGTGGGGAACACCGCTTCGGCATTCCTGTCATTCTTCAAATGGGAAATAGTGTTCTGATTTGGACTGGAATTCACATAGCTTTATGATCTTATTATCATTATCAAAATCTGCTATTGTTACTCCGTCAAATCCGTCGATATTTCCCTCATAATCACATTTGAAATACCATTCTGCGACCAATGTTTTGTTATGGGTGATAGTTCGCTTGACAGTCCATTCCAGAACTCTTCCGTGTCTGTTCCATTCATCGAACCATTTTAATATCTGAGAAAGACCGTGATACTCCGGACCGTAACACTCAATGTATACGGTTTTTTCTGAAAATATTTTTTTTAATGCGGAAATATCATTGTTAATCCAAGCATGAAAATATCGTCTTAAAATTTCTTCCATTCTTTATACATTGAAGCGGAACAGAACTATATCTCCGTCCTGCATAACGTAGTCCTTGCCCTCAAGGCGTACAAGACCCTTTTCCTTGGCGGCAGCCATGTTTCCGCAGGCCATGAGGTCATCATAGGAGATTACTTCGGCGCGGATAAAGCCTTTCTCAAAGTCGGTATGAATCTTGCCTGCTGCCTGAGGAGCCTTGGTGCCCTTGGTGATTGTCCATGCACGGACCTCCTGCTTGCCTGCGGTGAGGTAGGAGATTAGTCCCAGGAGCGCATAGCCCTCCTTGATGATACGGTTGAGACCGGATACCTCAAGACCAAGCTCGCTGAGGAACATAGCCTTGTCCTCCTCGCCCATATCCGAGATCTCAGCCTCTATCTGTGCGCAGATAGGCAGCACGGCGGAGTGCTCCTCCTCTGCCAGCTTGCAGACAGCTTTATAGTTCTCGTTCGTGTCGATATTGTTCGTAAAGTCCTCCTCGCTGAGGTTGGCCGCATAGATAACGGGCTTAGCGGACAGCAGGGGAGTTGACTTGATAAGCTCGCGTTCCTCGTCTGTAAAGTCGAAGCCTCTTGCGGACTTGCCGTTTTCAAGGTGAGTTTTGAGCCTTTCAAGGAACTCAGCCTCCGCAAGGTACTTCTTATCGCCCTTTGCAGCCTTTTTCGCACGGTCGATACGTCTGTCCACCATTTCTATATCGGAGAAGATGAGCTCCAGGTTGATAGTCTCAATGTCGCGGAGAGGATTTATGCTGCCGTCAACGTGGATTATGTTGGGATCTTCAAAACAGCGTACAACGTGAACGATAGCGTCCACCTCGCGAATATCCGCAAGGAACTTGTTTCCAAGGCCCTCGCCCTTGGAGGCACCTTTAACGAGACCTGCGATGTCCACGAATTCGAGAGTTGCGGGAGTGAACTTATCGGGCTCATACATTTCTGCCAGCTTATCCAGTCTCTCATCGGGGACCGATACTATGCCGACGTTCTTTTCAATAGTACAGAATGGGTAGTTTGCGGATTCCGCACCTGCGTTTGTGAGTGCGTTGAAGAGTGTGCTTTTGCCCACGTTGGGCAGACCGACCATGCCAAGCTTCATATTTATTCTTACCTTTCTCATATGTTTCCCCGCCGATTAGGGCGGGGAGTATTGATTCAGTTATTTGCGTACGTGGTACGCTTGTTGTTTACCAGAGAGCTTACGTTGGAGTTCTGTATCTGAACGTCTCCCGTAGCTGTTCCGATATCCTTGGGATTTCCCGCATTGACCGTCATATCTACTTCTGAGTCTATGATAGTCACATTTCCGGTGCCAAGGGCATCGCCGATACCTGTCACCTCGTCGCCTTCGGAGTCTATGGTAATGGAGGCGTTTTTGATCTTGGTATTGATATTGCCCTTGATAGCTCCTATGCAGGAATGCTTTCCGGAACGCATCTTCATGCTTATTTTTCCCTGCTTTATGTAGATGCTGCCCTCGCCGTCCTCAAGGACGCCTATTCCCACTGCATGGGCGCCTGTGCAGGACATAATTATATCCGCAGACGAGCTTATGGTGGAAATGCCCTTGCAGCTTCCGATACCTGTTACGTTGATACCGGAAATGGCTATATCGAGGGAGCAGTTCTCCCCGATCTCGATATTGGCGTCGCCGTTGAAGCTGCCGATAGCAAGACCGTTATGGGAGTACATATATATCTTGATATTTCCCGAGCGCAGGTCTATATCCGAATCGTCGTCGTTGAAGCCGCCGCCTATACAGAGGGACTCAACGCTGTTTGAGATGATCTCCAGATTGCCGCTGAAATCGACAGTTATATCTCCGTAGCCGTGATCGTAGTCGTTTCCGATACCTATACCCTCAGAGGCATAGCAGTCGATAGTGAGGTTGCCCTTGCCGCCCAGTACGAGCTGAGAACCCATAGGCACATAGATACCTGAATAGCTGAGCTTGTTGTTCTTTACCACATTGAGCTCAAGGCGGGCATATTCACCCACTGATATAGTGGGCTTGCTGTTGCCGCTTATCATATTCACATTCTTGAGGGTGAGCTCACAGCTATGGTTGTCCATTATGGAAATATTCATTTTTACGGGCTTGTCGGGATCGCCGACGATAGTGAGTTTGCTCTGGTATATATGTATATCTGTGTATTTTTCCAGCGCCAGCTTTAGCAGATCCAGCTCTGTATCGTTCTGAGCCGCATATATCTTCTTTACGCCGCTGGGGCGGGATTCAAGATTGGTCTTTATGATCTCGTCCTTTATATCCGCGGAGATACTGTTGAGGAAGAGGGGCTTGGGCTTTGAGGTGTAATAGCCCTGCACCAGATCAACGCCGAGGCGGATCACTGTTTTGAGCTCCTGAACTGTTTCAACTCCCTCTGCCAGCGACTTCAGCTGATTCTCATGGCAGAACTCTATTACCGAGGTAACCAGCTGCTGTTTTTTGAGGTCATTGTGTATGTCGCTGATGAGCGAGCGGTCTATCTTGATGTAATCTGGCGAGTAATTCAGCAGATTTGAGCTGTTGGAATAACCCGTACCGTAGTCGTCGATAGCAAGCATAGAATGAGTGAAGCCACAGCGCTTCTTCAGAGTTTCTATTGACTTTGAATCAACGGCGGACTGCTCCACTATCTCTATGACCGTCTTTTCAAGGAGCTCGCCGTAGGTCAGGTAGAGCTCGTTGAAGTCCTCATCGGAGAGCAGATGATTGGGAAGGCAGTTTATAAAGAGCTTTCTCTTCTCGAATATCTGCTGATTATCGCTGAGGAGCTTAAGGGTATTGAAGAAGGTGAGCTTCTCGATAGCGTACAGGTTATTCTGTGCGCCTGCGATCTTCAGTATCTGAGTGGGAGCCATTTTTATATCTCCCACAGTTCTCATAAGAGCTTCATATGCGACGATCTCGCCTTTCTGAGTCTCAACGATAGGCTGGAGATAGTAGGTGAGGAGATTTTCCTGAACGATACGCGAGAAGGTCTGAGCGTTGCGGTATGAATCCTTTTCACGTATGTAGTTCTCCTCTGAGAACCAGTTTATAACAGAGCGCTTGTCCGTTCTTGCTTCAAAGAGGGCGAACTCCGAATAGTTCACCAGCATATTGAAATCCGAGGCCTCCTCGGGATATGAGGCGCAGCCTATGGAAAGACTTATGCGGCTCTTGTCGGAGATGTCGATTATCTCTCCGAAATCGTCAGTCATTATGCAGTTCTGCACCGCCTCGCCCATACTGTTAAGAGTGTTGTATATGCTCATCTTGTCGCAGTCGCGGAAAAACGCACATATCTCATAGTTTGACTTTGAGCCGATGATGAGCGTATCGCTGCCGAAGCTTTTCAGAGCCTCCGCAACAGAAGTGATACAGCTGTTGGTGTTGTCCACCGTCAGGTATGAGCCCAGCTTGTCAATGCCGTTGATATAGATAGTTGCAAGGCAGGCGTGCTGAACGTCGGGCAGTATCTTCTTTACCTTCTGTGAGAATGAGGGATAGGACGGAAGCCTTGTGACAGGATCGTACTCCACGAAGGACTGCCTGTCACTGATCTCGGTGATCTGGCGCGTGAAGTCCTGAACGAAGCCAAGCCATTCATCGCTGCTTTCATAGATATTCATCTTGATAAAGCGCGAGGTATTTCCGTCGGTGAACTTATAGATATGCTTCTGACCCTCAACGGGGCATTTTGAGATTTTCTCAAGGAGGTTGAAGAATTCAAATTCGTTTGTCTTCTCGCTGGGACAGCCGAGCATACGGCAGGCGGCGGCGTCAAAATAAGCTGCCTTTTCCTTTGCAATGTAGGTGAACGCGCCTATATTGCCCACGAACTGCTGAAATACCTGCCAGTCATGGCTGAGAGCGGGAGGATCCTGATTAAGATCAAAAATACTCATGTTCACTCCGAACTGCGCATATGATAACAATAAAAAGCATACAGTATCATCATGCGAGCCTGCATTTGAACGGTCTGCAGGTAACCGTGATAACGTACGGTCTATATAAGGATATTATACTACATAACAGGCCGGATGTCAATAAAAAAGCCGCCATTTTCGGCGGCTTTGGAAATACTGATATATGTATCAGTCAAGGAAATCCTTGACCTTTTTGCTTCTGCTTGGGTGACGGAGCTTTCTGAGCGCCTTTGCTTCGATCTGACGTATACGCTCACGGGTAACGTCAAAGCGCTGTCCGACCTCCTCGAGAGTGCGGGACTTGCCGTCCTCAAGGCCGAAACGAAGCTTCAGCACCTTTGCCTCACGGTCGGTAAGAGTTGAGAGCACCTCGTTGAGCTGTTCCTTGAGGAGGGTGTGGGATGCAGCCTCAGCAGGAGCGGGAGCGTCGTCATCGGGGATAAAGTCTCCGAGATGGCTGTCCTCTTCCTCGCCGATAGGAGTTTCGAGAGATACGGGATCCTGAGCAACACGCATGATCTCGCGGACCTTGTCCACAGGCATATTCAGCTTCTCGGCGATCTCCTCTGGACTCGGATCGTGGCCGTTTTCGTGGAGGAGCTGGCTTGATACCTTTTTGACCTTAGTGATAGTCTCCACCATGTGTACGGGTATGCGGATCGTCCTTGCCTGATCGGCGATAGCACGGGTAATAGCCTGACGTATCCACCATGTAGCATATGTGGAGAACTTGAAGCCCTTGGTGTAGTCGAATTTCTCAACCGCCTTGATAAGACCGAGATTTCCCTCCTGAATGAGGTCGAGGAACTGCATGCCCCTGCCCACGTACTTCTTGGCGATAGAAACAACGAGACGGAGATTTGCCTCTGAAAGTCTCTTTTTGGCATAGGGATCGCCCTTGGCCATTCTCTGGGCGAGCTCGATCTCCTCCTCGGTGGTGAGGAGCGGTACACGGCCGATCTCCTTCAGGTAGATCTTTACGGGGTCGTCGATAGCGATACCCTCGGTGGACAGAGCCATTTCAAGGTCGTCCGTCATATTTGAATCAAGACCGATCTTGAGATCGGCGTCAAGGTTCATGTCCTCGACGATCTCGATATTGAGATTTTCGCAGTTATCATAGAAGGTATTGATCTGATCAACGTCGAAATCAAGCTCCTCCAGCGCGTCGGTGATCTCTTTTGTGGTGAGCTTACCGTTGGTCTTGCCCTGTTCCATAAGGGCGTCGATGGTGTTTTTCTTTTCCATGTTTTATATCCTCCTATTTGTTTTTTGAGCGGAAAAGCTCGAGAAGCTCGTTGTTGCTGAGCTCTCCTTTTCCCGCAGGTCTGTTGCTTTTCAGTACTGCCGCACAGTCTGACACGACCTCGCGTGTGACTGCGACCTCACGTTTTTTAGCTGCTATCCCGCTTATCCTTCCCATTTCCTCGGTAGAAAATTCATCTGAGAGGAGAGAAAGGGAAAATTTATCGGAATTTTTCATTCTGGTGAGGAGAGCAGTATATACCTTCTTGTTGAAGGCAGTCACGAAGGTGTCCGGCGGAGCCAGCTTTTCCACGTCCTCATGTTCCTGAGGCCGTTTAAGCAGATAGCTTATTATTGTTTCCTCAGCGCGGGCCTCCTTTTTGTTGGAAACTGCGTCGGGGTTTATATCATCGCGTATATACGAGGTCTGCGCCTTGATATTGCGCCACTCGTTTTTTTTGTTGCTGCTGCTGTTCCTTTTCAGCATATCCTCTATATGTGCCTTGAGCACCTGAACGGGTATATCACACTTTTTGGAAGTTCTTGATATATATACCTCCCGCTCGAGAGGGGATTCTATCCCCGCCAGCACTTTTGAGGTGCGTTTCAGGAGCTCCACGCGGCCTATCTCTGTGGAGAGGTCGAGGCCTTCCTCACACTTGTCCAGCATGAAGTCATTGGCGTCGTTGGAGCCGTCAAGCAGCATACGGAAGCGGTCTCTTCCGAATTTTTTTATGTATTCATCGGGATCCTTCGCACCCTCCATATGGATTATCTTGGTGCGAAGACCCACATCGGCAAAGTGATTTATAGCCTTCTGAGTGGCCTTCTGTCCTGCGCCGTCGCTGTCGTAGGCGACAATTACCTCCTCGGCGTAATGGCTTATGAGCCGAGCCTGATCGGGAGTAATGGCGGTTCCGAGAGTAGCCACCACGTTGTCGAAGCCTGCCTGATTAACGGCGATAACGTCCATATAACCCTCGCAGAGAATCAGACGTTTTGCGTTTGAGTTCTTTGCGAAGTTCATGGAGAACAGATTAGAGCCCTTGTCGAAGACCGGAGTTTTTCCCGTGTTCAGGTATTTCGGCTGGGAACCGTCAAGGACTCGTCCTCCGAAGCCGATGATGTTTCCCCGCAGGTCCACGATAGGGAACATGACCCTTTTACGGAACATATCAAAGGTACGGCCGTTTCTGCTGCCTGCAAGCCATGCGTCGGTGATCTCCTCATCGGCGTAGCCCTTTGAGCGCAGAAGCTCGGTGAGCTCGCTCCAGGAATCGGAGGCATAACCGAGGCCGTACTTTTTTATAGTCTGGGGAGTAAGCTTTCTTTCTGCGAAATACTTCAGTCCTGATTTGTCGCTGCCCTTGAACAGGTTGGTATAGTAGTAATTGGCGGCGATACGGTTCATTTCGTATATGCGGGTCTTGCGCTTGGCGTAGCCGCTGTCCTTGTTGCCGTATTCGGGCACCTCCATTCCGGAGCGCTGGGCAAGAAGCTTTACGGCCTCCGAGAAGTCGAGATTTTCAACTTTCATGGTGAAGGTGATGACATCTCCGCCCGCGCCGCAGCCGAAGCAGTAAAAGCTCTGGGTGTCAGTAAAAACGGTGCATGAAGGCGTTTTTTCGGAGTGGAAGGGACATGAGCAGACGTAATTCCGCCCGCGCCGTATCAGGTTTACATAGCTGCCCATTACAGTTTCTATGGGATTGGCGTTTCGCAGATTATAGAGAAATTCGTCATTCTGAGGCATTTTATCCCTCACTTCCAGAATTTCGGTACGAAAAGCTCAGTGTAAAGATCGACGGCATATTCGTCGCTCATACCCGAGATATAATCGCATACAGCTCTGTCTGCGTCCGAGTTCTTCATTATACTGCGGTATTCTTCGGGGAGCCTGTCGCTGTGTTCTATGAAGTAGGCATACAGCTTTCTCACCAGCTGCTCTGCCTTGCCCTCCTCCTGTTTTGCGGTAGGGTTGGTGTATACCTTTTCAAACATGAACTTTTTCAGTGCATCATGAGCCTTGCGTATATCGGGCGCAAAGTCTATATCCACTGCCCCGTGTTCTATAACGGAGGCTATCAGGGTAGTTATCCTCTGGGTCTTTGTCCTGCCGAGAGCTTTTACGCAGTCGCGAGGAAGCTCCTCATTGCTGAGTATGCCGGCGCGTATTGAATCCTCGATGTCATGGTTGATATATGCGATAGTATCGGCAAGGCGGACTATATTGCCCTCCTTGGTGTCGGCAGTCATATTGGTATGGCAGAGTATCCCGTTGCGGACGGCGTAGGTAAGATTAAGACCCTTGCCATTCTTTTCTATTATCTCCACCACGCGGACGCTCTGCTCGTAGTGCTTGAATCCGTGGGGACATATCTCGTTAAGTGTCCTTTCGCCGCAGTGACCGAAGGGGGAGTGGCCTAAGTCATGGCCGAGGGCGATAGCCTCGGTGAGATCCTCATTGAGGCGCATACCGCGGGAAATAGTCCTTGCGATCTGTGCTACCTCAAGGGTATGGGTAAGGCGTGTCCTGTAATGGTCGCCCACCGGCGAGAGGAATACCTGTGTTTTACGTTTGAGACGTCTGAAGGATTTACAGTGAAGTATGCGGTCGCGGTCACGCTGGAACTCTGTCCGGTAGGGACACTTGTCCTCGTAGCGTTCGCGCTTTGTCCCGACCTCGTCGATGCTTGCGCAGGCGTACTTGCTGAGCATACCCGCTTCGCTGATCTCGATCTGTTCGCGTACAGTCATACTTATCTCCTCCTGACATAAAAAAACTGCTCAGGAAATGTTCCTGAAAAATGCATCTATATACTTATACTAATCTGAGACAAAAAACCCTCTATTTTTTTCAGGAAAATTTTATAACAGATGAAAAATCCTCAAACAGCTCTCCGCAGTCCTCTGTTTCGACGGTGCCGTTTGTCGCTTCGGTGAGCTCCTTTTTAAGTGAGTCGAGCTTTTCCGAGAGCACAAGTATTTCAAGGACGACGTCGCTGCCGAAGTCTGAGCTTACGGTTATGGTTTCGTAATTCGGCAGCAGATATGAGATCTTGCCGTACATACCGTAGTCAGCCTTTATCCTCAGTTTGTGGCACAGCCGCATATCCATGATATGAGCTGCGTCGCAGGCCAGTGAAGCCGCATGGGAATAGGCTCTCACAAGTCCGCCGCCTCCCAGGAGTATACCTCCGAAATAGCGGGTAACGACTACGCACACATCGGTGAGGCCGCGCTTTTTCAGCACGTCGAGCACGGGGACCCCCGCTGTGCCTTGAGGCTCGCCGTCATCGGAATAACGGGAAATATTGTCTCCGCGGAGAATATATGCGTAGACGTTGTGTTTTGCCTTGCGGTGCTCGGACTTAATGCTGTTTATAAAGGCCACCGCCTCGTCATTTGTCTTTACGGGTGCGATATGACCTATGAATTCCGAGCGTTTTTCTATAAAAGAAGCCTTTGCGTTTGCGGAAATAGTGAAATAGTTCATAATAAATTAACCTTATTAACGAAAAGCCCCGTCAGTGACGGGGCTTGTGACTTACTTGTCCATATTGAAACGCTTCTTGAATCTGTCTACGCGTCCGCCTGTATCAACAAGCTTCTGCTTTCCGGTATAGAACGGATGGCACTTTGAGCAGATTTCAACCTTGATGTTTTCCTTTGTAGACATTGTCTCGATCACATTACCGCAGTGGCAGGTAATTGTGGTCTTCTTGAACTCAGGATGGATTCCCTCTTTCACGATTTTCACTCCTTTTCTGATATTCTGTAGATCGTGCAGCCCATCAGTTCCTTTAGACAGTAGTGCCGAATATACATTACAGTAATAAATTATATCACACAGTACCGGGTGTGTCAAGAGATAATCGAATTTTTTTTATTTTTTAACTCTTGCAGCCGTGTATTCTCCCAGATTATAAAAAGTCAGATCCTTTTTATCCTTTGGTATGTCCTCCTCCGAGAAGAATACATAAAGGGCGTCGTTTCTTCCTTTTCCCGACAGGAGCATATCGTACTGTTCGTCTGCATACTGTGCAAGGATACCGTAATCGCAGCGTGCAAGGTAGAAGCTGCTGAGCTTTATGCCCTTTTCCGAAGCGAGCTGTGCGGTATTGAAGTAAAGCTGCATATACGTTTTGTAGTCTTCGGGGAGAGGGAGGAATACAATTTCGCTGACACCCTCCGAAGCCTTGTCCCATTCGTTCCTGTCGATGTCGGAGACATATGCGGGGGGAGCGGCGTATTTATTGTGCATATCCACGCGGAAATTGCGAAGGTCCATGCAGTTGAGCCATGCGCAGATAATTACGGCTGCGGCGGCCGAACGCTTATCCAGCTTTGATACGAGCCAGAGCGCAGTGGTCATCACCATTATGCAGGGCAGCCATATGAATCTTCCCGAAGCGCGGAATACCGAAAATCCGCCGAGTATGAGCCTCGGCAGCTTTATATCTATTATAACTTTCTGATTTAAAGCAACGGTCGTGCTTACCGCCCACAGGAAGCTTATAAGGAATACCAGCGAGAAAGCGACGATCTCTGTGCGGTGCTTTTTTACGTATCCCGCGATGTTTTTTGAGACCTTGCCTTCCTTGCGTTCCAGCCGGCTTATGGCGATTATTATGGCAAGGAAGCAGCATACCAGCATACCCAGTCCGAGGTAGCCGTAGCCTTCGAGCTGATCCTTTGTGGTATTGAGCCGGTGAAGATATTTTGACAGTCCCATGCTGTTGAAGAAGGTATTGAGATTTGCCGAATATATGCCGAAGCCGCCGTCAACATAGCTGCCGTTGCCGTAAAATGCTCCGATGATCCACATGGTGAGCAGCGTGAAAAATGCCGACGAAGCAAAGGTGCAGGCTGCAAGGAGCTTTTTTCTGTCCATGAATACAAGAAGTATCATATATCCGAACATCACGATATATATCATGGGAAGGAAATACATATGTACAAGGACTGCTACGATGCATAGGAGCGTCCATAATAGGACAGATGTGAATTTGTGTCCGTATTCCCGTCTGTGGTCGAGAGCCAGTATCAGTGCCGCCATTATGAGCCATATGGCGCCGAGGGTATTATGCTGGGTTATGCGCAGTAATGACGGAAAGAATGCGGAATAGAACAGGGAGCCGGCAGTTGTGAAAAGCAGGCTGCTGTTTATACGTCTGAGGAGCAGTGCTCCGAAGCCGCCGTTGAGAGCGAAGCATAGCACTCCCCAGAGGCCGAAATACTGAAATGTATCCGGGAGAATGGGAGAGAGCAGCTTGAAAAATACTGCGAAAAGCGGCAGAGAATCGGTGTACATGCATGAGACCATGCCGTCGGAGGATATGCCCTCCGTGAGACCTATGGGGAAGGTCCAGGGTGTATTCCTGTAGTATACCCAGCCCAGGTGGTGCTGGGTGACATCACCCATATTGCTGAATATCCAGTCCGTGTTGGTCGGATCAATGATCTTGACTCCGAAAAACTGTATAAAGACCAGTGCTCCGAGGATAGCTCCCGCAATAAACGCAAGGGGAGCGGTTTTGTTTTTTGTCATCGTGTTTCTCCTGTTTTTGTTTTATCTGTGTGTTTCCGAGTATCCGTTAATGAGCTCGCAGCTGCTGTCGTATTCAGCCATATCCGTTGCGGACAGATCGGCTTTGCCGTCATAGCGGTAGTATCTGCCGCTTTCTGCGGTAAATACGATAATACAGTAGTCCTCGTCGTCAATGCCCTTTGGGTAGTACTTTTCGTCACCCTCGTTCCAGAGGAGCTCCCTGTACCTTTTGTCTGAGCTTATCTCAGCCTTGCCGTAAAGGCATACCGCTTCAAAGGAGTTGTCGTCCGAGAAGTACAGACAGGCGCTGCCGTTTTTCAGAAGGCTGCGGACATGAGAGGAGCTTGTATTGGTGGATATGAGGTGCATACCTATGCCCTTGTGCCATACGCAGAACACCCTGCGTATATTCTGTCTGCCACCTTCGTCGGTGTAGCCGAGGGAAGCAAACAGTGAGCGGTCAATAAGTTCTTTTATCTCGTTATTTGTCATATTAAGCTCTTTCTGTAATAAAGGGGCGAACCGGAGGTCCGCCCCTGAGGATTATTTCATACTCTGTGTAAAATCCGCATATATCTTCTGCTCAATTACCTCGGCCTCTGCCTTGGTGGGAGCCTTTGCGGTGATATAGGTCTTTATCTTGGGCTCTGTACCTGAAGGACGAACTATTGCCTTGCAGCCGTTCTCAAGATAGAATGCCAGTACGTTGGACTTGGGAAGTGTGAGCTCGGTAACCTTACCGGTTGCGAAATCCTTCGCAGTACTTGCCTTGTAGTCCTCGAAGCGCTCAACCCTGAGACCGCCGATTGCAGCGGGGCTGTTTTCACGGAGACCTGACATTATCTCCTCCATATGCTTCATGCCGCTCTCGCCCTCGAACTCAAAGCTGTACAGGGTCTGGAGAAACATACCGTATTTCTTGTACATATTTTCTCTTGCCTGCATGAGGGTAATGCCCTTTGTACGGTAATATGCAGCCATTTCGCATATGAGCATGGAAGCGTCCACGGCGTCCTTGTCTCTTACGTAGCCGCCCGAGAGGTAGCCGTAGCTTTCCTCGAAGCCGAATACATAGCGGCCTTCCTCGCCCTTAGCCTCAAGGAAGCCTATCTGCTCGCCGATGAACTTGAAGCCGGTGAGCACGTTTATTACCTCTACGCCGTAGTTTTTGGCGATGAGGTCGATTATATCGGTAGTAACTATTGTCTTGACGGTAACGGGATCCTTGGGCATGGTGCCTTTTCTGATACGCTGCTCGCAGATGTACTCAAGAAGCATTGCACCAACCTCGTTGCCCGAGAACAGAGCATAGCCGCCCTTTCCGTCGGGAACGGCAATACCCACACGGTCGCAGTCGGGATCGGTTGCAAGGAGCAGATCGGGCTTTACCTTATCGCAGTAGCTCAGACCTATCTGAAGAGCCTCGCGGATCTCGGGATTGGGGTAAGGACAGGTAGTGAAGTTGCCGTCGGGCTCCTCCTGTTCCTTTACTATGGTGACGTCGGTGATGCCGATGCGTCTGAGTATCTCACGGACAGGCTTGTTTCCCGTACCGTTGAGCGGAGTATATACGACCTTGAGTCCGCTTGAGGGACAGAGGTCGGTATTAATGCCCTCAGCCAGCACGCGCTGGTAGAAGGCTTCGATAATATCGTCGCCGATGTAGGAGATATTGCCCTTTTCAAGCTCCTTATCAAAATCGGAGAACTTTACTTCCGTGAACATATCAAGTGAATTGATCTTTTCGAGGATAATCTCTGCGCCTCTGAGAGTAATCTGACAGCCGTCCTCGCCGTATACCTTGTAGCCGTTGTACTTTGCGGGGTTGTGGCTTGCGGTCACCATGATACCGCCCTGACACTTCAGCTGACGTACAGCCCATGAAAGGCAGGGGGTAGGCATGAGCTCCTTGTATATGTGTACCTTTATACCGTTTGCGGCAAGCACCTCAGCGGCAGCTCTTGAGAAAATATCGCTCTTTATGCGGCTGTCGAAGGAAATAGCCACGCTGGGATTTTTGTATTCCTGGTTGAGATAGTCTGCAAAGCCCTGTGTAGCACGCCTTACAGTGTATATGTTCATGCGGTTTGTACCCGCGCCTATAACGCCTCTGAGACCGCCCGTACCGAATTCGAGATCACGGTAAAACCTGTCGTTTATGGCCTCGCTGTCGCCCTTTATGCTTTCAAGCTCAGCCTTAAGGTCGGGATCTTCCTTGGTGTTTTTGCACCATAATTCGTAAAGTTCGATTTCTGACATTACTTAATACCTCCTGAACAGATATATAATAAGTATAGCACATTTCCGTAATTTTGGGAATAGTTTTTTTGAAATATTTCAGATTTTTGCTGATTTTACCAGTTGCCGGCGGCGTTTTCAATGGTAATATAGGAAATATGGCTTGGTATATGGTTTTTTAATATATGTATTATTACGGATATATATTACAAATTGTAAATAAGGTAATTGATTAAAAATAAAAGGCAGACCATTAGGTCTGCCTGATGTGTCAGTCGCCGAAAGATACGCCGATGTCGCGGGCTGCGATAACGAGGTGGTTATCCGTATCCACGAATTTGGTCTTGCCTGCAATATCCTCGAGTTTATTTGAGGTTATCTTGTTGCCTATTTTTGCAACGGTTCTGCCGTAGCGCTCTTTGGCTATCAGGTAGGCTGCGTGTACTCCGAACTGCGTCGAGAGTACGCGGTCATAGGCGCTGGGAGCGCCGCCTCTGAGCATATGTCCGGGAACGCATACGCGGGCTTCAAGTCCGGTATTGGACTGTATCTGTGCTGCTATGCGGTTTGTAGCGGTAAGAATACCCGCTTCGGCGCGCTTTCTGGCGCGTTCCTTCTTCTTCATCTGAGCCTCGCTGACGTCGAATGCACCCTCCGCAACAGCTACTATGGAGAAGGTCTTGCCGTTGGCCGTCCTTGCCATCACAGCGTCGCATATCTTGTCTATATCATATGGTATCTCGGGGATTATTATAACGTCGGCTCCGCCTGCGATACCTGCATTGAGAGTGAGCCAGCCTGCCTTGTTGCCCATTATTTCGCAGAGAAGTACACGGGAATGACTGGCGGCTGTTGTGTGAAGACGGTCAAGTACGTCCGTAGCGATGTCCACTGCGGTATGGAAGCCGAAGGTCACGTCAGTACCGTAAATATCGTTGTCAATGGTCTTGGGGAGGCCGATAACGTTCAGTCCCTCGTCCGCAAGAAGCTTTGAGGTCTTGTGAGTACCGTTTCCGCCGAGAGTGAGGAGACAGTCGAGCTTCTGCTTCTTGTAGGTCTCCTTCATATTCTTTACCTTGTCGATATTGTCCTCGCCTATGACCTGCATCATCTTGAAGGGCTGGCGCTTTGTTCCGAATATGGTACCTCCCTGAGTCAGGATACCCGAAAAGGAGCCCGGGGACATTTCCTTGCAGAGATTGTTGATAAGTCCGTAATAGCCGTTGGATATTCCGACGATCTCCACGTTATCCTCTCCAAAACGTTCGTAGCAGGCCTTTGCGACGCCGCGTATCGTAGCGTTCAGACCGGGGCAGTCACCGCCGCTTGTCAGAATACCTATTCGTCTTTTCATTTCAATGACCTCCGTTATTTTGATGATTTACCGTAAGGGTACTTGGAGCCGCTGTCAAAATATTCCTGGATCTTTTCGGGGGGCATGGGTTTTCCGTAGAGGTAGCCCTGAGCGTAGTCACATCCCGCCATGCGGAGTATTGACTCCTGCACCTTGTTTTCTATACCCTCTGCGATAGTCTCGATCTTTTTGGATTTGGCTATTCGTATAACCGCCGAAACGATCTCGTAGGCTATATTATCGTGTTCGATGTCCGTTATGAAGGAGCGGTCAAGCTTGAGAAGCGTGATCGGGAGTATCTGCAGGTAGCTCAGCGACGAGTATCCCGTACCGAAATCGTCCATGGCGAGCTTAACGCCCAGATCGCGGAGCTTGTTCATCTGATCGACTGCGAAATCAATATCACTGAGAGCCAGGGTCTCGGTGAGCTCCACCTCGAGCCACTGAGGATTCAGGGCTGATCTCGCAAGAGCTTCAAACACCTTGTCCTTCAGGTCGGTCTGATAGAAGTCGGAGGAAGCGAAGTTTATGGACATAACTATGGGAGGATAGCCCATTTTCTGCCACAGCTTGTTCTGACGGCAGCCCTCGTTGAGGACGAATTCGCTTATCTTGCCTATAAGGTGCGAGCTTTCGGCGATAGGAACGAAATCGTCGGGCTTTACTATGGTACCGTCCGGCTTTATCCAGCGGATAAGCGCCTCAACTCCCATGATCTTGCCGGAAGCAAGGTCTATCTTCGGCTGATAGAAGAGCTGGAGCTCATTATTGTCTATTGCAAGGGCAAGGGACTTTTCAAGCTCGGTATTGCCGATTATAGAATCGTGCATACTGGGCTCGTAGCCGCATATGCTTCCGTTGGTGCCGCTGCTGGACTTGAGAGCAAATTCGGCGTGCTCCATAACGTCAAGGAAGGAGCTGCCGTCCTCGGGCATCTTTGAATATCCCGCAGAGCAGCAGAGGTTGATGGAAGCAAATTCGTCCACGGCAAGTTTTGAAAACTCGTCCTGTATGGATTTGACCGTTCTTGTTGGCATTTCCTCATCGCCGTAGTCGCGGAGCAGAAGGGCGAAATTGTCGCCGCTTATTCTTGCTGCCAGGCCTCCGGGAGTAACGAATTTATAGAGTATGTGCGCAAAATTCTTGAGCACGTAGTTTCCGTTGTTGTAGCCGCAGGTATCGTTGATGATATGGAAGCGGTCGATGTCGAGAACTATTATCCAGAAGGAATAGCCCAGTATCTTACATGAATCGTAGATCTCCTGACCTGTAACGACAAGTTTGTTGCGGTTGGCGATCTCTGTTACCTCGTCTATATACGCAAGACGCTCGATGAGAATATCCTTCTCGTGTTCCTGAGTGACGTCGATGACGGCACCGCCGAAGAGGGGAAGGGTATTTCCCGTGCCGGGTATTGACTTGAAGCGGTGGGAGTACCAGCGGTAGGTGCCGTCGGCGCTCCTCAGACGCATTTCTATATTCTTGATCTCGCTGAGGTTATTGTTTTTTATGGCTCCGTCAAACTGTATCCTGTCGTTTGGGTGTACCAGCGAGCGGAACTCATTGGCGCTTATGGTGCTGCTCTTCAGCCCGAGCATTCTTACGAGCTCCGGGGAAGCGCGGTAGATCTTTCTGTCGGTGCTCATTATAAGTCCGATCTCGGCGAGCTCCATGGAGGAATTGAAGAAGTCGTTGGCACTGGCGAGGTTGACTCTCATTTTCTTTAATTCGGTGAGATTGAAGCCCGTGCTGACATATATGGAACGTTTCTTGTATCTCTTTACAAGGGAGGTGCTCCACGCGATGGTAACAAGGATTCCCTGGGGATTGCGGAAGCTTGATTCGTAGGAATTGCTCTCAAGTATCTTGTCGATAGCGGTGAGGTCGGGGGTATTGATTCCGAAGGCAGTCCATACGCCCTCCTTCTTGTCCGAATACTCCGCTGTTATGCCAAGCAGGTCGCGGAGCTTTTTATTTATGAAAACATATGAGAAGTCATTGGCCCATATGATAAGCTCTGTATTGAGGTTTTCGGTGACCTTGGTAAGTTCCTTTTCGTCCAGGGATGTGCTCCTTTTCCTGTATATCCAGGTGGAGAGCGCAAGAATGAGAGTAGCGCACACCATGGTGCAGGTATATATTATAAGTGTGACCTTGGCAAGTGACGGATTGAATATGCAATAACCGATCACAAGTGTGCTTAAAGCTACGATGATAAGTGCAGCTGCAAGCGGATTGAATCTTCTTCTCATTCGGACGCCTCCCTTCGCGCATAAATATCCAAATACATTATAGCAAAAATGACCGAAAAAGTCAATTATAAATTTAATCGCTCTAACAAATTTGATAAAATTGACGGAAAACATCAAGAAAATTTCACGGAATGTACACTTTTGTCCGATATAATGCTATAATATAGATACATATACTGACCGTTTCTTGCTGCGGCAGATATGTTTCGCACAAGGATCAAACAATAAAAACGGAGGTATGATATGGCACATATACTTATTGTTGACGACGAAATAAATATAAGAAAGGTAGTGCGCGAGTACGCTGAATTTGAAGGATACGAGGTTACCGAGGCGGAGAACGGCATGGAGGCGGTGAACCTTTGCCACGACAACGACTATGACCTTATAATCATGGACGTTATGATGCCGAGGCTTGACGGCTATTCCGCCTGCAAGGAGATACATAAGACAAAGAATATCCCCGTCATCATGCTGTCTGCAAGGGGCGAGGAGTATGATAAGCTTTTCGGTTTTGAGATAGGAGTTGACGACTATGTTGTCAAGCCCTTTTCACCCAAGGAACTCATGGCGAGAGTCAAGGTTGTTCTGAAAAGGAATACCAAGCAGGAGGAAAAGACTCAGCTTGACAGGTATGTTTTCGAGGGGCTTGAGGTGGATATATCGGGAAGAGAAGTATATGTCAACGGCGAAAAGGCCGCGATGACTCCCAAGGAGTACGATCTCCTCTTCTATCTCGTCAAGAACAAGAACATTGCTCTTTCAAGGGACAAGCTCCTTGAGGAGGTATGGGGCTACGATTTCTTCGGCGACGACAGGACCGTGGACACCCATATAAAGATGCTCCGCAACAGCCTCGGAGAATACCGCAAATTCATTGTAACGCTGAGAGGAATGGGATACAAATTTGAAGCGGTTTAAGCATATCAAACGGGCAGGGAGCAGGATACCGCTGAAGTTCAAGATATGGATGTACTTCATGATATTCACTCTGGTGGTATTTGCTCTGCTGTGGCTGTTTCAGATATTTTTCCTTCAGAATTTCTATGAGCGTATGAGGACACGTTCTGCTGCCAGGAGCATGACGGCCATTGCAGATGTGTATAACGACGCAGACAGGAAACAGGATTACACCAGCGCTATGGAGATAGTATTCGACGAGGAGTTCAAGAGTAAATTCTATGATGCGGTGGCGGATACAGCTTCGGACAACGACATATGCGTAACTGTGCTGGACAAGTACGGCCGCGAGGTGAAGAGAAAGCACGTTATGGGTGAATGTGTCATTCATGACAGATCCAACAGCAATCTGTACTTTCTCAATGAGATAGACAATTCCGGCAGCGGTGCGATAAAGCATAATTTACCGGATCCCCGCAGCGGCAACGAGATGCTCATATACGGCTGTGCCCTCGGGGACGACGGCTTTGTGGACGGCTATCTGCTGGTAAACGCAGTCCTTGTGCCCGTAGGTGCTACGGTGCAGATCATAAAGCGTCAGCTTATGATAATCACCGTTATACTCATTATTATTGCGTTCCTGATCTCACTGTACCTTGCAAAGCGCATTGCGCTGCCTATAGACAGGATAACCGATGCGGCGGAGCACCTTGCAAAGGGTGATTTCAATACAAAATTTGACGGCAGGGGATACCTTGAGGCAAAAAAGCTGGCGGATACCCTTACCTATGCGGAAAAGGAGCTCTCACGGGTCGATACCATGCAGAGGGATCTTATCGCCAACGTCTCTCACGACCTGAGAACGCCGCTGACCATGCTCAAGGCCTACGCCGAGATGATACGCGATCTTTCGGGAGACAATCCCGTGAAGCGGAACGAGCACCTTGAGATAATCATAAGCGAGACAGACCGTCTTGCCCTTCTTGTAAATGATATGCTTGATCTTTCCAAGCTGGAGAGCGGCAGACAGCAGCTCACTCCTTCGGAGTTCGGCATAAGCGGCAAGCTCACGGAGATAATCGACCGCTTCAAGGGACTTTCTGAGAAGAACGGTTATCAGATACATTTCACTCCTGATGAGGAGCGGACTGTGTGCTGCGACGTGGTAAAGATTGAGCAGGTCATCTACAACCTTATAAACAATGCCATCAACTACACCGGCAAGGACAAGCAGGTCTTTGTCCGTCAGATTAATAAAGCTGACGGAGTAGTCATAGAGGTGGAGGACACGGGCGACGGTATAGAGGAGGACAAGATAAAGCTGATCTTTGATAAGTATTACCGCTCCGAGAACCACAAGCGCGAGGTAGTGGGGACAGGTCTGGGACTATCTATCGTCAAGGCAGTGCTGAAGCTCCATAACTATGATTACGGAGTCCGCAGCACTATCGGAAAGGGCTCCACCTTCTGGTTCAGGATAAGTGATGTGAAGGAAAAATGAGAGGGACAGAGTGACCGGAAATTATTCCGTTCTATTGAACCTGTCAGGCGGTATATGAAAGTGATAAATGTAATTACAGGCGATAATTCATTGATTACAATTTACAATTTGTATATTGGCTTGTGCGAAAGCACCACATTGCTGTATATAATATACAAAAATTAAATATATTTGTTTATGAATTTGTGTGCTGCGCGTTCCGATATTTCATAAAAAGTACATAAAATAGTGATATAATATAATTGCTGAGGGAGAGAGACCCTAAGCAGATTTTCATGGTAGTTTAATGTTTACCCCAACATTAAATTATTAAATCCCCAATAATCCCTATATCATGGCAGGTGAGCTTCCTAAAAGGAGGCTCATTTGTTTTTTGCGGAAAAAACTGTTGCATAAGGGTAATAGACTATTGACAAATTTCCGACAAAGGTGTATAATACATTTACAACCTTATCAAGAGCGGCGGAGGTAACAGGACCGACGAAGCCGCAGCAACCCGGCCGTAATGTGCCGAAGGTGCTAATTCCTGCGGTTTTATCCGAAAGATGAGGAACTTAGGAAACTATGACTTCTCTTTTCGGAAAAAGAGAAGTTTTTTATATTTCAGGAGGTTTTTTCAATGAGTAAATGCTTTTTCACTTCGGAATCCGTAACTGAGGGACATCCCGACAAGATCTGCGACCAGATCTCCGACGCGGTCCTCGACGCTATCCTCGAGCAGGACAAGCTGGGACGCGTTGCCTGCGAGACCTGCGTCACAACGGGTATGGTCCTCTGTATGGGCGAGATAACCACTTCCGCTGATATAGATATACCGAAGATCGCACGCCAGGTCATCATTGACATCGGCTACGACAGGGCAAAGTATGGCTTTGACGGCCACACCTGCGCCGTGCTCACATCTATTGACGAGCAGTCTCCCGATATTGCAATGGGAGTTAACGAGGCCTACGAGTACCGCGAGGAGAACGGTGAGTCCGACGGACTTTCCAACGGTGCGGGAGATCAGGGCATCATGTTCGGATATGCCTGCAACGAGACTCCCGAGCTCATGCCTCTCCCCATATCCCTTGCACACAAGCTCTCGCTCAAGCTCACGGAGGTCCGCAAGGACGGAACTCTCCGTTATCTCCGTCCCGACGGAAAGTCTCAGGTAACAGTCGAGTACGACAACGGCAGGCCGGTAAGAGTTGACGCGGTAGTCGTTTCCTCACAGCATTCGGCGGACGTTTCTCTTGAGCAGGTACGCAAGGACATTGAGGAATACGTTATAAAGGCTGTGATTCCCGCAGAGCTCATGGACGAAAACACAAAGCTCTTCATAAATCCTACGGGACGCTTTGTCGTAGGCGGTCCTCAGGGCGACAGCGGTCTTACAGGACGCAAGATAATCGTTGATACATACGGCGGATATTCCCGTCACGGCGGCGGAGCCTTCAGCGGAAAGGATCCTACGAAGGTGGACAGGAGCGCTGCCTATGCCGCAAGATATATCGCAAAGAATATAGTTGCCGCAGGACTTGCCGACAAGTGCGAGGTACAGCTCTCATACGCTATCGGAGTTGCAAAGCCTATCTCCATACTCGTTGATACCTTCGGCACAGGCAAGGTGGACGAGGAGAATCTCTCGGCAGCTGTTGCGAAGGTGTTCGACCTCCGTCCTACAGCCATAATCGAGATGCTCGACCTCAGAAAGCCCCAGTACAGACAGCTTGCAGCTTACGGTCATATGGGACGCGAGGAGCTGGGCGTTGCATGGGAGAAGACAGACAGGGCAGAAGCTCTGAAGGCTGCTCTTTCATAAGGAGAAACGCTATGGCGGAGCATGAGAACTATGCGGAGCTGAGGTTCACGAACGCCGTGCTCCTTGAGATCTTCGGCAGATATGCTTCCAATTCCGAGCTGGCTGAATTCGTAGCCGAGGACGGCTCCATAGATATTAAGTTCAGAATGGTGAACGGGATACTTGAAACTCCCAACAGCTCGGAACAGGTGCTGAGCCTGATGTACGCTCTTTTTGAGAGCAATCCTCAGTCCACCATAGGCCGGATATATATGTCCAATCAAACGGATATACTCCGCGAGACCGTGTACCGTCTTTCGATGGTGCTTGACAGCTTCAGCGACGTGAAGCTGACGATACATTCAAGCGTTCCCGATAAGGACGACCCGGCAAAGAGCGTGGAGACACATACGGAAATGACACTTACAAGGTCCAAAACGACACAATCTGAATAGATCTGAACAGAAAAGCTGCCGGTATCATGCCGGCAGCTTTTTTATTATTTGTCATTACCGCAGTTGTACCCGCTGAGCGGGATCCCGCCGAATTCAGGGACAAGTCCGCTTTCGCGCAGGGAAAGTGCACTGTCTCTGCCAACTATAATATGATCCGCAAGGACTGCTCCGAGGGTGGAAAGCGTATTTATCACGTTCCTTGTGAACAGCAGGTCGCTGTCCGAGGGCAGGGGCTCTGAAAACGGGTGGTTGTGGGCTGCAAGGAATATCCTGCAATCGCTTTTCAGGACGAAGTCCGCTATCTCGCGGTATGAGGATACAGCCAGTGCGGGAGTACCGAAGGCCAGTACCTTTGTGCTTACAACTCGGAAGCGCCTGCTGAGAGCGGTGATTATCAGCTTTTCGCCAACCGCTCCGATAAAATGGCTTGAGAAAAAGCTTTTTGCGGTTTCTGCGTCCTTTACGGTATGAATTGAAAATCTCTCTGCATACAGCACTCTGCTCACACCGGATATGAGCTTTATGAGAACAGCTGTCTGCTCGGAGATACTGCTGTTTTTCATAAGGAGCTGCGGGTCGGCGTCCGCAAGAGCATTTATGCTGCCGTATTCCCTTATGAGCTCCTCCGCCTTCTGCGGTGCTTCTTTCTTTTCGGAAAAGGAGAGAAGCAGAGTGATCAGCTCGGTTTCCTGCATATTTTCCGCACCGATACGGCGGTATTTTTCCTTTAGCTCCTCTCTGAGAGAGGAGAGCATATCCTTAGCCATATCAGAATGCAAAGGCGCCGCTGCCGCGCATGGAGAATGTCTTTCCGCCGCCGCAGATGATAATATCGCGGAAGCCTATACCGAGAGCGGATAACAGCTCGCCCAGCAGCCTTGCTATGGAATAATCCTCCTCGGTGGGAACAGGGAGGCCGCTGCCGTGACTGATACCTGCGGCAATTGAGACAGCTTCGCTTTTGATGAGAAGTTCGGCAAGCTCCTTCTGAGTGATCCTTTTGCCGATGAGGTCCGCAGCCGGAATGGATATATGTTTCAGAAGCTCCGCACCTGCACCGAGGCAAAGGATATGGATGATCCCGGGATCGTCGCCGCTTATATGCGAAAGAAAGCAGCGGCAGAGCTCCTCTCTTGTGCTGAGAGTCTCGTTAGTATGGGAGGTGCGCAGATAGCGCAGGCTGAGGTCGGAGAACAGCTTCAGGAAAAGAGCTCCCTCGCTGCCTATGCCCTGTATTTCGCGCAGGCTCTCCTCGTCTGCCGACAGAGCCTTGCCGAGACTGCCGAATCTGTCTATAAGCGCATGGGCAATGTTGTTGGTGTTTACCACAGGGCGTGCGTAGAACAGCAGGAGCTCCAGCAGCTCATGGTCGTAGAAGGTATCCTGTCCCGAAACGAGATAGCGCTGTCTCATACGGCTTCGGTGGCCTGAATGAGCATTCCCTTTGTTCATATATATCCCCCCTGTATATTGAAGTTTTGGATCAGTCGTCGTTGTTTTGCAGCATTTCCACTCTTTCGAGGACACGTCCCTGCTTGGTGGAGTCAAGCTTTCTGAAACCGTTTATGAGCTTGGTCTCCTTATCGCTCAGAGCCGAGCGTGACAGTCCCTTTTTATCATCGGAGAGCCCTGCGATATAGTCTATGGAAACGTTGTAGAGTCTTGCTATGTTTATGGCTATATGCAGCGGAATTTCACTTTCGCCGCATTCATAGCGCCTGTACTGGGTAAGGTGCAGGAAAAGCTTTTCGGCGGCCTGCTTCTGAGTCATATCCGCGTCCTCCCGCAGGTCTCGCACTCTCCTGTAATTCATTGTATCAACTCCCTGATATGTGTTATGATTATTGTAACATATAGCACAAAAATGTGTTGATAATGATAAATATATGTGTTTTATCGCAAGATTATAGCACGTATTGGTGTTTTGTTGAGAGGCGGGAAAGGATTGTTATATGAAAATGATGTTTTCTCATCATGTGAAATACTGCTTTTTTCACCCATATACATTATTTGTGCAGTTTCATTGTTAAAATGATACAAAAAATCATACCAAAAATCCAAAACTGCATACACTTACCCTTGACTTGATTTGTTCACAGTGATATAATTATCATAGATAATTATGCGTACTTTGTACGGAATTGGAGGAATACTATGAAAATCAGACGGTTTCTCAGCGGCCTGACCTCTTTTGCACTGTCAGTTACAGCCCTTACAGGGCTCAGTGCTTCTGAGGGTATCAGACCTGTAAAGACCTCAGCGGCACAGTCCGACTGGCGCTTCGATTTCGGCGGCTCGGGGGCAGCGGGCGGCTATACGGGAGTATCAGCTTCCGACGGCTATAATTCGGGAAGGGGTTACGGATTCGCTCAGACATGGAATGTCTCAAATGTCAGCGCAGGCGGAAACGGAGCAGCCTACGACGCCGTAAAATTCAACAGCGGCGACACGGGCAACACCTTCAACGTTGATCTTCCGAAGGGACTCTATCAGGTCACTGTTACCACGGGAAATGCACCGAGAACTACCATAAAGCTCGAGGGCATGGTACAGATGATGAACCTGACGGGGCTTGCCGCCGTGGAGACAGTCAAGCTCCCGGTTACCGACGGACAGCTGAACATACAGGCAGTGGAGGGAATGAGCAACCGTGAGCAGTCCATTGCCGCAGTTGAGATCACAAAGCTCAATGATACGGGGGAGATGCCGCCCACAGTGTGGATTTGCGGAGATTCCACCGTTGCCAACTACTATAACTGCGCGGACACCTCTCAGCACGGCTGGGGACAGTTCCTGGCCTCGCAGCTGCCCTCGGGAAGCTATGACGTAAGGAATATGGCTACCTCGGGACAGTACGCCAAGGGCTTTGTGGACGCGGGACAGTTCGCTCCTATCGAGACCTACGGTAAGTCGGGGGACTATTATATAATCTCCATAGGCATAAACGACAGCAACTATTCAAATAAGGACGAGTACTATACGACCGTGACCGATATGGTAAAGAAGGCCAAGTCAAAGGGTATGGAGGTAGTTCTCGTAAAGCAGCAGGGCAGACGCGGCGACCTTACACGCAATCCCTTGCTGACATGGCGCTGGTACAGCGACAAGCTGGATCAGATCGGCTCAGAGCAGAACGTAAGGGTAGTCGATCTTTTCAAGCTGTGGCAGGATTTCGGACTTTCCGTGGGCTACGACGGAATGGCTTCATACTATGCCGTAAAGGCTGACGGCTCAGGGGACGATCTCCACCAGAGCAAGAAGGGCGCTCAGAAGATCGCCGAGCTCATGCAGAGTGAGCTCCAGATAGGCGCAAGGCAGTACATTCACCCCGAGGAAAACGTATGCTATATGTTCAGAAACGTCAACAGCGGGCTTTATATGGAGGTCGCAGGCGGAAATATCTCGGACGGAGCCAATGTTCAGCAGGGTGAGTCGGGAGGCGTGTCCCAGCCGCACAATACATGGAAGTGTGTGCAGGCTACAGGAGATTACTTCTACATAAAGCCCGTGGGATCAGACCTTTGCCTCTATGTTGACAATGGCAGCAGGGACAACGGCGCAAATATAGTCGTTGCAGCAAATAACGGCTACAGCGACCAGTTCTTCAGGTTTGCGGACAACGGTGACGGCACGGTCACCTTGCTCACAAGGGCAACAAAGGATGCTTCCGCAGTTGAGGTAGGCAGTGCGGCGACCTACAGCGGAGCCAATATACAGCAGTGGGAGGTAAACGGTCACGCCTGCCAGAAATGGAAGCTGGAGGAGTCAGATGATATTGTCATAACCGTTCCCACTACCATACAGACCGAAACCTCCACTACTACAACCACAACTATACCTGCTCAGACGGTATCAATATACTACGGTGACGCCAACTGCGACGGCGGAGTCGATATGTCGGACGCGGTAATGATAATGCAGGCTATCTCAAATCCCGACAAGTACGGCCTCGGAGGCAGGGACAGCCATGCAATTTCCGAGCAGGGTTACGCAAATGCAGACGTTACGGGCAATAACGACGGTATGACCGTCAAGGACGCTCAGTTCATACAGACCTATCTTCTCGGCGTAAACGAGCTGCCGCCTCCTCTTATGGTAACTGTCACTTCTTCCACCGCAGCTGAGACCACCACAGTCACCACCACAACGTCGGCTCCCGTGAAGTACTTCGCAGCTGACCAGACCTGGAACGACGGTATAACCGAGACCACCCATACAGGCTACCTGGGTCCCAACGGCTATGTGAACCTCGGCAACAATACCGACAGCAATATCACCTTTACGGTGGACGTTCCGCAGGACGGCAACTATATGACTCATATACGCTTTGCCAACGGTACGACTCAGGACCGGAAGATGAAGATCTTCATAAACAACAACTATGATACCTGCTGGATGCAGTCCTTCCCGGGCTCTGATTCACAGTCCTGGGATGAATGGAAGGTTTACGGCATAGTTCTTCCCCTCAGGGCGGGCAGGAACAGCATAGTGTTCCAGTCGGCTGTTTCCGAAGGCGGTCCGAATCTTGACTATATCGAGCTCATACTTACCGACGAACCCTACGCTGAGATATATGATCCCTCACAGGAGCAGCAGACAGTTAGCGGACAGCATATGCTCTATATTGCAGGAGATTCAACGGTACAGAGCTACGGTTCGAGATATGCTCCTCAGCAGGGCTGGGGCTACTATCTCCATGATTATTTCAGCAGCGACCTGACGGTTTCCAATCATTCCATAGCGGGAAGAAGCTCCAGAAAGTTCTACAACGAGGGAAGATGGCAGACTATTGCCGACAATCTGAAGTCAGGGGACTTCGTAATGATACAGTTTGCCATAAACGACGCGGACTGGACGAGCGAGGACAGATATGCACCTACCTGCGGCAATGTGGACAATCCTTCATCAGGCTCATATGAGTGGTATATGACGGAATTCATAAAATCCGCAAAGGAAAAGGGCGCAACACCCATACTCGTTACCACTACCTTAGGTATGAAGGCATACTCTGAGGGCAGATTCGTGAACAGCTATACGGACTTCAACACTGCCTGCTACAACCTTGCAAGGAAGTACAGCATACCCTGCATAGACCTTAACACCCTTATGGTGAACCATTACAATTCCATAGGCTACGACACGGCCAAGAGCTATCACCTTATGGGAGCCGTTTCGGGCTCGACCGACGGTACTCACTTCTGTGAAAAGGGTGCGAATATCGTTGCGGGACTTGTTGCGGGAGAGGTAAGGAAGCAGAACATAAGCGGACTTGCAGACTATCTTAAGTGAATAGCGAGCAGAAAGCAGTACAGAGGCGATGAATAAATCGTCCCCTGTGATACGGTCTTAATATAATAAAAACAAGCCCGGAAGCAATACTTCCGGGCTTTCTGCTGCTTATCACTCAATAGTTACTCTCTTCATTACCTGAGGAGTTGTGGGTCTGTCGTTGTAGTCGGTGGGACACTCTGCAATCTCGTCAACTGCGTCCATGCCCTCCACTACCTTGCCGAATGCGGCATAGTTGCCGTCAAGGTGGGGAGCGTCCTCATGCATGATGAAGAACTGTGATCCTGCCGAATCCGGCATCATGGAACGAGCCATGGAGAGAACTCCTCTTGTATGCCTGAGATCGTTCTTTACGCCGTTTGCAGCAAACTCGCCCTTGATCTGCCAGCCGGGACCGCCTGTGCCGGTGCCGTTGGGGCAGCCGCCCTGTATCATGAAGCCGGGTATTACTCTGTGAAAGGTGAGACCGTCGTAGAAGCCCTGCTTTACAAGCTTTTCAAAATTCGCGCATGAGATTGGAGCGATTTCGGGATAAAGCTCTATCTTGATCTTCTTTCCGTTTTCCATTTCGATGATTACCATAATTTATCCTCCGTGTTAATTTATATGTATTATTATATCGTCCTCGTCGGGGATCGATATGGGAGCTGTAGTGATCTCCTCAGTAGGCATGGTGGGACTGGCAGCATTATATGCGTCCAGTATTGAAAGGGTAGTAGTCGGCATATTTGCTTCCTCGGGAGTTGTGACGGGTATCCTCTCAACGACCTCTCCGAATATATCCGTAACGGTAACGTATTCGCGCTCGTCGGAGGTCTCCTCCGCGGACGTCTCTTCGGTGGGAGCTGTATTCATATTTGGCGGCGGCGTGGGCGAAGTCGGTACATAGGGTGAGGTAGTAGCGCGAAGGCTCTTCCTTTTATTCTGTATAGCGTCGTCAACGCATGATTTTCCGCCTATTATTATAAGGGCGGCAGCGATTATCGCAACCATTATCCCCGCGATTCTTCTGTATTCCAAAATATCCTCCATCCTTCAGCCTGAGCTGAAACAGTTTATATTATTATATCCTATCATGCTGAAAAAGTCAATAGCGAAAGGAAAAGGCAGCCCATACGGACTGCCTTTTGCTGAACTTCATTATTCTCCAAGTTCGGGAGTCTGATTGCTTGCGGTAATAACGTCAAACAGGCGGACAAATTGTGACGTCCGCCTGTAAAGTATCTTCTTTTTATTCAAGAAGTCCGCGTATGCCCTTTTCCGCAAAGGCCTCCTTGTAGTATACAAGCTCCTCCTGTATTATATCGTCAATGACCTTCATGCCGAGGAGCTCCACGGGAGCCTTGTCGTCGGTGAGTATCCTTCCGCCGGGGATATAGGTGACAAGCCCCTCCCGTACCGTGTACATCAACGCCTTCAGAGGCTCGTTTTCCAGCTTTTCCGTGTTGTCTTCAAGGAGAGTGAGCATATGTGGGGTATCCGAGGCGAAAAGCTCCCTGTTGGTGGAGTCACTGACGTCCACGGTGCAGACCTGACCGAATACCGAGGATATGGTATCTGCAAGGCAGCTGTTTATACCGTCGGAGCTGTCCGACCTCATGTTCATATTAACCACCATTACACCGTTGACGTTAAGGTGCTGCTTTACGAGGGTGAAGAACTCAACGGAGGACATCTGAAAGGGTATGGTTATATCCTGATAGGCGTCCACCATGATAACGTCGTACTTTTTGTCGCAGGCGGAGAGAAATGCCCTGCCGTCGTAGGTAGTGACCTTAACTTCATCCGGAAGCTCAAAGTACCTGTGGGCAAGTTCCGTTATCTTCCCGTCTATCTCCACTCCCTCGGCGGTGACGCCGCTGAAATAGTTCATGCACTGCTTTGCATATGTCCCCGTACCCATGCCGAGTACAAGTATATCCGCAGTATCGGGCTTTTCGGTCATAAGGGGAGCTGCCATTGCGTAGTCGTAATACATACCCGAGAGCTCTCCCGACTTTACGTATACAGACTGTACTCCGAATAGGACGTTTGTGGAGAGATAGGTGTTGTTCTCGTCGTCGCTGACCTGTAAATAGTTGTACACCGACTCGCCCTCGTAGGTGAGGCCTTTTTCCCAGAAGGCAAAGCCCAGGGAGGGCGAAGCGAAGCAGCATATCAGAAACAGGACTGCCGCAGTTGCAGACTTTACCGCGCCCCGCCGCGAGCTTATGAAGTATATGAGACCGATAAGGAGCATTATACCTGCGAATATGAGGAAGGTAACGGCAGTTCCAACGGCAGGTATTGATATGAATGTGGGGACGAAGGTGCCGATTATGGAGCCGACAGTGTTGAAGGCTCCGAGAGTGCCCACTGTTCTGCCGCTGTCGTCAAGGGAGTCCACGGTGTACTTCACCAGCGAGGGAGTTACCGTTCCCAGCAGAAAAAGGGGATAGACGAATACCACCATGCAGGTCAGGAAGGCCGCCCATATGAGGAAGTTGGTGTTAACCGTCACCACAAGAAGTCCCGCAATGCCAGCTATGACGAACTTTCCGAGAAAGGGCACCGCCGCTATCCAGACTGCGGCTATTAGTATCCTGCCGTAGAGCCTGTCGGGATCGGGGTTTTTGTCGGCGCTCCTGCCGCCGTAGATATTTCCGAGGGCCATGGCTATCATTATGGTGCCTATGATTATGGTCCAGACTATCTGCGAGGAGCTGAAATAGGGAGCAAGAAGCCTGCTTGCTCCCAGCTCCACGGCCATTACGGACATACCCGCAAAAAACTCCGTCATGTAGAGGTACCATTTGTTTTTCAGTATCTTTGGAAGGGGCTTTCTTTCAGCCGCCTTTGTCATGTTCTTTTTCATATTTTCTCCAGTCTGTGTATATACTGTCAGGCGGGAGGCATAAGGTACAAAAGCAGGAATGCCAGTATAAAGAAGCCTGACGCAGAGAAAAGCAGTGCCGACACGGGAGCTTTTCCGGTGAATATGTTATGGGGAGTCCCCGGTGATATGCCTATGCTCCGTATTTCGCCAGGTTCTGGGCACTTGTAGGCGGTAATATCCCTGTGGATATAGGTAACGCCGTCATACTCGTACTTCCATATGGCGCGGTATCTCGGATCAGAGTTTCTGCGTCCGAAAGTGCTTTGCAGGTCTATACATTCCGCATCGACCTGCTCTGAGCAGAAAGCATTGCATATAAGGCGGTACTCCAGCGGATAAAGAAGAAGTATGAGCCCTGCAATGACTATGAATACGGCAGCCGTTATGACGCTTTCCGGGAACATCAGGATATTTCCCGTGCCTAAGCCCAGAAACAGAGCGCTTAACGATATGGCCGCCCACATGAAGGTACCGTTGAAACTCCTTGCCAGAACTCTTGAGGCTGCGATTAAAGCAGAGCCCGCAGCGGCGAGTATGAGGGCGATGACGTCAGGTAAGCTGTCATTGGCATTTCCGTAGCAGTACAGGGCTGCCGTCAGTATGGCTATGCCTGTTACCATAGTTATTATAACGGAGGCGGAGGGGATCCTCCACGGAAAGTTCATATCGGCTCCCTCCGCCGAATACATCGATGACATCGCGCCGCGTTTGTCGAAAAGCTTGTCGTTCCGTGCTTTTTCTCTCAGGCAGTATATCGCAGGGATCACGCCTGCCATGACGAGCCCCGTCAGCATTGTGGCGGTTTGTGTGCTTCCATTGAAGAAGAAGGCTGCACAGATAAGTATGATGCCCAGTATCATGGATATGACGGGAGCCTTCGGTATATCCGGCTGAGGCGGCGGGCAATGGCGTTTGTTTTCGAGCTGCCACAGCATCATGTTGTACCGTACCTTATCGGTTTCGGATATATCCAGTTCCTGTACCACCTTCCGGGCCTCGTCGAACCTGCCCTCTTTGGCAATGCTCATTATTCTTTCAAAATCTTCCATCATTTCGTTTTACCCCTGTATGTATATTCTGATCCTTGTACGGTGCGGACCTTTTCCGCAGAGTGTATCATAAAAAGAATTATACCACAAGGCAGGCGTTTTGTAAAGGGGAGGGCATAACGGGGAGAGCTGCCGCATAAGCTTTACAGGGAGGAGATATTATGGACAGAAGGATACCCGATACCGAAAGATACAGACAGGAGCTCATGAAGCTCTACGGCAGGAGGACGGAGCCCGCTGAGACAGCTCCCGTACCTCCTGCGGATACCATTGATGAGAATTCCCCGGACGATACGGTCTATGCTCCGCACATAGATGAGGAACAGAAGGAGGAAGAGGACTACAACAGTCGTTACCCCGAGCCCGATCTCTCCGGTCTCGATACGGATAACGGTACAATAACCACGGAGGACGACGTTCCGCCGCAGTACTCCTTGGAGGAGCTTCTTGGCAGCTCAAGGGGCTATATACTTGTGAACACTCGGACAGGGGACGATTCCTCGGCAGTTGCTGGAGCTTCCGTGGTGATAACGGCGGTAGCTGACGGGAAAAGGCTGGTGCTCGCTTCCGGTATGACTGACGAGAGCGGAGTCTCTCCGCGGTTTGAGCTCCCGGTGCCGGATATTGAATACTCACAGGCGCCGGGTCCCGATGAACGCCCCTACAACCTCTTTGACGTGAGCGTTTCCGCAGAGGGCTTCTTCAGGGCAAGGAGCGTGGATGTACCCGTGTTTCCGGGTATAACCTCCGTGCAGAACTTCAGCCTTATACCCGTGCCCCTTATGATGAACAGCTCCGACGAGACTGTTACCTACTACAATGCAGAGCCGTATTTCGGCGGCGGAAAGGAGTGATATATGCTTACAGGCACTCCCTTTATACCCGAGACCATAACCGTGCATCTGGGTTTTCCCGACAGCGGGGCTCCCGACGTGACGGTGGACTTTCCGTCCTATGTGAAGAACGTGGCTTCCAGCGAGATATACCCCACATGGAACGTGAGCGCTCTCCGCGCCAATATCTATGCCATAGTCTCCTTTGCGCTGAACCGCATATATACCGAATGGTACCGTTCGCGGGGCTATCCCTTCGACATAACAGCCACCACCCAGTACGACCAGAAGTTCATTAACGGACGTGAGTACTTCGAGAATATCAGCTACCTCGTTGACGAGCTCTTCAACGACTACGTAAGGCGCAGGGGCAGCGTTGAGCCTCTGTTCACCGCCTTCTGCAACGGTACCACATCCACCTGTGCGGGGCTTTCCCAGTGGGGCTCCCAGTACCTTGCGGAGCGGGGCTACAACTCCCTGGAGATACTGAAATACTACTACGGGGACGACATAGAGATAGTGAACAACGCTCCCGTCAGGTCGGCGATGCCCTCATATCCCGGTACCGAGCTCAGAAACGGCTCCTTCGGCAACGACGTGAAGTACATACAGGTGTGGCTGAACCGTATATCGCGGAACTTTCCCGCCATACCCAAGATACCTGCGGCGGACGGCATATTCGACGCCGCCACGGAGGCTGCCGTAAGGAAATTCAGACAGGTCTTCGGTCTTGGGGACTCGGGAACCGTGGATGCGGCGGCATGGTACAAAATAGCCTTCGTATACGCCAGCGTAAAGCGGCTGGGAGAGCTTGATTCCGAGGGAGTGCGCTTCGAGGAGATCTCGCCGCAGTTCACCGAGGAGCTGAGTATAGGTATGCAGTCCATAGAGGTGAGTATGCTCCAGTACTACCTTGCGGTCATAGGAGCTTATTACGAAGCCGTCATTCCCGTAGAGATAACGGGCTATTTCGGGGAGCAGACCGAGCGCTCCGTGAAGTCCTTCCAGAGGGTTTTCGGACTTCCGCAGACGGGAGTTGTGGACAGAGCCACCCGCAACGACCTCTACCGTGCCTATCAGGGCATAGTTGAGAGCGTACCGCCACAGTATACCTATGTCGCCCTCTATCCGGGAACAGTTCTCCGCGAGGGGGCAAGCGGCGACGCGGTGAAGATAATACAGCAGTACCTCACTTATATAAACAGGAGCTATCCGGATATACCCGCGGTCAGCGATACCGGCTATTTCGGGCCCCTTACAAGACAGTCCGTCACGGCCTTCCAGCGGCGCTTCGGCATAGATCCCTCGGGGATAGTGGGAGCGGTAACATGGGACAGCATCGCGGGAGTATATTCCGACCTGCGCTACGGCTTCGACAAACGCCCCTACCAGGAGCCCGGCTATACCATTAAGTGAGTAGAAAGCAGTAATTAGTGATTAGTGAGTAGTGATAATATGCCATATACCGAAGATCAGAAAAAGGAACACATAAAGGAGCTCCAGACCATGCTTTACGCCATTTCCATGACCGACGGCAGGATACCGCAGGTGCTTCCTGACGGTGATTACGGAGCCGATACAAGAAAAGCCGTGGAGGCCTTTCAGCAGGCGTACGGACTTCCCGTTACGGGGGAGACAGACTCCGCTACATGGCGCAGGATAGCGGCAGTATACAGAGCTCTTGCGGAGGAAGCTCCCGCAGCCTATCACGCCTTCCCCTCAAGGACCTTCACCCTCGATATAGGTGACAGCGGAGAGCTGGTATACATAATACAGGCCATGCTCTGGAAGGCTGCGGCGTGGTACGACAATATGCCGCCCATAAATGTCTGCGGCGAGTACAACGAGGAGACCGCAGAGGCTGTCCGCTCTTTCAGGAGGCAGACGGGACTTCCGGACAGCGGCTGCATAGACTGCTATGTCTGGAATATGCTGGTAAGATTCCTTGAAATGAAGGCCTGAATGGCTGTTTTCGGAGTGAAATATCCGGTCACTCCTTTTTTTGTGCCTTTCGCTCCCTTTTTGTTGCGGGAGAAAGCCGCGGCGGGTAGAATGATGACTGTAAGGTGAATGCGGCGCATAAGCCGGCATTCAGCCGCATTCTCAAACGTTATAAATCTTAATTACGAAAGGAATATCTATCATGAAAAACATTATCAAAAAGATAAGCGCATTTGCAATGGCATTCACACTCCTCGGAGCAGGCGGTTCTATCGCTTCAAACGTAAAGGATAATGCAGCTCCCCTTACTGTAAGTGCTGCGACCGTTGACCGCAATACTCCCCATAACCACGGACAGTTCACTTATGTTCACCACTACAGAACAGAAGGCTGCAGGGTTTACAGAGTATACTACTGCAGAGCCTGCGAGACCTACAACAACGAGGTGTTCGACCATTATCAGCACGGCCCGACAGTCAGAAGAATTATCAGAGCAGGCTATTATTCATATTCACGCGGAAAAAGAGTATGGAATCCGCCCGTTTACGGATTATTCTGCGCACGCTGCGGTGCTCGCGTAGGCTGATTTACCGGAAGCTCCCCTCACACGAGGGGAGTTTTTTGTCCCCGGGGGCGGAAATCACCGTTTACTCCGGATAAAGGGCTGTTTACTCCGATATTGTTGCAGGAGGGAAGTGATAAATATACAATGATAACTGTAATACAAATGCGGCCGCATTGTTACGTAATAATAAAAAACACGCGAAAGGAAAAAGGTTATGAAAAACATCGTTAAAAAGATCACGGCAGCAGCTATGGCATTCACACTTCTCGGAGCAGGAACAACATTCACAAATACGGTCTCTCCTAAGACAAACGCATTAACAGCGTCCGCTGCAACAGTTGATCCCAATTCTCCTCACAATCATGGGCAGTATACTAAATATGTCGGGACTAAGACGGTAAAATGGCAGAAAGGCATAAAACATTATAACAAATGGTCTGGTACTTATCATACTGACATAATGGAAATTACTGACGTATATGATGTATGGATATGCCGTGCTTGTGGGTATGAAGCAAACAGAAAACTTGTTTCATCTAAGTCTAAACTTATAAAGTCCTACTGTTAATCAAAATATCCCTACAATAACTGACAGTATACCTGTAAAACATATGAAACAAATGGTATGATGGTAAAAAGCTTATAAAATATAAAGGATGTGGAAAAATGAAAAATGTATTTAAAAAGATCACGGCAGCAGCTATGGCATTCACACTTCTCGGAGCAGGCAGCTCTGTCGCAAAGGCAGTAAAGCCCGAAGCCTCAGGCACGATCACAGCAAGCGCAGCTGTATACGGTCAGAGATATACCGTAATAGCAAATCCCTACCTCAACGTAAGAAGCGGACCCTCCACCAACAGCAGCATAATCGGCAGAAGAAGCAACTATTCCACCGTATATGTATACGGCTTCTACAAGGGCTGGGCTTGCATAAGCACAGACGGCAGCGCATGGGTATGCGCTTCATACATCTATTGATGATACGGAAAGGCTCCCCTTCGCGGGGAGCTTTCTTTATCCCTGCATTGACTTCCGGGGCGTTTTGTGATATTATAAAAGCAGATCCCTTTCAATGCTTCATGGCTTGATAAGGACAGTGCAGACGGATATTTTTATTGTTTTGCGTAAACGTGGGGGAATATGAGCATTTAATTTTCTACCTAATATCATACCGCTTTGACGGCAACAGAAGGGAAGTATGCAATATGAACAGAACCAGACACTTATTCACAAGGCTCGCAGCAGGCTGTACCGCATTGATAGCGGCTCTCAGCGCCGGAACACCCACCCTGCGTATCATGGCCGAGGCGGCTGTGACCGACGGACTCGTGCCCGTAAAGATAACTGCCTCAACGTTCCCGGATCCCAATTTCAGAGCCTATGTCTCAAGCGCCTTTGACAAGGACAGGAACGGCACCATAGACGCCGACGAGCTTCTTGTGGCAAGGAACATATGGTGCAACGGAATGAACATAAAGTCCCTCCAGGGAATAGAATACCTCACTGAGCTCCGCGGACTCTACTGCATGGACAATCAGATCTCCACCATGGATCTCAGCAAGAACCAGCAGATAACGGGAGTATGGTGCTCGGGCAATCTCTTTACATCCCTTGATTTCTCGACCAATCCCACTCTTGAATGGGTCTACTGCTTCGACTGCAACCTCACGTCCCTGAACGTATCGGAAAATCCGAAAATGTCCTACATAGAGTGCAACACCAACCCTCTCGGCAAGCTGGACGTAAGCCACAATCCCGTACTGGAGCATCTTATGTGCGGCGACTGCGGACTCACCGAACTCGATCTTTCCCACAATCCCAATTTACAGCATCTTGACGCCTTCAGGAACAAGTTCAAGACCCTGGACGTTACCTGCTGTCCGAAGATGAAGAGGCTGGACGTGTGGGACAATCCCGACCTGGGAAGCATAGACGTCAGCAAATGCCCGGGACTGCAATACTACAACTGCTCCAACAACAATGCCACCAGCGTTGATGTGAGCCATAACCCCGAGCTGAACAAGTTCATCTGCTCCTACAATAAGCTGACGGAGGTGGACGTGTCCCACAACCCGAAGCTTGCCTATTTTGACTGTATGCAGAACGAGCTCAAGGGGCTGGACCTTTCCCATAATCCGAATCTGCGCTTCTTGCAGGCCTTCATAAACGATTTTACCGAGCTTGATATAGGCTACAATCCCTTCCTCATAAAGACTCACAACGAGGGAAAGGACGAGGATATATGGAACTACGGCAAATTCCATGCATGGAAGATAGATTTCGGAGGAGATACCTCTACAGGCGGAGACAATATCTTCTTCATCGCCTTTGACAATAAGGTGAAGCTCTCCAAGGAACCCAAGGCGGCTCTGCCCGTAAATGACAGGTCGGACGAGGTCATAGCGGACACCAGTCAGCTCCTGACCCGTGAGGCGGCGGTGCAGACTCTGTACGAAATGGCGGGAAAGCCCAGTGTAAAGGGCCTCAGGTCCAGATTTACCGATGTGGAGCACGGCGCATGGTATGAGGACGCTCTGCTCTGGGGCGAGGCAAACGCCCTCTGCCTGGGTTATCCCTATGTGCTTGCCGATACTTTCGGCGTGGGAGAGTGGGTAACAAGACAGGACGTCGCCCTCATGCTTATGAGGTATTCGGAATACAAGAAATATGAAAGAGCCATAGACTTCGGCAGAAGCGACGACTTCATGGACTATTACGATGTGGATTTCGACCACTGGGAGGCTATCTGCTGGGCCTGCACATGGCATATCATAGAGGGCAAGGGAGAAGAGGGCGCACCCAAGGAGGAGCGCGTCATTGATCCTCTCGGAAAGGCTACCCGCACCGAATTCACCGAGATGATAAACAGGATGCTGGAGGTAAACAAGACCTCTGCGGAGTTCCGTATCCCGGACAATCCCGAAAAGTCTGAAGATCCCACCGAGCCTGCTGTTATTACCGGGCCTTCCTCCGGAGATGTGAACGGCGACGGCATTATCGACGCAGTGGACGCTTCAGAGGTGCTTGCCTGCTATGCAAGGACCTCCACGGGACAGGAAAGCGGCTTCAGCGAAAAGCAGAAGGAAGCGGCAGACGTGGACGGAAACGGTATTATAGATTCTGTGGACGCTTCGGATATACTTGCATATTACGCCTATGCCTCAACGGCTTCGGGCAGCGTGCTGTCTATGGAGAAGTTCATGGAAAAGCAGTGATACGATACACAAAAAGGCTCCCCTTACACGAGGGGAGCCTTGCTTTTGACTTTATATGTCGTCGTCGTATTTGTTTTTGTCGTTATTTTCATCACCGTAGAAGTATCGTCGAAGCCGTCTGAAAAAAATTTCTTTACCCACATAAAAATCGGAATGAATATCTTAAATTCGCCGATCTTACGTTGAATTCTCATTATGTACCAGCATATTATAATTATCAGCAGCAGTATAAGAAAAGCGCCCATATTTACCCCTCCTTATCATGCTTTGATTATAGCACACCTGCCGTCCGGTGTCAACGCCTATAGGAATATGTACTGCTTTACTTCAGAGAAATTGAATTTGTAAGTCCGAACGGTCATTTTGAGTTATCATGCAGGCGTCATGTTTTGCCGGCAGGCAAGAGCCGCCAGCCCCTACAGCCGGTAGTTTTGTGTTTGTCTGTTTAAGGGGGACGCCCGGAAGGTATCCGTGCATAATATACATTTATTGCTTTTTTTGTGAAAAAGAGTTGACAGGATACGGATTAAAATGTATAATGTTACGCATAAGGTTATATATTTGACCTTAAATATAATGTAAAGGATGTTACACAAATGAAAAATGTAATCAAAAAACTCTCTGCAATTGTAATGGCATTCATTCTTCTCGGCACCGGCACAGCTCTGACAAAAAAGCTCTCGCCCGGCATACAGACTATACTGACCGCAAACGCTGCAACATGTACGAAATGCCACGGCGGCAGCTATTGGGTGACCTCTACATCCCAGCAGGTAGGATCGCATGTGACGGTGTATCATTACACCTGCGGACTTTGCGGCAACGAATGGGCATCAGCCTACTGCAATCACGGAAAAGAAAGAAGATATACCTCTGACTGGGAATACGTCGGTGCGCTGGAATACAACGGCTGGTATCGCTGGTCATATAATTATTCAAAATCCTATGAGGATTACTGTCCTTACTGCAATAAGATATTAGCGTACGGCAAACGTTACAAGCATATAAAATGGAACGCATTTCTCGGAGAATGCGGCCGTTATGAAGATGATAAGCCAAGTGCTTACTGATTTTTCACAGAATTGATAAAAGCTCCCCTCAGCGCGAGGGGAGTTTTTTTGCTGACATTTGACTTTATTGTGCATCTGTGGTATAATAAATTAAATGTTGCCTGTGCACAGTCACAGGCGGAAATTTTGCAAAGGATTGATAATATGGACTATAAAGCACTTGCAGACTATCTCTTTCCCGATGTGAAGGATACTCCGGAGGATATTGAGGCGCGTTTCCCCGAAAGGCAGCTCCCCGCAGGAGCCTGTGTCACCCGTATCGGACCGAGCCCCACAGGCTTCGTACATCTCGGCAACCTCTACAACGCTATCATCGGCGAGCGTATCTCCCACCAGTCAGATGGCGTATTCTATCTTAGGATAGAGGATACTGACAACAAGCGCGAGGTTGAGGGAGCAGTCGAGACAGTCATCAACGCCATGAACTACTTCGGCGTACACTTCGACGAGGGTGCCACCGCAGACGGCGACAACGGCAGCTACGGTCCCTACCGTCAGAGACAGCGCAAGGAAATATACCATGTATTCGCAAAGCTCCTCACGGAGAGGGGGCTTGCTTACCCCTGCTTCATGACCGCAGAGGAGATAGAGGCTGTCCGCGAGCAGCAGACCGCCAACAAGGAGAACCCCGGAGTTTACGGTAAGTATGCAAAGTGCCGCGACCTTAGCCTCGACGAGATAAAAGCTAATATCGAAGCGGGCAAGGAATGGGTGCTCCGTTTCAGAGGCGAGGAGACAGGCGAGACCATCGCAGTTGACGACGCTATCCGCGGAAGACTTGAAATGCCCAGGAACAATATGGATTTCGTCCTCCTCAAGAGCGACGGTATCCCCACATACCACTTCGCACACGTTATCGACGACCACTTCATGCGCTCCACTCATGTTGTAAGGGGAGAGGAGTGGATCTCGTCCCTGCCCATGCACGTAGAGCTCTTCAATACTCTCGGCTGGAAGCAGCCCGTATACTGCCACACTGCTACACTTATGAAGATAGATGAGGAAACAGGCGGCAAGCGAAAGCTCTCCAAGAGAAAGGATCCCGAGCTTGCGCTGGCCTACTACCAGCAGGAGGGTATCAGCAAGGACGCCGTATGGGAGTTCCTCCTCACTCTGCTGAACTCCAACTATGAGGAATGGCGCATAGCCGATCCCGGGGCGGACTATCACGATTTCCCATACAGTCTCGACAAGATGTCCGTATCAGGAGCTCTTGTTGACCTTGACAAGATGAGGGATATATCAAAGAATGTTATCTGCCGCATGAGCGCGGAGCAGGTACGGGACGGCTGGCTGGAATGGTGCGGAGAGTACAACAGGGATTTCGCTGATCTTATAAACAAGTATCCCGAGAGAACTCTTGCAGCCCTTAATATAGGCAGAGGCGGTCCCAAACCTAGAAGAGACATAGAAACCTGGAAGCAGGCCTGCGACTTCATGAGCTTCTACTATGACGAGACTTTCACGGTGACAGATCCCATGCCCGGGGAGTGCGACGAGGCTACGGTTAAGGACTTCTTCGGCAGGTATCTTGCCGCCTACGACCACAGCGACGATTCCGCGGCATGGTTCGACAAGGTAAAGGCTATCACCGAGGAAATGGGCTTTGCGGTAAAGCCTAAGGACTACAAGAAGGAGCCTGAGAAGTACAGAGGAAGCATAGTCCATATCACAAATATGCTGAGAATAGCTCTCACAGGACACGCAAACGCTCCCGATATATGGGAAGTGAGCCACGTACTCGGCGAGGAGATAACACGCAAGCGTCTTCAGGCTTTTGCCTGATAAGCAATTAGCCATTAGCCTGTAGGGGCGGATATTATCCGCCCGAAAGTGAATAGTTGTTAGTGATCAGTGCTTAGTAGGGGACGGCGTCCTCGACGTCCCACCCGAAATATTAATGAATAAAGAGGAAAAAACAATGTCAGACAATAAGGAAAAAAAGAATTTTGAAATACCCCGTCCTGTGTTCCCCAAGAGATGTATCGTCACAGGCGGTATGCCCTACGGCAACAAGGAGCTCCACTTCGGCCACGTGGGCGGAATGTTCGTGTTCGCCGACACCTTTGCCCGCTTCATGCGCGACCGTATCGGCAAGGAAAACGTAATCTTCGTAGGCGGTACAGACTGCTACGGCTCTCCTATCGCGGAGGGCTGGCGCGTAAAGGTCAGAAACGGCGAATTTGACGGAACTCTCGAGGAGTTCGTTCAGAAGAACCACGACAAGCAGCAGGCTACTCTTGACGCCTACGGCATTTCACCCAATCTCTTCGCAGCTTCGGGACTCGGACGCTCCAAGGAGATACACGCCTCGGTCACCGACCGTTTCATAAGCTCCCTTCACAAAAAGGGACAGCTTGAACAGATAAGCACCATGCAGTTCTTCGACGAGAAGGCAGGAGTATTCCTCAACGGCAGACAGGTAATAGGCAAGTGTCCCGTTGACGGCTGTACCTCCGAAAAGGGCTATGCGGACGAGTGCGACATGGGTCACCAGTATATGCCCGAGAACCTCATAAATCCCGTCAGCACCCTCACAGGGGAGACTCCTACCATGAAGCCGGTTACCAACTGGTATTTCAAGCTCCGCGACTACGAGCAGCTCATGAAGGACTGGGTTGAGGAGCTGAAAAAGCGCAAGGACATACGTCCCGTCGTATGGAAGACCATCGATGAGTTTCTCAAGAACCCGGTTATCTACATAAAGCGTGAGTTCGAGGAGAAGTATAAGGAGATCAGCGGCTCCATGCCTGAGCATAACTACCTCGAAGAGCCCAAGAAGCCCTCATTTACCATAGAGTTTTCAAAGCTTTCCGACTGCGACGAGGCCTGCCGCATACTCACTCAGAACGGTATCCGCTACAGAACAGGAAAGACACTTGTGCCTTTCCGCCTTACTGGAAATATCGAGTGGGGAGTACCCGCTCCCGTCATGGAGGGAGTTGAAGGCCTTACCGTATGGGTATGGCCCGAATCGCTGTGGGCTCCTATCTCCTTCACCGAGACCTATCTCGAGTCCATAGGCCATGACACCGCAGAGTGGAAGGATTACTGGTGCAGCAAGGATTCCACTGTATATCAGTTCATAGGACAGGACAATATCTACTTCTACGGTATCGCCGAGCCTGCAATGTGGATGGCTCCGCAGGAGAGCGCCGAAAAGACCGCTTCACCTGCCGAGGGAGAGCTCCAGATGCCCGTTATCGTAGCTAACCACCACATTTTATTCCTCGATAAGAAGGCTTCCAGCTCGGGTGCGGTAAAGCCGCCTATGGCCGACGACCTGCTGGAGCACTATACTCCGGAGCAGCTCCGTATGCACTGGCTGGGACTGGGACTGGGACAGCGTTCCGTCAGCTTCATGCCCAAGCCCTATAATCCCGACGCAAAGCCCGAGGACGCTGATCCCGTTGTAAAGGACGGTCTGCTCCTTTCAAACGTATACAACCGTATGATAAGAACCGCTTTCTATACAACCCAGAAGGAGCTTGACGGCGTAATGCCCGACAACGCTCCCGAGGAGAAGTTCGTAGAGGACGCAAAGAAGGCAGTTCTCGAGTACGAGAGGCATATGTCGAAATTCGCATTCCACCAGTGCACCTATGTACTGGACAGCTATATCCGCAACGGCAGCAAGTACATGGCAAAGGCGCTCACAGGCGAATATCCCGACAAGGAAGTCCTGAAGCAGTCTCTTGCCAACCTGTTCTACATGGTAAGGATAGCGGGAGTGCTCCTGCACCCAATGGCTCCCTTCGGCACGGAAAAGCTCCGCGAGTATCTGGAGGTCGATGAGCGCATATGGTCTTGGGACACTATACTTGAGCCTGTCAATTACTTCACGGGTGAGAATCACAAGCTGAAATTCCTGCCGCCGAGAACAGACTTCTTCACCCGTCACGAGAGCCAGTTTGCCTCTGCCGAAGAGTGATAAGTTGTTAGTGATTGGTTTGTAGGGGCTGTCTCCGGCAGTCTGTGCCTTACTCAGAATGTGACTTGAAAGAAGGGGGAGCGTAGTATGAAGAAAAAGACCAAAATAATTATCGCGTCGCTTCTGATACTTGTTCTTCTGTTGTTTGTCCCCATACCCACAGGCAGATATAAGGACGGCGGCACACGTATGTATACGGCTCTGACCTACAAGATAGTAAAGTGGCAGGTGCTCGTTGACAAAGGGGGCAGATATGAAAACACTTCCGTTTTCCTGTATCCCGATAATTTCAAGTCCTATGAGGAATTATGGGAGTTAGAAAAAGAAAAGAATGCTGTGGATGGATAAGAAAAGAAGCAGTTCGGGAAAGGAACTGCGGACGTGAGGATAAAATTGCCTGACGAATGTCCGGCAGCATACGATATAAAAAGCCGAAGAACATATAGTTCCTCGGCTTTTTTCTTTTATTCGGTTGCAGGTTCCGTCGTTTCCACATAATCGGGATCGAAGGCCTTTGCCATGAACTTTTCCAGATTCTCCTTCCTTGACTCGAAGAAGCGTCTTATACGTCTGAGCTGCTTACTGTAGTCGCCGTAGTTGGTCCATACGGAGCCGTCGTGCATTTTAAGCTCCTCAAGGTGATCGAAGTACCTGCACATTTCCTTAGTGCGAAGATCGCGGAGCTCATCGACTGTATCGTTTACGCTCTCGCTGCTGAGAGTGGTCGCCATGAGCTCCTTTACCTTTTCCGTGAAGGCTGTGCGGCAGTCATCGCGCTTCATAAGGGCTGCAAAGAGAGGAGAGTACCTTTCGCTCTTAGGATCGAGTATCTGTCCGAGGTTATCGTAGTAGGGACGGGTCTCCTCCTGATCGTATATGCCTGCGCTGTAGTCCATATCGTGGAGCCAGAAGCGCCATTTTCCGTCGGTCATGCCGCTCAGTACAGTTTCGTCCTCTCCCGCACAGTAGCGGAAGCACTTTTCGTTATTGTGAGGCCAGTCGCGGTTGTTTATGACGATATTGAAGGCGTAGTAATCAAGGTAATTCTCTACGTCAATGAAGCTGCACAGCTTGTCGTAGTTTTCGTCCTTTGAAAGATCGAGAGCGCTGAGCTCGGAATACTTCTTGTTGAATTCCTCTGCTGCGGCGGCCTCCTCGCTGTCGGTCTCCGAGACCTTCTTTTCCTGTTCCGTTCCCTCAAGCACGATGTACTTGCCCTTGTCTCCGCCGAATTTGTCCTTCAGGAGCTCGTCGCATATTACCTCGTGGAGCCAGTGGAGGCCGTAATAGCTTCCGTTGAGATATACCACCACAGGGGCAACGCCCTCGCAGTTAACGTATCCCGAGCGGGCTGCGATGACCTGGAAGAGCTCGTCACGCATAAAGGCGAACTGGAAATCGTTTCCCGCGCTCCTCAGGACAAGCTTGTCGTAGGAGTCTATCATGCCGCCCTCAGCGTCGGGAGTACCGAATACTCCGCAGCTGAATTTGCCGTGAGCCTCGTCGTAGGACTTTCTTGCGAAGAGCTTCATGGACTTGACCGCGTTGTCGCGTGAATAGGCTCCGAAAAGCCTCATTCCTGCATTCTGTATGAATATAGATGAGCCGTCGCTGTCCAGCATTTCGAGATGAACCTCACGTTCGGACTCCCGTCCTCTCAGCTCCTTGTTCTTGCCGTAGAATATACCGTCGGGGGGATCGGTGATCTCCTCCGGGTCGCCAACCACAGATACCACAAGAGACTCGAATTCCCTGTCCATGAGCTCCGAGCACCAGAAGGTCTCGGTGGTGACCGCCGATTCGGTGCCATCCTTCATATACGCCTTTGCACGCAGAGCAATGCAGGTGGGGAAATTGTCCTCGGGGAGCTCCATGGGTATGGGGTCGGTATAGCGCTGACTGTCCTTTGTGGGGATACTGCCGTCAATAGTGTAGTATATCTCGGCGTCCTTCGCAGCTGACAGGATCAGTGCACAGCGCCCCGTGAAGAATCTTTGGGCACTTATCTCGACGCTGCCGTCACTATGGAAGCGCATTGCGTCAATGCCTGTGGTGCCCTCGGGGAGCTCGACCTCCGCAGTCACAATATCGTCGGTGCCGGTTTTCTCCGGGCTGCATGAGAATGAGCAGGGGACCGCAAGCAGTACCGCCGCAGCCAGTGCTGCAAGCTTGAATTTATTTATCATTATGTATTACCGTCGCTTTCATAATCAGAATAACATTACAAGTATATAACCTTATAAGGGCGGCAGTCAAATGAATTATTGCTGACCTCTTCCCAAATATTGTTTTATTGTTCCTGCGGCCGGAGCTCCTTTGACATAAGGTCGTAGCAGAGGAAGTCCCCGCCGGGAGTATCTATGATATGGTACTCCTTGACGTGATAGCCCTTTTTAAGGTATATGGCCTTTGCGGGCAGGGAAGAGTCAAGCTCCGCAAAGCTGTGGGCGGCTGCCACCTTTTCCTCGGCAAAGCTCAATAGCGCTCCGCCGAAGCCTTTGCCCTGATATTCGGGCAGTACGAAAAGACGGTTTATCTCCTGTCCGTCAACGGTTACGGTTCCCGCAGCGGCGCCGCTGCCGTCATACAGCAGGAAGACCTTCCCTGCCTCAATATCCCGCAGTATATTTTCTCTGCTGTGGTGAGCGATGAAGAACTCAACGGCTCCCGCAGGGTAGTAACGGGGATAGACAGTGTTTATGGTGGTATGTGTTATATTCTGTACTGTTCCGAGGTCGCTGACTGCGGCGGGTGTTATCCTCATATTCTCTCCTTATCTTCGATACATGGAAAAGCAGCCCCTTACGGAGCTGCTTTGCTGTCAGAGCTTTGTGAAGCGTCTTACTTCTCCTGCTTTTCCAACGAACATGGACTTGGGCCTGGCCCAGACGCTGCCGTCCTTGAGGGACCTGTATATTACCAGCTCTTCCATGGTCTCGCTGTGTCTTGCAACAGTTACTATTTCGTATTCGTTGCCCTTGAAATGGCGGTACTTCGCGCCTATTTCGACTTCTGTCTCCCTGTCCTCGGGGATCTCCTCGTCCTTGGGCTCGTTATTCACAATATCGTCGGCAACTATTATCATAGCCGAATAGGGACGCATACGCACGCTTGCGTTTCCGTTCTCCACCTGTAAGGGTGTGGCTGTGAACACGTCCACAAGTCCCGAGAGGTGAGTGCCGAAGCTGAGGTCGAACTCATAGTCCGCAAGGTTGAGAGCAACATATACGGTCTGTTCGCCCAGCACCTTTTTGAAGAGAAGCTGCTGATTAGTTATCATTATGCGCTCGTAGCTGCCCGTTCTGAGAGCGGGATAAGCACGGTATATCCTGCCCAGCTTTACTATGTGCTTATAGAGGGAAACGTTCTCGCGTTCCATATCCTGAAGGTGGAGGCAGGGGCGGAGATTGTCGTCGGAGTTGTTTTCCTTCCCGCCCTCAATGCCGTATTCGCTTCCGTAGTATATGGAGGGGATTCCCGGCATGGTGTACATCAGTGTGTAGACCAGCGGCAGGTGTGCATGATTGTGGAGGGTGCTTGCCAGTCTGTTGACATCGTGGTTGTCCACGAAGTTATAGAGATCGATATTGCGGTATATGCCGCCGTTTGCACCTGACTGGCGGTTTATGGAGTAGTCTATCTCAAAATAGTTCTTATCGTTGTGTGAGGACCACAGACCCTTGTAGCATTCGTAGTTTGTGACGCTGTCCAGCATCTCGGGATTTGCCCAGCGGTTGTAGTCGCCGTGGATTATCTCGCCCACGAGCCAGAAATCGGATTTTTTGCCCTTGCAGAAGCTCCTTATCCTCTTGAAAAAGTCGAAGTCTATGCAGTCTGCGGCGTCGAAGCGTATGCCGTCGATGTCAAAGGACTCTATCCAGTAGTTCACGGCGTCCATAAGATAGTCGCAGACCTCGGGGTTCTGGAGATTGAGCTTTACGAGGTTGTAATGGCCGTTCCAGCCTTCATACCAGAAGGGGTCTCCGCAGGGGCTGGGACCGCCGAAGTTAAGGTTCTGGAACCAGCCGCAGTAGGGTGAAGCCTCTCCCTTTTCCTGTATATCGACGAACTGCGGGAACTTTCTTCCGACATGATTGAAAACTCCGTCAAGGATGATCCTTATTCCGTTCTCATGGAGCCTGTCGCAGATGAATCTGAAGGAATTGTTGTCGCCGAGGCGCCGGTCGATCCTCTTGTAGTCTATGGTGTCATAGCCATGCTCCACAGACTCGAACACAGGGCCTAAATAAACTGCGTCCACATTCATTTCCTTGAGGTGAGGTATCCAGTCAAGGATCTTGTCAAGCCGGTAAGATACGTCGTCGCTGCCGTCGTTGAAACGGGGCGCTCCGCAGAAACCGAGAGGGTAGATATGATAGATTATCGCATTATCATACCAGTTCATAATAAAACACTCCTTTTTTATTTATCAGAGCCTTCCATATAGTAAGACGCTTCCATGTCTGCCACGTTCAGTGCCAACGCCAGCGGATACATCTCAAGCGCCTTGCCGATAGTACCTCTTTCCTCCGTACCTCCGTATGAAAAGCCCATGTGGTAACGTATAGCGAATGCCTCCTCGCGGGTGAGGCGGTTCTCACCGTAGAAATATCCCGAGAGTATGTATACGGATTTTTCTCCGTGACCGTAGGGCAGGGTATCGTTTATGGTATAATAGGGCACCTTTTCCCACTGTCCCGTGGTCTCGTTCTTCTTGTTCCTCAGCTCGGTAGTATAGAAATTGATCTTGCATACGTCGTGGAGCAGAGCCACAAGAGCTATAGTCTCCTCGGAGTAGTCCATGCCGTAGAGCTCCTTTGTGCGTGGACGTGAGAGATAGTCTTTCAGACAGTGGTATACGTTCACGCTGTGCTGAACGAGACCGCCCTCGCAGGAGCCGTGGTATCTTGTGCTGCTGGGAGCGGTGAAAAAGTCACTTTTCTCGAGGAATTCAAGAAGCCTGTCGGCTCCCTCGCGTTTAATGTTTTCTTTGTATATAGAGATAAATTCTTCCTTTGGTGTCATAAGCTGCTCCTTTTGAAACTATATATATACATATTATATCACAAAGTGCAATTAAATACAATAGGCGGATATTATTTTTTTATTGAATTTTACTATAATTGTCAGTTCGGCGCTTTTTACTGCAAAAAAGCGCACTCAGGACTTGAAATTTTCTCAAAAATATGTCATAATTAAATATAGTTTTGCGTATATACACAAGTTGAGAGTTGAGAATTGAGAGTTGAGAGTTAATGTGTTCGCTTCGCTCACATTATTTGAATAACTGATAACTCTAATCTTTCAACTCTTAACTGCGGCGTAATCACACGAAGTGAGATTACGCTGCGTAAATACGGCGTCCGCTGCCGCAAAGCGGAAGTTAAGGAGGGACTTATGTCTAATCAGCTTTGTATCGTCCTCGATTTCGGCGGTCAGTACAACCAGCTCATCGCAAGAAGAGTCCGTGAGTGCGGTGTATACTGCGAGATCAAGAGATTTGACACACCTATCAGCGAGATAAGGGCAATGAACCCGACCGCTATCATATTCACAGGCGGTCCCAACAGCGTTTATGATCCCAGTTCGCCCCATATCTCAGAGGAGATATTCAGCATAGGCGTTCCCATCCTCGGTATCTGCTACGGCTGCCAGCTCATGGCCTATACCCTCGGCGGAAAGGTTGAGAGCTGTGAAAAGAGCGAGTACGGCAAAATAGAGATAACACAGGGCTCTGACAGCCTAATATTCAGGGACGTTCCCGAAAAGAGCGTCGTATGGATGAGCCATACCGACTTTGTAAGCAGGCTTCCCGAGGGCTTCAACGTTACCGCCAAGTCTGCGGACTGCCCGTGCGCTACCTTTGAGGCTCCCGACAGAAAGCTCTATGCTGTACAGTTCCACCCTGAGGTGACTCACAGCGAATACGGAAAGCAGATACTCCATAACTTCCTCTATAATGTGTGCGGCTGCACAGGGGACTGGGTAATGGACGACTTTATTGAGAATACGGTAAAGAAGCTCCGCGAGCAGATAGGCGACAAGAAGGTCATACTTGGCCTTTCGGGCGGCGTTGACTCTTCCGTTGCGGCAGGACTTCTCAGCCGCGCAGTCGGTAAGCAGCTCACCTGCGTTTTCGTGGATCAGGGCCTCATGCGCAAGGACGAGGGCGACTTCGTGGAGGAGACCTTCACCAAGCTTTTTGATATGAACTTTGTACGCGTCAACTGCAAGGACAGGTTCCTTGCGGCTCTCAAGGGTGTCAGCGATCCCGAGCAGAAGCGCAGGATAATAGGTACCGAGTTCTACAATGTTTTCTGGGACAAGATCAGAGAACAGGGTACAGACGGATTCTTCGCGCAGGGTACCATATATCCCGACCGTATCGAGTCTGGCAGAGGCAATCAGGCCGGTCACGGAAGTACTGCCGTTATCAAGACTCACCATAACATGGTGAAAATGCCTGATGATATAAAGTTTGCAGGTACTATCGAACCTCTCGGTGATCTCTTCAAGGACGAGGTAAGAGCTGTGGGCGAAAAACTGGGTATACCCCATGATCTGGTATGGAGACAGCCCTTCCCCGGCCCCGGTCTGGGAGTCCGTATAATCGGCGAGATCACCGAGGAGAAGATTAAGATATTACAGGAGGCAGACGCGGTTTTCCGTGACGAGATACGCAAGAGCGGTATCGAAAGCGAGCTCAAGCAGTTCTTTGCTGTGCTTCCCGATGTCCGCACAGTCGGCGTAATGGGCGACCACCGTACATACGACCACCTTATCGCTATCCGTGCTGTAACTACCGACGACTTCATGACTGCTGACTGGGCAAGGATACCATACGATGTACTTGCGAGAGTTTCCAATCGCCTCTGCAATGAGGTGGAGCACGTCAACAGAGTAGTGTATGATATCACTTCAAAGCCTCCGGGAACAGTGGAGTGGGAATAATAAACAAGACCTCGGAAACGGCGTAAATACGCCATTTCCGAAGCCTTAAAATCTCAGTGATAACAATTTGATAACAGGGAGCTAAGCGGAATTATTCTGCGGTTCAAGTGGCTTACAAGTTACGCCACTCTTTCGCAGGTTCGTGCTTTCCACAATCATCGGTCGTTTTCGGCCAGTTAAGCTTCCATTCTGTATATTCGGCCTTGCTGATCTTACCGTCAGCAAGGTCTTTTTTTCGTCTCTGCCACTCAGAAAGGAGGTCAGTCATCAGGATAGAGCCGAAAACAATGCCCTTTCGTCTGTTGCCGTCCTCGTCCTCGCAGTCCTCAATGCTGATCGGATAATGCTCGTCAAGCTCAAATAGCATCATCATAACGCCCTCCGCTCCGAGTATCTTATCATCAGCAAGGAAACGGGGGTTCACGTCCAATGCCTCGGCAAGCTGTTCGACAAGTGCCTGCTTGGGTGTGCGAGTGCCTGATTCATACTGTGCGATGCGGACATCGGCAGACTTTTCATCAAAGCCGACTGCCATACCGAGCTGTTTCTGCGTCATTCCTCTGAAATCACGAATGCGGTGTATCTTATCTCCGATAACGCTCATGGTGGTTCACTCCTTATTTATGTTCTGTTTGGCAAAATACCAGAGAAACGTAATTTCATCAAAAATGATACGTTTCCCATTATCGTCATGAACACATATGCAGTCTATGCCGTATTGGTATTCATATTCTTTACCCAATTTAAAAACCCCATCATTTGGAATATGGTGACAAACACATTTACTCATATTTAACTCCTAATAAGTGTTTTCATCCATTATAACATATTTGTTTAGGATAGTCAATAGATACTAAACAAAAAAATTTAGAAAAATTTCGATTTAGGGGTTGACAAAAGCAAAAATGTTTAGATAGAGAATTTTGCTGATCGGATACGCAAATGCGCCCGATACCACACAGAACAATATTTTAAGAAAGGGTTGACTACTATGTCAGAAAAATTTATCCGTGCAGAGGAACTCGCAGAGATCATGGAGATCTCCGTTCCGTATGCATACAAGATCATCAAGCAGCTCAACGAGGAGCTTGACGCAAAGGGCTACATCACCATCACAGGCAGAGTGAACCGTGAGTATTTCAACGAGAGAGTATACTCGGCAGAACGCCCGGTGAAAGCACCTGAAAAGAAAGAGGGTGACGACTGATGTCCGTATACAAGGACAAAAACGGCACTTGGTATGTTATGACTCGCTGTGATGACTGGCAAGGGCAGCGCAAGCAGAAGTGCAAACGTGGCTTCAAGACAAAGCGTGAGGCTCAGGATTGGGAGCGCAGATTTCTTCTCCAGCAGGGCGGCGACCTCGATATGCTGTTCAAGGACTTCTACAAGCTGTATGAGCAGGACATGAAAGCCCGTTTGAAGCAGAACACCTGGGAGCATAAGGCTTGTGTCATCAAGTCGAAGATACTGCCCTATTTCGGGGAGAAGTCCATGAAGGACATTCAGGCAAGGGACGTGCTGACGTGGCAGAATGAACTGCTCCGTCACCGTGACAAGAACGGTAAGCCCTATTCGGAGACCTACCTGAAGAACCTGCACAATCAGCTTTCGTGTATCTTCAATCATGCTGTCCGCTACTATGATCTGAGTACCAATCCCGCAGCCAAGGCAGGGAGCATCGGCGTGAAGAATGCCAAAGAGATGAACTTCTGGACGAAGGACGAGTATATGCAGTTCTCCGAGGTCATGATGGACAAGCCGATCTCGTTCTATGCTTTCGAGATGCTCTACTGGTGCGGAATCCGTCTCGGTGAGCTGCTGGCTCTTACGACTGCGGACTTCGATTTCAAGGACCGCAAGCTCCGCATCAACAAGTCCTATCAGCGTATCAAGGGACAGGACGTCATCACAGAGCCGAAAACCAAGAAAAGCAACCGCACCATTGAAATGCCCGATTTTCTTTGTGAGGAGATGCAGGAGTATTTCAGTATGCTGTACGACCAGAAGCCCGACGAGCGGATCTTCCCCATATCCAAG
>JAFWSI010000015.1 GCA_017519415.1 Ruminococcus sp.
CAGTCTGCCCTTCGGTAAACTGATCTCATCGAATACGATGTCGGCTTCAGCTGCCAATCTCAGTAAGGAATACACCTCAGGCGACTGGAAATATCAGTATGATCTGAACGACAATTCCGCAACGATCATTAAATATATCGGTAATTCCAAGGACGTAAGCGTTCCAGAATCAATCGACGGTCATTATGTAAACTGTGTTGAGAGATGGGCTTTTGAAAATAATACGACCGTAGAATCCGTGGTATTCCCAAGAGGGGTCAAAGCGGTTCTGGGTTCCACATTCAGAAATGCGACCAATCTCAAATCGTTCACCATTTCAGATTCAATAACAGCTATATATGCTAATGCATTCCAGAATACAGCACTGGAAAGTATATACATTCCGGCCAATGTAAAAACCATCAAGCGCGGTGCTTTTATGGATTGTAAGAAGCTCAGATATGTCACTTTGAATTATGGTATTGAAGAGATCGATATGAGCGCTTTCCTTAATTCAGCACTGGTTTCAATAAACATACCTGCTTCTGTAAAGACTATCGGCGCAGTTGCTTTTAAGAACTGCCAGAATCTTACTTCGGTTACTATCAGCGGATCTCCTGAATTCGGCGAGCGTATTTTTCAGGATTGTCCGCAATTAATCAATATGAATATCGATCCGACTGCATTTGAAAATGCAATTAAATCAAATGCTTTGTGGTGCTGTTCAAATCTACAGTATATCAACGGCGAAAGCCTGTTTTACGTTAATCCAAAGACAGGTGATCCTTATCTTAACGGTAGTATCAGAGAAGCTTCTTACAGATATGCTGCCGAACTTGAAACAGGCGGCGTAGGATACTTTAACAAATATCTGACTGCTTATATCAATAAAAAAGCTAAAGATCTTACAAAGAACTGCAAGAACGACATGGAGAAAATAAAGACGCTTCATGACTGGGTATGCAATAATACTGTTTATGAATACGATGAGAACGGCAAGCCTGATTCTTCGTTAAAGTCACATTCTGATTCATCTGTATTTTTCTACGGAAGAGCTGTTTGTGACGGATACGCACGTGCATATACGCTGCTTCTGCGTGCTGTAGGTATTGAAGCTTATTACACTGTAAGCAGCAGTCATGCATGGACGATGGTAAAATTAGGAAATCACTACTTCCATGTTGATACCTGCCACGATGACGGAAATACCATTAATTATACTCATTTCCTCAAAACTGATAAGCAGCTTCAGTTGACTTGTTCATCAGGACACAGCAGATGGAATGTTTATAATCCTGATAAACAGGAATGGAAGGGCGTAAACGGAACTGTTTATCCTTTTCCGAGATACTTCTATGATGACTCCGTAACGCCCGTATGCAGATATCCTATCGGTGATCTTAACATGGATACTCATATCAACGATAAGGATTACGAGCTTTTATGGGATGCTCTCACAAGAAAGGTCACTATCCCCGGAGGAGACCTTATCCTTGCAGATGTGAACTACGACGGCAAGATAGATTACAATGACCTTTTCAAGCTGTTTGCAATGATATGACCTGAATAAACTATAAAAAATAAAGCCTGCTCTGCAATGCCTGCGGAGTAGGCTTTTATGTTAAATATACTCCATACGATACCGCCGATCAGACAAGTGCCGACTGTACCGAACAGCGGCTCCATTTGCGGTTCATATGCCTGCGCCAGCCGAGCTCCTCACTGAGCAGTCCGATCGACTGCACTGCCGATAATGCCGCAAGCATGAACACACTTGCTGACACGTTCTGAAACGTGAATCCGCTGAGTCAGTCGCTGTTTCCGCTTGCAATAATGGGGAGCAATATACTTGCTGAAAAGAATATCAGCGGAAGCCCTCCTTAGTGATATAACCAAATGCTCATAATACGAAATTGGTTTAATAAAGTCAGTGGAAACCCGCTTGTTAATATTGTTATAGCATTCATTATCAGGTCTTTACATAGTTGGAGTTTTTATGATATAATAAACTTGTAAATATAAAGGAGGTTATTGTTTGAAAAAGATTATTTCAGTCATATGTGCTGCCGTTACAGCATTATTCACTTCATGGCATATGATACCCGCGAATACCGTTTTTTCAGCGGTCAGCACAGAAGTTACAGAAGAACAGCTCGATCTTCCCGTAATATCCATTGATACTTTGGGAAAGGAAATTGATACCAAAAGGGAGTATGCTCCTTCAAAAATTACGATATGGGATAAAAACGGTGAACTTGAAATGCCTGAAACAGAAGTTCAGATAAGGCTTCGCGGCAATTCAACATTGCACGTTGATAAAAAGAGCTACAAATTTAAATTTGATAAAAAACAAAACCCTCTCGGCATAGGCGACGGTCCCGGTAAAAGCTGGAATCTGCTTGCGAACTATTATGATACGTCCCTTCTGAGAAATATGACTGCATATCATCTCGGTGATATGCTTGATAATTTGCCGTATTCCACAAACTGCCGCTCGGTAGATGTCTATGTAAACGGTTCGTATCAGGGCGTATATCTTTTATGTGAGAATATAAATGTCAACAAGAGCCGCATTGCCATAACCGAGGAACCTGAGCTGGTGGAGGAAAACGGCTACCTTGTGGAAATGTCAAGAGCATCATTAAACCATGATCACTTTGAAGTGGATAATTCTTATTATGTTATAAAAAGCAAGCTTTCGGAGGACTGTTCAACTTCAATCATGCAAGAGGAATATATATCGGATTATATTTCTAAATCCCTCAATGTACTCAGAAGACAGGATAAAGCCCGTGCTGAGGAGCTTATCGATATACCTTCCCTTGTTGACAATTTCATTGCAAACGAGGTTTGCAAGAATAGCGATATTGGCTGGGGCAGCTTTTACCTGTTTAAGGACGCAGGCGGCAAGCTTACATTTGCTCCGATATGGGATTATGACTTTGCTTTTGGAAATTATGAAAATTATAAAGGCTTCGACAGCCCTTACGGCATAAATGAGTTCGATATTACCGACGGCAATTCAAACTCCAATCAGTGGTATTGTTATGCATTGCAGAATGACTGGTTTCGTGAAGCAGTTGCAGTCCGCTGGAAAGAAGTAGCCAAACGGGTAAGTACGCTTCCTGATTATGTTAAGGAAGAAGCACAGAAAAATATGCGCTCCTATGTGAGAAATTTCGATATGTGGGATCCTCTCGGGAAGGAATTTTTCATAGAAACGGACAGTATAGCGAAGTTTACAGAATATAAGGAGCATACCGACTATCTCAGTGAATGGATAGCAAAGCGTATCCAATGGCTTGACGATTATTTCGTCTCTGAGAACTTCAGAAACGGTGTATTCCTTGATGAAAATGACAGACCAATTGATGCTGAAAACGCCTTTGCAGCTATAAATGTAAAGTGCAGTTACATTTCGGGCAGTTTTGACTATGAAGCTATTGGTTTTGATGTTGAAGCTTCTGAATGGAGCGATATGACCTTTCGCCGCTTTTTGTTTCGTGCAGGACACAAATACAGACTTTCATTTGATATAGAAGGCGATCCTTCAACACAGTTAAGATACATGATAAAGGCGGCTGAATGTGATCTTGACATAAAAGATAGAGTTCCGGTTACAAAAGAAATGACACATTATGAAAAAGAATTTGAATCAGATTACACGTATTTTGATTACTTTATTAAGATTGAATTCACTGACAGCGGTAAAGTAAAAGTGAAGAATTTGTCTCTTGTAGATATTACTCCCAAAGAGCTGGTAATACAAGGCGATGTCAATGATGACGGGAAATATGACCTATCTGACTTTGTACTTTTTCAGAGATGGCTGCTCGGTTCTCCGACAGCCCGCCTTGATAACTGGGAAGCAGCTGATCTGTGTAAGGACGGAAGGCTTGATTCATTCGATATGTGTCTTATGAGACGCAGATTGATAAATAGATAATGCTAATCAATTCTTTAACTGTTGCAACATAGATGGGATACATCAGGAACAAGGGATAAAATGCAGATCCATTTCGGATATGAGATAAATCCTCATTATAAATAATAATAGAACTGCCGGTTTACAGCGCTTATGGAGATCAAAGCTGCAACAGACAGTTGCTGTTTTTGCTCGCCATCGTGAAGACGATCCCTTCTATAAAATCTCTTTAAAGATTATATCAATCTATCATGGTATAAAGAAATCCGCCCGTCACGGGCGGATTTTCATTTTAATGTATGTGATTGCTGTTATTGTATTTTGCTGCCGCCCCATTCAACGACTGTAAATCCTTTTCTTTCAAAGTTTGATAGCTGTTGTGGCTCGATATCAATTGCCTCCTCCAACGGAATATATGCCATGAATATACGCAGCAGACTGTCGGGTGTAGGTGTGATGTTCAGTTTTGCGGAATCGGTATATACATCGCCCTGGAAGGTAATGAGATTATACTTGTTATGCTCCATAAGCGGCAGCCAGTATACGATGAACTCGTTCATTTCCTCTTCGGTCAATCCCATATATGTGAGCTTTTCCTTGAGGAAGCTCTCTGTATCACTGCCTGCAACACAGAAGCCTTTAGAATAATCGAATCTTGTACGGCAGTTTACTGCATCCCAGAACAGATACCTGTGATGTGTACCGTCTGCTTTGTTAACGAGCTTACCGTCAGGATATGCTGTTACGTCCCAACCGTTATTATACTTCGGATATGTTGTTGAAAGTTCAGCTTCTGTTAGTTCAAGCTCAACATGAACATCAGTTTCCTGCTCCGGGTAGAGGTAAATTACTGGTTTATCCGGATATTGCACATAAACAATCGTGGGAGTTCTATCATCGTCTTCTACTGTTCTGATCCAGCCATATTGTCCACAGTAATTGGTAAAAATCCATTTATCACTATCATACTGATATCCTAATTCAGAGAGAGCAGTATTCTTAGGAATAATAGCTACAGATTCATAGCTTTCATCTGGGCCTAGATATAAATACAGATGATCTGAAATAGTACGTGCTGGTGCGTAGCTGCGATGATCAGGCTCAACATAAACCGGTGGTGTGATCTCGATAAGCCTTTGTCTCATCTTGATAAGGTCAAATATATCGAGTTTGTTGTCGCGACAGAAATCAGCAGCCCTCCAATTGGCAAGCTTAGCATCAGCTGAACCCAGCAACCATTTCTGAAACAGTACCACATCAGCAACATTAAAATCGTTGTCATCGTTGACATCACCGCTGGATACCAGCTCCATTTTGCAAGACAACTCAATATGATTTGTATTCTGAGATATAACTTCGAATTCAAGGAAATCATAACAATCTGTTAGATCAACTGGATAATAGTAATAGTTACATGACGGGTCATATATATTAAGTGAATTAATTGTACATGGATTTGATGCGATATAAATCTCCTCATATTTTGCTGATACACCTGGTGGGCATTTCAGAATAAAGATAACCTCATCGTTCTCAGGGATATTGATAAGTTCACCTGTATCCTTGTCGTAAAAAGTGATTTTGGTTGACTTTTCCTCAATATCATTATTCTTTTTCAACCTGAATACAACGTCAGCAGAGTCGTTATCATACCTTGTAACGGTTATATGATCGTCAGGTATAATGATACCGTTATAGTAACCGGCTGATTTTTCATCAGTACCGGGCAAAGAGTATCCAACAGGCAGATTATCTGAATCAAGGCCGAATGAGAAATCATAACCGGCAAAGAAATTTCCTAAATCTACAACCGCAGGGTTAGTTTTGAATCCAACCGGCTGCATATTACAATAGACCTTGCCTTCCGGAGTGTCTTTGCTAATATCTGTCCATATTCTTGGTATTTTCCCCTCCGGAAGCATAAGGAGTTCTCCGGTGTCATAATCAACAAGGGAAACTCTCATATCATCCGAAAGAAGAATATTCTGAGCATCGTTTATAACTGCACAGTCAGCAACAAGAGACTTTTTTCCATCCTCAGCACCGGCATAAACCGGTCCGAAATCGTATGATATCTTGTCATAACCATCCTTAACGGCCTTGTATGCGTAGATCATATTGATATCTCCGCCGTCAACAGGAACAGAAGATACTGGGCTGCAATCGCTTACTGTTTCAAGTTCAAAGCACTCTTTTCCCTTATCATTCAGGAACCAGTCATAGGCAGTACCTGCGTTATGAGAAAGGCAGAACACAACATAATTATCTTTTGCTGATAAGTTGGTGTTTTTGTTTGCATAATCCCAGTATTCCTTCTCACAATCAGGCAGCCAGCCGTAAATATCGGTCTCTTTAATGCTGTAAGCATCGTCTGCATAAAACGAATACCTCTGATCAGGTATTGATGAATCGATATAGGTATCGATCATTTCGATCGCAAAGTCACCTTTTGAGAAAGATGAAAGTGCGATAACAATAAACTCAGTATCCCCCTTCACAGGAGTTTCGGAATAAGTATAGCTTCTTGTATCATATCCGGAGAGCGTGCCTTTATATCCTGGGAATCTTAGTTCATAACGCAGGTTTTGAACATAATTCACAGGATCGAGGGGTTCATATTCTCTTTTGAAAACAATGCAGAGAACTCCATTCTCAATATGTACTGCACCGTAAGTATTTCTGAATTCCAGTGCGGAATCGAAGTCCTTCGGTATCCAGGCAACCGAATCAGTAAGTGTGGTGCCTTCTGCATAGACAGTGCATGGTACAGTCCTGTCCGTATTGATAGTAACCGGCATGACCGCAGTCATAACAGCGGTCAGTGCTGCCGCAAATCTTGTGAGCTTCATAAAATCCACCTGCCATTCTTCACATTTGCAGTATATAACTGCCTGATTTCATTATACAACGATATCTCGCTGAATGCAAGAGATAATTGTAATTTGGTCTATATGTGCTTTAACGTATGATACTGGCAGAATGTGCAGCTGAAATCGTAAACTTTCTATGAACATATATCGTTCAGCATCTTTTGGAATCCGTTTGCAATGATTAAGCTTTTATCAGAGACAAATCCCGTCTCCTTATCAGAAAGGCGCGGATATAATGAAGAGCAGAGGATACATCAGATGCAAACCATGAAGGATTTATCAATGCCATTGATGCATCGAGTATTCCTGCGTACTATGCGTATGTTGCTGCAACACCCGATGGAGAAGCAAAGACAATGGAAGAATGTATTGAGAAATAAAGCATAGAAACCGCCTGTACAGGCGGTTCTGTTTTATGTGTTTACATATTATTTCCGATGTGCTATAATAGGTGATAAGAGAAATGATAAAGAAGCTATATACATGGAAGAATCGGGAAATTCCTGAAAATTGAGCAGAGGAAAAGATGAAACAATTATTGTAAATGTTGCAGAAAACAGTCATTTTAGTACAAGTACCGTTTATGGTCATAGGCACATCAATCACTGCTTTCGCAGCGACGATAGATTCAGTTTTGAATGGGGAAGCTTACACTCTCTGTCTACGGTGAGCACATGGACTTATGCATAAACGAAGGCACCGCATAACACATACTGCGGAAAAACAGCGATACTTAGTATATGTTTTATTGCAGTATACACGCCGGAACCGCTGGTAGATAAGCTGCCGCATTAAGAAAGGAATAATCATGGATCACAGGAATGTTTATATGCTGATACGAGAACTCAGTGATGAAGAAGCAAGAAGATATCTCATGACTGACGCAGAATTTGCCATGCTGCCGCCAGATGAACAGCTTAACGAAGTAAACAGGGCAGTAAATGCGGCTCATATCGACCGTTCACTTTTAAGTATGGCTTATTCAACACCGCCGCCATATGAAGAGAAAGAGGATTCTTCAAAAAGAATCATGATAATAACAGCCGTGTCAATGATAATCGGATTTATTATTATCTGCTCGGCTTTCTTTTTCCATGAATCCGACAGCGAGCTTGCAGGGCTTATAATCGCAGCAGGACTTATCCTCGCCGCAGGAGTTCCTGCTGTATGCTACGCTATCGATAAAATACGCACCGAACTGGCACAAAAGCGTGCGGGAAACAACGCATCGTTTTCCAGATATGACGCTGACACCAACTTTTCCTCGGACACTCCTCCCAAAAAGGTATTGTGGACAGGAGCTTTTGGCGTCACAATGGTAACGGCTTCATTATTAACAGCCACCCTGCTTCGCGGCAAGGCTTTCGGCTTTACATTCGGGGCTCTCTTCTTCGTCGGCTTTGCTTTGCTGTCTGTCAGCTTCAAGTGGAGCAAAAAACGCGATACTGCAATAATCCTCAATCTGCCGTCACTGCTCGGACTATTTCTTCTGATGATCCGGACAGCCGATACGGCAAAGCTTTATATAATCCCAGACTTCCGTGAAAAATGTACCATTACATATTATATTATCATCGCACTCATGCCTTTGATATACAATATTGTCAAGCTGCTGCGATGCAGAGAAAAAGTAGACGCCAAGTGTATCGATGTAGAGGTCGTCAAGCTGAGAAGATATTCCAATAAGGAATATTACCGAATATACTGGTCATACAGCTATAATGAAAAGGGATATGTGCATAAGGATCTTCTTTCATTTTGGGAAAGCTCCAGAGGCGACAAAATAAGGCTTCGTATAAATCCGAAGGATCCGCATGATATCCATAGAGTCAAATTACCGGGTTTCTGTATGTTTATGATGCTATTATGCATCCCACTTGCAGTATTTGCATTTTCAACAGCGTCGGGAAATCCTGTCTACTGATGTGTGAAAGCTCCGCTCCGCTTTGTGCTGTACGCACATAGTGAAGCCGTTCATACGGAGTGGATTTTTGTATATATAAATACATTTTAAGTGAATTGAGGACGATAATATGTCATGGAAGAAACAGCTCACGTTCTGCTGCACTATCCCGGTAAAAACTCCCAACCGCAAATTTCACAGGAAGCGATAAGGAAGTTCAAGCCGAACCGGTGGCATATATCGCGGCTTCAAGATAAAAAAGAGCCCGGATTAATTATCCGAGCTCCTGATATCAGAGATTATTTTCCATTTCTCTTTTCTTTTATGCCGTTTAGCATATAGTGCTGATAGTATGATTTCATATTACTGCCGTATGCTTTATTAAGATCGCTGTATCTGCTCCTGTAATTTACGGGATTAAAATCGGCAGAAGCTTTACGGCCATCCTTGCAGCCATATTGATAGAAATGCTCAATAAGCTGTTCGCTGTTCATAGAGCGAAGATCACTGTAATTTGTACGATAGTAACCAACATCGAATACAGGTGAAAGCTTTCTGTTTTCTTTATACCCATGTGTCAGGAAGTGATCATGTATAGCCTTCCAATTGCTGCCGAAAACCTTTTTGACGTCCGGATTCTGTGCTGCATAGTACTGAGGATCAAAGAATATACTTGCTGTACGTCCTTCATTGATGCCATTTTTTAACCAGTGCCGGCGAAGCTTGTCGGGGTCATAGCCGAATGCATCTCTGACATCTTTATATTTGCTGTAATAGAAATAAGCGTCGAACATTATCTCTTCATATATGGATGAGTAATCGGAGAAGCGCCCTTCATTTATGCCGTATATCATGTAGTGCTGATAGTACGACTTCATCGTATTGCCATATGCTTTATTAAGGTCACTGTATCTGTTTTTGTAGTTCTCAGGATTAAAATCGGCACAAGCTTTACGGCCTTCATTGCAGCCGTATTTATAGAAATGCTCTATACGCTGCGCACTGCTCATAGAACGAAGATCGCTGTATTTGCTGCCATAGAAGCTGACATCGAATACAGGCGAAAGCTTTCTGTTATCCTTATAGCCGCATTGCAGGAAATGATCATGTATAGCCTGCCAGTTGTTGCCAAATACTTTTTTTACATCCGGATTTTGTGCTGCATAGTACTGAGGATCAAAGAATATGCTTGCTACACGGCCTTCCTTGATACCGTATTTGAACCAGTGCTGAAGCAGCTTGTCCGGATCATTGCCGATCGATTTCTGAAGGTCTTTATACTTGTGGTAATAGAAATCTGCATCGAACATCAGCTCTTCATAAATCGATGAAAAAGCGGGTGTTGAATCTGCATTGGAATAGTTCGGGCGTACAAAGAAAGGAGTTCCTATATGAGCATCCTCAGGCCTTGAAAGCAGCTTTACCTGACCTTTGCAGTTGCCCTGTATGGAAGCGGAAGAATCTATCATTATTCCAACGTGCCAATAATCATTGTTTTTTTCATAAAAAACAAGGTCACCTGCACGCGGAGAACTTACAATTGCTCCGCCTTTATCAAGAATGCCGTATAGAAAAGTAGTAACTAACCCGTCAGCAGGAACAGCATCTGATTGACCTGCAAGTTTTGCACAGTCAGATACGAAGTCAGCGCACCAGTCTTCTGTATAGCCTAAACCCGATTTTGTTTTGCCAATCTGTGCATCTGCAACACGAACTATATCTGTTGCACCATTGCCTGTAAGAGAATAATTACTTGAATAATTCCATGATCTTGTTTGTGTGGCAAACGCTGTCATCGTGTCCGGGTTTGATTTTATTAATGCTGTACCTGTGCCTAAAAGTGTGAAAGCCATTGCGATTGCTGAGATCTTTTTGAGTATGTTTTTCATTTTTTACATTCCTTTCATAACAAATTATCTGTAAAATTCCGCGTTTTTAAATATCAGTCGTTTTACTGTATTCAAAACACCGATCATAATTCAATTTTATCCGATAATAAGCTTTTGTAAATTATTTCGGAGTAAACAGGTCTGAATCAGGAGTGAACGGAATTAACGTCACCGTATGAAACGAAGAATATAATTCTATACTCGCTATTCTGCTTGCCTTCGCTGACTTACAGCTTTTTCCGTGTTATTATGATAAAAAAAGCTCCTGTTTGTTGAAACGGGAGCTTTATTAATATTGATTTTTAATGTAAACTTATGTGCTTAATAGTAATGATGTAATTGTTCTTGATGAGAAATTACAATTGCAGCAGATAGAACAGGAAGGAGTTGTCCGAGTGATATAATCCCTTTAATGAAAAAGAACCATTACTATCTTATCAGGCTTGCAATTGTATTATTCTATATGCTCGCCGGTGCTTATCAGATAGGATTCTTTTTCCCAGTCCAGCCCGCGATTGTGCTTTTCAATTCTTTCAAAATAATCCACGAAAGCATTTTTATAATTATGATAGCCTTTATCCGAAATCATAAAGGTACGAATGAAATTATGTATTTCAATTCTCGGATTGAATGCATTGTTATAAGCTTTATCGGGAGCATTCTGCTGAAGGAATTGGATAGTGTTCATGAATTTATATGATTCCTTGGAAAGATCATCACATTTGTATTCATAGACTCTGTAAGATTTTTTCAGCTCATTCCTGATTATCTTCTGAACGTTGCCTGAAAACAGATTATCATTGAAAAACGGATCTCCGCCTTCAAAGAGCTTTTCAAGTATTGCCCAGCCCTTTTCCTGATACAAGGCTACATAGTTTGCATATGTATTCATTATCCTGTAATTGACAGTTTCATTCCATTTTTCATCCGCTAAATTTCTGACAGCATCCATATACCGTCCGCGATTATATGTCGTTTCTTCGCGGTTTTCTGAATAAAGAATTGTGTTGCACAGTTCTTCACAGTTCTGTATTGCTGTTATGCCGCGGACATTTGTGTAACCGTCATCAACATTTCCGCTGAAATATGCTTCAAAGGATTTGCCGGTCGCATAACAATGTCCCAATTCATGAAGATAAAGGTGATGAATAGAATCCGGGATCAGATTCATGGATCTTTCAACATGCCGGCATGTCGATTTCCAGTTGAACGGTATTACATTATCAGACGGTATCAATATAGCAGGAATTGAGTTTTCAGACGGAATAATGTAATCATCCATACACGGACAATCAGCACCGCATAAAGTATCTGCGTATTCAAAAATATAGATATCGTTTCTTCTTACTCCTGTAATATCAGATAAGCTGTTAATATATCTGCTTAACGTTTTCAGCCATATTTCCCTATAGCTTTTATCAGCACTATAGTTCATTGTAATGTGTAAATTTTCGCCATTGGTACATAAAACGTCATATTTTTTGAAGTTATTGTCTGTGCTTGTAAAACGGAAATCGGAGACTGTAATATCACCGGGATCCAGATCAGTTTTAATTCCGAATCTGACTTCGTCGGCTAAGCAGGGAACATTTTTCTCGGTTATCCTATAAGTATCGGTATCTGTCTTTTCAATCAGGAAAAAATCAGATTGCTTTCTGAGATCCTTTTCGCCTCCTGTAATTTTTTCACTGCTTCCGCTTTTCTTGTTATTTCTGAATTGGACGAAGAAACCTATATGCTCTCCAAGCTCTTTCTCCGACATATTCTCTGCCTTTACCGTGGCACTTACGTCGATCCTTCTCAGCATAAGGCTTCCCAGATCAAAATTTGTGAACTCCGTATCATAATATGTTTTTTGAGTGTTGGAATCGTAGTGAGCTTCTGCTTCTCCTTCCTGCAACACATCGATTTTAGAGTTCTTTTTCTGGATAACCCGGATCTCCTCATCCTTGATCGAAAGCTTTGAATCGCCTATAAAAGTATATCTTTTTTTATCATTGGAATAAATACAAAGCTTTGCCGTATCAGTGACATAAAGCCTTGAATTTCCCATTCCTTCTGTTTGAGTATTCCATGCTACCGAACCGTCTGATTTCAGTATCTCCAGATTTCCGTTTGCTTTCATAAAGCATTTCTGGCCGATACCGGCTGTTCCCGAGCTTCATCTTTTTTTGTTGTTCCTGTCATATACAACAAGATCTCCGTCACTCTGAAATTCTGCATAGCTTTCGCAATGCGGAGAATAGTAACGCTTCTGACGTTCCAGTTCATAGTCTTTATCAGCGGTTATTGCGATAGAATGACTCGAAAAGGTATAAAAACCGGTTTCTGCGGAGTAAATGCAAAGCTCGCCTTCATCGCTGATATACAGTGTTGCATTTCCCGTTCCGTTTGTGTTGGACTCCCAGACGATCTGTTTGTTTTCATCATATATGACAAGATTTCCGTTTTCGGTCATAACGCATTGTCTACCGAGACGGGATGTTCCTGAGTTCCACAGTTTATTCAAATCCTCGTCCCATACAACAAGGTCTCCGTCTTCCTGGAATTCAACGTAATATCTGCCATTAAAAGAGTAGAAACTGCGTCCGCGCTTCAGCTCAAAGCTTTCGTTTGGATTAGCGTTGATAGGAGTATATAATGTGGAACAAGAAGCTCCTGAAATAAATTCACCGCCGATTTTATCTGAATAATAATACTCATTTTCATCGGCAGAATAAATACAAAGCTTACCGTCATCAGTAATGCCCAATCTTGCACTGGTCTTATTATTGGTTTCGGAATTCCACAATGCATCTCCGTTCTTAGAGTATATAACAAGATTTCCGTCCTTTTGTATTCTGCATATTGCACCGGAATTATTATATGTTTCCGAGTGCCATACAAATGTGTCAGAAAACCTGTTATTTTCCCTGTTTTTATATATTACGAGGTTGCCGTCATTCTGGAATACAGCATAATACTTGCGGTTGGGAGAATACTTATAGAAAGTTTTTTCGCTTTCAGAGTCAGCTTTTTCATCCGATGGTTCACTTGCAATAGTACATGTTTTAAATGAAGAATCTGCTATGAGTGAGCAGCCGTTCGGAGCTTTGTTCTGATATACAGAAAAAGTCTTTCTATTATTGGATAAAAAGTCATTCACTTCATTGGCATCATAAATATCAACTTTACCATCATCATTGACATCTGCTGCAAGTAAACTGATTGAGGTCGTATTCGTACCTTGTATATACTGGTTGATCAATGTCAAGTCGAATACATCTACGATGTTGTCGTTATTTACATCGCCGTAAATAATTGTCTTTCCTGCATCAACTGCTTCAGCTGTTGCCGGATTGCATATTTTCTGACTATTCAGATATGATCCGGATGGAGATACAACAGAAGCTGAAAGAGAACAAACTGCTATCAGCGATGCTGTTAGTTTTTTTAAAATCATAAATACCTCCAGATAAAAATAGTGAAATATACCTTTTATAACACCGGTATACTTCTTTTACATTATAACAATCAGTAAAGTACTTGTCAAGTAAAACCATTCCGTCGCTGGTCTTTTCATTACATTCTACGATGCAAACGGTCGTTCATCCGAGTATAATGTAGGCGATTCTCCTGCGGATGATTTAGAAAAAGTCATCTTGATTCATATGTGATTGAGATAACAGATAATGTGGATGAGCTTTATCAGATACTGATACGCAGCAACAATAAGAGTAAGAATGCCTCACTGTATATTGAATATATAACTGTACAGGATCTTGAAACAATGCGTGTTTATAATTTCCCGTATAGCAACTGGCTTGCAACTGATAAAGGCGATAAGAAGCTTTGGTGTTATCTGAGTGTAAAGTAAGCATATGTATCAATACAAAATAAAGTATAAAAAGATATTTGTAAAAGAGTATTCTATATGAGATGGTGACTAAAGAATAAAACCTGCTCTGCAATGCCTGAGGAGCAGATTTTTATGTTAAATATCTGTAATAAATTGCACGCGGACTATTCAACGCAATACGGTGGATTCTGTTTCTTTTAAGCGGTGCTTTAGGCAGTTTAAGGGATCCTATAATCAGGTAAGATGCATTTTTGAGGGGGTAAGTTGCATTGACAACACCTTTTTTTCATGTTATCATTAATATATGCTGAGCTTTGCTACTGTCAGAGCTGCAAATTTTTATAATTTTATTTGAAAAGAGGGAAATTCAATGCAAAAAACACAAACAACAAAAAACAGATCATTTACCAAGCGTTTTCAGTGCATAGTATGTGCAACATTCATGCTGCTGACGACATTACTTACCGTACCTTTGAGGCCGCTTGAAGCCGGGGCGGTGACCAGCTACGCCATAAAGATACTCGGCAAGGCTGTCACTGACCAAAATGCCTATGACATTCTCGGCGACGGCGTATTCAGCTACGATCCCGATGCGGAGATACTGACCATAAACGGCGACTGCACAAGGCCTGAATCGGTGCACGGTCCCGTTGTCAGCAACGAAAACGTAAAAAACCTTATCATCCACGTGGCTTCGGATTCTACACTGAAGACTAATGAGAGCTGGCCGTGCGTATCGCTCAGCGTCAATACGTACATAACAGGCCCCGGTACACTCACGGTAGAGGGCAAGCTCAGAGCTATTGCCACAAGCGCAAAGCTTACTGTATGTGATGCGACAGTTCATGCCGTATCAACAGGAACGGACAGGGGCTCTGCAGCTATAGGCGGCGGTTCCGGCAGCGGCAGCCTTTACGTTGAAAACTCCGGTCTGACGGCTGAAAACAACAGCAGTCTCACTCAGGGAGCTATCACCGACCTGAGTAAAATTAATCTTTCGGGCTGTAGTTTCGCAGCTCCTCAGGGAGCGAAGCTTGAAAAGAAAAAGAACGGCGGACTGGAATACGAGGACATAGTGGACTCCGACGGCAAATCTGCTCATTATGTGGATATACAGGGCTCTGATAGGGGCATATCCTACTCGGTCGTTCCCAATACCAAGGCCATAAAGAAGGACTGCTACAACGATCCCGACCTGCTTGCAGGCGTAAACGGTACTCTTGAATTCTCGGCGGCAAAAAACGAGAGAGAATCGGGTCAGCTGATACTGCAAAGCGAAAGCGATCAGGCCAATTGCGTTATAGACACCTATGATCTCAGGAACGCAAACGGAGACATACTCTCTGCGGAGAATATCGAGGTATTCTTTGAGCGGTACATCTATGAGAAGGAAGAATCAACCTGGAATGTTACCGATACTGAGGGCTACCATGCGGACGCTCTTCTTCCCTATGAGCTTGCTCACAAATTGCAGCTGAACGATATAAGGGTAGAAGACGGAAAGAATCAGGGAATATGGTTCACTCTCAATGTTCCTGCAAGTCAGGCAAGCGGCATATACAAGGGCAATTACATGATAAGCTTCCCTTATACCGGATATGATATTATAGTTCCCGTTGAGGTGGAGGTATATAACTTTGATCTGCCCGATCAGACATACAGCCGTAACCATTTCTATGATTTCAATTACAACCAGGCAGCCGTATATAAGGATAGGGCGGGATTTGATGTAAATACCGATTACGAAACGGCTGTAAATAGTTTTCTCATTGAAAGGAAGCTCGGTACGGGGCGCCCCAATGCAGACAGACCGTGGGCTATGTCAAATCTGAAAAATGGTATAATGAATTATATCAACAGATATGCCGATGCTGTTTACGATTATGTTACTACGGCAAAATCCCCTTATTATAATCTTGATTTCGGCTGGGATTCAAAACCGGCAACGACCGCTTTCAATGACTTTGATTTTGATATTTCAGACGAGTATCTGGCAAATCTGAATGACGAAGCCCAAAGAAACAATGTCATTGAGGAAAAAAAGCAGGAAATAATAAAGGTACTGGAGAAGTTATACGGCAGAGAGCTTACAAAGGCGGATAAAGGCGCTGTTGATTTTGCCGTTGACAATTATCTGTACTTTGGCATAAAATACTACACAGGTACTCTGACTGACGACGAAGTGGACAAGTATCTTCTTGAGTCGCAAAAGAAAAGCTTTGAGAATAAAAAGACAGAAGCGGCAACAATCAATGACAAAAAAGAGGAAGAACGCAAAAAATATTATAATAAAATAAAAACAAATATTGAGCACTGGGCTTACGCTGCAGATAAGGACAGGCTGTACAGAGGTCTTATCCTTTCGGGCACGGATGAAGGAATAGCACTTGCAAAGGATCTGTATTCACATGCCCGTTACAGTCAATATGACTATATCCATAAATCAGGCGATTATGCTATGTTCGGTGTAGAAACCACGCTGAAGGCACTGGCTGATAAATGCTTTTCCGAAAGAAAGGACATTATTCAATACGCATATCTGTACTGTCCGAATATCGACGAGCCGGATCTTTTCGATTACTGGGCTAACTATAAGGTGCTTGTAAACAGCAAGGTCATAGACGATTCAAAGCAGGCAGTAAAGGCTTATATAAACAAGAAATACGCTGATGATCCCATGAAAGCGGAGATAATGCAGTCTATCGACAATATCCTGTTCCTGCCTACGATAACAACTACATCAATGCAGAGATACACATATGAACTCGGCGCTTTCAAGCTTGATAATGTAAAGGCTTACAGCTCGGAGCTCTATCACGGATTAGGCTATATAGAGTTGGACGAAATGACCGAGACAATGCCCATGAAGGTATTCAAATCGGGCTTTGAAAAGGGCATGACGGCAGACGACGCAGAGGAATATACCGTAAATATCCCCGCTGATTATACCGTGAACAGCTATTGTCCGCTTTTCAACGATTTCTCGCCTACAGTCGGCGGCGGCTTCGACTCCAAGGACTACAAGGCTACAATGGAAGCGCTGCATGATCCTGATTACGGAATGTGGTGGTACAGCTGCCAGTCAGCCGCCGATCCTCAGCTTGCATGCAATTTCCTCGGCGGCAATGTGAACACAAGGGACGAAAGATTCCTGATAAAAGGAAACAGTCTTGCAATCGACAGAATAAACAAGTGGCAGCAATTCAAGCTCGGCATAGAGGGCGAGCTTTACTGGGCTGTTGACCAATACAAAAAGGACGGAGGATATAATCGTGACATATGGACAGAAACAAGCTATACCTGCAATGAGGGTTCTATGATATATCCTATCTACTCACTGATCCGCTATACCCTGGGAATGATCGAAGACGCCGCCAGGGAAATATGCGAGCAGTACGGCTATTTCGCAAGCTCCATACGCCTTGAAAATCTCGGAGAGGGTAATGACGATTACGATTATCTCTGTATCGCAAAGGAGCTTATTGATAAGGCCTATCTTGCAGGCGAATCATGGCAAACAGTTGTAGCATGGAATAACGAGATAAACGATCTGTATGATTCCATGTTTGACGATGTGAACTACGATGAGAAGGCAAACTCGGAGAACCTCAGAATTGCAAGGGAAAAGCTGGCAAGACTTATTGAGAAGCTTTCCGCAAACGCTCCGACAGAGATACATCCTCTTCCGGAAACAACAACTACAACTACATCTACAACAACAACTACCTCCACGACTACGACCACGACAACCACGACCACAACCACGACAACAACGACAACTACTTCCACGACTACGACAACAACTACGACAACCACAACTACATCGACAACAACGACAACTACAACTACTTCCACGACTACGACAACGACGACGACCACAACGACAACAGCTGCTACCACGACAACCACTGCCACAACAACTGAAAAAAGCGACGCAGAATTGGTACAGATGGTAATGCTGGGTGACGGTATAACCGCTAAGGTATACAGTGACGGAAACGCATATATCTCCGGCAAGGGTGATATGTACGACTTTGAGGAAAGTCCCTTTGAGGAGCCTGAAAAGATTGAAATAGTCAGCTTTGCAGGCAGCATAAGCAGTATCGGAGATAATACATTTGCCGGAATGAGCAGTATAAGCAGTATTGTAATACCCAAATCTGTAAAAACGATAGGTGAAAAGGTATTTGACGACTGCATGAAACTCACCGACGTAGGATTTGAAGGCAGCAAGGACGAGTGGAAGGACGTATCGGTTGACAAGAGCAGTGAATCAGCTCTGAGCAGTATAAAGTTTGATATTGATCTGCCGGTAAAAATAATCGAAGTATTGATCGGAGATTCAAACTGTGACGGCAAAATAAGCAAAGCGGACGGAATGCTTCTTGCACGTTATATTGCAGGCTGGGAAGGAATAACCCTCGATGTTGACTCTGCCGACATAAACAAAGACGGACAGATAAGCAAGGCAGACGGAATGATACTTTCACGCTACATTGCAGGCTGGGAAGGCTATGACCAATACTTCAGCTGAAATGTAACAGAGTAATGAAAAATATCTGAGCACTGTCATTATTATAATACTTAACAGCAAAAGTTTTTCCTTAGGGCGGCGCACATAAAGCAGTTTATGTGATTTGAAGATAAGGCTGCGTAACATTGCGGTTACGCAGCCTTTTTGTCTTATTCTCTGCTGTCAGCGATGGCCAAAGCGACAGCAACATCAAAGCGGAAGTGTATCCCGATCTGCTGAGTGCGATGCCAATTGCTTTTATTGGGAGAGTAAACGACTATTGATAGACAAGATACTATGCGAAGGAAAGCCGGAATGAAATGAGGGAGCCGTTCAGGCTCCCTCAAACTGTATAAATACCGCTCTGCTTTTATGTTTCATCATTCCGCATGACCCAACGGAAAGAGTAAAGTCTTAGGCTTATTTTTTCCCCATATCATCAGAGCCCATGACCGGGACATCAATATCAGAAGTGTCAATCAGTTTATCAGCGGCCTGTTCCTGTCCTGACATTATCTGTATGACTTTGTTATAAAAAATTTTTTCTGCGGTGTAACACTTTACTTTTTCTTCCTGAGTAAGTATAATGAAAACACAGGAATACCGCAAACAGTTTTCACCAAAAAGATCGGGGGGATTATATGACAGACAATGAATACCGCACAATGTACGAGAGGTCTCCTGCTGCCGCGCAGAATGCGCTCTTTGACGAATACCTGAACTATGTGTATTCAATAGTCTATAATAAGCTGGGGAGCTGCGGAAGGAAAGAGGATATAGAGGAATGTATCAGCGACGTTTTCTGTGCTGTTTTTCTCAGCTATGACGCGACCCGCAGCTTCAACGGCGACCTTAAAGGCTTCATAGGCAAAATAGCTTCAAACAAGGCGATAAACAGATTCCATTCGCTCTCTGCCGGAAACGGACGTTCTGTCTATATCGAGGAGCTCGAAGAACAGCTCCCGTCGGCTGACAGGCTTCCGGAGGCTGCGGAGCGTGCCGAACTCAGGGAAGTAATGATAAGATGTATCAAGGCTCTTGGCGAACCAGAAGCCACAATGATAATCTGCAAGTATTATCGTAACATGAAATCGTCCGAGATCGGCAGAAGGCTTTCCATGCCTGCCGTGACTGTCCGCGTAAGATGCAGCCGCGCTCTGAAAAAGCTTAAGGAGCTGCTTGCCGCTGAGGGCTTTGAACTGAAGGAGGGAACGTTATGAGTGACAAAAGAAAGATTGGGTTTGATGTCCTTGAAAATACAGACATTGAAAAAATATCCGGAAACGGAGCGGATTTTCCGGCTATAAGCAAGGATACAAGAAACAGAATACTTGAAAAGACAAGAGAGAAATACGAAAATGCAAAGAGTGCTCCCGCATCCGCAGAACCCGCAGCGGAAAATGACGGGTATACTGTTTCGGGTCCTGCGGAGATATATCACCGTCCCGTAATAAAGCGCATTGCTACGGCTGCGGCAGGCTTTGCAGCTGCTGCCGTACTTATTTCGGGAAGCGCGTTCCTGATGCATAAAAAGCCCGTAGGACCGCCTGTTACTCCGGATTCGGACATCGTTTCAAATGCAGTTACCGAAGGCACTGATCCGGTGACGTCAACCACTGATGTCACGACAACGACCTCAGCTGAGACGTTCATGCCCGAAATGACAACAGTAACGGCCTATATCGCAAAGGACTTCAATATTACAGAGCCCGTATCTCAGGAGGACATTGACACCGCCAGGGAAAAGGTCCTTGAACATCTTGTCCACAGTGATTTTTATGCTTTTAATCTTCAGTACAAATACATCGATATGAATCACGATAATATCCCGGAGCTTCTGGTATATTATCAGAACGCATACTATGCCATACTGATCTATCGCTATAACGGCACGGAATATGTATGCGACATAAACGAATACGGCTATGAAGATTCGATAGGTTTTACAAGCGCACCGATGATAAACAGTGACGAAAGCTGTATATATGTAATCAACAAGGAAGGAGCCACCGGAAATTATTATATAAAGATGAACAGTGACTATTCTCTTGATATAAACTCGCTGGTCAGCTCGGTTTCTTATTATTATAATCATGAAGTGATATCCGAGGAAAAATACAATGAGCTTAGGAATATGTATAATTCATATGACTTCTCAGAGATCAGAGATTTTATATATGTTGTCGGGGAAACAGACGGCGTTGAAGCATACATGCGGCAAAGATATGTGTCAGATGATGATCCGCACGGTAGGGATTATGCAGAAGTTGAGATCGATAAGAGGTATCTTTTTGAAAACGGTTTCTTTGATCATGATACTGTATACGGCATACAGCATTTTGACACCTATTGCGACGGTACCGAGAATTTCATGTTTATTAATATCGGGAAATACAGTAGCCTCCGTTACACGGGAGATAAGGTGATCATCTCTGTTCCCTACGGCGAAAACGACGACGCTCCATGCCATTCGCGGTTCCGTTCATACAAAGAAAATGAGCCTTTTGTTGAACTGTTCTCACTTGACATAGACTTCAAAAACAGAACGTGGAAAGCAAGCAGCGAGGATGTATATAATTATGTGGATCTGTGGTTTGACTGCCCCAGCGACAACAACAGATAAAAATACCGTTTTCCCACGAATTAGGAAAATAAAAGATTATATGACGCAAGGTTGCGGTTATGATACGGAAATTTCTGTGCGAAGCATTTGTCAGGTATCAATCCATACGACCGATCATAGATAAACGGCATCACCGATTCGGTTTCTGCAACTGCCGATAAAACGCCATAAGCTATTCCGGCGCCACTGTAAGCGCTGAATACAGCTGCAACGGCATCGTCGGGGATGCAGGAAATGATCTTGAACAGGCGATGATCTGAAATATGTTAAAAGGCGGCATATGCCGCCTTTTTTATCTTATAAGCTTTTTCAGGAATATAGGCGTTCTCAGTCAGCTCCGCCTCCTCCACAGCTGCTGCAACTACTGCAACTGCTGCAACTGCTACAGCTGCTGCAACTGCTGCCTGAGCTGGATGAGCTGTTTGAACGGGTGATGGTAGTATAATAATTGAACGCGCCATGAAGTCCGGTATATAAGCCGAGCAGATCAGCACTGTATTTATTGAAATCAACTGAGTTATTGCCGGAAGTTATCATTTCAAGAACGGGGTATGAGCGGATAGTGCCTGTTCTCTGTATTATACCAAGACAGTCGCAGGGGTTTATATTGAAGTTCATATACTGACCGTACTGGAACCATAGATCCAGGTCGGCGGTCAGCTGTTTCATGCTGCCTGAATTTTTAAGATCGGCATAGGTCCGGGTCTTTATCATACTGCGCTTGTAATTGTTTATCCAGCTGACGAGTTCATATATAAAGGCCTTGTAGCCTCTGAAGTTTTCTATATCAAGACTGAGCCGGTCAAAGGGTATCTCGTTAAGATCATGGAGCTTGGAGGTATCTATTGAGTGATAGAGCATACTTATGAACTGTTCGTCATTGCTCTTCATTTCGTTATAGTAGTTATCCGGACCGCCGTATTTGTTTATTCTGAAGCTGTTTTCTGTAACTTCTATATATCCCTTTTTGACAAGATCAAGGAGCTCAAGATAGAACAGCTGTGAAATATAGCTGCCCGAAGAGGAATAGAGCGAATTGCCGAGCAGGCGGTGCCACATATATGGTATGCCCGTCGCTTCTATGCGTTCAGCTGCGTCTTCAAAGCAGTTAGGATCCTGCCTGATGATTTTGTCGAACTTTCCTTTGTTCGGAGCCTTTATCATCTTATATATTGTAAATGCGACTATCAGAATGAAGAAAAGCGGACATATCGTGCTGCCAAGATCTATGCGGATACCGTTCCTGCGTCCGGAGGAGCCTGAGCGTTTGGGTACGCTTATGCTGTCAACGCTTATAAGGTTTGCAAAGTATTCGCTTGATATATCGACGTCAACTTTGTATATGCCTTTTACGCTTGTTGATTCGTTGCAGACTGTCATGCCTTCAAATATCGTTCCGCCCCTGCTGAAATATACGTTTGTATCATTATCCCGTCCGGGGAGATTGACCACAGTTTTAACGCTGCCCACTGTTTTGGGGAAATTATAACCTATAAGGCGGTAGCTGAAGGCGGCTCTGCCGTTTTTGTTGAGCTTTACAGCGCCGAGTATCTTGTAGACTACCTCATACGTTACGGTCTCGTTTGATGAGTGACGGAACCAGTGTATGGTAAATCTGTCGGATTTTTCCTCAAAAAAGTAATGATCGTCGTTCTTGTCCATATTGTACTGAGGCTCGGCCGGTTTGCCGTTTATGCTTGCCTCCATTACCTCGATACCCTGTATGTATTCAAGCGGATCATCGGGATTGAATATCTCCTTATAAAAGCGTGTGAAATTTCCGCTTTTAAAGCTTACATCGTATTTCTCGGAGATCACGGCGTCGCCCTCGGCAGTGAACGAGACCGTAAATTCTGCGCTGTTTACATCGTAGACCTTGTTGTCGGCAGCTGCACCGATGGGACAGGCTGCGGCTGCAAGGGTGAACAGCAATGCCGTTATGACCAGCAGTCTTGCCGTAAATCTCTTTATAAGGCTTGATCTCATATTTCCCTCCTGATTTGTTATCGGAATATCCTCAGTATTTATAGTAGCAGTTTACATCTTTTCCTCTGTAATCGCCTGTCATGGCGTATGTCAGACATTTTGCACCGCCCCTGCACAGTACCGCATGGGGGCATGGCAGACATTCTTCCGGTATCCGCTGTTCCTGCAATTCACGTATGAGCTCGCTTTTTTCGCACAGTTCCGTCATATCGTCCGCAAGGCAGTTCCCGATAGGTATGGGCAGACGCCGGCAGGGGAGGAGAGTACCGTCGGCGAGCAGCGTCAGCAGAGTCTTTCCGGCGGCGCATTGGTAGTAGCAGCTGCCTCCCCCGAGAAACTGGAGGGAACGGTTCAGATGTACGTCCGTATGGGAGAAAAGATGCTTTCTGGAGTGCTCAGCTGTAAGTATCTCAATTACCTCGCGGTATTCCTCATCCGAGAGCGCATCCTCATTGCTGCTTCCCATGGGTACGAGCCTGTCCGCCCAGAAGCGGTCTGTTTTATTTCTGCGGACGATACGTATAACGTCCTTTAGTTCCTTATAGTTGCGCTTATGGCACGTGAATGCAGCCATTGTCTGTATGCCGCGGTCACCTGCGAGACGCAGACCGTTGAGGACTCTGCGGAAATTCCCCTTGCCGCGGACGCTGTCATGTGTCTGCTCTGTACCGTCAATACTTACCTGAACAAAGGAAAGTCCGCGGAAAAGGCTGAGTCTGTCCGCAATTTCATCGTTTATCATGGTGCCGTTGGTGAGCAGTCCGAATGTGAGCTTATTTTTATCACACAGCTCCATAAGAGGAAAAAGGTGACCGGAAAGAAGCGGTTCACCGCCTGTGAAGTTTATATGGCCGTGAAATGCATTCTTTTCACAAAAACGGAGATACTGGTATAAAAGCCTTTCAAGCTCGCCGAACGAAAGTTCTGAGCTGTATTCGTCCTGATAACAATGACTGCACCTCAGATTGCACCTGTGGGTGATATGCCACTGCATAACGTGTTTGATTTTATGTTCCTGCATTGACATCACTCCTGTCGTGAATATTATAGCATTATGATTATTTTTTGTCAATATATGCGGGATTTGTTTGATTGCGGAAGGAAAATATAATAATGAAATCTGTATTGAAAGCAAAGATGCAGATGAGTTCTCCCGCATGACCTGTGCAACGGAAATGAAGATGAAATCAGCTGTACAGGCATATGCACCATAAGCAATTATGATGACAATACCTGTACAGTAACTGTTGCTGGCCGTCTGTCCGCGGAAAGTGTTTCCTTGATCCTTTTTAAAGCGATTGTATATAGCGCACATTTTGTATTGACATATATGGAATAAAATGCTATAATCAGTATATACTCAATAAACGCTTCAGGCGGTTATTGTCCTGAACCTTATTCAGGGTGCGCAAATGCTTTAAAACACGGATAGCTTTATCCGATCTGACATGAAAGGAGTTTTTTCTTATGGGTGATCTGACAAAATTAAAACGTATTGCGGCAGCGGTAATGAGCGCTGCATTTGTAATGGGCTGCACGGGCAGCCTGGAGCCGGCAGCAGGTCCCGCTGCTGCTGCGGAGACCGAAGAGGAAGAAAACGAAAACATCAGGGTTTCTTATAATGAAGAGACACATATGTACGAATATGAATTCTTAGACGTGTACATATATGATATTTACGTTTCCGCTTCACGGATAGAAATTGAGTTCCTGCCGTCAGAGGGCGGAAATACCTTTTTTTATGAGGACCTCAAGAGAATAATACTTATGGAACCCGACTATCGGGATTATTTCGGCGAACACAAATCAGGCCATGAATGGGTCATGGATATTAAAAAGGGAGAAAGATACGATATTAAATTTGCCTCGCAGGACAAGTACGATGACATTACCCAGACCGGATACTGGGGGCGTTCGGGAGGACGTGACAAGGAATATTATATAGATAAGATCATATATGTAAGGGATCCCGATGCGCACTACTACGGAGATATTAACGACGACGGAGTTGTGGATTCTTTTGACGTTCTCATGTACAGGAAGTACATTTCAGGCACTCTTGCCAAAAAGCTCAGTGAGGATCAGTTCCTCAATGCCGACATAAACTATGATACCGTTATTGACGAGGAGGACCTTCAGCAGGTAGTGGACTTCACTCTCGGCAGCGTCAAGGCCTTCAACGGAGCTTCTTCCATAGGCAGCGTCCGTCTTGACAATACCGTAAATGTACAGGCCTCCGAGGGTGTTGCTACCGACGAGAAGTTCGCAGGCGCAGAAATGAAGCTGGGCGTTGAGCTGCTCAAAAAATGCTATGAAGAAGACAAGGATACGGAGAAAAACCTGCTTCTGTCGCCTTTTTCAATCTCGGCAGCTCTTTCAATGACTGCCAACGGAGCTGACGGAGAGACCTTGCAGGAAATGGAGAAGGTACTCGGAAACAACAACCTCTCACTTGACGATATAAATGAGTACATGGCCTATTATATAAGCCAGCTTCCCGATGAGGAAAAGGAGAAGGTATACCTTGCGGATTCAATATGGTTCAAGGACGTTTCCTCATTCAAGGTATATGACGAGTTCCTTGAAGCCAACAAGAAGTTCTACAACGCAGAGATATACAAGAGCGCCTTTGAGCCGAACAGCATCGTAAAGGATGTGAACAGCTGGGTCAACAAGAAGACCAACGGCATGATACCGTCCCTTATAACAAAGGCGAATATCAAGGACAATACCATGATGCTCCTCATCAATACCCTTTACTTTGAGGCCGAGTGGTGGAGTCCTTATCTCAGTACAACAGAAGGCAAATTCACAGACCTTGACGGAAAAAAATACCCGATCCAGAAAATGGAAAGCAAGGAGAGGCAGTACTTTGACCTCGGAAATGCAGACGCCTTCAAGAAGCAGTACAAGAACGGCAATTACAGCTTCGTGGGTATACTTCCTCACGAGGACGTTGACTTCAATGACTACATCAGAAATCTCGACGCAGCTGCTCTTGCAGAGGGACTGAAGGAGTGCGAGGATCCGGATACCGTTGATCTGTACGTAATGATACCCAAGTTCAAGTATAACTACAGCAAATCTCTCAAGGAGATACTTCCCGAGCTCGGTATGGATACAGCCTTTGATCCCTACATGGCGGACTTCTCAAAGATCAACGATATGTCAGTCGATGGAGCTCTTCCGCTCTATATCGACGATGTTATTCACAAGACAAAGATCGAGGTCACTGAAAAGGGTACAAAGGCAGCAGCTGCTACAGCTGTCGTAATGGGTGCAGGGGCTGCGGCTCCCATCGAGAAGAAAAAGGTATATATCTACCTTGACAGACCCTTCGTTTATATGATAGTGGATAAGAACAATGTTCCGTTATTCATCGGAGCAGCTACCAGGATCGAGTCATAATGTTTTTCGGCAGCCGGTACAGACGTATCGGCTGCTTTGCTTTTTTGCTGCGTCTGAATATCAGAAAAGCTCCCCGGAAAGTTACCCGGGGAGCTTTTGTATGATCGATATTATGTCAGGACTCGGTCTGAGGCACAAAAAGGTTGAATTTCTCGCCGTCTCTGACTCTGATGTAGTAGAAGTTTTCGGAGCCGTTATCGATGAAGATCAGTGTATCGCCGTCAATCCTGAGGTAATTGGCGCTGCCGACAGTACGTCCGCCGAGAATCACCGTATCGTCTTTTATTTCCCATGTTCCGCTGCCTATATAGCTGCTGAGATTGCCTTCGTAGTACTTATATTTTCCGTTCTCGTAAAAATCAATGGTGAAGTCTCCGCCGAAGCCCTCTTTTTCATATACGAATCTCTTTCCTGCAAGCAGAGAGGTATCCGTGTTCTGAACAGTATCATATTCGGACAGACCGAGGAGCTTCTTCTGAACGGCCAGTGCGTCGCCGACGGTCAGTCCGTCGCCGTTCATATCGGCGTTCATTTTTCCGAATACGGTAAGGTGGTTCTTTGCCGTACCGTTTTCACCGTACTTATCGGGGTTCGAAAGAGCCTGCATGATAAGCACCGCGTCGGACATATCGAGGGTCCCGTCACAGTTGGCGTCGCCGTCGGCAGGAGCAAGATCACCCATGAGAGGCGGCAGCTCCACTGTTGTTGTAGTGGTCGTGACAGTTGTAGTATCAGGGGCAGTCATGGTGCCCTGAAGAGGCGGGATAGTAGACGTGGTGGTAGTTGTTGTGTCAAGCTCTGTCACAGTGCCGATGAGCGAGGGGATAGCAGTTGCAGTGGTCGTTGTTGCAGCGACTGCGACGCCCGCAAGAGGCGGTATGGTAGTTGTGACAGCTGGCGGAGCTATATCTCCCATTAAAGGCGGCAGCTCTTCCTCAGATGTAGTAGTTGTTGTCTCGGCTATAGAAGTGCCGATGAGAGCTGTAGTTGTCGTTGGCGGTTTTGTTACGATATCGGACGGAGCCTCCGCTCCCACGATCGGAACGGGTTCATCGGGCGATACAGTTGTACCTGTCAATTTGACCGCTACTTTTTCAGAAGTATTTGTTACCGTGTCGGAAGTTGTCATCTGTCCCGACAGCTGTACGATCTCCTCCGAGGAAGCAGAAGCCGCTCCGGCAGACATTCCGACAGCAACAGTAGCTAAAAGTGAAGTTATCTCTTTAGTGAACTTTCTCATTTTTTATACCCCCGTTTTCTTTGGATATTATTTCCAGTGCAGTGAGAATATGCACCTGTTCTTCCATGCAGGCGGCTTCCGAAATATCCCTTACCGTGCCTGTTGTGGCCATTTTTCTGCACGCGCAGGAATTGCGGCAGTATGCGGCTATCTCACAGCCCCGGCATCTCTCGGAGACCATTGAATAATCGGGATGCTCCCTTCTGGCTTTTTCGGCCTGAAGTCCCACAAAAACGTCGCCGCAGCGGTATTCGGGAATGTTCTGGAACTGGACGCAGGGATAGAAGCTCCCGTCCCAGTTTATGAAGATCTTCTTTTTGCAGATCTCGCAGAGGCTTCGCTTGTTTTCCCTGATATACTTCTTTTTGACTGCAAGCTCATAAACGAACAGATCGGGTATGTCGGCGATCTTCTTCCATTGTTCCCTTAAAGTGTCGCCGAAGCTGTCCGCATCGTCGGGAACAAGGAAGGCGTCCATTGCAGCGGAGACCTTTTTTACGCCGAGCCCTTTCAGATACATGATATTATCGTACAGCTCCGGAAGAGTCTGCTTTGTGTAGACGAGCTGTACCAGTGTTTCAGGCTGATATTTCAGCAGCAGCTTCAGATTTGCGTCAAGAACTGCCGTGTCGGCGCCGCGGTCCGTACATTCGATGCCGTCGTGGGACATATTGATGATGACCTTTCGCTCCGCGCACCATTTTATGAATTCCTCGTCGAGCAGGGTCCCGTTGGTGGTGATGACGAACTCCTTCGCTTTGAAGGCTTCGCAGAAGTATTTTACGGTCTCCTTGTAAAGCAGGGGCTCTCCGCCGAAAAGGTAAACTGTTTCCGCATTGTCCTGACGTCTTATAAAATCCGCGATCCTGTCTCTTGTTTCGTTATTTATGCAGCCGTAGGCGGTATTAAGGTGTCTCTCATAACAATAGCTGCACCTGAGGTTGCATTTGTTTGTTATGCTGATGGTATAATCCAAAATATCACCTCGTTCTGCATCTTACGGCTGTCCTTACAATCAGTATAATACATATTTGGGAAAAAAGCAATATTTTTCACCGAAAAGTAAATAAGGTAACCAATAGTGCGGCAGCTTTTCGCATTTTGCTCTATACCTATAAGACGAACGAAAGCCCGAAAACTCTCACCCTCTGACAAAAATTTTTTCTTTTATAAAAATACCGTGTTCTTTTCGGGAGGCCATCAGAGCGGAAGTATATTGAATCCAGGAGGGAAATATGATAAAATAACAGACAGATCATGATTTTTTTGCATGAGGTGTAACACTTCGTGATCGTGCTCCGAATGTAGTAGATGAAAGGCCGACCTTAAAAAACAACGCAAGGAGGAATGAACATGACAAGCAGGGAAATGGCAGAAATGATGAAGAAGTCAGCTGCGGACTGTCATAAAGCACTTGTCAGGGAATACGGCAGATATGTCTATGCCATCGTATACAACAAGCTCAGAGGCTGCGGTACAAAGGAGGATATAGAGGAATGCGTCAGCGATGTATTCGCGGATCTTTTTATGAAATGCGAGATAGATACGTCCTACGAAAACGATCTGAAATACCTCATAGGAACTATCGCAAAGCGTGAGGCTATCGACAGCTTCAGGAGACTGACTGCGAAGGCGGGTCACATTGCCGATACCGGCGAGGACGATATGCGGGAGCTTGCTTCGGATTTCAGCGTCGATGAGCACGTTGACCGTTCTGAACTCCGCCGCGTGCTTATAGATAAGATAGACGAACTGGGAGAACCGGACTCCACCATACTTATCCAGAAATTCTATTATAACCGTAATTCCAGGGAAATAGCCCAAAGTCTTTCCATGACCGCAGTTGCGGTCAGACAAAGGTGCTCGAGGGCTATGGACAAGCTTCGCACTAAGCTTCTGGAAACGGGTATAACTCTTTAAGGGGAGGGAGAAGCAATGAAAGATAAAAAAATATTCGATATTCTTGAAAATGCGGAGAATGATACAATGAAGAGACTTATCGATAAATGCCCCGAGATCTCCGACGAACAGCTCGACAGGATATTTGTCATGAGCGAGAAGAAGTTCAGATCAAGAAAGAACAGCATAGACGAAGCGGAGAGGGACGAAAGGATAAAAATGACAGAGGGCGATGTTGTCGAGGGAGTCGAGCACAGCAGAAGACCTGCATGGTTCGCACCTGTGAGCGCGGCTGCTTCGATGATACTTGTTGCGGGCATCGCTGTGGGAAGCGTACTTATGCTCAGGAACAAGGGTCCCGAGATAGTGGGAAATGTAAATAACCCGCCTGCGGTCACGGTCACCACAACTGTGGTTTCGGGCACTTCCGTCACGGTAACGGATAATGACGGCTCCGGGACAGCGACCTCCTTCGCAGCCGTATCGGGTACGGGTGATAAAACCACCACCACAACAACAGAGGCTGTTACCGATCCCGCAAAGGAAGAGGCGGCAGATACGGAGTTTATAAAGCCCTATGTAGGACGTTGGAGGTATCAGACCTCACCCAACAACACCGTTCACATAGACGGAGTCGATACGGGCACCGTGGATATATACGAGGACGCAACATACACATATACGGATAAAAACGGAAACGTCTCAACAGGTACCGTGAAGAAGGCTGTTGAGGAGATAGGCGGAACGGAGCTGTTCGGACTTGACTTCTCGGGCAATAGCTTCATAGGTCACCGTGCGATATATGTTGAGTCCGCGCCTGACGAGCTTCATTTCGGAAACGGCGACGCAGCTCGTATAGTACGCGGAACTGCCAACAAGACCTACAGCGAGACAGCTGCCGAAAAGATGGATAATTTTGACCGTATCGAGGGGCTGATGGCTGTTGAACACCACAGCAGCGAGCTGTCATTCAGTGAAAACGGAGTGGATTACTACAGATATACAGGCTCCGAGTTCGGATCGCTGGCTGAGATCAGAGCGCTTATCGAGGATACAATGACAGGCGACCTGAGAGATGAGTATATGGGTGAATGTGAAAGCCGCTACAAGGAAAGGGACGGCGTCATTTATCAGTCGAGAGGTCAGAGAGGAACATTTTCATTTGATACCAGCGGCGGAGTGGTCATATCCGAGGTGAACGACAGCCGGTTCACGGCAACAGCCGTTAATGCAAATTTTGTACCCGCACAGGGCAGGGGCTCGGCTGTGTTCAAAAAGGAAAACGGCGAATGGAAGATGAGCGGATATTCTGCCGGCGAGCCCATGGGCTGAACAGACTGAAAACCGATATTATACAAAGAGCTCCCCGTAAGAAAAACGGGGAGCTCTTTTCTGTATTCCGGCGTGAGTCTTCTTGTTGCAGCGTCTGCGCTTGAATGCTTTGCGGAAATAATGCACAGGGAATTTTTTCATGGATCTTCGTCTTTTTGGGCTCCTGAAATCACTTATATATGAAAGCTTGCATTTGAGCATGAAATATGGCATAATAATGGAAGCGGCATAATAACGTACTGAAAGGAGCGCATTATGAAAAAAGCACTCGCATTACTGCTGGGGCTGACCATGCTTTCATCTCTGGCAGCCTGCAATTCAAAGAACAAAAAAAGTGAGTTATCCGAGCTTCCGTCCAATAACTCAGCATCGGGTACGGCAAAGGAATTTGAGTTCAAATATCAGAAATACGCAGCCATGACTCCCGAAGAGATAGTTGCGGAGCTGACGCTGGAGCAGAAGGCGGATCAGATGGTCCAGCCTGCGATCTACAATATTACCGAGTATGATATGAAGAAAAACGATTACGGCAGCATACTCTCCACGGCAGGCTGTATCGACGCCGCTTCATGGCGCGAGACAGTGGACGCCTTCCAGAAAGCGGCTGTTGAATCGGAGGCAGGTATACCCTATGTCTACGGACAGGACGACGTTCACGGCGTGAATTACTGCCTCAACGCAGTTTATTTCCCGCACAACATCGGACAGGGGGCTGCCAACGACGAGGAGCTTGCCTATCAGGTGGGACTTATAACGGCGGACGAAGCCAAGCTCTGCCATATGCTGTGGAACTTCTCTCCCGTCGTGGCTCAGTCCGTGGACCCCCGCTGGGGCAGGACCTATGAGTCCTACGGCTCAGACCTTGAGACCATAACAAAGCTCAGCACCGCATACACAAAGGGTCTCATAGACGGCGGTATCATCGCCTGTACAAAGCACTTCTTTGCAGACGGAAACGTGGTGTACGGCACAGGAGAGCAGGGCGATGTGAAAATGCTCATCGACCGCGGCGACGCTCAGCTTTCGGACGCCGAGATAAAGGAGCTCCTGAAGGTATATCAGGCGCAGATAGACGCGGGAGTGCAGACGATAATGATAAGTCATTCGTCCCTCAACGGCGTGAAGATGCACGAGAACAAGGAATACATAATGAAGCTGAAGGACGAAATGGGCTTTGAGGGCTTTATTGTGAGCGACTGGGGCTCGGTTGGTAATATCACGGGCTCGTCCTATGAGGAGCAGGTCATAAAGAGCGTCAACGCAGGCATAGATATGCTCATGGAGACAGACCGCTTTGAAGAGGCGAGGGATATTATCGTTGACGCCGTGGGCAGCGGCGATATAAGCGAAGACCGTGTGGACGATGCGGTCACAAGGATAATTAAGGTCAAGAAGGACGCAGGGCTGTTTGACGATCCTTTCCTTGAAACGATGAAGACGGGACAGACCGAGACAGGCTCAGCCGAATACAGGTCAGTAGCCGAGAAGCTTGTGGAGAAGAGCCTCGTTCTTCTCAAGAACGACAAGGAAGTCCTGCCCTTCAAAGAAGGCACGAAGATATATATAACAGGTCCTGCGGCGGATAACGGACAGGCTCAGTGCGGCGGCTGGACCATAGACTGGAACAGTGCTCCCTCAAAGGAGGTCTCAGGTGTAACAACTATACTGGAGGCATTTGAGAGATATGCCGCGGATTACGGTATCGAGGTCATCACCGACCTCGCAGAAGCATCTGAGGCTGACGCAGTACTCCTCTGCGTGGGCGAGCAGGCCTATGCCGAGTGGAACGGCGACACCGAGGATCTTGAGCTCTGCGGCAAGCTGGGACTCAGCGGCAATAAGGACGCCATAAAGAAGGCAAAGGAGCTCGGCAAGCCCACAGTCACCTGCATCGTAGCGGGCAGGAACGTTATCCTTGACGAAAAAGACTATGAGGGCTGGGACAGTGTCGTTATGTGCTATCTTCCCGGCTCAGAGGGCAAGGGCATATCCGATGTGCTCTGCGGCTGTGCCGACTTCACGGGCAGGCTCCCCTCGGACTGGTACGGTTCACTGGATCAGATCGGCACGGACAAATGCTTCCTTGAGCGCGGTTACGGTCTGTCCTACGGCAGCGGCTTCAAGCCCCGCACAGAGCCAAAAACGCTTTCGGATACTTCGGATGAAGCTCCTTCAAGCGAGGCTATGGAGGGTACAAGCTATACTCCGGGTCTCTTCAAGGACGGCGTATATGTCAATGACTGCGCAGGTATCAGGCTGAACGTACCTGGGGATCTGACGCCGATCAGTAAAAGCGAGCTGGAGATGTACAGAAGCGAGCACCTTTCTGACGTGACCGACGATGAACAGAAGGTAATTGAGTCCGCTACGGCATGGGACAGCAGCTTCGACGGCGACGGCGAAAGCATTTCCGTCGACTTCCTGAATATGAAGCTCGGTATACCCGATGATAAGAACTATACCGAGGGCAAGTATCTGGACTACTGGAAGAGCCTGCTGGCAGGTTACCTCAGCAATTACAGCATAGATGTTGATTTCGGGGACAGGACAAATGTCAGCCTCGGGGACAAGGAATATGTAAGGGAAACCGTTGTGCTTTCGCAAAGCGGAGGTGCAAGGCAGACTCTCTATAAGTATGTAAGGAAAATCGACGACAGCCTTATGTGTATCATAGAGATAGGCACCTTTTCTGAAAAGACTCCAGAGGAATTCGAGGCACTGTTCGGCTGATCCCATGGGAAAATGAGATATATGAAAAAAGGGCGGCAGCCAAGCTCCGCCCTTTATGAAAAATCATTTGTTTTTTCGCCTTACGACTACCGCTACGAGGTCCGGTCCGATATTTGAAGTGACTACAGCGCCGATATTTCCGAACATCTCCGCCTTTCTTCCGGTTTTCTTTATGAGCTCCTTTTCCACCTCACGGGCGACCGTGTCGTCTCTGCCGTAGAGCATTATGTAAGGAGTCTGCGGAGTCATATTTTTCTCCAGTATGTCCACCAGCTTGGGAACGATATTCTTCTCGCCCCTTATCTTATCTACTGTGGAGGTCTCGCCGTCCGAGAAAAGAATAACGGGCTTGAGACCGAGAAGCTCTCCGGCAAATGCCTTTGCAGCCGATATGCGTCCCGACTTCTTGGCATATTTCAGATTGTAGGGCACGGCATATACGCCGCATACGCTGAACCAGTCCTCAAGATATGCCACTATCTCCTCGGCGTCAGCGCCGCGGCGGATCTTCTTTGCGGCTTCCATTACGGGATAGCCGTAGAAGAGAGTGTAGCATTTTGAATCGAGGTTGAATATGCGGAGCTTGTCTTTTGCTTCGGGATTGTTCTCAAAGAATTCATTTTTTGCCATGACCGAGTTGTTGAAGGTCCCCGAGCCCTTTGAGTTCAGAGATACGCTTATAATATCCGTATATCCCTGAGCGTAGAGCTCCTTGTAGGCTTCCTCGAAGTCCACGGGCGGGATCTGCGAGTGCTTCGGTATCTCGTCGGTATTCTCCAGAAGCTCGTAGAATTCCTTGGTGGATTTGTCATAGATCTCCCTGAAGCTCTCTCCGCCTACGGTCAGAGTGAAGGGAAGCACCTTTATACCCAGCTCGTCTATTATTTCTTTTGGCAGATCGCAGCATGAATCGGTAAGCATGATTATCTTTGACATAATATTATCTCCTTTACCATTCGTATTTTGTAAGTTTTCCCTCGCGGGAAAGCTCGGGGTAATCCCATTGTCTCAGCACCTCATAGACCGCTATGGCCACAGAGTTGGAAAGATTCAGGCTGCGCAGTTCATTGCGCATCGGTATTCTTACACAGCACTCCGGGTTTTCGTGAAGAAGCTCCTCGGGAAGGCCCTTGTCCTCCCGTCCGAAGACGAGGTAGGCGTTGTCGGGGTATTCCGCTTCGCTGTGGACACGGCGTCCTTTTGTGGTGAAGTAGAAAAAATCCCCGTCCCTGTTCTTCTCAAAGAAATCCGCAAGGCTGTCGTAATAGGTGATGTCCAGTTTGTCCCAGTAGTCAAGGCCTGCACGTTTAAGGTGCTTGTCGCTCACCTCGAAGCCCAGAGGACGGACGAGGTGGAGTCTTGCTCCCGTAACCGCGCAGGTGCGGGAGATATTTCCCGTGTTTTGCGGTATCTGGGGCTCTACAAGGACGATATTGAGATTATGCATAGGTCTCCTTTTAGGGAAAAGCGGCTGTTGATCATCCTGCTTTTCCCTTGATTTTTTTATTCGGCGGCAGCCGCCGTATGCAGAAGTTTTTTCATATGTTCCCGTACAGAATATAACGTATCTTTTTTCAGATACTATTACTGTCCGCACTGCGGATAATAAAAAACGGAGTTATTGTAAAATGAATATGAAATCGCTTGCCAAGGGTGCGGCTGCGGGAGTTGTAGCGGGTTTTGCCTGCTATGCGCTTTCCAACGCACGTCCTTTTAAGAAAATGAGTATAAAGCGGGACGCAGGCAGGACTCTGAAGGCTGCGGGAGATCTTTTTGACGATATAAAGTCTGTGATCATGTAGGCTCTCCCGAGTTTCGCCTGTAACCGAGATAGCTCTCGAGGATGAGAACGGCTGCCACCGCGTCAACGACTGCCTTGCGCTTTTTGCCGCGTGTGTTGGTGACATTCAGCGCATTATGGGCTGAAACGGTGGTACAGCGCTCGTCCCAGAGCTTTACGGGACAACCTGCGAGCTTTTCGAGCTCCCCGGCAAAGAGCTGACACTTCTCGGCTCTTTCGCCGACTGTTCCGTTCATATTCATGGGATAGCCCACGACTATCTGTTCCGCACGCTGCTCTTTGGCGAGAGCGGCGGTTTTTTCTATACATTTATAGAAGTCCTTTTCGGCGATGACGGTCACGGGCGAGGCGATCATCTCGCTTTTACCGCAGACAGCTATGCCCGTTCTCGAATCGCCGAAATCAACTGACATTATTATCATATGAAACCATCCTTTGTAGATCATAATTCTGCGGAGCAAAATCATGATCTGAGCCGTTAGCAATTAGCCTGTTGTAAGGGCGAACAATGTGCGCACCCTCAAATGCGGCAGAGCTGTTAAGTTTGATTTATACTATTATAACATATATTGCGTGATTTATCAAGCTTATGTTGTGCATGACTGTATGTGGGCGAAAAAACGTGAAAAAATATGTAAATCAATGAAAAACAGTGATAAATTACAAAAAACATTTAAAAACACTTCAAAACGACTGCGGATAATATTTGCGGTTCGTATGAACTTGTGATATAATCAAATCATCACGAGAGAGGAAGTGTTGACTATGAACAGGTTGATCCCGGGTACTGCAATGAAGTTTTCCGAACAGGCAAGAGAGTCTGCGTTTTCACTCATTTCTCCCGTCCTTGAGGCTACAGGCGGGCTTACGCTGTCGCAGCTTTCAAAGCTGACGGGACTGGAGGGCACTACTATCCAGAACTGGATAAAACGCGGCTGGGTCTCTGCTACCAACGGGAAAAAGTATTCGGAGCAGCAGATACTGAGAATACTCCTTATCAATATGCTCCGCAAGGCAATGAAGCTTGAGGATATTGCAAATCTTATGAGATATATCAACGGCGACGTCGAGGACAAGTCCGACGACATCATTGACGAGATACTTCTTTACAATATCCTTTGCAGGATAATATTTACGGCAGAGGACGAGGGCGCTTTTGATCCCGATAAGGTAAAGGAGCTCGTTTCGCGTGAGATAGCCGATTATAAGTCGGAGATCGCCGATGTTGACAAGCTCAGGAAGGCCATGTTCGTCATGGTCATGGGTTACAGGAGCGGCTGTCTCAGGACAGAAATGGAAAAGGGATTGGAAGTCATTCTTGACGAGATGTAAGATCCTGAAAAAATAAGATACATGATATAGGAGATCATTGAAAATGAATGTTGTAACTGCACTACTAATGAGCAAAAAGAAGATCATCAGGCTTTTTGAAAGCTCAAAGGCGTTGTCTGCGGACAGTGCCAAGACGCTAGACGAAATGGGCATATTCAATCCCGAGGCAACATACGAGCTGCTGTACGATAATGTCATCTCGGCAACAGAGGACGGTAAATACTATCTTAACAAGAATTAAAGCATATGACGCATAATAAAGGGGGGATCATTATGGCGTTCGTATTTGTTCCGCCTGTTGGACTTATAAGGAGGAAAAGAATAATCAGGGTGCTTATGAGAGCAAATGCTTATTCGGAAAGCACCGCCAGAAGGCTTAATGAAACAGGACTTTTCAATCCTTATGCTTTTCCGTTCCTTACTCGCAGAATGGTAAAACGACATATCATATCAGTAACAGATGACGGAAGGTATTATCTTAACAGATAAAAACTGAACACAGAATATCAAAGGAGAATCATTATGGGTGTTAATGTTAGGGAGATAAATGGAAATGCTCCGAAAAAACCAAGCCTTAAGGGCATAAAGTGGCTGATAGCGGGAATTGCCGCACTGTTCATCGCCGCAAATTCCTTCACCATAGTTCCCGCAGGTAATACGGGAGTAGTTCTTACGCTGGGCGAGGTAGCGGAAAAGCCTTTATCCGAGGGTTTCCATTTAAAAGCGCCATTTATCCAGACAGTTGAGGATATGTCCAACAAGATACAGGTCTATGAGACTCCTGCTTCGGCGGTCTCAAAGGACCTCCAGACTGTAAGCAGCAAGATCGCTGTGAACTACAGGCTTATCTCGGACAAGTCCCCGAATATGTACAAGGACGTAGGCGTTGATTATCAGACGATACTTATCGCGCCCGTAGTTCAGGAGTGCATGAAGTCTGCAACAGCCAAGTACAACGCAGAGCAGCTCATAACGGAGCGTGCTGCGGTAAGTGACGAGGTAAAGACAGCTCTTGACGGCAAGCTCAACAACTACGGCATATTCATAGAGAAGTTCAATATCGTGAACTTTGACTTTTCGGCTGAGTTCAATACTGCTATCGAAGCAAAGCAGGTAGCGGAGCAGAACCTGCTCAAGACCAAGACAGAGCAGGAACAGGCAAAGGTAATCGCAAAGACAGAGGCTGAAAAGAAGGTCATTGCTGCAAATGCAGAGGCGGAGGCAATACTTGCCCAGGCACAGGCTCAGGCGGACGCCAACAAGCTTCTTGAGGAGTCGCTTTCGGGTAAGGTCATCGCATATGAGCAGATCCAGAAATGGAACGGCGTAATGCCCAAGGTTACCGGCAAGGACGGCGGACTGCTCATAGATGTGGATATAGACGAGCCGTCAGGCAGCTCCGCAGCACAGACACCTAACGGATAATAAGTCTTTCGGGGGGATAATGCTGTTCACGGAACAGCGCAATACTGAGTTTCTTCCTCCGTTTAGGGGACGGAGGAGGAGCTCGCTCATCTGACTGATAACAGAGATCCCGGAGCTTTTTATTAGGGGGAAGCTTCGTGTATATAGATCTCATGCGGGATGTTGGGGAACATAACGCACATGGGGGACATGAGATGTGACATCGGAGGAATGACGTAACGGCTGCGACAGGGGCGATCGGGGGTAAATGACCGCTCCGCCGCAGAAGGACAGCGGCAGTATAGGGGGACATGAGTTGTGACATTGAAGGAATGACATAACGGCTATGATATAGGGGTGATCGGGGGTAAACGGTCACCAGCCGCAGGGTGGTTTTGCGGCAGCATATGCAGGGGAAAGGATCATCTGCAATTCAGGGGGAAATGAGAAAAGCTTATGTCGGGGGGACATAAGCTTTTTTGTTATATTATTATGAAGCTTTCGGGAACGGTTTCGCATACTGCGGCAAAATACCCTTTTTCCCTGAGCTTGTCGACGCATCTGGCAGCCTGTGCAGCGTCCTCAAAAAGTCCGAAAACCGCCGAGCCGCTGCCTGTCATGACAGCTCTGAGGGCACGGTATTCCAGCATATCGCTTCTGATGTCCTCCACCTCGGGAAGCCTGACGGCCTGTTCAAAGAGATTGCCGAAGTATTTATAAGCTGTATCCGGAGCGGTCTTTATCGCTTCTGCAAGCTTTTGCGTTTCGGGGTGCAGCGGTTCTTCAAGGCCGTCGATATTACGGTAAGCCTCCGCAGTAGAAACGCCCTCTTTTCCCTTGGCGATGACCAGTATGCGTCCCGAATAATCGGCTATGGGAGTTATCCTCTCGCCGATACCCTCAACATAGGCAGTTCCTCCCGTAAGGAAGAAGGGAACGTCTGCTCCCAGCTTTTCGGGAGCGTTTATGCTTTTTCCCGTCATTCTGCCGAGACACCAGAGCACAGCCGCAGCGTCGGTGCTGCCTCCGCCCATGCCCGCCTGTGAGGGTATGCCCTTTTTTATATGTATCCGGCAGCCGCAGTCTATTCCGTTCTGCTCAAAGAAGAACTTGGCCGCTTTACAGGCGATATTCCGTTCATCACAGGGTATGGGATCGGAGTCTGCAAACTCTCCCGGCACCTCGCAGGAAAGCTCAATACCTCCCTTTGTAAGCTCCACCTCTACCTCGTCGTAAAGTCCCACTGTCTGAAAAACGCTTTCAAGGCTGTGGTAGCCGTTGGGTAGCTTTCCCGTTACGTCCAGCGCAAGATTGATCTTTGCAGCCGTTTTAACCCTCATGCTTTTCAGCCTCCAGTTTTGTCAGGAACTTCTCTATGCGGCGGATAGCCTCCATGAGATGCTTGAGGGAGTAGGCGTAGGATATACGGATATAGCCCTCTCCGCTGTCGCCGAAGGCGCTTCCGGGAACGGTTGCGACTCTTTCCTCGAAGAGCAGTCTCTCGCAGAATTCCTCACTGGAAAGCCCCGTGCTCCTGATGCATGGGAACACATAGAAGGCTCCCTCGGGATTGAAGCAGGTAAGTCCGAGACGGTTGAATTCGCCCACAAGATAGCGGCGGCGTACATTGTACTCGTCCACCATTTTTTCGACCTCTGCGTCGCAGGAGGTAAGAGCCTCAACGGCGGCGTTCTGACTTATGAAGGGACTGCACATGATACCGTACTGATGTATCTTCGAGATCTGAGAGATTATCGGAGCGGGAGCGGATACATAGCCCAGTCTCCAGCCTGTCATGGCGTATGCCTTTGAGAAGCCGTTTACGTATACGGTGCGTTCTCTCATGCCCTCCAGCTCTATGATCGAAAAATGCTTTCTGCCGTAGGTGAGCTCGGAATATATCTCGTCCGACAGTACCATTATATTGGTATCGCGGAGAAATTCCGCAATGGGTTCGAGGTCATGCTTTGTCATTACAGCTCCCGTAGGATTGTTCGGGAACGGAAGTATTAGGAGCTTTGTGCGCTCTGTGACCTTGTCCCTGAAGTCGTCAAGGGTAAGCTTGAAGTTGTTTTCTATCCTCGTGGGTACAGGTACCGCTACACCGCCGGCCAGCTCGACAAGGGGCGCATAACAGACGAAGCAGGGCTCCACCACCAGGACTTCGTCGCCGGGGTCTATAAGGCCCCTTACGGTCAGGTCTATGGCTTCCGAGCCGCCGACTGTAACGATTATCTCCTTGTCGGGATCGTATCTGACTCCGTGTTTTTTCTCGATGTGGGACGAGATAGTGTTTCTGAGAGAAGCAAGACCCTTGTTTGGCCCGTAGATTATGTGTTTCCTCTCCAGAACCTGAATGGCAGCCTTTCTTATGGCCCAGGGCGTATTGAAGTCGGGCTCGCCAACGCCGAGGGATATGACGTCCTTCATGGTGCCCGCTATATCAAAGAATTTGCGGATACCCGAGGGCTTTATGCTTTTTATCTTGTCCGAGAGGACTTTATCGTAATCGATCACGCTTAGCCGAGTCCCCTTTCATCGGGTTCTTCGTTGTCGATAAAGATGCCCTTTTCCTTGTATTTTTTAAGAATGAAGTGTGTTGAAGTCGAAAGGATACCGTCGATCGTGGCAAGGCGCTCGGAAACGAAGAAGGCAACGTCCTTGAGGTTGTTTCCCTTGACCTCGACTGCGAGGTCGTAGGCTCCCGAGGACATGAGGCTGACGCTCTCCACCTCGTCATACATCATTATGGTCTTGGCAATATCGTCAAAGCCGCAGTCGCGCTGAGGAGTGACCTTGAGCTCGATGGTTGCATATACTGTGGATTTATCGTACAGATCGTCATCTACGATAACGCTGTAGCCCTTAATGACTCCGTCCTTTTCAAGCTGTTCGATCTTTGCGGCGGCTTCCGCGGCGGATATGCCGAGCATTTCACCGAGAGCGCTGTCGGAGATACGTGCATTCTGCTGTAAGAGCTTTATGATGTCGTTCATATAATCATTTCCTTTCGTAAAGTTATGTGGTATTTATCGGAAAGAGAGGCTCATTTCTTTGCGCCGATGTCAACTCCCGAAAATTTACCCGAAGAGAAGCCGAAGTGCTTGAGTACTCCGTCCCAGTCGTCTGCGTCAAGATCGCCTATGTTCTTGGTCTTGCCGTAGCAGCCCACAAAGCGGGTATCCGTTCCGTCTATCCAGGTCAGGGTAGTCTCTGCACGTCCGTCCTTGTCGAACATCATTACATATTCAATATCGCCGTCAAAGGAGTCGCCGAACTGGGAAACGAGGTAGTTGCCGAATTCTCCGCCGTCGCGCATATTCGCGTATATAACGCCGGGAGTTGTCTCGGGGTCTACCGGATACCAGCGTGCCTCGAAGGCTATCGCCTTGGCGACGGTGTTGCAGTATGCGTCGGCATACTCCATAGTATCAAATCTGGGCTGTGTTTCACTGTCTGCCTTTTTTGTCGGCGCTGTGGCTGCGGGAATATTCGTGTCGGGCTCGGGGAAAAGTGCCGAGCAGCCTGCTGAGGATACCGAGGCTATAAGAGCCATGGCAAGAATAAAAGCTTTCTTTTTAAACATAGTGATTCTCCATTTCATTTTATACTTATAAAGTACGGTTTTCTTTTCTTGAAATAGGCGACCCTTGCGAAGCCTGCGGCCCGCGCAAGTTCAATCCCGTCGGCGGCGTTTGCCGCTATATCCTCAACGGTATGGGAGTCGGAGCCGATATTTATTATCTCTCCGCCCATATCGCGGAACATCTTTACGTATTTGAGATCGGGGAAGCAGTCCCCGAAGCCCTGCCTCAGTCCCGAGGTATTTATCTCTATGCCCTTGCCGCTGTGAGCGAGATTGCGGAAGGTCTCGGCGATAATGTCGTCATACCGGCTTATATCGGCTTCGATGCCGTGTCTCTGCTTCATGTAGCGCAGGCAGTAGGTGATATGACCGATAACATCGAAGAGCTCCGTCTTGCTGAGGGCGTATATCTCCCTGAAATAGCGCTCCAGCAGTCCGTATATCCCGTCCATGGTCATTTTATCATATTCGATGAAGTAGAAATCCTTCTCGCCCATGACCTGATGCACTGAACCGATGATGAAATCAACTCTGCCGTCGGCGTTAACTGTCTTTGCCGCGTCGGTATCGTGAAGTATCTGTCCCAGCTCCACGCCGCAGATAAGGTTCAGCTTTCCTGCCCACTTCTCTTTCAGTGCAGTTACTGCCGATACGGAGCTCTCAAAATCAGCTCTGTAATTGAAGTAATCAAGAAGCTCCCACGTCTCCACGGGATAGTTCTCCTTTTCGTACCATCCGTTGCATTCACAGTGGTCAGTAATGGCGTATGCCGCAAGTCCGAGCTCCGCGGCTCGCTTGACGCAGAGGTCGATATCCGCCTCTGAATCCATGGAAAACTGCGTATGCGTGTGGCAGTCCATAAGCTTCATCGTATCACCCTCCTGATTTATATTATATTATTATAACACATTGCGGGAAATATTTCTACTGTTTTGCAAAAAAAATTTGCCGTCGGACAGCCATGTGTCCTTTTTGCGTTGACTGGGACGGTTTAATGTGATAGAATATACAGCAAGAGGTGATATTATATGAGAAAGCTCACGGAAATGATAAAAAGCGAGACCAATGCCAATTTTGTCAATCTGAGGACGGCGCTGATGACCTATGACAGAAATGCACTTGTATGCGGCTCTCCCGCATGGAGATACGCCTATCATACCATACATTCCGCGGACAAGTGGTACTTCAACCCCAATGTGTTCACGGAGCCGGAGTTCCAGAGGGAGGAGGGCATGGACAATCCCGATAAGCCCTGCACCGCTGTCCTCAGCGACGGGGAGCTGCTTGACTACCTTGAACAGGTTCGCCTCAAGACCATGGATTATCTTGACGGTCTCACCGACGAGCAGCTGTACGAATATCCCGAGAACTGCCATTTCATGCGCCTTGAGCTGGTGCTGAGGCAGTTCCGTCACATATCCTTCCATACGGGTATGCTCAACGGACAGACCGTTGAGCGCACCGGAAGATTTCCCGTGTATGTGAGCCAAAACAATCTTGACAGGCTTGACAAGGGGCTTTACGACGAGGGGTAAGGCAGATTTTCGCACACCGAAAAAATTCCACCGCGGCTGTTGCTTTTTTATCAGCTGTGTGTTATAATTATATCAATCATTCGGGATACGCCGAATAACAAGAAAACGGAGGTCTTTGACTATGAGAGCAGTTGTAACTGTTATTGGTAAGGATACCGTGGGTATCCTCCACAAGGTAAGCGGTATCTGCGCCGAATATAACGTAAATGTCATCGAGGTGACGCAGAGCGTTCTTCAGGATATGTTCGCTATGATAATGCTGGTGGATATTTCCGCGATAAAGGGCGATTTCTCGGAGCTTGTCGACAGAATGACGGCTCTCGGCACCGAGCTGGGGCTCTCTATCCATACCATGCATGAGGATATATTCAACTCCATGCACAGCGTCTGAGGAAAGGAAGTCCGCTAAATGCTTAACGTATATAATATACTTGAAACGATCCGCATGATACAGGACGAATGCCTTGATATACGAACTATAACTATGGGTATCTCTCTGCTGGACTGTATCGACACGGACATAGAAAAGGCCTGCGATAAGGTATACAATAAAATAGTGTCAAAGGCGGGCAGCCTTGTTGCTACAGGTCAGCAGATAGAGACCGAGTACGGCATACCCATAGTCAACAAGCGTATATCCGTAACTCCCATAGCTATGCTGGCGGCAGCCTGTCCCGACGGAGATCCCGTTAAATTCGCAAGAGCTCTTCAGAAAGCTGCGGACACCTGCGGGGTTAACTTCATAGGCGGCTATTCCGCGCTGGTGCATAAGGGCTTCAGTGCGGGGGATATGGCGCTGATAAGGTCTATTCCCGAGGCTCTGGACGTTACACAGAATATCTGCTCGTCTGTAAATATAGGCTCCACCAAGTCGGGTATCAACATGGACGCCGTAAAGCTCATGGGAGAGATCGTTAAGGAGACCGCCGTAAGGACTGCTGACCGCGACTGCATAGGACCCGCAAAGCTGGTGGTGTTCTGCAATGCCGTTGAGGATAACCCTTTCATGGCAGGTGCTTTCCACGGCGTAGGAGAGCCAGACTGCGAGATACACGTCGGCGTTTCAGGTCCCGGAGTTGTACGCGCAGCTCTTACAAAGTATCCTGACGCTTCAATAAATGAAATCGCAGACATAATCAAGAAGACCGCGTTCAAGATAACCCGTATGGGACAGCTTGTCGGCGCGAGAGCCTCCGAGCTCCTCGGCGTGCCCTTCGGCATAGTCGATCTTTCCCTTGCTCCCACACCTGCTGTGGGCGACAGCGTCGCTCATATCCTTGAGGAAATGGGACTTGAGATGTGCGGCACCCACGGCACCACAGCCTGCCTTGCAATGCTCAACGATGCGGTAAAGAAAGGCGGAGTCATGGCTTCGTCCACAGTAGGCGGACTTTCGGGAGCTTTCATTCCCGTATCCGAGGATGCAGGCATGATAGACGCGGCTGTTGCGGGAGTTCTCAGTCTTGAAAAGCTGGAGGCTATGACAGCAGTATGCTCCGTAGGACTGGATATGATAGTGGTCCCGGGCGAGATAGCTCCCGAGACCATATCCGCTATCATCGCGGACGAGGCGGCTATCGGCATGGTCAACTCAAAGACCACCGCTGTACGTCTTATCCCCGCTATCGGCAAGAAGGAGGGCGATACCCTCGAATTCGGCGGACTTCTCGGAAGCGGCCCTGTTATGCCTATCCGTGAGAAGTCATCGGCCAAGTTCATAAACCGCGGAGGACGTATCCCCGCACCTATGCAGAGCCTTAAAAACTAAACTGTATAACGCCGCGGATAATGCGGAAAAATATAAAACCGAGGTGAGATTTTATGACGGCTATCAATTCAACCGGTGGAAAATGTCCCAGCTGCGGCGCAGATGTTTTAAAGGAATATTCTGTTTTAAAGGAATACAGCTCTCCCATAAGGACCTGTAAGAAGTGCGGTCAGCAGTATCATGACAAGCGCTTCAAGGAGCTTGCGATAAGCGGTATTCCAGAAAAGAACCTGAGCTATAAGCAGAGCCTGATCATGGCTGCCTTGGGGGTGATCTGTGTTCTTGTATTCGGTATCCCCACATATTTCTCGATAACAAGAAGCGGATATTACTATACGGGCGTTGTTGCTATGCTGATAACAGGCTTCATTATGCTTATAATGAGTATTATCGATGCTGTAACGATAAAAACGGGCATAAAGAAAAAGGGCTACGAGAAGAAGCTTGCCCTCTCTGAGGAAAGGCTCAGCAACAGGGCTTATGCTCAGCAGCTTGCCGACCTCGGGTATAATGTCCCCGACAAATATCTTTGACTTTAAGGGCGGATGATCCGCCCTTTTCAATTCTGACATCAGAAGCGGACTGTCAAATAAGCATTGTCAGCTCCTGCACTGATCACTTTTCACTGAAACGGAGTGGTACTATGAATATCCGAAGTATACCCACGCTCTTCGGGCTTCCCGAGGCTTCTGAACTGACTGAGCTGAATGCAGGACACATTAACCGTACCTTCCTTGCTGTCTGCGGCGGCGAAAAATACATACTCCAGTCCCTGAACAGGTCTGTTTTCTGCCGACCCGAGTCCGTTATGGACAACATCAGACGTATTGAAGAGACTTTTGCGGGGGCGGGCGGTTCTTTTACGGCCGTCCCGCATTTTATCGCCTGCGGCGATAAAAACTATGCGGCCGCCGACGGAGAGCTGTGGCGTATGTACAGGTATATCACGGCGGCCGCAGGAGCCGCGGCTGACGCCGCGGCAGCGGGACGTGCCTTCGGAGCCTTCATAAAAACCATGGACGGACGGAGTCTCTGCTCCGTATCGGGTATAGAGGGCTATCACGATATTGATGGCTATTTCGGAAGACTGGCGGCAAAGGGGAGCATTGACCGTGAAAATGCGGCTGTGCTTGAAAAAGTGAGAGCAGAACTCGGAGAAGTTTTCGATAAGGATATGCCGGAGCGTATTATTCACGGCGACGCCAAGACCGACAACGTTATAACGGGAGAGCACACTGTGCTTATAGACCTTGATACTGTTATGTACGGGTATGCGGCGCTGGACTACGGAGACCTTATCCGCTCGGTATCTGCTGAGGAGTTCCCAGATACAGAAAGGATAAGGGAAGCGACGCTGGGCTTCGCGGAGGGGCTGGACGGACTTCTTACCGATGCGGAGGTCGGGTCGCTTTACTACGGAATACTCCGCAGCATAGCTGAGCTGGCGGTGAGATACTTTGCCGACAGCCTCAGCGATGAAAAATATTTTCGCGGGAAAAGCTCCGCAGACTGCCTTGTCCGTGCCGGGCAGCTGATGAGACAGCTGAGCAGCTTCATAGAACGTGAGAATGAGCTGAAAAAGCTGATTTACCGATGCTTTGACAGGGGATAGCGTGAGTACAGAAAGCAATTCCGATACAGCTTTTCAAAAACTGCCGATTGACAGGAGTTTCCTGTAAGTCGGCTTTTTTTGTCCGTTGATTTGATGAAAATTCACAAAAACTATTGACAAGCGCAGCATATTCAGTTATAATTATAATATAATTCCAAGTAATCGGTCGGAAACGATCGGTTTATATTGCTGAAAGGTGTTGAAAAAAATTATGGGAAAATTTATCATCAAGGCTACCAAAACAGGTTTCACATTCAGCCTCAAGGCTGGAAACGGTGAGATCATCGCGACAGGCGGCGAGGTATACAATACCCTTGCCAATGTAAAGAACGGTATCGCAAGCGTTGCCAAGAACGCTCCCGTTGCTAATCTTGAAGATCAGACAGTAGAAGGCTTCCAGACGGAAACAAATCCTAAGTTTGAGATATACAAGGATAAGGCTGGCGAGTTCAGATTCCGCCTTAAAGCAAAGAACGGTGAGATCATCGCAGCCAGCGAGGGCTATGTCAAGAAGGACAGCTGCAAGAAGGGCATCGCCAGCGTAAGGAAGAACGCTGTTGACGCTATCGTTATCGAGCCCGAGCCTGACAAGAAATGATAAATGACGGACTGTCGCTTCGGCGGCAGTCTTTTTTATTCTGAATTAGGTGTTGACAATACATATAAAATTGATATATAATATACTCGCAGAGTGCGGCAGCGTGTTAGCAGCGCTTATGCCGCAGGACTGCTTTGCTTTACTGCTCTCTTCTGTGAGTCACCTGTGATGGGAGCAATATTATGAGATTTTCAAAAATGCATGGTATCGGTAATGACTATATCTATGTGAACTGCTTCGAGGAGACCGTCAGCGAGCCCGAAAAGGTCTCGGTGGTGCTCAGCGACAGACACAAGGGAATCGGCTCGGACGGACTGGTGCTCATCATGCCCTCGGACAAGGCTGATTTCCGCATGAGGATATTCAATGCGGACGGCTCGGAGGCTATGATGTGCGGCAACGCTACACGCTGCATCGGAAAATACGTGTACGATACGGGACTTACCGACAAGACCGACATTACACTTGAGACGAATTCTGGCATAAAATATCTTAAGCTTTATCTTAAGGACGATAAGGTGGACTCCGTTACCGTTGATATGGGCAAGGCTGTGCTTGTGCCGGGGGACATTCCCGTAAACAGCGACAAGGAGCGCTTCATCAGCGAGCCCGTTGAGGTATGTGGCAGAACGTGGAAGATTACCTCCGTTTCAATGGGCAATCCCCACGCAGTCATATTCACTGAGGGCGTGGCGGAGCTTGACCTCGAGAAGATAGGCCCCTGCTTCGAGAACCACAGCCTGTTCCCGAACCGCGTGAATACGGAGTTCGCAGAGGTCATCGACAGTCATACTCTCAATATGCGCGTCTGGGAGCGCGGCAGCGGCGAGACCTTCGCCTGCGGCACGGGAACCTGTGCTACGGTTGTAGCGGCTGTGCTAAACGGCATATGCAGGTATGACGAGGAAGTCCTTGTGCATCTGAGGGGCGGAGACCTGCGTATCACCTATAAGTCCGACGGCACCGTGCTTATGACGGGACCTGCCGAGTACGTTTTCGAGGGAACTGTTTCCGACGAATTCATCAATAAAGCAAAGGAGAATGTTGTATGCCGCAGCTGAACGAAAACTTTCTCAGACTTGAGAAAAACTACCTTTTTATTAATATAGCAAAGAAAATCGCCGCATTCAAGGAGCTTCACCCGGAGGCTGACATAATCAGAATGGGTATCGGCGACGTTACCCTGCCTATCGCCCCTGTAGTCATAGAAGCCATGAAGAAGGGCTGCGATGAAATGGGCGTTAAGGAGACCTTCCGCGGCTATGAGGACAGCGGCGCAGGCTATGACTTTCTGCGCGAGGCTGTTTCACGTTATTATAAGAGCTTCGGAGCCGATGTGGCTCCCTCGGAGATAAGGATCAACGACGGTGCAAAGTCTGACTGCGGAAATATCGTGGATATATTCGGCGACGACAATATCATTCTCGTCACGGATCCCGCTTATCCCGTATATGTGGACTCCAATCTCATGAGCGGCAGGAAGATAATCTATGCCGACTCCAACGAGGAGAACGGCTTTGCGGCTATGCCCGATCAGTCTGTTCATGCGGACATCATTTATCTCTGCTCACCCAATAATCCCACGGGCTCTGTCTATACCCGCTCTCAGCTTGAGGAGTGGATAGCCTATGCGAAGCGCAATAACGCTGTTATCATCTATGATTCGGCTTATGAAGCCTTTATCACAGACCCCGATGTGCCGAGGAGCATTTTCTGCGTCGAGGGCGCAAAGGAGTGCTGTATCGAGATGTGCTCCCTTTCCAAGACCGCGGGCTTTACGGGTATGCGCTGCGGATATACCGTTATCCCGGAGGCTCTCATCGTAAAGGCGGGCGACGGTACGGATGTCTCCGTAGCTCAGATATGGGGAAGACGTCAGGGAAGCAAGTTCAACGGTGTTTCATATCCCGTGCAGTGCGCGGCAGCAGCCGTTTTCACCGACGAGGGACTCAGGCAGGTGCATGAGAATATCGCCTATTATCAGGAGAATGCCCGCATAATATCAGATACCATGAAAAGGCTGGGCGTGAAGTTCACGGGCGGAGTGAATTCTCCGTATATATGGTTCAAGTGTCCCAATGACATGAAGAGCTGGGATTTCTTTGATCTTATGCTGGAAAAGATCGCCGTTGTGGGTACTCCCGGTGCGGGCTTCGGCAGGAACGGGGAGGGCTGGTTCAGACTCACCTCCTTCGGTGACAGACAGCGTACCATTGAAGCTATGGAACGCTTTGAAAGGCTTGTAAATGAAATGAAATAACTTAAAGGGCGGGTTACCGCCCTTTTTTCTTTAAATAAAAAAAATAATATCCCTGTTAATATTTAATTCACAAAAATCTATTGACATAACGTCTGAAATAATATATAATAATGATGTTGTATTTATTTGCATAATATTACTTTGGCAGTATATGCAGCTTTGTTTTAAATCATTATCCACGGAAATGCGATAAATAAAGAGGATTTCCGTGTTTAAATATGATAACGGAACAAATTTTGGACGAGACATCGTCCGCCTATGTTTTGCGGACCTCGCCTTCGGGCAGGTTCTTGGAATATATATTTAAATGAATAAAATAATGCGGCATTTACCGCCTTTCAGTAATAATTAAATTAAGATACAAACGTTTAATTATATTCAGAAAAGGAGGTAATGCACTGTATGAACTTAGGTCTTGCTATCGTTCTTATCCTTGTTGCACTGGCAGCAGGCGTAGGCGTGGGATATGCCCTTTTCTACAAGAAGGGTGTCGATGCCGGCGTAGAGAAGCGTAAGCATGACGCAGAGACTATATTGGGCTCTGCGGAACAGCAGGCAGAGCGTATCGTAGAGGACGCTGTGAAGGACGCTGACAGTAAGAAGAAAAGCGCACTTATCGAGGCTAAGGACGAAATACATAAGCTCCGCACAGAGGCGGATAAAGAGATCAAGGATCGCAGAGCAGAGCTGTCACGTCAGGAAAGACGTATGCAGCAGAAGGAAGAAAATTTAGACAAGAAAACTGATAATCTTGAAAAGAAGGAGGACGCGCTCAATCAGAAGATAAAGACAGCCGACGAGAAGCTCAAGGAGGCTGACGCCATCAAGAAAAGCCAGATGGATATTCTCGAGCGTATTTCCGAATTCACCAAGGATCAGGCTAAGGAGTACATAATCTCAAAGCTTGAGGACGATCTTGTGCACGAAAAGGCAGTTAAGATCGCAGCCTATGAACAGCTGATCAAGGACGAATGTCAGGAGAAGGCGAGAAGCTATATCTCCCTCGCAATCGCCAAGGTCGCTGCGGATCAGGTGTCAGAGGCGGCAGTATCTGTCGTTCCTCTTCCGAATGACGAGATGAAGGGCCGTATCATCGGCCGTGAGGGACGCAATATCAGGACCCTCGAAACTCTTACGGGAGTAGATCTTATCATCGACGATACCCCCGAGGCAATAACTATTTCCTGCTTTGACCAGATCAGGCGTGAGGTCGCAAGGATAGCGCTCGAAAAGCTTATAGCTGACGGCCGTATCCACCCGACACGCATCGAGGAAATGGTCGAAAAAGCCAAGCGCGAAGTTGAGTACCGTATCAAGCAGGAGGGTGAGCGTGCTGTGATAGAGACCAATGTCCACGGCCTCAATCATGAGCTCATAAAGCTCATCGGACGCCTCAAGTTCCGTACAAGCTACAGACAGAATGTACTCGATCATTCGATCGAAGTAGCAAAGCTCTGCGGAGTACTTGCCTCAGAGCTTGGCGTTGACGCTAATATCGCAAGACGAGCAGGTCTTCTTCACGACATCGGTAAGGCTCTTACCGCCGAGATAGAGGGCTCGCACGTTCAGATAGGCGTTGATGTTTGTAAAAAATACAACGAAAACCCTGTTATTATCCATGCTGTGGAGGCTCACCATAACGATGTTGAGCCAAGAACAGTCATTGCCTGCATAGTTCAGGCAGCCGACGCTATCTCCGCTGCAAGGCCTGCCGCAAGAAGCGAAAACTATGAAAGCTATATCAAGCGCCTTCAGAAGCTTGAGGAGATATGCAACTCCTACGAGGGCGTTGAGAAATGCTTTGCCGTACAGGCGGGTCGTGAAGTCAGGATCATGGTGGTACCCGAAGTTATCAACGATGAGAAAATGGTCATCGTCGCAAGACAGATCGCACAGCAGATCGAGACCGAGATGGATTATCCCGGACAGATCAAGGTCAACCTCATCCGCGAGAGCAGGGTATCTGATTACGCAAAGTAATAAGGTCCTGTATGGAGATGCAAGTATCCTGAAAAGGGATGACCCATCGGCTGTCGGGCTTTTTGCTCGACAGCCGTTTTATTTTCATTAGATCATTTATTTCATTGCGAAGTCTTTAGGAAGCTCCCAGAGTCTTCGGAATGAAATAACCTAATGATAAAGGGGGTCCAAAACACCATGAAAAGGCTATCATTCTTAAGTGCAATGGGGTCAGCACTCGCTTCGGCAGTGCTTGCACTTTCGGCCGTACAGTTAAGTACGGGAGCTGCCTGGGAAAAGGTCGATCGTCTCGGCGATGTAAACAATGACGGCTGCGTCAGCATTGCAGATGTCGTCCTGCTTTCCAGATACCTGAGAGGAGCGTCCGAACTCGGCGGTGAGAGCGTATATAATATCGGAAATTCCTATTATTCAATAGGCAACGAGAATTATTATGCATTACCTGCTTACGGAGGCGTAAAGCTCAGCAGCACCGGTACTATACTGAAGGCTGACATCAATCAGGACGGTTCTATCGACATATTCGATCTCGTAAGGTTGAAATCAGAGATCGTAACGTCAGATCCGTCAGGATACATCTATCGCTGGTACAATGAGACCGCGACTACAACAACTACCACTACTACTACGACAACGACAACCGCCACGACAACAACTACTGAGACCATTTATACAGAACCTGCTGCTACAGACACCGCTGTCCCTATAAAGAGGGAGTATATTGCTGCACCGATCTATGATATGTACGGTACTCTTCCGTCACAGGGAGAAGCTGATCTTCTGATCTTCTATGTTGATTTCCCGGATTGTAAATTCAGTTACGAGCCTACGACGGAGCGCATAGAGGAGATTGCCTTCGGACCTGAGGATACTCAGTCACTATTGTACCCCTTTGAAAGCTGTTCTGCTTTCTATTCAAGATCTTCGAAAGGCATGATGAACCTTACTGGTAAGGCTTACAGGTATACTACACAGAAGGAAATGTCAGCCTATGGAGGAGATGTGTTCAAGGTCGACTTCACTACCGAGGTCCTCAGAGAAATGGATCCGTATGTGGATTATTCACAGTTTGATGCTGATCGGGACGGTATCGTAGACGCGATACTGTTCTGTGTTCCGTCTGAGGCGCCTGACAGTGACTGGTGGCCCTGTGCCGGTGAATTCGGCGGAAATGCGGCAATAAGACTGGACAGCAAGGCAATAGGACATGTCATTACAGGAAACGCCGCTATACAGGGAGATCAGGACTATTCAGCCTTTGTTACCACATATCTGCATGAAATGGGTCACTGTATGGGACTTCCCGATTATTATCTTTTCGGCAAGGACGACTATGAGGGGCTTCATGGCTCCGCAGGTTATGAGCTTATGGATGAAGCGCGTTCGGATTTCTCGTGCGTGTCAAAGCTTATGCTTGGGTGGTATACCAGGGATCAGATAATGATATATGACAGAAGCAGCGGCCCTGCAAACTTTACGCTGAAGAACTGTGAGACCGCAGAGGGCAACTGTCTTATCATACCGGTAGGAGATCTTGACAATAACTTCAAGAGCGAGTTCTTCATACTTGAATATTTTACTCTCGACGGCAATAACAGTAACATTGACGATTATTTCTGGTGGCGTCATACTGGAGAGGGTATAAGATGCTTCCATGTTGAGGCTACAGAGTACTTTGACGGCGTACGTACCTTCTTCAAATATGAGAGCGGAAACGATCATTTTACCGATAATGATGAAGGAATAAGATTTATCCGCCTTGTAAATGACATCGAGAAGGATAACTTCTTCAGGACAGGAAGTCACATAAACAGCGCTATAAAGGGCTTTTCAAGATATATCAACAGCGCTTCGACATACAGAGATCTGCGCGTAAACATTGATATTAACGAGAATTACGGCGACGATTATGTTGTATGCATATGGCCGTACTATTAATCTGAGGAAGGAAAGTAACAGCACATGGCAAAGACAATATTCCATACCACGGAAAAATCAAATTTCATTCTGAACATGACGGAGGAGCAGTATTCTTCTCTGGCAGTAAAGGGCCTTATCACTGCGTTGTTTGCAGTGCCGCTGTTTACGCTTATACCGGAGATCGCTAACAAGACCATCTATGTTCTTTCCGCGGCAGGACTTGCCGTTGCCGGTGTTATAAACCTTATCCTTGCTCTTATTGCAATCGTAAAAAAATATATAGACAAGCGCGTCATGCTGCCCGTATGTGCTATGGGCGCATTGGTGGCATGGGGCGTTGTCTCTCTCGTAAACGGCTATGATTTTCACACGGCCCTTTACGGATATTCGGACAGAGGCGAGGGACTTCTTGCCATACTGTTCTACTTCGGATTTTTCACCACGGCTGTCGCTGTAAAGCGGGAGAAAGCCCGTTCCTCGCTGATAAACGGTATTATAGGATTAGGTCTTCTCAACAGCATCGTTTCCCTTGTGCAGATTTTCACAGGCAAGCTCGGTCAGTATGATCTGGCAGATCTTGACATAGAGGAAAGAGCTGCATCGGGTCTTTCGATGTCTCCGCTTTTCATGGCTATGGTGCTCACACTTTCACTCACAGCTGCACTTATAGCTTTCGTGACCTCTGAAAGCAAAAAACGTAGAATAATATGTATTTTCTCTGCTGCACTATTTTCATTCATCATCATGTTCACATATTCCCTCATCGGTATATGCGGACTGGTTTTCTCGGTGATCGCGGCGGCAGTTGCGGTGTTTGTGATGAAGGCGCCAAAGCTCAGGCTTGTTTCCGTGCTGGCGGCGGCTGTTCCGGCAGCATTGGCTGTAATAATAGTCAATGCCGGACTTATCGGAAATATCAGTTCATACAGACTTTACGACGGAAGGATCCTGTGGTGGGCGGACGCCTACATGAGAGCCTCTGCGTCGGGCAGCTTCAATGAAAAGGTCGTGGATATAGACGATACCCTTGAGGTGTATTCGTATCTTAACGACAAGACAATGAATATAATACATAAGTATCCTCTGACGGGAACAGGTCCCGAGCAGCTCGTATTCCCTCAGCTTTATACCGCTCAGGGATTCGGCGAGGATGTTGAGATCAGCTATATCATTCCTTTCAACACGGGTACGTTTGACAAGGTATATAATGAGTATCTGTACACCGCGGCGACAAGAGGAATACCCTCTCTTATCGCTCTTGTGCTGGTGCTCCTTCCTTCACTTGTCATAAGTGTAAAGAGCTTCCGCAGAAGAAGTACGGCCGAAGCATTCACGCTCACGGCTCTTCTGATCGGCGGCATGCTTCTGTTCTTCATAGGCTGCAGCAGCATTTCCTTCGCACCCGTTTTCTGGGCTGCGGCGGGAGCTTCCTGTGCAGGCATAAAGGATGAAAAGAAGGACGGTACAGCAAAAAAGGCTGCAAAGAAAAAGTAATGTGATGATATGATGAAAGATTAAGCCCGCGAGCTCAGCCCGCGGGCTTTTTTGTCGGAAAACAGCGAAATATCAGGAAATTAATGTAAGTAGACACTAACAAAAAGCTATTGATTTTTAACGCAGATATGTTAAAATAAAAATACGAGGAGCAGCAAGCTCCCGAATAATACGGAGGTGTATGTATAATGGCATATATTATTTCTGATGATTGTGTTGCTTGCGGCGCTTGCGCTGGAGAGTGCCCTGTAGGCGCTATCTCTGAGGGCGACGGCAAGTACGTTATCGATGCAGACGCTTGCGTTGAGTGCGGTGCTTGTGCAGGTGTATGTCCTGTTGGCGCTCCTAATGCTGAGTGATCAAGAAAAGACAGATAAGCAGTTCCTTATGAGGAACTGCTTATTTTTTTGCCCTCAGCTCATTCGCAGCCGCCTGAGCGTCTTACAAAGGAGTTGCAGTCTGTACATTCCGGTACCGTGGGATCCTCCTCATGGGTGCCGACGGAGATACTGTCAAGGGTGCAGTAATGCTCGGTGCAGAGATTGTGTCTGCACTGTGATACATCACATCTGATGCAGGGGTTCTTCTTATGCTCTTCCATATCTATCTTCCTTTCTTTTTATCGTCCGTAAGGGACTGTGGTTATTATGTGCGTTATATTGTTAAATATTCGTAAAGTTTATATTACGGGATTGCTACATTTTATATGTGAATATTGACTTTGACAGAAGTATGTGATAATATTAACATTAAGGAGCAATGGGCTCCCAATGATATAATTTCAGGAGGGGATCATATGTTTGAAAACAATGATAACAATCAGTCAATGAGAGATCCGCAGTTCGAGGTACCGTCACAGTTTGACGACGGCTATGTTTCGGGCGTGGAAAATGTGACTAAGGGAAGCAGGGGGAAGAAGGCTGCATTGATAGGCGGAATATCCGCAGCAGTTCTCGTGGGCGGCTCCGCAGCGGCATACGGACTTTCCGATACGGTCAAGAATCAGGTAAAGCTCAGACTCAGCAAGCCGGAGAAGTATTACGCATGGGTAAACGAGAACAATGCGGAAACTATTGGCAGCAAGGCTGCGGAGTTTTACAGAAAACGCCTTGACCTTTATGAAAAAGGCCTGTCGGGCGAGCTGAATATCACCTTTGCACCCACCGAGGAGGGCAAAAACGAGCTTTACGACGAGCTTTTCGGCTACCATAGCTCGGATTCCTCCAATCCTTTCAGAGATATATTCGACAAGAACAGCGAGATCGGCCTAAATGTGGAGGGCTCACTGAAGAAGGGCTCGGCAGATCTTTCCATCGGCTTTGATGCGAACAGGGACAGGATCGCGAATTTCGACATCAGGAAAGACAGCAGCGACAGCGGTCTGTTCATGCGTATCCCCCAGCTCAAGGAACAGTGGATATATACCGATCTTGATAATATCGGCGCAAGTCTGACTGGTTTTTTCCTCGGCAGGGGAGCTGAAACGGATATGCTCCGTCAGATGATCAACGATCCTGCGTCATTCCTGTCTCCCGAGGATCTCGAAACAGAGGTTAACAGGTATGTTGGCGTATGGAACAGTATCGCGGACGATGTAAGGATAGAAAAGAAGGAAAGCATTGACATATGCGGTATTACTTCGGATTATACCGTTGCTAAGGTGGAGTTCACGGAAAAGGATGTTGACAGACTTGAACTGGCTATGCTCAGGGAGCTCCGCGGCGATAGTATAATCAAGAATATAGTGGTTGATAAGGCGGGCTTTATTGAGGAGTCCGAGTACTATGAGGACATTGACGGCGAAATAGCTGAGCTGGAAAGTGATCTTGAAGCTGACAGCTACAGTGATGATGTTGAGTTCACCGTAGATACATACATCGACGGATCAGGCGTTATAAGAGGAATGTCGTTCTCCGAGGACGATAACAGCAGTACGTTTATAATAGGCAGGGACGGAGATAATATCCGCGGATATGTCAGTCGTGTATATGACGGTGCTGAGAATTACAGAGCAGAGCTTTTTGCCGAGGAGAAAGGAAAGAGGAAGTATTCGGGCGAGATCAGAATAAGCTATGCAGACAATGATTATGTCTACAATGAGGAAAAAGACAGGTATACTATGGAGGAGACACAGAAGAGCGCAGAAATAACCTTCAGGGATGCAGAACTCGTAAACGAGGAAAAGCTCTATTTCAACTGTGATCTGAAGGTGAATATCCCCGATGAGAATCCTGTTGCAGTAAGCTTCTCAACTGACGGCAAGTCTCAGAAGATCAAATATGAGGCAGTCTTTGACGAGGTGGATTACGGCGAACTCAATATAACCTATTCCATTAACGACAAGGCAGATATTGAGATCCCCGACAAGAACGGCGCATTCGTTCTTGATCCTGAAAATATGGAAGATTTCGAGATCGAGGACTACGTTTCATGGGACGAGATCGAAAGCTTTATCGTTAAAGCGCTGAAGGGTCTCGGAGTCAGCGACGAAGCGGTCGAAAGTGCGGCAAAAAGCTTCAGAAATGGCTATACCGACCGTGCGGACTATGTCAACGGTCTTAAAGACGAGATCGAGATCACTACAGACGAATTTGAAGATTATGACGATGAAGACAACGACTTTTCAACTGCCGGTTCCGGCTTTGAGTTCAACCGCGACGACTATAAGTATGAGGATTACAAGGACACTATGTCGGAAGAAGATTTTGAACAGAGGATGGATATGCTCGAAGAGTTTTACAAGAGCGCTGCATAAGATATAAAGATAACGGCCTCCGTTTGAACGGAGGCCGTTTTTGTGTTATTTCTTTTCCGAGAGCTTTTTGAGCTTTGTGAGTATGACGTTTGCAGCGTCGAATTTACTCATCAGCTCCATTTCCTCGGTATCGTCCCTGGTTATCATGGTGATGATATTGGTATCCGTGCCGAATCCCGAACCTGCGGTCCTCAGGGAGTTTGCACATATCATGTCGCAGTTTTTCTTTGTAAGCTTTGCACGGGAATTCTCGATAACGTTGTCGGTCTCCATGGAAAAGCCGCAGATGACCTGTCCCTCGCGGCGGTTCTCGCCGATATATTTGAGTATGTCGGCGGTGCGCCTGAGAGGTATGCTCATATCGCCGTCGGACTTCTTTATCTTGCTGTCGGCCACAGTTTCGGGAGTATAATCCGCAACGGCGGCGGCCTTGATTATGATGTCGGTTCCGTCAAGACGCTCCTTAACGGCATTGAACATATCCTCGGCGGACTTTACGGGAACTACGTTCACAAACATGGGCGGATCAACGTCCGTGTGCGCCGCAACAACGGTAACATCGGCGCCGCGGAGCATTGCTGCCCTTGCAAGGGCGAAGCCCATTTTCCCGCTGGAATGATTGGAGATGAAGCGGACGGGGTCTATGCTTTCACGGGTAGCGCCTGCGGTAACGAGTATCTTTTTTCCTGACAGATCCTTCTCAAAAGCAGCTTCACGTACTATATACTCCAAGAGAGTTTCCTCGTCGGGGAGCTTTCCGTCGCCGATGTCGCGGTTCGCAAGCATTCCGCGGACGGGCTCCACTATCTCATAGCCGAATTTTTTCAGTTTTTCGATATTGTCCTGAACGATGGGATTATGGAACATATTGTGATTCATGGCTGGGGCGATTATCTTCTTGCAGGTGCAGGCCATGACCGTTGTGGTGAGCATATCGTCTGCGATGCCGTTTGCTATCTTGCCGATGACGTTGGCGGAAGCAGGAGCTATCATAACTACATCAGCCTTTTTGGCTATGGAAACGTGCTCCACGCTGTACTCGAAGCTGCGGTCAAAGGTGTCTATAAGGCATTTGTTCTGAGTAAGGGTCTCAAAAGTGAGGGGGTGTACGAAGTTAAGGGAATTTGGCGTCATTGCAACGTGTACGTCTGCTCCGAGCTTTGTGAGCATACGGGCAAGGTTGCATATCTTGTATACGGCTATAGAGCCTGTTACGCCGAGTAATACTGTTTTTCCTGTAAGCATGGCATTCACCTCATATATGGAGCTCGTTTGCGCACTCTTCGCCGTTGTGGCAGGCGAGAATATTGCTGACTGTAGTCTCTGCGATATTGTGGAGAGCCTCCTCTGTAAGGAAAGCCTGATGTGAAGTAACGATGACATTGGGCATGGAACTGAGCCTTGCAAGGGTATCGTCGGCAATGATATGTCCCGAGAAATCCTGGAAGAACACGTCAGCCTCCTCCTCGTATACGTCAAGGCAGGCAGCTCCTATCTTACGTGCCTTTATGCCCTCAAGGAGAGCCTCTGCGTCGATAAGTGCGCCTCTGGAAGTATTGATGATGACCACGCCTTTTTTCAGCTTGTCTATGGAGCTGCTGTCTATCATATGGTAGGTCTCCTCGGTGAGGGGGCAGTGGAAGGAGATAATATCGCTGCGGCTGAAAAGCTCGTCCAGCTCTACGTACTCGATGCCGCTGTCCTTTGCGGGGAACTTGTCATAGGCGATGACGTTCATGCCGAAGCCGCGGCAGATATTTATGAAGATACGTCCTATCTTACCTGTACCCACAACGCCTACGGTCTTGCCGTGAAGGTCGAAGCCCGTGAGACCGTTCAGCGAGAAGTTGTGGTCTCTTGTGCGGATATAGGCCTTGTGTACACGGCGTATGGACGTTAGGAGAAGAGCCATTGCGTGCTCGGCGACCGCATAGGGCGAGTAGGCAGGCACGCTGACTACTCTCAGCTTGTCCTTGGCGTATTTTATATCGACATTGTTATAGCCCGCACAGCGGAGCGCAAGCGTCTTCACGCCAAGCTCGCAGAGCTTGTCAATGACGGCTGCGTTTACGGTATCGTTTACGAATACGCAGGCTGCCTCGCAGCCCTTTGCCAGCTCTGCGGTATCCTCGTTGAGCTTTGTCTCGTAGAATTTGAAGCGTATATCGTTTTCTTTGCCGAATTTTTCAAATGACGGGATGTCATAGGTCTTTGTATCGAAAAAAGCTACCTTCATGGCTTTCACCTTTCCTTTCGCTATAAGAATTATTTTATATCTATAAGTCTGCTGTCAAGCATTTCCTGCGCGGCCAGCATGACTCCGAGCTTGCCGCCGGTATAGGTTATGCCGCCCTGCATCCACACCGCATAGGGCTCCCGGAGGGGAGCGTCTGCGGACAGCTCTATGGAGGCGCCGTTGGTAAATGCTCCCGCCGCCATTATCACCTGACTGGAATAGCCCGGCATATCCCAAGGCTCGGGAGTAACAAAGGAATCAACGGGAGCGCCCTTCTGTATACCGCGGCAGAATGCGCATAAATGCTCCTCGTCGCCGAGCTTCACCGCAGTGATTATATCGCCGCGGGGCTCGTCCTTGCGGGGAGAGCATTCAAAGCCCAGCATAGTGAAAAGCTCGCTGGCAAATGCCGAGGTCTTGATCGCGCTTGCCACCACGTCGGGAGCAAAGAACAGTCCCAGCAGCATCTCACGGTTCATGCCGAGAGTGCAGCCCACTTCCTTTCCCATGCCGACGCAGGTAAGACGGTATGAGCAGAGCTCCACAAGATCGGCTCTTCCTGCGATATATCCGCCTGTGCGGGCAATGCCTCCGCCTGCGTTCTTTATGAGTGAGCCGATTATTACGTCCGCGCCTACAGCCGTCGGCTCTCTGTCCTCGACGAACTCTCCGTAGCAGTTGTCCACCATGACGATAATATCGGGGTTGCCAGTTCTGGCTGCCCTGATCATCTTTTCTATATCTGCAACGGTAAAGGCTCCTCTAAGTGAGTATCCCCGCGAACGCTGGATATATGCCACCTTTGCGTTTTTTACGGCTGCGGTTATGCCCTCGAGATCGGGGGAGCCGTTTTCAAGGAGATCTACCTGACCGTATTCAACGCCATAGTCCATAAGGGAGCCGTTCCCCTTTGTGCCGCTTATGCCGATGACCTCTTCAAGGGTATCGTAGGGCTTTCCCGTGATGGATACTATCCTGTCGCCTGTGCGGAGTACTCCGAAGAGCGCAACCGACAGCGCATGGGTGCCCGAAACGAAGTTGAAGCGCACCAGTGCGTCCTCGGCTCCGAGAGCCTGTGCGAATACCTTGTCTATGATCTCTCTGCCCATATCTCCGTAGCCGTAGCCTGTGGAGCCGTAAAAGCAGGGCTCGCTGACCTTGTTGTCGGAGAAGGCCTTCAGCACCTTGGCGCCGCAGTATTCCGCATTCGCCTCAATAGCCGCAAAGGCTTCCCTGCAATTCTTTTCGGCCTGTGCGGCAAGCTCTGCGAGCCTGCTGTCAAAGCCGTACAATGCGTTTATCCTGTCGTTCATATCTTATCCTTTCCTTATACGGAGCGCATTTCACGCTCTCTCCTCGAGGCGGCCCTTTGCCGCGCTTTCCTTCTCGATGTCGATACGCTCGAGAACTATCTCACGTCCCGCAACGCGGAAACCGATCTCCTTGTAGAAGCTTACCCTGACGTCAAGGGCCAGCAGATAGGCTCTCTTTCCGAGTCCGTTGAAGAACTTTGCCAGCCATTTCAGGAATTCCCTTGCGTAGCCCCGTCCGCGGGCTGCGGTATTGGTGGCCACCTGACCTATGAGGACAGTGCTGCCTATATCGTATACTGCCGAAGCCGTGGTTGAATCGCGGTAGGTGAACACACGGCTGATACCGTGGCGGCAGCGATGGGAGGTATCGGTGTACCAAAGAGAGAAATCCGCTATATTCGGGAAGCCCTCGCTGAGTATCTTGTATACGTCGGAGAGATTGGGATTGAACTCAACGTGCTCCTCGATGGCTTCAAGGGGAGAATCGTCGGGTATGAGCTCGAATATGGTGCGGTTGAGCACCTGATACCTTTCGGGTATCTTTATCCCCTCAAGTATCTTCTGATCGCCCTCAATGCGGAAGGGCACGTTCATGCTCACGAAGAGGTCGATCTCCTCGTTGGGCTCGAGATTGCCGTCGCCGCAGATAATGAGGGTGGAATTGATTATGAACATGAAGCCTGTGCCTGTTCCGTCGGTTATCTTGTAAAAGCGGCAGAATTCGTAATTCGGCCCGTAGGCTCTCATATATGCCAGCATTTTCTTGCCCGAGAGCGTCTTGTTGAGCAGTGCGCGGTCAAGCTCGTGCTCGTGTTCGATAAGTTTTATCATAATTCGGGTATCCTCTTGGAAAGTGTTCTTACAAGCCTGTATGTGCTTTCAAGGTCGGCGGATTCTATCACCGACGAGGGGGAATGCAGGTATCTGCACGGCAGGGATACGGCAATCGTGCGGACTCCCTTACCGCTTATATGGATAGCTCCCGCGTCGTTTCCGCCTGCTATCATGGTCTTGGTCTGACAGGGAAGCCCTTCCTCCTTTGCAATATCAAAGGCAAGGCTGTAGAGCTCCTTGTCGTATATGGTATGACGGTCCATGAAGGAGATCACGGGTCCCTTGCCCAGCTCGCACACTCTCTTTGCGCCTTCCGCGCCGTCAATGTCGGCGGCTGTCGTGGCTTCGAGGACTATCGCATAGTCGGGAGCTACTGCAAAGGCGGAGACTGCCGAGCCGCGGAGCCCTATCTCTTCCTGTACGTTGAAAACGAAATAGGTGTCATATTCGTGCTCTTCACGGAGCAGTTCTATCATCATGGCGCAGCCTGCACGGTCGTCCAGAGCCTTTGACTTTATGCGTGTGCCCAGCTCGGCGAACTCCGAGGAGAAGTAAGCGCAGTCTCCGGGAGAGACATACTTTTCAGCCTCGGCTTTGTCAGCGGCTCCGATGTCTATGTAAAGACTGTCGGTGTCGGGAGCCTTTTCGCGCTGCTCCTTGCTGAGATTGTGGACTGCGGTGGAGCCAACCACTCCGTTTATGCGTTCTTTCCCCACGCGGACCTGTCTGCCGATGATGACCGATGGGTCTATGCCGCCTACGGTCCCGAAGCTCAGGGTGCCGTCGCCTCTTACGGAGGTTATCATAAAGCCCACCTCGTCCATATGTGCGCATATCATCAGTTTCTTTGCGGGAGTCTTTCTGCCCTTTCTGAAGCAGATGATACTGCCGAGGCTGTCCACGCGGTATTCGCAGACGTCCTTGATTTTATTGATTATAAGTTCGCGGACTGCGCTCTCATCGCCGGAGATCCCGTCGGTAAGGCACAGCTCTTTCAGTAATTCCTTCATTATTCGCCCTCCGTTATAAATCCTGCCAGCAGCCTTGCAGTCAGCTCAACATCTGTAAGGTCTATGACCTCGGCGGGAGTGTGCATATTCCGCAGGGGTATTGACAGGGTGCAGGCCTTTGCACCGCAGCGGTTCACGGAATAGCGGTCGGCGTTGGTGGAGGTGAGACCGCTCATTACTTCGGTCTGATAGGGTATATTTCCCGCCTTTGCGGCGTTTATCAGTCCGTCGCTGATCTCTCTTGACAGAGAGGGCGAAATGCCTATCATGGGACCTTTCCCGAGATAGCCGCATTTGCTCTCGTCCTCGCCAATGGCGTATGCGAAGCTAACGTCCACAGCAATAGCAATATCGGGGTTTATATCAAAAGCGCCTATCTTCGCGCCGCGCTCGCCCACCTCCTCCTGAGCGGAGAAAATGACGGTGACGTTGTATGCGGTCTTTTTGCCTTTCAGCATCTCCAGTGCGTAAAGTATGGCGGCCGCTCCGCAGCGGTCGTCCAGAGCGCCGCCTGTGATGCGGCTGCCGAGGAGCTCACGGCAGGATACGTCAAAGGTGACTGAGTCGCCCTGAGATATAATGAGTTCAAGCTCTTCCTTTGTCATACCCGTATCTATGGACACCTCGTCTATCTCGGGGACCTTGCTGCTGCCGCCTGTAAGATGAGGAGGCACGGAGCATATAACGCCCTTTATGTCGCGTTTGCCGTGTATCACCACGGGCTGAGCCGGGAGGAGCCTGCGGTCGATGCCGCCGATATTCCCCACTTTTATGAAGCCGTCGTCGGTTATATAGGTCACGGCGAAGCCTATCTGATCTATATGAGCGTCCAGCACCAGAGAGGGAAGCCCTTCCCTGTGTTCGCCGAAGTGCCCTGTAACGTTTCCGTTTATTATACCGGCGTCGGGGCAGAAGCTCCGCAGCATTTCCAGCGCAGCCTCCGCAGCGTTCCTTTCGCTGCCTGAGGCTCCGTGAACCTCCGAAAGCGCTGTAACAGTCTGTTTCAGATCCATTTTGTCAGTTCCTTTCATACCGAGGGGTAAAAATATATCAACTTATATTATATCAGAGATCGGAAGTTTTTTCAATAGCTTTTGCTGTCTTGTATTTTATTTCCGCGGGGAGATGGCATGAGCTCACATACGGCCGCAACGAAGCTGCCTCCCTTTATGATGAACTGCCGGAAGCGGCAGCCGGGGAGATCGGTAATTATCCTGTCTCCCTCGAAGCGGAACTCCACTGTGTCCATAGGGTAGGATATGCCCGAGCCTATGGCCTTTACATAGGACTCCTTCAGCGTCCACAGGCGGAAGAAGATCAGGTCTTTTTCGGCCTCGGGAGCGCTTTCCACCATTTTGCGCTCGCTTGCTGAAAAGGCTCGCTTCATCACATTGGGGCGGTATTTTCTTACTTTTTCGCAGTCGATACCGCATTCATAATCCGAGACTATGCAGGCTGTAATCCCCTCGGCATGGGAGAGGTTGTAGTGGACGTCGGGGTGCTCGGCAAGAGAGGGCTTGCCCATTCTGCCCTTTATAACGGGAGTGTCCTCGCTGTATTCTATTTTCCGCAGCTTCAGGCATTCCCCGAGAAGTCTGTGGGCATGGCGGTGGAGTCCGCCTCTGTCCGTGCAGGTCAAAGAGATCATTATCATAATTATCACCTATGTTATTATATCAGATACCGTGTACTTTTACAAGCGGAAGTGACAAATGTAATTGTGAAAGTGACATACATTACCTTGAATACAGAGCCAAAGGGAGGTATTATAGTAACAGAGAACGATATTGAAGTCTGCGGAAAAGATCTTTGAAGCGCTGCTTGAAGCAACCTGCGGCAGCTGCTGCGATGAGATACAGAAAACAGGAGCTATAGGCTGATGAATGATATTGAATCGGCCTGTTATATGTGGTATAATCAAGACAGACGATATGTGCTGTCAGACAATTGAAATACGAAAGGAGTTCTGAGTATGAGTACTATAGTCTTTATCATCGATCTTATCATTTTTCTGGGCATTCCCCTGGCTATACTTATCTTTTTCATAGTATCTCTGGTGAGATTCTGCAAAACGCCGAAGGACGCTCCGGCAAGAGGAGGAAGAAAGGTCGCCCTGATAATTTCGGCGGTGCTTTTCGGACTGCTCGCCGCATTTATTGTATTCCTTGCTGTAGGTTTTACCGCAGCTATGAACCATATGTGAGGTGACGGATATGAAGGACAAGACATTCAGACGTATCATAGCACTCATAACGGCTGTCGGCCTGCTGACCTCGGGGGGACTTGTATGGTATACCTGTCATCTCCGTGAAAACTGCTCCATAGTATCCTATGTGGCAAACGGGAGGTGAGCGGATGGGAACAGGTAAGAAAATAGCGGCTATAGCTCTGCTTATCGGAGCGTTTGCCGGCTTTGACCTGTCGGTGTACAGCCTTTTCACAAAGCGCTGCATAGACACCTCAAGCGAGGAGATGCAGAAATACTCCGTGGAGCTCCACAGGTATATGCCCTTTGACGGGAGCTCCGAGGCAGTGAAGGCAGATACGGATATGAAGCTGGAGGGCGAGCTCCCCGTGCTGGACGGAGCCGCAGCACTTTATCCCGTATTCTCGGGCATAGTGAATTCCGTTTATCCGGAGGACAGCGTCAGATTTGAAAACGGCGGCTTTACGGCAGACAGCGCCCTGCATTTCACCAATACCCGGGGAGCCTACAAGGCGGTTGCCGACGGCGACGCGGATATTGTTTTCTGTGCAAAGCCCAATGACGAACAGCTGAAATACGCTGAGGAAAAGGGCGCAGAGCTGGAAATGGTGCCCATAGGAAGAGAGGCCTTCGTTTTTATAGTGAATAAGGTAAATCCTGTTGACGGACTCACCACCGAGCAGGTGAGGAATATATTTTCAGGGGATATAACCGTCTGGTCCGAGGTTGGCGGCGAGCCGCTGCCCATCGAAGCTCTTTCAAGGAATCCGGGCAGCGGCAGTCAGACCACAATGGACAAATTCATGGCGGGAAGAGAGCAGAAGGCAAGCCCGTGGGGAGCCTTCGGCAGATCCATAGGATATTCCTTCCGTTACTATGTGGACAATATGGTGGAGAACGGAGGCGCAAAAAAGCTGTCGCTGGACGGAGTTTACCCCGATAAGGAGCACATAGCGGACGGTACATACCCGCTGGCAAGCACCTTCTATGCCGTATACCGCAGGGATAACGAAAACCCCAATATATCCGTGCTTATGGACTGGATACTCTCCGACGAGGGACAGTCCGTGGTGGAAAAGGCGGGATATGTTCCCCTTGCGTAAAAAGAAAAGGCTTTACAGGCTGAGCATCTGATTTTGTTGAAATAGCGGACTTTGTCCGCTATTTTGATTTATGGGTATTGACAAACCATGTCGTTTGTTGTACAATATATTATGTGTATTTATATGATCTATCAGACCTACACTATAAATATAATATTGTAAAGGCGGAAAACAGAAATGGGTTTATTCAAAAACATTTTCGGTGCGAATGCTTACTCCAACCGAGAGCTGAAGCGTATCGAACCAATTAAGAATAAAGTACTCGAACTGGAAGAAGAATACGAGGCGCTCCCTGACGCAGAGCTCAAGGCAAAGACTGCCGAGTTCAAGGAGAGGCTCGAGGACGGAGAGACCCTCGACGATATTCTTCCCGAGGCTCTTGCCACCGTAAGGGAAGCAGCTTGGCGTGTACTTGAGAAAAAGCCTTACCCGGTGCAGATAATCGGTGCTATCGTTCTTCATCAGGGACGTATCGCCGAAATGAAGACCGGTGAAGGTAAAACTCTCGTTGCCTGCGTAGCTTCATATCTCAATGCGCTTTCGGGCCTCGGCGTTCACGTCGTTACCGTTAACGATTACCTCGCAAAGACTCAGGCAGAGGAAATGGGAAAGGTGCTCCGCTGGCTGGGACTTACCGTCGGCTGTATCCTCCACGGACTCAATAATGACCAGCGCCGCGAGGCATACAACTGTGACGTTACATATGCCACCAACAACGAGCTGGGCTTCGATTACCTCCGTGACAACATGGTCACCCACAAGGAGGAGAGAGTTCAGCGTGCTCCCAATTTCGCTATCGTGGACGAGGTGGACTCCATACTCATAGATGAGGCGCGTACTCCTCTTATCATTTCGGGACGCGGAGACAAGTCCACGGATCTTTACGCCATAGTTGACCGTTTCGCAAAGACCCTGACCTCAACAACTGTCGTTGAAATGGACGACAAGCTGGATCAGGATGCTCTTAACGAGGACGCGGACTATATCATCGACGAAAAGGCAAAGACCGCTACCATAACACAGCGCGGCGTCAAGAAGGCTGAGGAGGCGTTCAGGGTCGAGAACCTTATGGACTCCGAGAACATGACCCTCCTTCACCATATCAATCAGGCCATCAAGGCAAACGGCGTAATGAAGAACGAGGTTGATTACGTTGTCAAGGACGACGAGGTAATCATCGTTGACGAGTTTACCGGACGTCTTATGATGGGCCGTAGATTCAACGACGGACTTCACCAGGCTATCGAGGCCAAGGAAGGCGTTAAGATCAAGAGCGAGTCAAAGACCCTTGCTACCATAACCTTCCAGAATTTCTTCAGGCTTTACACAAAGCTGTCAGGTATGACAGGTACCGCTATGACGGAAGAGGACGAATTCAAGGAGATCTATAAGCTCGACGTTATCGCAGTACCCACGAACAAGCCCGTTATCCGTATAGATCACAACGATCAGGTATATACTACCGAAAAGGGCAAGTATGCGGCTATCATCGAGAAGATCATCGAATGTCACTCAAAGGGTCAGCCGATCCTTGTAGGTACGGTATCCATAGAGAAGTCCGAGCTCCTTTCCGCAATGCTCAAGAGAAAGGGCATAAAGCATGAGGTGCTCAATGCCAAGCACCACGCAAAGGAAGCAGAGATCGTTGCTCAGGCAGGCAAGTACGGCGCCGTTACCATTGCCACAAATATGGCAGGACGCGGTACCGACATCATGCTTGGCGGTAATGCGGAGTTCCTCGCAAGAGCCGAGCTCAGGAAGCGCGAGATACCAGAGGAGATCATCACTGAGGCTATCGGCTTTGCGGATACCGACAATCAGGAGATACTCGACGCAAGAAAGCTCTACAGAGAGCTTTACGATAAGTACAACGAAGAGGTAAAGGAAAAGGCAGTTGCCGTAAAGGAAGCAGGCGGACTTTTCATACTCGGTACAGAGCGCCATGAGTCGCGCCGTATCGACAATCAGCTCCGCGGACGTTCCGGACGTCAGGGCGACGAGGGCGAGAGCTGCTTCTTCCTCTCCACAGAGGACGACCTCATGCGTATCTTCGCAGGCGACCGCCTCGAGAATATGATGAAGACCCTGAATGTGGACGAGAATACACCTATCGAGAGCAAGATGCTCACAAGGATCATCGAGTCCTCACAGAAGAAGGTCGAGGGACAGAACTTCAGCATAAGAAAGAACGTCCTCAATTACGACGACGTTATGAATACACAGCGTGAGATCATCTATAAGCAGAGATCACAGGTGCTTGACGGAGAGGATCTCCACGAAAGCATACTCAAGATGATGGAGGATCTCATCAATTCAACAGTTGATACCTACCTCATCGACGATGAGGTAAAGGACGACTGGAACATCGTAGGTCTCAAGGAGCATTTCCTTGGCTGGCTCATCGGTCCCGAGGATCTTACCTTTACCGATGAGGAGCTTGCGGAAGTATCCAAGGAGGATATTGTAAACGCCCTCAGCACCAAGGCAGGAGAGATATACCAGGCCAAGGAGGAGGAGTACGGTTCGGAGGTTATGCGTGAGCTTGAGCGTGTTATCCTGCTGAAGGTAGTTGATACCAAGTGGATGGCTCATATCGACGATATGGAAGAGCTCAAGAAGGGTATCGGACTCCGCTCCTACGGTCAGAAGAACCCTGTCATCGAGTACCGTTACGAGGGCTTTGAGATGTTCGACGCTATGGTAGAGTCTATCCGTGAGGATACTATCCGTATGCTGCTCACAGTAAAGCTCCAGAAGAACGAGGCTCCAGAGCGTGAGCAGGTGGCTCAGCCCGACGCTCCGAATGCGGGCGCAGGAGACGGCAGCTTTGCCGACGAGCCCGTGCGTTCAAGGAAAATAGGCGATAACGATCCGTGTCCCTGCGGCAGCGGCAAGAAGTACAAGAAATGCTGCAAGGCAAAGGATATGGCCAAGAAGTGATATTTCAGGGGCGGAGTTTTTCCGCTCCGCTTCTGCACTGTTGCAGATTAGGGGAATAAAAAGCAGGTTACAGAGAAAAGAAAGTTTCTTGAGGTGACAATATGAAAAAGTATATTTTACCTGTTATCCTTCTCGCGCTCCTTACGGGCTGCGGAAAGGTCACAGATTCTTCGGGCGACGAAAGCCGCATCAGTATCGTTTCGGGTACTATCGAAGGCTCTGCGAGTCCGATGACTACCTCCACAAGAGAGACGGTCACGGAGAACACTACCACCACTGATCAGACTACCACCGACAAAAAAGTTGCAGGGGATAAGATCGAGGATACCACTACTACGAGAAAGGCTCCGACTCAGCCCACAACAAGGTCTGTTTCGGGAGGAACATCTTCGGGAAGGGGCGCAGGGACCACAAGATATGTTCCGCCTATGCCGAGAACTACCACCACAACTGCTGAGACAACTCAGACCACTACAGTGGATTACAGGGATCAGTCCGGCCTTACCTACGCGGTAAAGGAAGGCGAGATCAGCGTAATGCGCGACGGAAAGAATATTCAGAGGCTCGAGAATGTGGATACAGATGAGGTGCTCCCGCTTCTTGAGAGCAGCTCAGTTTCCCAGGACGAGGTGATAGTTCAGGGCGATTTCGACTTTGACGGCATCAACGATCTCTTTGTTGCCGAGAAGATCGGCGCCATGAACACTACGGGAAAGTATTACAGATACGATACCGAAAAGGGCATTTACATTGCATGGAGCGACCTCAACAAGCGTCAGTTCAAGGCAAGCTTGAACTCCAATGACAATACCCTTACCTTCTACGACAAGAGCGAGGATAAGATAGAGTATGAGTCATGGACCTGCAAGTGGAATGACAAGAAGGAGCTCATCACCATAGAGTATGAGCGCGCATACAAGGATGCCGGCGATCCTGACAAGGTCTATTATCAGACTATAAAGTATGACGAGGAGACAGGAGCCGAGCTGTCAAACATAACCCGTGACAGCGAGGGCAACGAGGTGGGCGTGGATCCGCCTGAGGAGCAGCCGCAGACAGAATAAGGACGTCTGTTCCGGTATGAGCAGATATATCAAGGGGCTGTGCCTGAAAAGGCACAGCCCCTTGTCACAGCAGTAAAGAGGAAGCCGAAAGGAAGTAAGATATGAGCGGATACAGTGTGTTTGCACGGTACTATGACGAGCTTACGGCAAATATAGACTACAGGAAGCGCGGAGAATACTTTCACGGCATCATACAGCGCTTCAAGACCACAAGGGAGAATATACTTCTTGATCTTGCCTGCGGCACGGGAAGTATATCGGAGGTCATGGCAGGCCTCGGCTACGACGTTATAGGTGTGGACAATTCCGACGAAATGCTGGGGATAGCCCTTGACAAGAAGTTCGGCAGCGGACTGGACATACAGTACCTCTGTCAGGATATGCGCAGGCTGGATATGTTCGGTACGGTGGATATAACCATATGCGCTCTCGACAGCATAAACCACCTTGGCAGTCTTGAGGACGTCAGGAAGGTATTTGAGAATGTAGCCTTTTTCTCTGAGCAGGACGGACTTTTCATTTTCGACGTGAATACTCCCTACAAGCACCGGGAGATACTTGCGGACAATACCTTTACCTATGAGACGGAGCACGTCTACTGCGTTTGGGAAAACACCCTCGACCCCGATACTCTTGAAGTAAAAATGCAGCTGGAGTTCTTCGAGCGTGAGGATAACGGGCTGTATTCCCGGAGCTCTGACAGCTTCTCGGAAAAGGCCTACAGCAGCGAGGACATCGAAAGGCTGCTGCATGAGTGCGGCTTTGAGGTGCTGGGTAAGTACGGCGACGACAGTCCGGAGCCGCCGAAGCCCGATTCGCAGCGCATAGTCTATGCCGCAAGATGTATCAGAAGCGGCCAGAAATACTGAAAGGATAATTGAAATGGGAAATTTATACAGAGCGATCTCTGCGGACGGCTCGGCATTTGCCGCCGTACTTGACGCAAAGGATATAGTTTCGGAAATAGAACGCATACACAGGACCTCGGCGGTGGTCACCGCAGGCCTCGGAAGACTGACAATAGCTGCCTCCCTTATGGGCTATATGCTCAAGGGCGAGGAGGACAGCGTTACTCTGCGGGTTGACGGCGGCGGCCCTGCGGGACAGCTTGTGGCGGTAGCGGACAGCCGCGGAAACGTAAAGAGCTGCGTGAATAATCCCGTAGTGGAGATACCGCTGAACCCTCAGGGCAAGCTGGACGTAGGCGGAGCAGTCGGAAGGGACGGCACTCTCTCGGTAGTCAAGGATATGGGACTCAAGGAGCCCTATGTGGGAGTGATACCCCTTGTTTCCGGTGAGATAGCCGAGGATATAGCCAGCTATTACGCCACCAGCGAGCAGATACCCACGGTGTGCAGCCTCGGAGTCCTTGTGAACCCCGATCTTACGGTAAAGGCTGCGGGAGGCTTCCTTGTGCAGCTCCTGCCCTTTGCGGACGAGAAGTGCATAGACACCATTGAAAGGAACGTGGCGAAGATACGTCCTGTATCGGCAATGCTTGATGATGGCATAACTCCCGGGGAGATAGCAGATATGCTCCTTGACGGGCTCAACCCCAACGAGCTGGACACAGCCGCTCCCGTATACAAATGTGATTGCAGCCGCGAACGCACTGAGAAGGTGCTTATCAGTATCGGGAAGGACGAACTCAGATCAATAGCCGACGAGGGTAAGGACACCTCCGTAAGCTGCCATTTCTGCGGTAAGGAGTACGTTTTTACTCCCGATGAGATACGCGGGCTGATAGGGGAATAAGGAAATGAAAACTGCCATATTTGATCTTGACGGAACTATTGCGGATACCATATGCGACCTCGGCGACGCGGTAAATTACGGACTGGAGCAGCTCGGCTGTCCCGTACATGACTATGCAGCCTACAAGAAAATGGTGGGCAACGGCGCGAAGAAGCTCTGCGAAAGGGCGCTTCCCGAGGGGAAAAAGGACAGAGCGGAGGAGCTCCGCAGCCTTTTCAGGGAGTATTACGGAGCTCATTACCTTGATAAGACAAGGCTCTATGACGGCATTGAGGAAGTCCTTGAAAAATTGCAGAAAAAAGGCGTTTATCTTGCAGTCGCCACCAATAAGCCCGAGAGCGCGGCCCGTGATATTATCTCGGCGCTGCTTCCCGGCATTGATTTCGTGCGGGTGCTGGGGGGCAGGGACGACAGACCGACAAAGCCCGATACTGTGATACTTACAGAGATATTTGCCGCTCTTCCCGACAAGGAGAACGAGGTGTACATGATAGGCGACAGCAATGTGGATATGCAGACCGCTAAGAATGCAGGTATACGCTCGATAGGCTGTGCATGGGGCTTCCGCGGACGCGCTGAGCTTGAGGCGGAGGGCGCTGACTTTATCGCGGAAAAACCCGGAGATATTGCCGATATTATTCTATAGCAGAAAAAAGCCGCTGGATCACCAGCGGCTCATATCCCAGCGGCTTGCATCATCTATACCGGGATCAAATTGGAAGGACACAGTGAGCTTTGACAGGTCACTGTCGGAGTATCCCAGAACATAGCGCTGGAGCTTTACAAAGTCGGCGGTATTGAAATAGCCGTCGCTGTTAAGGTCGATAGAGCCGTCCGGGGTGCTGCTGTTGTTTGACGAGATAAGCAGCGTTCGCATTCTTATCAGATCGAATACATCTATGACGCCGTCGTTGTTGACGTCACCTCTTACAACGTCCATTGCGGATGTGGGAATAGTAGTAGTTGTCGTTGTAGTGGTGGTCGTAGTTGAGGTTGTGGTAGTCGTCGTTGTCGTTGTTGTAGTTGCAGTTACCGCCTCGTTCCGGGGGTATATGTTCAGGAACAGATCCAGTGACTCCAGAGGCTTTCCATGGAAGTCGAAAAGCGCCTGATTATCAAATGATGAACCGCCTGTTTCGGTGGCGTCCTTGTCGTAGCTGCCTGCGTAGGCAGTTGCCCAGCCCGAGCCCTGCTGCTCCCAGTGCTGCTTCTGCTCGCTGTAGGAGATACCGGGTACGCCCAGCCATGCGGGTTCCCAGTAGAATACGCCTATACCGTGGCCGTTGCAGTTGGCAACGGTCTGAAATACATCGGCAAGAGCCTTTGCCTGACCCTGCACGGATATGTCGTACCTCAGATCGACGCCGCTGGTGCTTGAGGTAACGGTATTGCCGAAGCTGTCACCGTCCTCATTGGTGTAGGGATAAGCGGTCTCAACTACCATAACGTACTTGTTGTATCTGTTTCCGATATCGGTAAGGGTCTTTTGCAGATTGTCGAGAGAGCCGTGCCAGTAGGAATAGTAAGAGCAGGCGAAAATATCATAATCCAGACTGCATTCGTTCATCACCTGAGCATACCAGCCGAAATGGCCGTTGCCTGCATTGGCAAAGTGATGAGCTATGAGGATATTCCTGTCAAAGTCGCGGACAGCCTTCTCTCCGCTGGAGAAGAGGTCGCATATCCTGTACATATCCTTTTCGCCGCAGAAGAAGCACTCGGTCTCGTTGCCCACCTGCACCATGCCGATGTCACTGCCGTTTTCTGTGAGATATTTCAGCACCCATGAGGTCCAGTTGTATATCTCGCGTTTAAGGGTGTCGTGATCGTGCTGCTGCCAGTATTTCGGGCGGGTCTGCTTTGCAGGGTCTGCCCAGAAGTCGGAATACTGTATATCCGCAAGGAGCTTCATGCCGTTCTCGGCAGCTCTCTTTCCTATGGCCGCAGCGGTCTCGAGGTCGGAGTTTCCGCCGCCGTAGCTGTGACCGTTGCCGTCGTTGGGCTCGTTCCATATCCTTACGCGGATATAGTTTACGCCGTGGTCGGCGAGAGTCCTGAAAATATCCTGTTCGTTGCCGTTATCGTCATAGAACCTCACACCCGCCTTTTCTATGGATATTATCGAGGAAATATCCACGCCGCGTATGGGCTCGCCGCCGTTTATGCGGCTGTCGAAATTGGTGAAGGTCACGGACGGTATATCGGCAGCCTGCGCGGGAGAGAGGGTACCCGTTGTTCTTGCAGCCGAAGGCAGCAGGGTAAGTACAGCAGCTGCCGCTGCGATCAGTTTTCTGAGTTTCATAGCATACTCCTTTTCGTATTTTTTCCGAAGATCTTATGACACGTAGCTTTTTCTAAGAACATTATACAGCCTTTTGCCTCCTGTGTCAATGAAAAAAGCAGGGACCCGGGTCCCTGCCTTAACACGTATACTTTTCCGCTTCCTTTACGAGCTTTATATCCACCAGCGCGTCGATAAGAGTGCCGTTTTCGGTATATTCCTCGGAGAACACCTTTCCGTCCTGTCTGATCCTGCCTATGAAAGCTGTCCTGTCGTAGGGTATCATCAGCTTCATGCGCCTTGCGGTCTCCGGAAGGTTTTTCATTATACATTCCAGCAGCCTGTCAAAGCCCGTTTTTTCCTTTGCGCTTATCATAACGGTGGTATCGTCCTCGAAGACCGTATCCGTAAAGGAAGCAGCATCGGCCTTGTTCATGACGTATATCTGAGGTATTCCCTCGCAGCCCAGCTCCTTGAGGAGCTTTTCTGTTACCTCAGCGTGCTCCTTAGCCTCGGGAGAGGACATATCCTGTACATTCAGGATAATATCCGCTGCCGCGGCTTCCTCGAGGGTGGATCTGAAGGCTTCCACAAGATTATGGGGGAGCCTCCTTATAAGTCCTACCGTATCTATGAGCATTACGCTCCTGCCGTCGGGGAGCCCGATAGAGCGGGAGGTTATATCCAGCGTTGCAAAGAGCTTGTTTTCCGCAAGGACGCCCGCGTCGGTAAGGGCGTTGAGTAGAGTGGATTTTCCCACATTGGTGTAGCCCACGATAGCCGCGCAGAGCACACCGTCCTTTTTACGGCGCGAGCGGGAGAAATCGCGGTGCTTCTTCAGCTCATCAAGCTCTGCTTCAAGGTAGTTTATACGCTTGCGGATATGGCGCTTGTCGGTCTCGAGCTTCGTTTCACCGGGACCTCTCGTGCCTATTCCTCCGCCCAGTCTTGAAAGGGAGGTACCCATGCCCGTAAGACGCGGTAGACGGTACTTCTGCTGGGCAAGCTCTACCTGGAGCTTGCCCTCCCTTGTGCGTGCACGCTGGGCAAAAATATCAAGTATCAGGGTAGTTCTGTCGATGACTCTGACGTCGAGTATCTTTTCTATATTGCGGACCTGGATTCCTGTCAGCTCATGGTCGAAGATCACAAGCTCAGCTTCAAGGGCGTCAAGCTGCTCTTTAAGCTCCTCGAGTCTTCCCGCACCCATGCAGGTAGCGGGGTCGTAGGCGGGCCGCTTCTGTATAACAGAGCCTACTACCTCCGCATTGGCGGTGGCGGCAAGCTCCTCAAGCTCGTTTATTGAGACCTCCGCGTCGAATTCGCCTGTATCAACGCAGGCAAGCACGGTCTTAACGGGAAGGTCCTCGGTCTTGTTTTCGTACATGGTTGCTCCTTTTCAGATGTTCTCGCGGCGGTACAGAGCTGCGTTCTCTTCGCCGAAAAGCTCTGCGAAGCAGTCGTTGCAGGCGATGAGCCTTAGCTTCTGCGCCTTTGTGAGCCGTTTTATGCGGTACTCCAGCTTTGATGCGAGACTGCGGTCACCGGCGCTCCACAGCGCCTCCAGCGAAACAGCCTTATGGGAACGGGTGAACTTCGCGCATTTTTCCGTCCTGCCGAAATGCTCGTCCATACGCCGTTCCACATCGGTGGTGATCCCCGTGTAGAGCAGCTCTCCCTCGCATTTTATTATGTAGATGTAGTACATCTTCATATCCTTGTGGCAAGGAGTTCCGAATACTTTCCGCGGAACTGCTCGAAACGGTCCTCGTCAATGGCTTCCCTTATCCTTTCGGTGAGGGTATTGTAGAAATAGAGGTTGTGCTGCACGGCGAGCCTGCCGGCAAGCTGCTCGTCGGCCTTGAACAGGTGACGTATGTATGCACGGCTGAAATTGCGGCAGGTGGGGCAGTCGCACTGTTCGTCAACAGGCCTCGGGTCTGTTTCGTAGCACTTGTTGTTCAGATGCATTATGCCGCTCCATGTGAATACCGTTGCGTGGCGGGCATTGCGGCTGGGCATTACGCAGTCGAACATATCCACGCCGCGGGCAACTGCTTCGATTATATTCGAAGGAGTACCCACTCCCATGAGGTAGCGGGGCTTGTTTACGGGCATATACGGCTCCACCACATCGATAATGCGGTACATCTCCTCGGTGGCTTCACCCACGGCAAGGCCTCCTATGGCGTAGCCGTCGAGTTCGAGTTTTGCTATGTCCTCCATGTGCTTGATGCGCAGGTCGTCAAAGGTCGAGCCCTGATTTATGCCGAAAAGCAGCTGATGTCTGTTTATGGTATCGGGAAGGCTGTTAAGCCTTGACATTTCCTCCTTGCAGCGTATGAGCCAGCGCGTGGTGCGCTCTATGGAAGCCGCGACGTACTTGTAGGGCGACGGGTTTTCGATACACTCATCAAAAGCCATGGCGATAGTGGAGCCCAGATTGGACTGTATCTGCATACTCTCCTCGGGACCCATGAAGATACGGTGTCCGTCGATATGGGAGGCGAAGTAAACGCCCTCCTCTTTTATTTTACGGAGCTGAGCAAGGGAAAAGACCTGGAATCCTCCGCTGTCGGTGAGGATAGGCTTGTCCCAGTTCATGAACCTGTGCAGGCCGCCCATTTGTTTAACCACATGGTCGCCCGGACGCAGATGAAGATGATAGGTATTGCAGAGCTCCACCTGTGTTTTGAGTCCCTTCAGATCAACAGAGGATATGCCTCCCTTTATGGCGGCGGCAGTGCCGACATTCATAAAGCATGGGGTCTGGAAGGTGCCGTGGACAGTCTCAAAGCTGCCGCGCCGGGCTTTTTTATCGGTTTTAAGAAGTGTGAACATAGCTTCTCCTTTTATTATTCAGTGATCAGTGAGTAGTCATTAGTGCTTAGTGTATGCAAATGATAAGCAGCAGTTGGTTAACTGAGCACTAATCACTAAAAACAGATAACTCAGGTCAGTCGAGGTCGAGTATCTTTCCCGTGTCGGGGTTGCGGTACTCACGGCGTCCGTAGAAGCCTATGAGTTCGTTTTGGGCGTTGCGAATAGCAAGTATGTACATATCCATGTTGAGTTTATCGTCATGGAACGCGAAAACGCGGTTGTTATCAATGCTTTCCTTGAACCATTCAACGCTTATCCTCACCTTGCTGAGCATTTCCTCGTCCATGAGCGTCTCGAGCAGCTTGCCGGTGAGGGGAGAAGCGGGAGCGTAATAATTCATAGCAGCAGGGTTTTCGTAAACTATCCTGTAATCTATATTGCAAATGACGATAGGTCCTTCCTCATAGTCGAGTATTCCCTTGAAATAATCAAAAAGTTCTAAATCTGCCATTTTTTTCTCCTTAAAATATCTTAAAGTATGCACATGCTGTCGCCGAAGCTGAAGAAGCGGTAGCGCTCGGCAACGGCTGTTTTATATGCGTTCATTGTGTTTTCGTAGCCCATAAAGGCTGAAACGAGCATTATGAGAGTGCTTTCGGGCAGGTGGAAATTGGTGATGAGCCCGTCTATGCATTTGAATTGGTAGGAGGGGTATATGAATATATCAGTATAGCCTTCGTGCTCGGTGATGCCGTTGCAGAATGTTGCCACGCTCTCAAGGGTGCGGCAGGTGGTGGTGCCCACTGCGATAACGCGGCCGCCATTCTTTTTTGTCTCGTTGATAAGGTCGGCTGTTTCCTTAGGAAGACAGTAATGCTCGCTGTGCATTTTATGATCGAGGACGTTATCCTCCTTGACGGGACGGAAGGTGCCAAGCCCCACATGGAGAGTTACGAATGCAGTCTTTATTCCCCGCGCCCTCAGATCGTCCAGCATTTCGGGAGTAAAGTGCAATCCCGCTGTGGGAGCGGCAGCAGAGCCCAGTTCGCGGGAATATACCGTCTGATAGCGCTCGCGGTTCTCCAGCTTTTCCTTTATGTAAGGCGGCAGAGGCATCTGTCCCACGTCCTCGAGAGCCGTAAAGAAGTTGCCGTCGCATTCAAACTGCACTATGCGGTTTCCGTCGTCCTTGACTTCCACGACCTCTGCAACCAGCCTGCCGTTGCCGAAGGAGAAGCGGGTTCCAACCTTTGCTTTCTTGCCCGGGCGGCATATTATCTCCCAGCGCTTGTCGCCCTTCTGCTCCAGCAGCAGGAACTCGATAAAGGTGCCGTTGCCGATCTTCTCGCCGTAGAGCCTTGCGGGGATAACGCGGGAGTCGTTCATGACCAGCAGGTCACCTTCTCTCAGGTGATCGCATAGATTATAGAAGTGATCGTGAGTTACGGCTCCCGTAGCGCGGTCCACGCACATCATGCGTGAAGCGTTGCGGGGCTCTATGGGTGTCTGGGCTATGAGTTCCTCGGGAAGCTCGTAATAGAAATCCGATTTAAGAAGTTCCATTAATATCTCCTTAGCTTAGTGATTAGTTGTTAGTGATCAGTGATTAGTAAAAACTTTTGCAGGCTGTCATAGGAAGCCCACTGCAAATAACTAATCACTATGCACTGATAACTAACAACTCAAATCATAATTTTGCGGAGCAAAATTATGATTTGGCAAATAAAATTTCGAGAATGTATTGACAACAGGATATTTAAGTGCTATTATAGTTACAAGGTAGAGGCGCGGCTGCGAACAGTACCTGTACACGGGACGACCGGTCCGATGGTGTGCAGCGAAAGGCAATGCCGCCGAAGAGCTGTTTTTGGTAAACTCAGCTCTGGCTGTGTGCCGAACAGGTATTCAGCTGTCATCATGCTTTTGATGGAGAGCTATCGGCATATTTGTTTCTCGATATGTCAACATTTCTATTATAACGCATGATGAGCCGGTTTGCAACCGGTTTTTGTTATTTTATGGAAATTTTTTAAGGAGAGGTAAAGTATGAAACAGTACAATGTGGGTATTATAGGCGCAACGGGCATGGTAGGACAGCGCTTTGCAACGCTGCTTGAGAACCATCCCTGGTTCAATGTAAAGGTGCTGGCAGCTTCGCCGAGAAGCGCAGGCCAGACGTATGAGCAGGCTGCGGGAAGCCGCTGGAAGATGTCCGTTCCCATGCCGGCAGCAATGAAGGATATGATCCTCATGGACGCAACGGGCGATATCGAGAAGATCGCAGGCATGGTGGATTTCTGCTTCTGCGCAGTTGATATGAAAAAGGACGAGATAAAGGCTCTCGAGGAGGCTTACGCCAAGGCTGAGTGTCCTATCGTTTCCAATAATTCCGCTCACAGATTTACTCCCGATGTTCCTATGGTAGTTCCGGAGATAAATCCCGAGCACATCGAGATAATCAAGGCTCAGCGCCAGCGTCTCGGCACAAAGAGAGGCTTCATCGCTGTCAAGTCAAACTGCTCAATACAGAGCTATGTTCCCGCACTCCACCCCCTGAGAAAGTTTGGTCTGAAGAACGTTCTCGCCTGCACTTATCAGGCTATATCGGGCGCAGGAAAGAACTTTGAGACATGGCCCGAAATGGTGGATAACCTTATCCCGTACATCGGCGGCGAGGAGGAGAAGTCCGAGCAGGAGCCCCTTAAGGTATGGGGCGAGATAAAGGGCAATGAGATCGTGAAGGCTTCAACGCCCAATATCACAACACAGTGTCTCCGTGTTCCCGTTTCGGACGGACATACGGCAGCTGTATTCGTAAGCTTCGAGAACAAGCCCTCCAAGGAGGAGATACTCAAGCTCTGTGCTGACTTCAAGGGCGTTCCCCAGGAGCTTGATCTTCCCAGCGCTCCCAAGCAGTTCATTCACTATTTCGAGGAGAACGACCGTCCGCAGGCTAAGCTTGACAGGAACCTCGAGGGCGGTATGGCAGTATCCACGGGACGTCTCAGAGAGGATACACAGTACGATTACAAGTTCGTATGCCTTTCACATAATACTCTCAGAGGTGCAGCAGGTGGCGGCGTGCTTCTTGCAGAGCTTCTTGCAGCAAAGGGCTACTTCGACTAAGCGGGGAGCCCCCGCGGGCTTCCACATTGACGCTTGTAAACTCGCTGACTTTTAATAAATATTAAAGTCTGCTATCGCTTACGGCACAAAATAAATTTGTAGGGGCGGATATTATCCGCCCGAGAAAAAAGTCAATTGTAGGGGAGGGCGCCCTCGCCCTCCCGCAATACAACAACAGCAACCTTTCGGGAGCCCGAGGGCGGGCTCCCCTACAGTTCAATACTCAAAATTTGTAACATAATGGGCGAATGCGTATAATTACGCATTATGCATTATGAATTATGAATTAGACGAAAGGATTTGAGTCTATGAAGAATACGATTTTCACCGGCGCTGCTATCGCTATCATCACTCCCATGAACAGCGACGGTTCCATAAACTATGACGAGCTTGGACGTGTTATCGACGACCAGATCGCAAGAGGCACAGACGCTGTCGTTATCTGCGGTACTACAGGCGAGTCCGCTACAATGACCGACGACGAGCACCGCGACTGTATCAGGTTCGCGGTAAAGCACGTTGCAGGCAGAGTTCCCGTTATCGCAGGCGCAGGCAGCAACGATACCCACTATGCGGTGGAGCTTTCCAAGGAGGCTGAGGCAGCAGGTGCAGACGCTCTGCTCCATGTTACTCCATACTATAACAAGGCTTCACAGAAGGGCCTTATAGCGCACTTTACCGCTATCGCCGATTCTGTGAATATACCTATAATCCTTTACAACGTTCCCAGCAGAACAGGCTGCGGATTTGATGTGGCTACGGTAAAGGAGCTGGCAAAGCACAGGAATATCGCAGCTATCAAGGAGGCAAGCGGCAATATCAGCTATGTTGCAAAGATCGCTGCCGAGTGCGGTAACGACATAGACATATACAGCGGCAACGACGATATGGTAGTGCCTATAATGTCTTTGGGAGGCAAGGGCGTTATCTCAGTTGCTTCCCATGTTATACCTAAGGAAATGCACGATATGGTGCAGCTCTGCCTCGACAACAACTTCGCAGAGGCTATGAAGCTCCAGCTGAAGTATCTTGATATAATCAACGACCTGTTCATCGAGGTCAACCCCATTCCCGTAAAGGAAGCCATGAATATGCTGGGCTGGAACGCAGGTCCCTGCCGTCTGCCGCTCTGTGAGCTAACTGACGAACACAGGGCAAAGCTGAAGGCAACTCTTGCAAAGCACGGTCTCATTAAATAATCCGTAATTCTAAGGCGTATCGAATGAATATAAAGGAAGTGTAAAATATGACAAATATAGCAATATGCGGTGCAAACGGCAAAATGGGCAAAACTATATACAACTGCGTCAGGGAGCGCGAGGACTGCGAGGTCGTGGCGGGTATAGACATATATACCGAGCAGTATGCGGATTTCCCCATAGTTGAGACTCCCGACAAGCTTCCTGTAAAGCCTGACGTTATCATTGATTTCTCGAATCCCGCCCTGCTGGAGAGACTTCTTGACTATTGTCTGTCAACGGGCACTCCTCTTGTTATAGGCTCGACTGGCTACAGCGAGGAGCAGATAGGAAGGATAAAGGCTGCTGCAAGGCAGATCCCCGTATTCTTCACCTTCAATATGTCACTGGGCATAAATCTCCTTGTACAGCTTGCAAAGAAGGCAGCTTCCGTACTTGGCGGCCAGTACGACATAGAGATAGTTGAAAAGCATCACAATCAGAAGATAGACGCTCCCAGCGGAACGGCAATAATGCTGGCTAATGCCATAAACGAGACTCTTGACAACTCGAAGCACTATGTGTACGACCGCCATTCAAGGCTCCAGAAACGCGAGAAATCCGAGATAGGAATGCATTCTATACGCGGAGGCACTATAGTTGGCGAGCATGACATCATATTTGCGGGACACGACGAGGTGATAACCCTGTCCCATTCCGCCGCTTCCAAGAGCGTTTTCGCGGAGGGAGCGATAAATGCGGCACTGTTCCTCAAGGATCAGCCCGCAGGACTTTACGATATGTCGGAACTGGTATGAGACATCTTCCCCTGATATAGCTTCTATGTCAGGGGAAAGATTTTTTGATACGGAATAAATGAAAGGAGCAGAATATGCTGACACATACCGGGACACAGACTATAGAGACAGAAAGGCTCATACTGAGAAAATTTGAATATACAGACTGCGATGCGGTATTCAGGAACTGGGCAAGCGACGAGCACGTGCAGACCATGTACTCCGAGCCTGCCTACCGCACCATAGAGGAGGTCAACGGACTTCTTGAGAAGTATATCGGAAATTACGAGCGTGAGGACTACTATCGCTGGGCTGTCATTGACAGGGAGAGCGGAGAGTGTATAGGTCAGATAGCCTATTTCCTCGTTGACAGCAAGAACCACTTCGCAGAGATAGAGTACTGTATCGGTGCGGACTTCCAGTGCAGGGGATACTGCACAGAGGCTGCAAAGGCTGTTATTGCCTTCGGCTTTGATAAGATGAATCTGCATAAAGTCCAGATATGCACCAAGACTGTAAATGCGCCGTCAAAAAGAGTTATCGAGAAATGCGGCTTCACCTATGAGGGAACCCTCAGGGACTATTTCTTTATGGACGGGCAGTACGTAGGCAGGCTTTACTTCTCGATGCTCAGAGATGAATACGAAAACAGGAGGTAATATATGACCGACATGGAAACACTGGAAAAGGTGCGCGAATTATTTAAAAACGACCGCTTCGCCACGGAAGCGGGAGCCGTTATCGACGAGATAGGCGACCATTATGCAAAATGCAGCCTCGTTATCAATGAGCACCATAAAAACGCAGTAGGCGGAGTTATGGGCGGAGTGTACTTCACTCTTGCGGATTTTGCATTCGCAGTCGCTTCAAACTGGCAGAACGGGGGAGTTGTAGGTCTCAACTGTGACGCTTCGTTTATAGGAGTTCCGAAAACGGAGCGTATCATCGCCGAAGCCAAGCTCATAAAGGACGGCAGGACCATATGCTGCTATAATGTGGATATAAGGGACGAGCTGGACAATCCCGTAGCTGCGGTACAGTGTGTAGGCTTCAGAAAAGCGTGAACCGCGCCTGCCGATAAGAAAGGGTGATATGATGCAGGAAAAGAAAGAGTATAAGGGCGACCCGCTGGCCGAGGTGGAGGCGATACTCCGCGGCGAAGCCCTGCCGCCTCCCGTGCCGGCGGGCAGGAAGAGCAGTCCGCCCGGCGCCGGAGATGAAGCTGTAAATGAAGATGTTCCGCTGACTGCCGAAGATAGGGAGGATATTCCCGGAACGGCTGAGGAAAAGGAAGAGAGAGAACTTACCCCCGAAGAAAAGGTAGCGGAGATGTTTGCGCTGGCAGGGGAGCCGAAGCGTAAAAAGAAGAGCGGGACCGGTCTGTCTTCTCTTGGGGCAGAGGTGTTTATACTTGAGTTCATCTCGGTATTCATATATTTCCTGAGCCTGAGGGCTTCTGTTCCCGATCTTGTAGTGCTCCTTGCGGTGCTTATGCCTGTTATCGTCGGGATAGGAGTACGGGTGCTGAAGCAGCAGCTAACGCTTAAGGAAGCTGTTTCAAAGTGTAAGCTGCATATAGCTCTGACCTCTTTCTTTCTGCTTTGTATAATCCTTTCTGCCATTTGACTCAAAAAAGTACGGACAATAAAACAAAGCCTGAAAGCATAGACAGCTTTCAGGCTTTTCTCTTTACATTTTTTCGGACTTGCGGGCCCGCTTTTTCTGCTTTTTGATCTCGTACATCGCGTCGTCGGCCTTTTTGATTATACTGTACAGGGTGTCATTTTCCTTTGCGAAGGTCGTGACACTTCCGATACTTGCGGAGATCAGATAGGGCTTCTGCACCAGATTGTTGATGTCCTCAAGCTCTGTGTTGAACTTGCGGGCAAGAGCGCTTTCGTCGCCCTTTTTGGCGTCTACGGTGAATATGATGAATTCGTCGCCGCCGAAGCGTGCACATATACTGTTCCTGCCGCAGCAGTCCTGTATTATGTTCGCAAGGCGCTGTATAGCGAAGTCACCCTCGTTATGGCCGTAGTTGTCGTTTATGAACTTAAGTCCGTCCATATCTATGAAGCTGAGCATGACGCACTTGTTTTCCTTGACGCAATCCTTGAACATATCGTCTGCGATATTTATGAAGCCGTTACGGTTATAGATATTGCAGAGGGGATCGATGATATAGAGCCTGTTCAGCTCGTCCATGGCCTTGTTGAGGTGGAAGAGCTTGCGGATATTTTCTATGGAATTGCTCAGCACCATGGTGAGCGTATGGCACAGGAGACTGTATATCGGGAAATCTCCGTTTGTGACTATGTAGTATCCAAGGCAGCGCTCGCTGAAATGCAGGGGCAGGAAGTAGTTTATGCAGGCTCTGGTCTCAAAGCCCTCGGGGAACATATTGCTGCTGGGGAAGTAGCCGACGCTCCTGCGTTTGCCGTTGTCCCATATCAGCGGAGCCGTCATGTATCCCGAATAGAAATCGGGATCGGTCACCGATGACGAGGAATTGAAGGCGTCCTGCCAGTCGTCCGTCAGGCATACAGCAAATTTTTCGCAGCCGAGGTCGCCGATGAGTTCTTCGATAACATTGAAGAACTCGGTGGAAGTCTCGGTTTCGGCAAGACCTGCCGTCAGCCTGTTGACGATGTGTATATTGGAGTTTATGACCTCCATGCGCTTATATGTGATCTTCTTGTATTCCTTGAGGTCGTCGGTGGTCTCGGAGGGACAGCCGCAGCTCTCCGCAAAAACGGGAGCGGCTTCAAGCAAGGTGCTGTGGGGCTGTTCGATTCCGTTTATGAGATTGTAAACTATCTCGGCGGCCTTCTGACCGGCGGTGAAAAGCGGACGCTTTACGGAGGTTATGGACGGGAATGAGTTCCTTGCACTGAAGGTGTTGTCAAATCCGGTTACTATAACGTCCTCGGGAATCTTGTATCCAAGCTTTTCCAGTGCTGAGGCCGCTGTAAGAGCCATACTGTCGTTGGCGCAGATGAAGGCGTCGGGCAGTGGAAGATTTGAGTCGGCAAAATCCTCTATAGCCTGTTTTCCGTCATGGCTCTTGAAGTCTCCGTAAAAGATACGATCCTCCTCGACTTCGAGGCCGTTGTCCTTCATAGCGCTGAGGAAAGCCTCATATCTTGCTCTTCCCTCGGGATTTGCGAGAGGACCCGAAATAAAGTTCAGCACCCTAGCGCCGTGGAAGTTGATTATATGGTCGACGAGCCTCTTCATGACCGTGAAGTTATCTATGCTGATGTCGTAGAATTCAGGATATTCATGGCTTTCAAACACTACTGTGGGTATTCCGGCTGAACGCACACCGGAGAATATCTTGCTTCTCATATCGGCCTCACTGAAGGTGTTTGTCATAAGGATCGCACCGTCGAACTTGGAATAGTCGATAAGATTGTATATGCTGTATTCTCCCCTGTCGAAGACCTTACTCCCCACCATGCCGCCGAAAGCCGCAAAATAGGAGAGATTCATACCGTGTTCAAGAGCAAAGGTATTCATACCGCGTATAATGTTATACTGGTATTCCTCATCAAGACCTGAAACGACAACAACTATATTTTTTGTTTTTTCAGAATCCATAATTTCCCCCATAATAATAAAAAGAATAGTTATTTATATTATAACACTTTTTGTAGAAAAATAAAGGCTTTATCAAAAATTTGTAGAAGTTCACATTAAAAAGGAAATGAATTTATGAAATACTGACAAAAGAAAATGGCGCATTTAAGCTGAGAAAGCAGAAAAAAAGCAGTAAAAAGCTAATATTGACCAAAATGGAAGACCAATACTTGCGGTGACATACGCAGATACGTTACCTGTCATTTTTGCGATGAAGCTGAAATGAGGTATATTTCTAATAGAAAAAAACAAGAAAAGTTACAGCCGCCTTATTGTAATATCATTGCACGATAATACTAATTGTTATCAAAATCGTGGTTCGGAAATGGCGTAAAATAGGCATAAAATAAAGGTTGCATAAAAATGTGCAACATTTGACAGCGAAAATGTATAAAAAGAGCAAAAAATGAGCAAGCAAAAAAATTGTTAGCAAGAATTGACTTGAAATGTTCACAGAAATGTAATAAAATTAAGGCAAGAACTAAGGGGAAGGAGGGACGTAAAAGCACCCTATAGGCTTTTATGCTTTTCCTTGGTTGACATGCATTCAAAATATATTAATCATTATTGAGAAAGTGAGGAATGATCAACATGAAAAAGGGCATCTTCAAGAGGCTCGTCGGCGCAAGCGTTACAGCGCTGATGGTAGCTTCAAGTGTCCCTTCGGTTCCTTCCGCTTATGCTGCTGACCAGCAGGTAAGAGGCAACATC
>JAFWSI010000016.1 GCA_017519415.1 Ruminococcus sp.
AACAACAACAACAACTACAACAACTACTACTACCAAGGCTACCACAACAACTACAAAGTCTGCTACTACAACCATCAAGGCTTCTACTACAACCACTAAGGCTGCCACAACAACCGCCAAGGCCACTATTACCACAACCAAGGCTGCCACAACAACTACAAAGTCTGCTACTACAACCACCAAGGCTTCTACTACAACCACTAAGGCTGCCACAACAACCACTAAGGCTGCCACAACTACTACAAAGGCTGCCACAACAACCACTAAGGCTGCCACAACTACTACAAAGGCTGCCACAACTACTACAAAGGCTTCCACTACAACCACAACATCCGGAGCGGTATCATCCACTACAACTCAGGCTGCTGAAAAGCCCGAAGTAGTTCAGACAGTCAAGCTCGGTGACGAAATCACAGGCACAGTATACAGCGACGGTACTGCTTACATCTCAGGTGAAGGCAGTATGTATGACAACCAGTCAAGCCCCTTCGAGGCTCCCGAAAGCATCGAAAAGGTATACATGACAGGCAATATCAGCAATATAGGCGACAGCACATTTGCCGATATGAGCAGTCTCAGCAATATCGTTATCCCTGACAGCGTAGAGTCCATAGGCAACAACGCATTCAGCGGCTGCACAGGACTTGAAAGCGTAGGATATTCGGGAAGCGAGTGGGATTGGAGCAATGTCTGGATCGGTGAAGGAAACGAAGACGCTCTCGACAATGTCCAGTTCAATGTCAAGCCTTCAACTCCCGCAAGACCCGGTCTCATCGTTCTTGTACTCAAGGGCGATTCAAACGGCGACGGCAAGATAAGCAAGGCTGACGGAATGCTCCTTGCACGTTATATCGCAGGCTGGGACGGTATAGTTATCGACCTCGATTCTGCCGACATCAACAACGACGGCAAGATAAGCAAAGCTGACGGAATGATACTTTCACGTTACATCGCAGGCTGGGAGGGCTATGACAAGTACTTCAGCTGATATGTGAAAGAAACAGGAAAAATGCCCACGGCTGAGCCGTGGGCATTTTAATATGCAAAAAAGCTTATACCGTAAGGGTATAAGCTTTTTATCTTAATACTTATCCTTTCCCTGCTGTTTTTCCTTTTCCGCTTTTTTCGCCTTACTCATCTGGAATGCCCTATAAAAGCATACGACTGCACCAGCGATGAACAATGCTGCGATCAGCAGATCCAAAATTACAAGATCCATAGCAATTATCTCCGTTCATTTTTACATTGAGTCATACATATATTGCTGCATAAAAGCGGCGTCGATAAAGTATGTCATTCTCCTGATGTAAAATGTTGTCATGCCGGTCTTATTATAGCCTCTGCGGCGGGAAAAAGCAAGTAAAATATCGCGTTTTACGGTGTCATTCCTGCCTGTAATACTCATGCACAAGGCTGCGCAGTCCCAGACTTCGGATATATTCATACCTCACGTTGAAGCGTGACTTTGTCCGCTTACCGCTGACAAGAAATCTCACGCAGTCCTGAGCGTAATTGTCTATCGCCCTGAGGCTTTCGTCGGTATCTATGACCGGGAAGAACCACCTGCTCCATGTGAGGTCGCTGTTTTCAGTGCACTCAAAAAGCTTCCTGTTGAATATTCTTATAAATGCCAGCGCTGCCTTTTCGCCGCTGAGTTCATTTCGCTTACGCCAGCGCTGAAGCGCTCTTGCCTTGCGCCGCATTTTATTCTTCATCTTCTCCACCGAGGCGGGAGCAATATCAATTACGCTGTTTTTATAGGAAAAGCCGAGAAAGGTCCACTCCTCTCCCGGAGCCGTGAAGCTCTCCTTTGCGGGATTGATGCTCAGTCCCTTCTGCGATATGAAGCTGCGGAGGAAGTCTGCATATTCGTCCCGCTGCTTCTCCGAGGGAGCAAAAAGGATAATATCGTCGGAATAACGTCCGTATGGTATACCCTTACCGACAAAATAGTCGTCGAGCTCCGCAAGATAGAGATTGGCATAAAACGCCGACAGCGGCGTTCCCGCCATTATACCCTTTTCTTCGGTGATGATACGGCTGCCATCCAATACACAGGGCTCGGCAAGCAGCCTGCACAAAAACGCGTAAAGCCCGGGATCGTCGGCAGTGACCCTTTCAAGCGTGTCAATAAGTCTTTCCACGGGAACTGAATTGAAGTAATTGCTTATATCCGCCTTGTAGGAATACATACCGTCTATACCCTGTGCTCCCGTCAGGCTGCGTATAGCGTCCTTGGCAGTCCTGTTGGGACGGAAGGAATACAGTCCCCCGCAGAACAGTCCGTCATACTTTCTCAGCAGCAGATACGTCAGGAGCTTCAGCACCATGTTCTCAGCCGGAGGATAAGTGTACACCACTCTTTTTTTCTGCGTATCCAGCTTGCTTATGACGGCTCTCCGCGGCAAAGGAAAGTCACCTCCCCGTTTTATACTGTCACATACGGGGATATATCCGCCGCTGTCAATAAAGTCCCTCAGCTCCTTGCAGAACTGCGTGCTGCCCGTCAGCGACTTCTTGTATGTATAAAAGCTCTCCCAGCTTTCGCGCAGGGAAAGCCTGTCAAGTAACGTCATAATCCGCTCCCTCACAATAAGAAAAACAGAAAGAGAAATCGTTAAATCCAAGAAAATTCTTGGAAGTACAGGACCGTACACAGCCCGGCTGCCTGCGAAGCCTCTGCTGAGCCGTGCCTGATCCGCCGCAGGCGCAAAGCGTTCTCTTTCTGTTTTTTTCTGTTTTATCAGCCCTCAAGAGCCTTGCGTGTACGCTGCTTTACGTACTCACGCGTATTCCACCAGCCGTGGTAATCGTAGTAATAGCGCAGATATGCAACGCCTTCCTTTGCGCAGTCCGAACGGAGCTTGTACACTGAGCTCTTTCTCGACAGAAGCTCCACCACAAGAGCCTTCCTGTCGCCGCTCCAGAAGGTGAAAACCGTTATCCTGCCGTTATTTGCATCAGTCGATTCTATGCGGTATCCGGAGAACTCGCTGCGGAACAAATCGCTGAAATACTCTTTGTATGTGCCCTTATAGTTGTACTGGTTCTCCTCAGCAGGCATAACGGGTCCCCATGAAAAGCCGGAGGGTCCTGCTTCGACAGCTTCCTCAGCTGCATTTTCCGTATTGGCAGGAGCAGTACTTTCCGTTTCCGTCTGCTCGCTTTCATGAAGATTGACAGACTCCTGCTTTATGGCATTGGCAACGTCCTTGATAAGTCCTCCCAGCTCGGAATTCTCTCCGAGAAGCTTTGAAAAAAGTCCCATACGCACGACCTCCCGTTACAATGATAATGTGTTCCCGCAGCCTTCAGCTGCTATTTTTATTTTAACATACGGGAGCAGCCTGCGCAATCTGCAATAATACTGAAATTGGCAGGTCCGTGTTGTGCACTTCCCACAAAGCCGGCAGCTCAACATTTCCCGGGGCAAAAGCTCCTGTTGTTGAATTGAACAAAAAAGAAGCGGCAGATTATGCGACATAAACAAAGTTTACTCTTAAAGCTATATTTGGGCTCCGTTTTTATTGCCTGTATCTGTCCTGTATTATATAATTAGTGTATACTTGATAACTGCCTTTGCGCGGTTATCCCCCCATGGTATAGGTATTAAAATACGGAGGTACTTATATGAAACAAAGATTACATAAGCTGGTGACATACAGTCTCGCTGTCATAATGATGCTGAATGTATCTCTTTTCTTTACCGTATCCTCGCCTGTATTCGCACTTACAGACGGACAGTCACAGCTGATCGAGGATGTGGGAAACTACGCACACGATCATTACGGCGAATATAGGATACTGCCCAGCTTTGTGGCAGCTCAGGCTATTCAGGAGTCGGCCTCTTCAAAGCATTCCTCGGGACTCAGCTCCCTTGCCCGAGAGCATCATAATTATTTCGGCATGACTGCCGGTTCAAGCTACAGCGGCGACTACGTGGAACTGCAAACAAACGAACATAAGGAGGACGGAACGGTCTATACCCGCACCGCCAGATTCAGATCATATTCCTCCTTTGAAGACGGAATGAAGGGCTACTATGCTTTTATCTACGGCAACGGCGGAAGATACCGGAACCTCATAGGCGTAACAGATTATAAGGTCGCCTGCACCCTTGTAAAGGAAGACGGCTGGGCAACTGACGTAATCTATACCACAAATCTGATAAATATGATCGAAAAATTTGATCTGACCAGATTTGATTCCGGTATCGCCCCCGATAACGGTTCAGGCTCGGGCAATGAGCAGGAGCTCCCGACAAATCCCGGTTTTGTTCCGCAGCCTCCGGTAACGGAAGTGGTGCATCCTTCTCAGGACGCAACCACGGAAACGGCTACGACCACATCTGTCACTATACCACCCGTTACTCCGGACTTTGATCCGGTAACTCTGGAAAGCGGTCAGCATTACACCATACCTGTTGATCCCGCTGATTTCACCTTCAAATCAAACAATATTGACGTGGCTGATGTTTCGGAAGACGGCGTCATTACCGCTCTCGGCGAAGGCAAGGCACTTATCAGTATCATCGACAGCAGCTGCAATGTGGTACAGCTCAGTGTGACCGTGGAAAAGGCGGCTCACGACAAGCCCGACGAGCCCGTCACCGATAAGCTCACAGGCGACATCAACGGAGACGGCGCTCTCAGCAAGGCCGACGGTATGCTCCTTTCACGGTTTATAGCAGGCTGGGAGGGTATAGTCATAGATACCGACGCAGCCGACATCAACGGCGACGGCACTGTTTCCAAAGCCGACGGTATGATCCTTGCCCGCTATCTTGCAGGCTGGGAGGGCTACGACAAATACTTCAAAATGAATGAATGACCGGAAAAGGCTCACAGATAACTGTGAGCCTTTGTTTTATATCAAGCCGTAAAGCTTCAGGGTGAGCTCGTACCTGTCGGCATTCGTACCGCACCCCGTTACAACAGAGATATAGCTCCTGCCGCTGTGCGCGAACACCGCTATGAGACAGTTTCCCGCATTTGCGGTGGTGCCTGTCTTCATGCCCGCTGCTTCGGCACAATAATACGCCCCGCCGGGCACAAGAAGGGCATTGGAGTTCGTCCATGTGATGTTTTCCCCCGAAGCAAATACCACACGCTTCTGATATGTACCCGTTATAGTCCTTATCTCGGGAATGGAAAAGGCATGCTCTGCAAGAATCAGCAGATCAGATACCGTAGTATACTGCCTATCGTCGTCCCAGCCCTCGGGATTTACAAAGCTGCTGTTCTTCATGCCGATGGAAGCGGCATACTCGTTCATAAGACGTGCAAAATACTCCACGGCCTGAGTATCGTTCATGCTCACGTCGGTAGCTGCCGCTCTCGCCGCAGCCACAGCCACTGTGTACGCCGCGTCGTTGCCCGAAGCCATGAGCATTCCTGTCAGCAGGTCGTAAAGCTTAAGGCGGTGCCCGCGCTGTATAAGGCAAAGGCTGGAGCCCGACCTCACAAGGTTATGCTCGGAGCCTACGGTTATCACCGTATCTGGACTGAGATATTTCAGCGCTGCGGAAGCCGTCAGCAGCTTTGTTAAGCTTGCGGGAGCTATACGCTCGTTGATATTGTCGCTGTAGAGAAGCTCCCTGCTGTCGATACAGGCAAGAGCCGCCGCCCTGCATGAGGGAGAACTTATAACCGCTGTCTGCCCCTTGCTTATCAGAGCACGCTTCATTGCGGCAAGGTCGAACACATCAAGGCCGCCGTCCCTGCAAATATCGGCTGCCTCCCCATTTGCAAGCTCCGTATCGGGTGCGGCAAGGAGCCATTTCCCCAGCAGCACAACGTCGGATATTTCAAAAGCTCCGTCTCCGTTCACATCGCCGCTTATGAAGAAGCCCCCGGCCCCTGCGGGCAGAGGGCATATCACAGCCGGAAGACATAATGCTGAAGCGACCAATGCTGCTGTAAATCTGCTTATGTTCATCATCGTCACTCTGCAATACCTATGAAATACTGTCGAATCTCATCGGGCATGGGCGCCTGTTCACGATTGTTCCTCCGTACATATCCTTCCGAGAAGTTAAACTGAAAGGTTGTACCGTTGCTGCAGCATATCAAAGCCTCCGGCAAGCAGTCACAGGTATAGGGCTGATAGTCAAGATTTTCCAGGATATTGAAAAGCCAATCCGTATCCTCGGGATACCATGTAAGATAGTTTGTGCGATAATATCCCGGTTCGTGCAGCTCCGGGGCATAGGGATTGAATGGCTCTGTTGTCGTGGTCTTCTCCCCCGGATAGTGTACATCTGCTGTAGTGACGGTCGTGGGCTTTGACCGCGTCTCAGCAACAGCGGGAGAGGTCTTCCACTGCTGCGATACCTCCGCCGTTGTAACAATCCCGTCATTCTCCTCCCGAGGAGCCTCCGTAACGTCCTCATTCCTGTCATTGCCCGGCTTTTCCGCTGTATCTTTCTCCTCCGGCATGGTTATATCCTCAGCTTTCTCTGTTCCGTTTTCAGCAGCTGTGACAGCAGCGCTGCTGCTTTTTTCGCTCCCGTCGGAGCCCTTTTCTCCTGCCCTTGCTTCGGTTACGGCTGTCGTTTCCGAAGAGGTAATTTCACTTATCTCATTGAGCAGCGGAGGACGGTGTCTGAGCATGAGAGCTCCGCCTGCACCTATTCCCGCTGTAAGCAGTACCGCCGAGGCGACTGCCGCAAATCTCTGCCATTTGAAGCTGCGGTAGGTCTCGACTCCCGAAACGGTAATATCGTTTTCCCCGTCCTGCGCGGTCTTGATAACGGGACTGTCCTTTCCGTCAGCTCTTATCCTTTCCTCAGATGCGTCCTTTACAAGATCGTCGCCGATCATATTGACGGCCTCAAAAAGTTTCATCTTATCCATAATAACCCTCCTCCTGTAAAAAGGCTTTCAGTTTTTCTCTTGTCCGATAAAGATCGGTAGCCACTGTCCTTTCGTTCATTCCGAAAAGCTCAGCCAGCTCCCTCAGCGAGTCGCCGTACCAGTAGCGCCTTACGAACAGTCTTCTGCGTCTTTCCTCCTGAGTACGCAGGAAGCGGCTTATCAGCCCTGCAAGCTCCTCGGCGGATACTTCCTCTCCCCTGTTGTCGGGTATGCACTCGGAGAGCTCGTCGAGAGATACGGTGAGCTGCGGGTTCCTTTTCTCTGCGGAATTATATTTGAGCCTGTCTATGGCTTTGTTTTTTACTATGCGGCACAGATAGGTCTTAAGGTCGTCGGGACTGTCGGGCGGTATATTCTGCCATACGTCGAAATATGCAGAGTTGACGCATTCCTCGGCGTCCTCCCGCTGAGAGAGGATATTTCCCGTAATATAAAGGCAGAGCCGTCCGTATTTCAGCCGCAGTTCCGCAATGGCGCTTTCATCTCTTTTACGGAACAGTTCCATGATAGACGCGTCGTCCATGAGATAAGCCTCCTTTCATGAGGCATGAGGTCCTCTTACTTATATAGTCGAATTTCTGCGGTATATATTTCATCTGCGGAAAAATTTTTCAGTTCCGGTCAGTATCTGCGCAAAAAACAGATTAAAAAACATTTACGCACCTCCGATCGCGGTTATGGAGTACACATTTATTATAAGACAGCCGCTCCCCTTTTTCAAGAGCAAAAGAAAATGAGCCCTTCCGCACATTCGCGGAAGGGCTCATTCACAGTCATTCTTCAAACTTTCCGGGGTGCTTAGGCTTACGCCTGTAACGCTTTTTATCAGTCTCAACCACCTTTGTGGCAGGATCGACGCCGTTCCAGCTCCCCCTTTTTGCGGAGTCTATCTTCTTTTTCTCCTTTTTGCTCATCTTATCATAGGATACGAATTTTTCCATGCTCTGCCTCCTTACAGTCCTTTCACGAACAGCTGCTCGGTATTTCCGTATACTGTTTCATGTTCTCCCATGGGAATGAAGCCGAACTTCTCGTACAGTCCCTTTTCGCCGCTCATGACGTATACCTTGCGGTGCCCGATACTTTTTGCGTATTCAAGTACTTTTTTTATCATTTTTCCGGATAATCTCCTGCCTCTGCGAGCCTCGTCAACGAAAACAAAGCCTATAAACGGAGTATATGGATACTTCGGCGCAAGCTCGTCCTTTTCGGTTAGAGTACAGAAGCCAGCGGGTATGCCGTCATCGAATGCTGCAAATACCCGCTCCCGGTCCCTGAAGGAATCGGAGCGCATAAGCTCCGCAAGGTATTTTCCTGCTCTCCATGAGCATTTCTCGGCAAATCCAGCGACGGTCTCCCATTTTTCATGTGTGTTTGTCATTGTGTATATTTCCGTTATTCCTCGCCTGCCTTGAAGTTGTATACAGGTCTGATGACCTCGTTTATCTCCACGGTATCGCCGATATTTCCCGCAATGTCCTCCATGGACTTGTACGCCATCGGGCACTCGTCAAGAGTCTGCGCATTTACAGATGTGGTATAGATACCGTTCATCTGCTTTTTGAACTCCGAGACAGTAAAGCTCTGCTTGGCCTGAGAACGTGACATAAGTCTGCCTGCACCGTGAGGCGCCGAGAAGTTCCAGTCGGGATTGCCCTTCCCTGTACAGATGAGGCTGCCGTCGCGCATATTTATGGGTATCAGCAGCTTTTCTCCTGCCTGAGCCGAAACGGCTCCCTTGCGGAGTATCATGTTTTCCGTGTCGATGTAGTTGTGTATGGTCGTGAACTGCTCCTCGGTATGCAGGTGCATACCCTTGATGATCTCGTCCATCATTGCCTGTCTGTTGAGCATGGCGAACTGCTGGACTATCTTCATATCGTGGATATACTGCTCAAAGAGCTCTCCCTCGCAGTATGCAAGATGCTTGGGAACGCTCGTGGATTTTGTGTTTTTAAGCTTTGTTATCTCCGACTGTATCTGCTTTTCCCTGCCCTCCGACTTCATATGTTCAATGAGAGCGTCAATGTCCTTCTGAGCGCTGCCGTTAAGACGTCTGTATGCCTCTTCCTGATAGTATTTCGCAGTCTCGACTCCGAGATGGCGGGAGCCCGAGTGGATAACGATGTATATGCTTCCGTCCTCACCCTTGTCGGCCTCGATGAAGTGGTTGCCGCCGCCGAGAGTACCTATGCTGCGCTCCGCCCGTACAGGATTTATATACCTGTAGCAGTAAAGCTCCGTCAGGTCTATCCTCTCATTGTAGCGGTGTGCCTTTTCCCTTATGGCAAAGCCCGAGGGTATCCTTTCATAAATGAGTTTATCCAGCTTCTGGAGCTCGATATGCTTTTCCTTCAGCCTTACCGTCTCCATGCCGCAGCCTATATCGACTCCCACAAGATTCGGAACCACCTTATCCGTTATGGTCATGGTTGTGCCGATAGTACAGCCCGCTCCCGCATGGACGTCGGGCATAATACGTATCCTTGCTCCCTCGCTCATGGGCTGGCTGCAAAGCTCGATTATCTGTGAGATCGCGCCCTCGTCTATGACTTCGGTAAAGACCGTGGCTGAATTGTATTTTCCGTTTAATCCGATCATAGCTTCTTCCTTTCCGAAGCTGCCCGATAAAATAAAAAAGCACTCCCGCAGGAGCGCTCAATGCCGTTATATGCGCAAAATATCAGCACATGGCTGAACATTTCGGGCAAACTCCATGCTTAAAAATAGTATTATTCATTTTTGGCATCTGATAAAAACTGTAATTGCTTGTCATGGCGTTCACCGTCCTTTCGTAGAATATGGCGTTATTATAACAGTATACGGACAAAATGTCAAGCATTATCCGAATTTGTAATCGAACTGTAATTTAGTTTTTATGACCTGACCCATGTTCCAGAGCTGCAAAACACTTATTTATGTCAGGCACATTTTGCCCTTTCGTGTAAAACAGGCATTGATTTACAGCTATTAAAAGACAGCGCCGCTTTTTCAAGCGGCGCTTACTTTATGATTATTCTTCTTCCTTTTTATTCCTGATCACCATAACCGCGCCTGCCAGAGTCATAAGGACTGCAAGGCCTGCGATGAAGTCAAATGATACGGGATAGCCTGTTTCCGGCAGTGTGGAGCCTTCGCCCCCGCCGCTCGTTGTAGTCTGAACAGGCTGTGTTGTCGTGGAAGTTGTGGTTGTGCTCGATTCCGGAGCATTTGTGGTTGAAGTTATAGTTGCAGTTGTTGTCGTGGTTGTGGTAGATGTAGTGGTTGTAGTTGTCGTAGTAGTGTTTGCAGTAGTAGTCGTTGTTGTTGATACGATAGGACCGTTGCCGCTGAGATCGTAATCATAACCGCTGAAGTCCTTTACCTCGCCCTTTGCCAGAAGCTTGCAGCCCTGATCGAGAGTTATCTTAGTATAAGGAGTTATAACAAGCATAAGCTCCTCGGGAACAGTAACGTCCTCAACGATATTCACATCGCCGAATATATAGAGATCAGGCTTCTCCTCTGCCTTTTCAGCGTCAGCCAGTGCTCCTCTTATATCCTGATAAGCCTGACCGTTGCTGAGCATTGCTGTTGCCTCCTTGGGAAGCTGTGTGCAGTCGATAAGACCGCCGCAGGTATCGCAGAATGAAGCCATAACTGCGCCGTGATCCTCACCGGGTGTTTCCAGTATAAAGAATTCACCGTCGCACTCGTGCTCGTCCACTACCTGAACGGGTATGCGCATCTCCTCTTCGCCGTTTTCCGCAACAGCGCACAGAGTTGCCTTTACGCCTGCCTTTTTGGGTGTTACCTTAACGACAGCATCACCGTTGAGAGTGATGGAGCCGTCATCGTTTACGGTGTAGTCTCCGTCAACGACCTCTATGTCGAAATCGTCGCTGAGAAGCTCGCCCTGAGCCTTTACCTTTCTGCCGGGAGCATACTGTATAGTACCGTCTGCTCTTATCACATAGAATCTTACGCTTCCGCCTCCCTTGGGACTGCGTATGCTGTAATATGCATCACGAAGCAGCGTAAGAACATTCTGTGATACTCCGTTGTCATCAGCAAATGATGCTAAATACTGAACATAAGCATGCAAAACATCATCAACCGAGGCACCGGGAGCTGTAGCGGACTCAACGAATACTCCAAAATTGTAAATAGCCTGAATAACATCGGGGGCTCCGCCTTTATCGAGCGCCCAGCCAACCATATCTCTGAACAGATTCTTCACAAGATCCGGCGAATATTTTGCAGCAAGTTCAGGAGAAATATCAGTTATTATGACCTCATAGGGTACCTTTGTCGTAGAACCCTGAAGCGTCACAACGTCCACGCATTTCAGAACGTGTGCCACTACTATACTGTCAAGCACCGATCTGTAAATTGTTGATACAAGATTTAAAACGAGTCCTTCAGGTGATCTTGAGCAGCAGGTCAGGAGCGTCATAACGTCAGCTGCAATTTTCTGGTTATCCAGTTCCTTCTCAAGGATAGATTTCCATATGTCGTGTATGGTTATCTCCGCCACCAGCTGATCTCCCGGCTCGAGCTCGTCAAGAAGATAGCTTTCGTTAAGGATTTTAGTTTGCAGATGGTCGATCTTTACCGACGTACCTATAAGCTTTCCGTTACGGTATTTCTTTGTTGTCAGCTTTGAATACTGCGTGAAGCCGAAAACAGTATGCTCGATATTGTAAATAGGCTTGTCGGAAACGTTCTCAAAGCTTATTGTTACAGGATAATCCTCGTCAAAGAAGGAGTATCTCGGAAGGATTATCTTCATTTTCAAAGCATTGCCTGCGTATACATGGAGAGTATTCTTCGACTTGAAGTTGTAAGTCTCCAATTCTCCGCCGCTCCAGCCTGTCAAATCGGCTGTGAGATCATAGTCACCTGCGACGTCACCGCGCAGATACCAGTGTATGGTATATGGCGTACCGAATTCAAGCCTGTCGAAATGCTGGGATCTTTCGCAGTTCATCAGCGTAAGTCCCTCTTTTGAATTCAGAGTCGCAGTGCAGTTTGAAAGTACACGGCCTGTTGTGTCCTTGTTGATCATGATGAGCTGTACATCGTAGAACTCCTTGAGCCACTTGCACTCGCCCCTGATTATCATGTACATTTCTTCCTGCTCTGTCTCATAGTAGCCTATTACCTTTGCAGGCTCATTGTTTACGGAAACACTGGGAGGTATCTTTATCTCTCCGGAGCCTCCCTTGCCCTGTACGTCATACTTGTTTATTATAAATGCCTCTGCTTCGAAGGTCAGCTTGAGCTGATATTCAAATACATGATAATTTGACGGATCCTCAAGGCTGATACCCGCCTCTTTTATGTCTTTAATACTCATTTCCTTGACCGTCATGTCTCCGTCGATCTGGAGCGGACCCGGGTCGGGAGGAACAGGCTCTGCAGTCGTTATAATCACAGCCGGTGTCTTTGAAGTCGTTGTACCGGTAGTTGTTGTACTGGTACGTGTTGTTGTCGGTACCTTTGTAAGCGACGCAGAAACAGTAGTTATCGCTCCTGTTATTGCTGTAGTAGTAATACTTGTAACGGAAGTTGTGGTGGGCTTTGCCGTAGTTGTTGTAGTGGCAGTAGTAGTTGTTGTTGTTCTTGTTGTGGTTGTGGTGGTGGTGGTAGTTGTAGTAGTGGTAGTGGTTGTTGTAGTCGTTGTGGAAGTTGTAGTTGTAGTTGTGGTAGCTGTAGTAGTTGTTGTTGAAGCTGTTGTGCTTGCAGTTGTTGTTGAGGCAGTCGTGCTTGCAGTTGTTGTGCCAGTTGCACCGGTAGTTGTGGAAGAGGTCGATGATGTACCAGTGCCGGTTGTTGTAGTAGTTGTTGTAGTAGTTGTCGTAGTATTTCTTACATTGATATTGAGGGTGCAGGTTTTTCCGCCCTCAGCCTTTACCTCTACAACAGCCTTGCCTTCCTTGAGGGCGCTTATAACGCCGCTCTTGTCGACCGATGCAACAGCCGAGTCTGACGAGCTGTATGAAAGGTCCGTATAATCGGATCTGATAGCGTACTTATCGCCGGGGTGCATGGAGATATTCTTTGTTCCCTTTACTATCTCCTTGTCAAAAGCCTTGAAGCTGAAGCCCTTGTTGTCGGCGAATGTATCAGCTGTGGAGCCTGCATAGCCGTATATGGTTCCGCTGTAGTCCGAGCTGAACGCATTGCCGCCTATAACGCAGTCCTTGTTGTATACGTATACATTGGCATTCATATTGCTGAATGCATTGTCATTGACCTTCTCGATAGATGTGGGAAGCTCAATGGATTTAATGGAAGTACACTTATTGAAGGCATAGTCGCCGACAGCCTTTATCTCGGACTCGCTTATATTTACCTTCTTGAGTGTTGTCATATTGGAGAAAGCATATGCAGGTATCTTTTCTCCGCCTGTTACGTTTATCGTCTCGATAGCATAACCTTCAAAATTATGGTTTCCATTTAACCATACGTCAGAACTGTAGTACATGAACAGATCAGCTACTGAATCATTCCAGTCTACACCGTTGTTAATGTCTGTATATCCCTTTGCCGTTGCAGCATAGGGTATTGTAAGCTCCTTCAGAGCTTTACAGCCGCTCAGCAT
>JAFWSI010000002.1 GCA_017519415.1 Ruminococcus sp.
ATAAGTGAACTGAGTTATCATATAATTGCTCTCGGCGGTATGATTGGTATTGAATCTCCTTGAACCTCTGAGAAAATAGTCGTATTTGACGTCTTTGCCGTTGGAACCGTCGGTATCGTCCCATGTCACGTCCATGGCGTACCATATACCGTCCTCCATCTGGACATAGTTCCACATATGGCCGGTATTGTCTTCAGTATTCATATTTCCGAATACGAGTACACAGGGGATACTGAGTCTGTCGCAGATAAGCTTGAAGGCTTCGGCGTATCCTTCGCAGACAACGCCCGGCTCTACCAGGGCGCCGATAGGGGAATTGCTGAATCTTGCTCCGGTATCGTAGAATGTGAAGCCTGCAATATAGTCGTGTACGGATTTAAGCTGCTCATAGCGGTCATTGCCTGTAACAGGGATCTTTTCAAGGGCTTCGTCAAGTCTTCTTCCGTATGTTGTCGCTTCGTCAAGTGAAACAAAGCCTTCGAGATAGGCAGGATTAATAACTAAGGAACGTATTTTCAGAGTTATAATGCCTGTCCGGTAATTGGTGGACGATGTGGTGTCCCTGCCGAGATTTATACTCATAAGGAACGGTTCTATCCAATAAAGCTCGGGGTAATCAAAGAGAGCAGCGTCGATACCCGGCTTGCAGCTTCCGAAGATAGCTTCCTGATATACCTCCATATCCTCTTCCGAGAAATCCTCGCTGCCCGGCAGCGAATGGAGCTTGACGGTGACCATATTAGGCAGTGGGATAGTGATGCTTGATGTTGTAGGCTTGATAAGGGTTCTTATCTTGTCGTAAACAGCACGGTTGTTTTCGTCGAGAGTGTCGCCGTAGTTATAGGCGTCGCTGCCCGAATAGGAAAGTGCTTTCGGAGCACCTGTAAAAGAGAGCTCCATATCTGCGGCGTCTCCGAGCAATAATTCTTCACCCTCCAGAGCGGCTCCTACATACTGTTCGGTATTTGCACCGAAGGTTGCGCCGAATGAGGCGAAGGCAAGAATAGCAGCAGATGTCAAAAATGAAATTGTCGATGAGATTAATTTTTTCATAAAGATACCTCCTGACTGAAGCAATTAATTCCCATCCCCTGAAATTTCTCTGTACACTTATATTATATACAATTTCCATATAAAAGTCAATGATTTTTTCTCGTTTTCATGGATAATTAACATTGTAAAGATCTGGGTAAAAATCGCACTGAATGAGAATACCGCTATATATAGGCGTAAAATGCCGAAAACACCAAAAAAAACAGTTTTCCCGCTTTATAATTTGTTATATTGTCACTTGAAAATGCTCTTTCGCTGTGATATACTTTTAATTGGAGTTTTGTGCATTTTTGCACTCAGTAATATTGAAAGGTGAGATCCAGATAATGAAATTATCTCAGATGACAAAAGAAGAGCTCGCTTCATTCAAGAGTGAGAACGAGAAGCGCTACAGCGACTTCAAGGCTCAGGGGCTCTGCCTTAATATGGCAAGAGGAAATCCCTGCAAGGAACAGCTTGAACTCAGTGTTGATATGCTCAGAGTATTCGACGACGGGAACTTTGTCAGTGAGTGCGGCACCGATGTCCGTAATTACGGCGTACCCGACGGTATCCCCGAGGCAAAGAAGCTCTTTTCGGATATGATCGGCGTCGGCACAGATGAGATAATCATTTTCGGCAATTCAAGCCTTAACGCTATGTACTGGACCGTACAGTGCGCGTTCAACAAGGGCGTGCTCGGCTCAAAGCCCTGGTCTGAGTACGATAAGGTAAAATTCCTGTGTCCTGTTCCGGGCTATGACAGACATTTCAAGGTAACCGAATTCTTCGGCGTTGAAATGATAAATATCCCCATGACTGCTTCGGGTCCCGATATGGATATGATCGAGAGCCTTGTGGAGAAGGACGATACTATAAAGGGAATATGGTGTGTTCCTCAGTATTCAAACCCCGACGGTATCTGTTACAGTGATGAGACTGTAAAGCGCTTTGCCGCACTCAGACCCGCTGCAAAGGATTTCCGCATATTCTGGGATAACGCTTACTGTATACATCACCTTACAGATAAACCGAAATGTATCCTCAATATACTCGATGAGGCCAAGAAGGCCGGAAATGAGAATATAGTGTATATTTTCGGTTCGACTTCAAAGATCACATTCCCCGGCGCAGGCGTTGCTGTAATGGGAGCAAGCAGGGAGAATGTCGATGAACTAAAAAAATATCTCGGTATAAGCATAATCAGCTATGATAAGATGAATCAGCTCCGACATGTCAGGTTCTTCGGTACATTTGAGAATATGCTGGAGCACATGAAGAAGCACATGAGCATAATCGCTCCGAAGTTCAGACTTGTATGTGATAAGCTGGAGAAGGAGATAGCACCTCTCGGAATCGGTCAGTGGACAACACCGCAGGGAGGTTACTTTATTTCCTTCAACGCGCCCGCAGGCTGCGCAAAGAGGATAGTTCAGCTATGCAGCGAGGCAGGGGTGACTCTTACGGGCGCAGGTGCGACCTTCCCTCATGGTATTGATCCCGAGGATAAGAACATCAGGCTTGCACCTACATATCCTTCTGTTGAGGATCTCGGCAAGGCAATGGATCTTTTCGTTATCTGTGTAAAGATCGCAGCAGCAGAAAAGCTTCTTTCCGAATAATTATGATTAGCCTCCCGTCTGGTTCGGGAGGCTTTTTTATGTAAAAAAGCGGCATATCCTGTACGGATATACCGCTTTGGTTTATTTCTTAGCAAAGACTTCTTCTTCGATTATCCTGATATTCTCATCTCTGTCGATCTGAAGCACACTGCCCACATCAACATCCTCGTCGTAATATGTTCCCTCGGCGGGGATACGTACCTGCTTTGTGGCATACCTTGCAGCAAGCGGCGCTCTCAGTGAGAGCAGATAAGCCTTGAGCGTGGACATATTGGTAGAAATATCGGGTATAACGTCCGAAGCAAGATTTTTGAACATCGACGGCCTGAATGTCCTGAGCTTAGCAATTATAAGTGAGAGCACCCTGCGCTGTCGTTCTGTGCGCTCGAAGTCGCTGTTTCCTACTTTTCTTATACGTGAGTAGGAAAGGGCCTGTTTGCCGTTGAGGTGCAGTTTCCCGCCGCCGTCAAGGAGGTCTGACATTCTGTCGTCGCCCATAAGCTCGTTTACCTCCGAGATAAGGATAACGTTAATTTCTTCAGCCTCTGCGTCGGAAACTTCAATATCAACGCCGCCAACTGAATCTACAAGGGAGACAAAGGAGGCAAAGTCAACAGTCACATAGTCGTCTATTCGGACGTCGAAGTTGTATTCGAGGGTGTCCATAAGAAGCTCGGGACCGCCGAAGGCATAGGCGGCATTTAGCTTGTTCCAGCCGTTGTTGGGGATCTCAACATAGCAGTCACGCATGAATGAGGTCATTATTATCTCGTTGGTCTTGCTGTTGAGGGAAACAAGGATCATTGAGTCCGAACGCCCCTGTTCGTCGGCGGAACGTCCGTCGGTGCCTATGATAAGGAAGCTCCTTACATAGCCCCTGCCCACTGAATCCGCATAGTGGGTACGGCTGCCGGAAGGCTTGTGCTCCATTTTGTTTATGAGTGCAACTGAGGTACAGGAATATATGCCGAAAAGCAGCAGGAAAAGTATAATGATGATACGAAGTATTCTTCTGATTATCCTTCCTGTCAGCGATTTGTGACGGTGTTTTTTCTTTTTGCGGACAGGCTTTTCAGTTTCCGAGTCTGTATCGCGCTTAGGTCTCGGAGGCCTGCTCGGCTGCGCCATGGGAGGCGGAACGGCGGGCGGCGGAGCCTCATTGCCTGTGCTGCTGTTGTCTACGTACCACTGCGGAGGCTTGTTATTGTAGTCATAATACCCTGGCTCCTCGGGGGAGTGCTGCTGAGCCGGCTGCGGTATTGCAGGTGGCTTGCCTGACTGAGGAAACTGAGGAGGATCGGCAGTATAATCTGTCTTTGGCTTCTGCTTAGCGGAGCCTGCACGGCGGTTTATCCTTTTAAGCTGAGGCAGCTCCGACCGGGGAGGCTCGTCGGGAAAGCCGCCGGGTATGAGCATTGTATCCTCGTCGTCTGTATTTTTTATGTTGTCTGACTCTCTGCCGTTATATCTGTATGGCATAGCGAGCTCCTTTCTATACTGTGAGAACCTGTACCGTTCTTTGAAAGGGCGGCACAGGTTCTTTGTCTTTTTATGTTTTTTTCAGGCTTACCGCCAGGTATGTAAGGGCTGTCCAGGCTATATTGTATACTGTCATGGCTGTAGCCGACATATATACATAGTTGGACTGAAAGGCCTTTGACAGTATCAGGAGCATACAAAGCACGAAACCGAGAAGGATAGAAGCAGTCTGAAGGATCAGGCCGATTATTGCCGAGAAGTGTACGACCTTGGTGCCGATAAGAAGCTCGGCAAGGGAGGCGAATTTACCTGTCGTCGCCATGGAAGCGCTCAGACGGACGGATTTTTTTGTTTCCTCGTAGAAATCCTCATGCAGCTTCTTGGGGAGTATCCTTGCCATATCCTCCGGTATACCGAAGAGCCTGTTGAGCTTTTTTACTGTTATGCACGGGTCTATGCTCTTGATGAACATGCATATCTTCTGCTTGCAGAGCTTTTTAGCCCATTTTTTTACATATCTGTCAGCCACCATGTCAACTATGAACATAGCAGCGAGATTTCCCGATATGGAAAGGTACATAACGTCCTTGTTGCCGTCTACGAGCTCTGCTTCCTGGGTCTTTGTGGGAACTCCCTCGATATTATGACTTGTCATGAGCTCGCGGTTGCCGAAGAGAACCCGCTTGTTGTTTATCCAGCCGCACATGCCCATTCCTTCCTCATAGGAGTAGTTCTCTATAGGATAGAGGGCGCCGTTGCGGCCTGCTATGACATCTGTAAAAAGCTGGGACATGGTGCTGCCTGCGGTTGAAGTCAGACTTGCGGCTTCAAGGAAGGCCTCGTCAAGCTTGGTGTTGGAGAACACCTTTATTCCGTCAAGTCTTACCGTTCCTTCGGGGAACAGGGCATTTGCGTCTATGAGTATCGAATTGGTATCGTAGAAATCGTCAACGCTCTGATAGCCCAGCATTATGCCCTTGTTTTTTATGGCGCTGTTTGAAACGTTATCAAGTGGTATATTCACCACAAAGGGGATAGCGATGCAGGACGTAGCGCATATGATCATACTGAATATGGAAAAGCCGAATGCTGCTGCGTCAAGACTTGCAAATGTTCCCTTGCAGAAGAACGTAAGGAACAGCGATACCAATATCGAAGCGATAAGACACAGCGGAGTGGCCCTGCGGCAGAAATCGTCCGTCATATCCGAGGAATATGTATATCTCAGGAAATCCGTAAGGAAGTCGGTTTTGCGCATGGAAGCAAGAATGGGGAAATCACCGAGGGTTCCTCTTGTAATCCTTTCCGCGCGGTCCTCGTCCTTTACATAGGTAACACCGTGACGGTCGAAATTCTTGGAAACGAATTTGAAGTTTCTTGCCGCTCTTCTTATGATAAGCAGCTTGCCCACTGAATTGATGAGCAGGGCAAGAATGCCGACGGGCATATAGATATGTATATTTTCAGATCCGACGAGCTGAGGCCTGAGAAATGCGGGGATAATGGCGATAAGACAGGACAGAGCCGTTACTGCTGTCATTGAATCGCTGTCTGCCTTGAGACTGAACAGTTTTCTTACGCCCTTTGTTATCACCGCAAAGGAACAGAGCACTGAAATGATACCGAGTACAAGATGTGCGGTGAGATATGTCCTGATATGGGACATACTGAGTATATCGAGTATAGGCCACTGGAACTGATTGGATACAGTGATGAAAAGATTCAGGAAAGCGGTCATTGCAAGAATGACAACTCTTACAGATATGGTGCTTTTCAGCTCGTATATATCCCTTCCTACATCTTCGACGTCACCGTAATAATTGAAATCGACTATTCTTTTTGTCCGCTTGTTCTTTGAGCGGACCGACATGAATTCGTCCGCTTCCTGTGTGATGTGGACATCGAGCTGTCCTGCGTCCACAGGAGCCTTCTCGCTCAGATTGATGCTTGTGAGCTCTGCTCTCGGAGCAGGCTCAACAGGCTTGGCTGCTTCAACAGCAGCTGGTGAGGGGACGATGTCGGTTATCTGCTTTTTGCCCTCGGGACTTTCTGCCTCTCTTATTATCTGTATACGGCTGCGCTTTTTCTTTTTGAACTCAGGAGGAGTGTACATATACTCTCCTTCCGGAGTTTCGCGTGCGTAGGTATATTCGTTGTCCTTATCCCTGCGGTTTTTCTTCCGCTTTTTCTTTTCACTCTTTATTTCCTTGGCGCGGGTGGAGTCGCTCATACGCCTTATCTTCGGCGCCTCGTCGGGAGTCATCTGCACGGGAGTTATAGTTCCCGTGGGAGTGATCTTCCTCTGGGGATTGGTGCGGATCTCGCTCATCGCGTCTGCGCTTACCACGGCTATCTTATGCCTTGAGAGGTCGGCGGGTTTCACGTCGTCCGCGGGCTCGTCATTGCGGAGCGCGTTATCGAAGAGAGCGGATTTTTCATGGGATATGGGAGGCCTTGACTGAGCGGCTTTCACTAAATCAGGGGACTCAATGGTAGAATTTATTATTTTCTGGGCATCAACTCTGCCCACTTTGGTTTTAGGTTCATGATTTCCGGGAGAATACTCGTCCAGAATATCCTCCAGCAAGGGTTTCTGTTCCGGCATAATCTTCTCCTTATTCGGCCTGACTGCGCTGTCTGAGCACCTCGTACATAAAGATGCCCGCAGCAACAGATGCATTAAGCGAATTGATCTTTCCCAGCATGGGAAGCTTTATCATAAAGTCACATTTTTTCTGTATAAGTCTGCTTATCCCGAAGCCTTCCGAGCCGATGACAAGAGCTATGCCGCCTGTCATATCGGTTTTGGAATAATCGGTGCCCGAAGCATCTGTACCGTATATCCATACTCCGTTTTCCTTGAGCATATCTATACATGATGCAAGATTTGATACTCTTGCCACAGGTACGTAGCTTGCAGCTCCTGCCGATGTCTTGAACACTGTCGCATTCAGGGAAGCGCTCCGGCGTTTTGGTATTATAACACCGTCGGCACCCGCGGTCTCGGCAGTACGTATTATAGCGCCGAGATTATGAGGATCCTCTATCTCGTCGCAGATGATTATAAAAGGCTTTGTGCCTTTTTTACGGGATACTTCAAGAATATCCTCAGCTGTCACATATTCTCCGCAGGCGCCCTCTGCGACTACTCCCTGATGGGAAGCGCCGCCCGCAAGGCGTGAGAGCTTCTTGTCGTCGGCGTCCTTTACAACAACGCCTTTTTCCCTGGCAAGTCTGCGGATGACTCCGAGACTTCCGCTGCTTCCGTCAATATAGATCGTATCGAGATTAGCGCCTGATTTAAGGGCTTCGATAACGGGATTGCGTCCGCAGATAAGATTTTCGTTTTTTTCGGTCATATTTATATCTTTTTCCATATCAGCCGTCAGGCGCGAAACGCCCATGCTCCTTTTGTTCTGTTGGCGTTCACCCGTAAACGGGGAAACACTGTTTCTATTATACCATTAATGAGTAAAAAAAACAAGTATTTTTTATTATTATCTTATCTTTTATCTGTTTATGTCGATGACCGACAGCTCGGGACGGTTGAATATCCTCGGAATGAATATCATTCGCAGCGGTATTGCGAGGCCGCGGCTGATAATATGTACGGTATTACCGTATTCGTACATACCCGTTGTATATTTCGGGAACATTCCCTGATCCGGAGCATAGAGTCCCTGATCCAGCAGGCCGGGTATTCTCCACTGACCGCCGTGAGCGTGTCCCGAAAGGATAAGGTCGAAATATTTAGCGGGCTCCTTGCCGTTTCCGAGGTAGCTGTCGATCTGTTCGGGCTGATGAGCCAGCAGTATATTGTAGCAGCTGCTGTCGAGTGTGTCGAAGCATTCCTCCAGCTGAGTTTTTTTCTGTCCCCACTGTACCGAGTCGAGGACTCCGTATATGCGTATATCCTGACCTTTGACAGTAATCTGCTCATAGCTTCCCATGACCAAAGGGCATATTTTTTTCACTTTCTCGTAGAAGCTTTCCTTATCATCGCGCATTTCCTCGTGATTGCCGGGACAATATACACAGGGGTATTTACTGCTGAGGGCCGACATCAGTTTAAGAGAATACTTTGTACCGCCCCATGCGTCTATGACGTCACCGCCGAAGACGACTATATCGGGAGAGCGGCTGTCTACCGCCTCGATTATTCCCGACTGATCCGTGCCGCCGTAAAAGCAGTTGTGCAGATCGGAGATGAAAACTATCCTTATGCCTTTTTTGAGTTTATCGCTTCTGAGGCTGTAATTTACAGGCTTCATTGAAAAGCCCCATATGTTAAGTATTATCAGTACGGCAAGAATTGTCGTAAAAACAACGAATTTCTTTTTCTTCTTACTCATATTATCCCTCACCGAGTTCCGTGTTAACGTTCACGAATACATATTATCTGCTTCCGCAGGAGCTGCGTAGCACGGAAACATTATACAGCTAATTATACAACAAAAACCGTCTGAATGCAATAGAAAAGAGAAGATTTACGGATTATCGTATATAAAAAGAGCCTGAGAGCTTTCTGCTCTCAGGCTCGCGGTATATTTTCGTATTTGTTTACTGTGCCGAAGGTCCGTCCTTTTCAACAAGTGCTTTAAGACCTGTTGCAAGACCTGCAAGACCCTGTATCTCACTTGGGATAATGATCTTTGTAGCCTGACCGTCAGCAGCCTTTGCAAATGACTCAAGTGATTTGAGCTGGATAACTCTCTCGTTAGGATTAGCGTTATTAAGCTTTACGATACTGTCAGCCAGAGCCTCCTGTACCATTTCGATAGCTCTCGCCTCACCGGTAGCTTCGAGGATCTTCTGCTCTCTTACAGCGTCAGCTCTGAGAACCATTGCCTGCTTCTGAGCCTCTGCTTCGAGGATCTGAGCTTCCTTCTTGGCCTGTGCACGGAGTATCTGTGACTCCTTTTCACCTTCTGCAACGAGGATCTGTGACTTCTTGTCACCCTCTGCCTGAAGGATCTTCTCACGGCGCTCACGCTCAGCCTTCATCTGCTTCTCCATAGCGTCCTGGATCTCACGAGGAGGAAGGATGTTCTTGAGCTCAACGCGGTTTACCTTGATACCCCAGCGGTCAGTAGCCTGATCGAGGATAGCGGTGATCTTTGAGTTGATAACGTCTCTTGAAGTAAGAGTTGCGTCCAGTTCCATCTCACCGATGATGTTACGGAGAGTGGTTGCCGAGAGGTTCTCGATAGCGGCAAGAGGTCTTTCAACGCCGTAGATATACTGCTTTGCGTCGGTGACCTGATAGAATACAACGGTATCTATCTGCATTGTAACGTTATCCTTTGTGATAACCGGCTGAGGCTTGAAGTCAACGACCTTTTCCTTGAGGGATACCTTTCCGGCGATCCTGTCTATGAAGGGAACGAGGATATGAAGACCTGTTTCCCATTCAGCGTGGAATGAACCGAGACGCTCGATAACGAATACGTGCGCCTGCGGAACAATCCTGAAGCATCTTATGATAACAAAGAGCAGGAAAATAACAACTAATAAAACGATTATACCAAAAATATCCATTTTAAATACCTCCGATGATATTAATGTAGTTTTGCAATTACTATTCAGGCTTTACAAGCAGCCTTGCACCTATAACCTTCTGAACGATAACGATAGTACCTACAGGTATTATCTCGTCCTCGTTTTCGGGAACGGCACTCCAGTTTACCCCGTTCAAAGTGACCCGTCCCGTGCCTTTATCACTGTTAATCTCTTCGATAACCTCAGCGTGCCTGCCGACGTCAAGTTCGGCATTTGTAGCAACCACGGCATTTTTCCTGCGCCGTTTTCTTATAAGCGGTACGCTCATGAGCAGGAAAATCGTTGAAGCTAAAACGAATATCCCCAGCTGCTGAAGAGCCGAGAGATCGTATGCATAGCTCAGCAGCATCGTAATAAGCGCTCCTGCCGCGAACCAGATCGACACAAGTTGTACCGTTGCTACTTCCGCGATAACGAATGCGACTACAGCGATTGCCCAAAACAGTACATCCAAGGCGAGTTCCCCCTTTCACAAAAATTTGTAGTAATCCCTACAAATATCATTATATCATGAAAGTATGAACTTTTCAAGTACGGGCGGCAGTATTTCGACAAAATTTTTATTCACTGTGTATAATGCTTGGTATATATTATTTTCTGTATATGTGTTAAGGGTAAGAAAAGATGCTGCGGTTTGCAGCATCAGTATAAATATGATAGAGAAGCGGTTCAGACGCTGTCTTTTATTTTTTGTATAGCACTTTTTTCAAGACGGGATACCTGCGCCTGGGATATACCGATCTCGCTTGCAACCTCTACCTGGGTCTTGCCGTTGATGAAACGGCTGTACAGGATATTCCGTTCGCGCTCGTTGAGTCCGTTTATTGCGTCTCGTATGGATATTTCTGTCATACGGCTGTCAACGTCGCAACTGTCGCTTATCTGATCCATGACATAGAGAGTATCGTCGTTATCGGAGAAAACAGGTTCATACAGTGATACGGGATCACTGATGCTCTCGAGAGCAATGACCACGTCCGCACGCTTGGCTCCTATCTCGGCGGCTATTTCCTGAATATCGGGTTCGCGTTGCAGGGCGGCGGTGAGCCTGTCCTTTGCCTGTATCGCCTTATATGCAAGATCTCGCATGGAACGGCTTACCTTTACGTGACTGTTGTCTCTGAGATAGCGTCTGAGCTCGCCACTTATCATGGGGACGCAGTATGTGGAGAACCTGACTTCCTTGCTGAGGTCGAAATTGTCTATTGCCTTCATAAGACCGATCACACCTATCTGAAAAAGATCGTCAATATCGTCGCAGCGGCTCGTAAAGTGCTGGATAACGCTGAGCACAAGCCTGAGATTGCCTTTTATTAGCTTATCCCGTGCAGCCCTGCTGCCTGTTTCTCTGATTTCCTTTAAAAGAGCGATCTTTTCATTTTCCCTCAGTACTTCGAGTTCCGAGGTGTTTATACCTGCAATGACCACCTTATTGTATGCCATGATATATCCTCCGTAATGAATTACAAGGATATTATTGCCGCTGAGATACTCTGTAATCACAGGGAAAAAATGGCATAAAAAAGAGCGGCAGCCGCCGCTCTTTTATACTGTAAGCTCATAGTCCGGTGAACCGTTTTTTATATGTACAGATACTTCACGGATCTGTCATATACAAGAGCTATTTTTATTTACATAGCCGATGAGCTTGCCGAGGCAAAGCTCAAAGCAGCTCCCGTACCATGTTTCCTTGATATTTGGAATTGTAGCTTCGATACAGTCAAGAGTAAACCTGACAGAAATATCAAGCGCCTTCTGAATATTCATTCCGAGTGTGCAGGCGCCGCTGAAGACACTTGAAAAAATATCGCCTGTACCGTGGAAACGCTGATTGACATTCTTGTCAAATGAAAAATAGAATCTGTCCTTTTCCGAGTCATAGGCAGCTGCGCCCTGAAGCTTATCATCGTAGTGTACCCCCGTTATAACCGGTACTTTGCAGCCGAGGTCAGCCAGCCGCATGAGAATATCTCTGATATAGGCTTCGTCGTAGCTTTCGGTATAGGGTATGTCAAGCAAAAAAGATGCCTCAGTCATATTTGGCAGCATGAAATCGGATCTTGAACAGAGCTTTTTCATTTTTACTACAAAGTCATTTGTAAAGCCCTTGTAAAGTTTTCCTGCATCGCCCAGAACTGGATCGACTATTATGAATGTGCCGCTTTTACCGAAGTCGTTGAAAAGCTGAGATACTATCTCCACCTGTTCCTGAGACCCGAGATAGCCTGTGTATAAAGCGTCAAAGCTCAGCCCCATTTTTTTCCAGTGGTCTGCAATGGCGGGAATATCGCTTGTTAGGTCGCGGAATGTGTATCCGCTGAAGCCCTCTCCTGTATGGGTGGATAGTACGGCGGTCGGTATCACCGCAGTTTCTATGCCCATTGCCGAGATAATAGGCAGGGCAACGGTCAGCGAGCACTTGCCGAAGCACGAAATATCCTGTATGGAAACGATTTTTTTCATCATGATCATTCTTTCATAATAATGTTATCAATTTATGATTATACAACAATAGAAATCCTTTGTCAATATGCATGAATTACGAAGCAGCATTATATCGTGAATTTATACTATCGTGCAAAGCGGCATATAATAAATAGGTAACGAAAATACCATAAATAACATTAAATTACCACATTGTGTTTGACATGGATATACCTCCATGATAAAATAATAAACAGATTTTTCCTATATTGCGGCATAAATAATTACACGAGGTTTTTTTGCTATGAATATTGAGAATATGTGCTATAATCAGAAGCGCGATGATAATTATGTGCTGAAAAAGCGCAGGGGAGAGGGCCACTGGCTGTTTATGGTGCTAAGAAACGAAGCCCTTTTCAGGATAGATGACAAGGATGTACCGTCGCCAGAGAACTCCTTTGTACTGTTCACTCCGGATCAGAGCTTTTCGTATCAGGCGAACGGGAGAGGATTTACCGAGGACTGGGTGGAATTTGTTCCCGACGAGAATGAGGAGCAGCTCATATACGATATGGACATACCGCTCAACAGGATCATACCTGCAACGGACGCCACGGACCTTTCCATGATAATCCGCAATCTGAGTTACGAATTCTTTTCGCTGAACAGGAATCGTCTTGAATCCATAGATCTGTATTTCAGGCTCATACTGAGCAAGCTCAATGAATATGCGTCGGATTTCAGAAGATACAGCACGGGACATGAGGGACTTTACATTGAAAAACTCATGTGGCTCCGCGAAAGCATATACCGGTGGCCTGCCAAGGAATGGAAGGTTGATGAAATGGCGGGTGACATATCCCTCAGCCGTTCGCGGTTACAGCATTTATACAGCGAGACCTTTGGAATAAGCATATCCAAGGACATAATAACGAGCAGACTGAACAAAGCGACGGAGCTGCTTAAAAAGGCAGAAAATCCTATCAGCAGGATAGCGGCTATGGTCGGATATTCAAACGCTTCATATTTTAACAGACAATTCAGGAACCGCTACGGAAAAACGCCTACCGAGTACCGGAAGGAAATATTCGGTCAGAGCAATACATGAAGGAAAGCTGCCTAAAACAAGGCAGCTTTTTGACATTATAGCGTTCAGTCATATGAATTTTCGAAAAAAGTGAAATTTTTTGTTATTTTTCTTGCCTTTTCAAATAAAAGATGATATAATAATAACATCTTTATCAGAGGAGTGAGTTAATGAAAGAACTTTTCAATGAGCACCTGACGGGGGAAAGGGCTCTGTATCAAGGCAATGAACTCAGGATCGTAGGCACAGTGTTTGAGGAGGGCGAGTCGCCCCTGAAGCACAGCCGCTATATCGATCTGTCCGACTGTACCTTCAAATGGCATTATCCTGTGTGGTACAGCGATAACATCCGTATAAAGCACTGTACCGTCAGCGAGGACGGAAGAGCCGGTTTCTGGTATTCTTCCAATATCGATATGTCGAGCAGCGTTATCTGCGCACGCAAATCCTTCCGCCATTCAAGCAATATCAGCATGAGGGACGTCACCTTTACAAACGGCGACGAAACTTTGTGGAGATGTGCAAATGTGCGTCTTTCAAACGTGAAGCTTCACGGCGATTATTTCGCCAAGGACTGTGACGGCATGGAAATATCAAACATGGATCTTAAAGGAAGCTATGCCTTTGACGGAGTACGCAACGTTACCGTGCGCAATTCAGTCATAAGCGGAAGGGACGCATTCTGGAACAGTGAGAATGTTGTCATATATGATTCAAGGATAACGGGAATGTATTTTTGCTGGAATTCCCGTAATATAACTCTTGTGAACTGTACTATCGACAGTCTTCAGGGCATGTGCTATGTAGATAACCTTACAATGAAGAACTGCAACCTTGCAAATACGTCGCTTGCTTTTGAGTATTCAAGAGTAAATGCTGATATTTCGGGATATATCATCAGTGTAAGGAATCCGTCCGGCGGTATAATCAGGGCAGGCTCAATAGGCGAGCTCATACTGGAAGAAGACAAGGTCGATGTTTCTAAGACAAAGATACTCTGCTGCAATCAGACATCAGTAGCTGTACACTGAAAAAAGGACCTGCACCTTTGAGTGCAGGTCCTTCTTGCTTTGTAACACTAAATATGATATAATTACTTTGAAATGAGCTCAAGAGTATCTCTTGCAATGAGGAGCTCTTCATTTGTGGGAACGATCCATACCTCGATCTTGGAATCCGGAGTTGAGATCTTTGTGAGCTTGCCTCTGATCGTGCGGTTGAGAGCCTCATCAATCTTTATGCCGAAATAGTCCATATTCTGGCAGACCTGCTCTCTTACCTCCCATGAGTTTTCACCGATGCCGCCTGTGAAAAGAACTGCATCAAGTCCGTTCATGGCAGCAGCATATGCGCCTATGTACTTCTGTATCTCATAAGCCAGCATGTCTGAAACAAGCTGAGCCTTCTTGTTGCCGCCGTTTGCAGCTTCCTGGATGTCACGGTTGTCGGAGCCTACTCCGGAAACGCCGAGGAATCCGGACTTCTTGTTCATGTACTCGCTCATCTGTGAGGGAGTGAAGCCGTGCTTGTCAGCAACAAAAGTAACAGCCGAAGGATCAACGGAGCCTGTTCTTGTGCCCATCACAACACCATCAAGAGGTGTGAAGCCCATTGATGTATCTACGGACTTTCCGCCATCAACAGCCGTGATCGATGAGCCGTTGCCGAGGTGACATGAAACGATCTTGAGATCCTTTACGTCCTTGCCCATAGCCTCAGCGAGAGCCTTTGACACGAAGCGGTGTGATGTGCCGTGGAAGCCGTACTTTCTTACGTGTAGCTTCTCATAGTCCTCGTAGGGAAGGCCGAACATGAAAGCCTTGGGAGGCATTGTCTGGTGGAAGGCTGTATCGAATACAACTACCTGAGGTACGTTTGCGGGGATAACACTCTTGCAGGCTCTGAGAGCGAGTGCGTGAGCGTGGTTGTGTACGGGAGCAAGCTCGCGGAGCTCATCTATTTTATCGATTACCTCATCTGTTACAAGAACGGACTTGTCGAATACATCAGCGCCCTGTACTATTCTGTGACCAACAGCGGAGATAGCGTCCATGCTGTCGATGACCTTTGCGTCTCCTGTTGTGAGAGCCTCTACAAGCTTCATGAAAGCCTCTGTGTGAGTGGGGAAAGCGCAGTCCTCGTCAAGAACTCTGCCGTCAGCAGTTTTGTGGTTGATATGTCCGTCAATTCCGATACGGTCGCAGTTACCCTTTGCGATAACGCTCTCATCGCTCATGTCGATGAGCTGATACTTCAGGGAAGAGCTTCCTGCATTAACAACTAAGATGATCATATATGTAATTCCTTTCAAAAAATATTTTGCATATATTATTATATACTATTTTTTGAAAAATGCAAGTATTTTTTTGAAATTTGCTCTTTAAATGGCAATATATGCGCTTCCGCAGTCACATACCCACTGCCGGCTGAGCTGTATAAGCATCGTCGGGGTATCGGGCTAATATATGTTAATATAATTAAAAATCATAGAAAAACATTGAAATTTACAGAAAGAGGTAGTAAAATGAAAGTCAGCGGTATCATCTGCGAGTATAATCCTTTTCACAACGGCCATATTTATCATATCGGAAAGACCCGTGAAAACGGTGCTACTCATATCGTTGCTGTAATGAGCGGCAACTTTGTGCAGAGGGGCGACGTTGCAGTTATAGACAAGCTTGAAAGAGCAAAACTTGCGGTTCGCTCGGGAGTAGATCTTGTAATAGAGCTCCCTGTGCAGTATAGCCTTGCCTCTGCGGAGAACTTCGCCACAGGCGCAGTTTTCCTTCTTAATTCTCTCGGCGTTGTTGACGAGCTTTCCTTCGGCAGCGAATGCGGGGATGCGGACAAGCTTGCAAAGGCCATGGAAACAGTGGATATAGCCGCAGTTACTCGTGCAGATGAGATAAAGACGATAATGGAAAAGGGATATACCTATCCGAGGGCACTTTCGTCGGTGGTCAACGGGTACGATCCCGAAGCAGGGGAGATAATATCGTCGCCGAACAATCTTCTTGCAATTGAATACCTCAGAGCCGTAAAAAAGCTTGGAAGCTCCATGAAGCCTTTTACTGTCAGACGTTCGGGAGCCGGACATGACAGCGGAACAGCAGGAAACGATTCCGCAAGCGCTTCCTATATACGGGGACTTATTGAAAACGGAAGATATTCCGAGATAAGCGGGCTGACCACGCCCGAGTGGGCTTCTGCCCTGACCGGCGCAGCTTCAAAAGGAGAGATCGCGTCACTGAGCAGGCTCGAAAGAGTGCTGCTGTACAAGCTAAGAACCTCATCGGCGGAGGATATTGCAGGGATATGTGATGTGGGGCAGGGGCTTGAACATAGGATATACGGTGCAAGGATGGCAGGCTCCGTAGACGAGCTGCTTTTCACCGTAAAGACAAAAAGATATACCATGGCAAGGATAAGACGCATAATGCTGGCGCTGCTCATCGGCATAACCCACGAGGATATGCGGCAGCTCCCGCCTTACGGCCGGATACTTGCCTTCAACGAAAGGGGAAGAGAGATTCTTTCCTGCGCAAAGGAGCGGGCGTCGATACCGTACGCCTCGTCGATAGCCAGGCTTTCCCAGCTTAGCGATACGGCCGAGCGCTTTGCGGAGCTTGAGATAAGAGCCTCGGATATTTACGGGCTCTCGCTTGAGACCATCGCCTCCGCGCAAAAGGATTATCGGGCAAAAATTATGATCGATATGGAGTAATGGGTATATGAAAGAAGCTTTCCTACGCAGGGTGGCAGCAGTTTTTTCCGCTGTCGGCATGGTAACTCTGACATCATGCGGCAGCAGGGTAGAACTCATGTCATCGGAAGCGAGCAATCAGTCGTTCTGGCCGACTGACGTCAGTTCCGCGACAGAAAGTAATACTGCGACAGAAAATAATACTTCCGAACCTGTCACTGAGCCTTTTTCACTTGATGTAAGCGTGCCGGAAGGCTATAAGCTGCCGGACAGCTATGTTATAGACGGCTTCAAGTCTATACTTCAGAAGCCGGAGCTTCCTACGGGATGTGAGGTCACAGCCCTCTGCGAGGTACTGAATTATCTTGGCTTCGGGATAGACAAGGTCGAGCTCGCCGACGAATTCATGCCTATGGACAACAATGGGCTTTCTACCATGTATCATGCCTATATAGGCGACCCGAAGGTCGAGGAGGGCTTCGGCTGTTATTCTCCCGTTATTGTCCAGACGGCAAACGATTATTTTCAGTCGCTTGATTCTCCATGCTATGCCGTGGATCTGACGGGAACGGAATTAAACGATCTTTTCTTTCAGGTGGCTGAGGGAAGACCCGTTATAGCATGGAGCACGATCGCTCTTATAATTTCTTATCCTAATTTCCGTTGGACCACATGGGAAGGCGAGGAGATGTGGTTCAATGATTTTCAGCACTGTGTTGCCATATACGGGTTTGACTGTAATGCGAATACAGTCCATGTAGCCGATCCTCTTGCGGGAAATGTCACGTATGATATCGACAGGTTCAAAGCGGCCTATGAGCTCATGGGCAAGCAGGCTGTCGTGATATGCGGCGACTCTTCAACAGCCGGAAAGTACAGACCAATCGAGGGTGCGCCACATTCGGAAATTCTGAGCAGGAACAAGCAGGAGCAGGAATGATCATAGCTTTTAAAATAAAAAACAGAAACTGGAGCATATAGTGATAAAAGGAGTTATTTTCGATCTTGACGGTACTCTTCTTGATTCTATGACCGTCTGGAGCAGTATAGACAGGGAGTTCCTGATAGAAAACGGTATAAGCGATCCTCCCGCAGAGGTCTCCGATGTGGTGAAAAAGATGACGGTCGATGAATCGTCACAGTATTTTATTGACCGCTTCGGTCTGAGCTGCACGAAGGAATATGTTATACGCCGTATAGAAGATATGGTCAGACAGCGCTATGAGGAGCAGATACCTCTGAAGCCTTATGTTGAGCAGCTGCTCGATCATCTTGACAGCCGCGGTATACCCTACGGTATCGCAACGGCTACATACAAGGGACTTGCAGTCGCTGCACTGAAGCGCTGCGGAGTTTACGGGCGTTTTCGCTTTCTTCTTACCGACAGGGAATATCCCAACGGAAAGAACTTTCCCGATATTTTTATCGGCGGTGCGGAGCTTCTCGGTACTTCCGTTTCGGAAACTCTTGTTATCGAGGATTCCCTGCATTGCATAGAGACTGCAAAGAGCGCTGGCTTTCCCGTGTGCGGAGTATATGATCCCGTTGCCGAAGCAGACAGCCCGAGGATAAGAGAGCTTTCTGACTATTATGTCAGATCTCTTGATGAGATAATAGATATTCTGTAGGGCGAACGTTGTTCGCCCCTGCTGTTATAAAAGGAGCGTTTTAATGAAAAAGGTAATGGTCGGTATGAGCGGCGGAGTTGACAGCTCTGTTGCGGCAATGCTGCTAAGAGATGCGGGATACGAGGTCATGGGCGTGACCCTCAAGCTTTTCTCCGACGAGGACATATCAGAGGCGAAAAAGGAGGGAAAGACCTGCTGTGCGCTTTCGGACGTTGAGGACGCAAGGAGCGTGGCTTACCGTCTCGGCTTCGAGCACCTCGTTTTCAATTTCAGGGACGTTTTCCGAAAATACGTCATGAAGCAGTTTGCGGATAGCTACCTATGCGGACGTACTCCCAATCCCTGCATTGAGTGCAACCGCCATGTAAAGTTCGATAAAATGCTCAGGAGAGCGCAGGAGCTGGGTTACGATTACATAGCCACGGGACACTACGCCGTGAACGAATATGACGAGAAGCGCGGCCGCTGGCTGCTGAAACGTCCCGCAGACCGCAGCAAGGATCAGACCTACGTTTTGTACGCTCTCACTCAGGAACAGCTCTTCCATACGCTTTTTCCGCTGGGCAGCCTTGAAAAGTCACAGGTTAGGGAGCTTGCGGAAAAGGCGGGACTTGTGAACTCCAACAAGCCCGACAGTCAGGACATATGTTTCGTTCCTGACGGCGATTACGCAGCTTTTATCCGCAGATTTACCGGCTGTGATACACTCTGCGGAAGCTTCGTCGATATGGACGGAAATGTCCTTGGTGAGCACAAGGGCATCATCAACTACACTATCGGACAGCGCAAGGGACTGGGTATAGCGCTCGGACGTCCTGCCTACGTTGTTAAAAAGGACATTGCCGCAAATACGGTCACTCTCGGTCTGGAGTCTGATCTGTACACAAAAAGTCTTATCGCCGATGATTTCAACCTTATTTCCGTTGAAAAGCTTGAAGCTCCCATGCGGGTGACCGCAAAAACACGCTACAGTCAGAAGGAGCAGCCGGCTATCGTATCAAGTCTCGGGAACGGGGAATACCTGATTGAGTTTGACGAGCCTCAGAGGGCGGTAACAAGCGGGCAGGCGGTAGTTCTCTACGACGGAGATATTGTTGTAGGCGGAGGTACCATAAAATGACGAAAACGGTACTTCTTGTTATAGACGCGCAGGAGCTCATAACCAACGAAAGGCTTTATGCTTTTGATGAATATATCGAGAATGTCCGCCAATTAATAGCAGAATCGCGCAAAAACGGCATAGAAGTCATCTATGTCCGCCACGATGACGGCGTGGGACAGCCCCTCTCCAAGGGGAATAATGGCTTCGATGTGTGCAGGGAGTTTGCTCCCGAGGCAGGCGAGCGTATCTTCGATAAGTCCGTGAACAGTCCTTTTCGTGACAGCGGACTGCTTGAATATCTGCGGCAAAAAGGTGTGAAAAGGCTCATTGTTACTGGTTTGCAGACCGATTACTGCATAGATGCCACTGTGAAATGCGGTTTTGAGCACGGCTTCGAGATGATAGTTCCCGAATACTGCAATTCCATATTTGACAATGACTTTATGACAGCGGAGCAGACTAACCGCTATTATAACGAGTTTATTTGGAAAAACAGGTATGCAAACTGCGTTTCTATTGCGGAAGCTCTTGAAATGATACAGAATAACAAATATGAGCCGAAAAAAAGGAATACTAAAAAGGCACATTACATCAGAAGAGCGACAGAAGAAGACGTTTCGAGAATTGCGGAGATACTTGTTTTTGCAAAACGAATGAAGTATCGTTCAATTTTTAAGGACGATTTGTACGCATTTGGTGAACTACAGGTGCTTTCTGTGGCTGAAAAGTACATTGAAAACGGATTTCTTAACAATATGTTCCTGTATGATGACGGAATAATAAAAGGTCTTATCCGCATTGATAAAGAAGAGATCCTTGAATTGTATGTCGATCATTTCTTCCAGGGGCAGGGAATAGGCTCGGAATTAATAGAATTTGCCAAAGAAACCTCTCAGGTAAGTTTTCTTTGGACAATTGAAAAGAATACTGATGCTATACGTTTCTATGAAGCACATGGTTTCCATCTTACAGACAACAGGAAGTTGGAAGAAGGAACTACAGAATATATTGTAATGATGAGAAACTGATCGTTTATTTATAAAAAAGGAACACTATGGAATACAAATACGAAAAGCTTACGGATAAAATTTACGTCTGTGCCAGCAGCGACCACCGCTTCGGTACGGATGCCTTTCTGCTGGCGGACTTCTCTCAGTACCGCGCCAAGGACAAGGCGTGCGACCTCGGTACAGGCTGCGGCATAATACCGCTCATCATGCAGAAGAAAATGCCGCCGCAGGTCACATATGCGGTGGATATACAGGAGGGAGCCATAGAGCAGCTCCGGCTCGGACTGGAAAAAAGCGAAACTTCGGGCATTGTCCCCGTATGTGCCGACCTGAAAGAGCTATGGGAGGGGGCTCCTTTGGGGCAGCTTGACCTTGTGACCTGCAACCCGCCCTACAAGGTGAACAAAGCAGGCTTTCAGAGTGCTATTACTGCACAGAAAATAGCACGCCATGAGATACTCTGCACCATTGATGACGTCTGCGCAGCGGCTCAGAAGCTGCTGAAATTCGGCGGCAGGCTCTGCGTCTGCAACCGTCCCGAAAGGCTAAGCGATGTTATTTTTGCTATGAAGAGTCATGATATTGAACCGAAAAGACTTCGCTTCGTATCGAAAAATGCCGATGAAGCTCCGTGGCTCTTTCTTATCGAGGGAAAAAAGGGCTCCAAGCCATTTATGAAAGTAGAGCCGCAGCTCTACATACGCAGCGAGAACGGCTTCTCGGAGGAGCTTCAGAAAATATACGATACGGGGAAGGATCAGTTATGAGCGGTACGCTTTATGTTATAGGAACTCCTATAGGAAATCTCGGGGATGTCACACTGAGACAGCTCGATACTCTTTCAGAGGTGGATTTTATATGCGCCGAGGATACAAGGGTTACGCTTAAGCTGCTCAATCATTTTGACATAAAAAAGCCCCTTGTCAGCTTTCATGAGCACAGCCCGGCGGCTGACGCCCGGAAGATAATCGACAGGCTCCTTGCAGGGGAGAGCTGCGGTGTTGTGACCGACGCAGGTATGCCCTGTATATCAGATCCCGGAGAGGTGCTTGTAAAGCTCTGTTCGGAAAACGATATAGACATAAGAGTTGTTCCGGGTCCGAGTGCCGTAGTTTCGGCAGTTGCCGTTTCCGGACTCAGCACTCGACGCTTTACCTTCGAGGGCTTTCTGCCCGTTCCGAAGAAGGAGCGCAGCGAACGCCTTGGAAATCTGCGCGGCGAGACAGCTGTTATGGTATTCTACGAGGCGCCTCATAAGCTCAGGTCCACTCTTTCAGACCTTGCGGAAGCCTTTGGCGGAGACCGCAGGATAGCACTCTGCCGCGAGCTCACAAAGATACACGAGGAAGTCCTCAGACTTACTCTTGCGGAGGCTGTTGAATACTATAATAACAATGAGCCGAGAGGAGAGTTTGTCCTTGTAATTGAAGGAGCGCGGGAAAGCTCCGGCGCTGAGATGACCATTGAACAAGCTATGGAGCAGGTAAACAAGCTCATAGAGATGGGTGAAAAGCCCACAGACGCCTGCAAGGCCGTTGCGAAGGAAACGGGCTTCCGGAAAAGTGAACTTTATTCGCAGCTGCGATAAAAAATGTTTTTTTATCGGAAAAGTGATAACTGTGTGAAAATTAGTCGGTAATACTTGAATTTTTTTGATTTTTATGCTATAATTATCAGCGTTATTATTGCTGTTACAGTAAATGACCGTTTTTAGTTCTGAAATAAATGCCTTTTCAATAAAATAATAAAAAAAAGCCGCTTTAAAATGCGGCGGAAGAAGGTTCTGTATGATTTGCGATCTGCACTGTCACACCACGCTTTCAGACGGTTCGCTTGGCATTGAAGATGTGATTGCACAGGCGAAAAGGATGAATATTGACTGGCTTTCCATAACCGATCATGATACGATGGCTTCGTTTTCGAGAGCAGACGTATTGGGCGAACGCGCGGGGATAAAGATTCTTCACGGCGTAGAGCTTTCGGCATGGGACAAGGAGAGGAACAGCAAGGTTCATATACTATGCTATGCTCCCTCTAAGCCGAACAGACTCGAAGGCCTTTGTCTCAAATCCTGCGAGATAAGAAAGGAATGCTCGAAGGAGATGATAGAGAAGGTCATGGCGAAATTCCCCATAACTCAGGAGAGTATTCTTAAAAGGACAACGGCATCAAAGAGTATTTTCAAGCAGCATATAATGCGTGCCCTCATAGATTACGGCTATGCGCTTGAATTCTACGGAGACCTTGACAGAGAGCTCTTCAATCCGGAGAACGGCTCGTGTTATGTTGAACGTGAATATCCCGATGTAAACTTTGTTATCGATCTTATACATACCGCAAAGGGAGTTGCTGTCATGGCACACCCTGCTCAGTATAACAATATCGAGCTTCTTGAGGAACTCGCAAAGAACGGAAAGATCGACGGAGTCGAGGTAGGACATTTTTCGGCTGACGAGAGCTGCCGCAAGGAGCTTTCGGCTATCGCTGACAAATACGGCCTTATACAGACAGGCGGCTCCGACTTCCACGGACTTTACAACAAGGTACCGACACATCTTGGAAGCGAGACTACTACCAAGGAAAATTTGGACAGGATACTCAAGCTTGCCGTAAGCATGAAGTAAGGCGGAGAAATATGGTGGCAAAGATCATACCGGCAGCCGTTTTCCTTGCTTTGTTCATTCTGTTTGCTGGGCCTGTTGCCGTGGGGATAGTTAATCTCGGCAATGCAGTCGGAATGGTTGTTTCGGCTCTGCTGATCTTCATATCCCTTTTTCCGCAGAAGTTTTCCGCCTTTATCGGAAAGCTGTGGAGCAGACCTGCGGGCAGGGCGGGAGTGACCCTTATAGCCCTTGCAGCGGCGGCGTGCGTGATACTTGCTGTTGTTATCAGTATCTTTATGATAAGGGCTTCCGACGATCCGCCTCCGGACGAGGATACTACGGTGGTAGTACTCGGCTGCAAGGTCAAGGACGGCCGTCCGAGCCTTATGCTGCAGCGCAGGCTTGAGGCCGCTTACGGTTATCTTTCCGGGCATGACAGCGTTCCTGTTGTGGTTTCGGGAGGAAAGGGCAGCGATGAAGCGATAAGCGAGGCGCTGTGCATGAAGAACTGGCTTGTTGACAAGGGAATATCTCCCGACCGCATATATATGGAGGACAAGTCTGTCAGTACGGAAGAAAATCTCCGTTTTTCCAACAGAATAATAAGCTCAGAGGGGCTCCCCGTTAAAGTCACTCTTGTTACAGACGGCTTTCATCAGCTAAGGGCTGAGATGATTGCCGGAAAGCAGGGGATAGAGACCTATAACATCTCGGGGACCACTTCATGGTACCTCCTGCCTACTTATTATGTAAGAGAATGGTTCGGAGTGGTATACTGCAAGCTGTTCGGATAGGGTGACAAGCTATGAAATGGGTCATAAGGAGCATATCTGAGGGAATGTATATGGCTTCGCCGAGACTGCGCGTTTTCAGTAGCCTGTTTGCAAGACGTTTTTCTTCAAAGAAACAGGCGGAAGCATATATCCTTGCCTCAGGGCTTGACAGAAAGAAGTATATCGCAGAGGAACTTCACATTGAGTCAGACGTTATTGATGATAAGACCTTAAAGCATTAAAGATAAATGAAAAGGAATGATTGTTTTGAAGATCGGTTTTTCAACGCTTGCATGTCCCGACTGGTCGTGGACTGATATATATTCGATAGCTAAGGATTTCAAATTCGACGGCATCGAGATAAGAGGTCTCGGCAACGAGATATTTTCTGTGAAAGCACAGCCCTTTACAGAGGCTCAGCTGCCTAATACTATTGCCAAGCTACAGTCGCTGGGACTTGAAATTCCTTGTCTATCATCAGGTGCATGCCTTAAATTCAAGGACAAGTATCAGGAAGCCGAGAACGAGGTAAGGGCTTATGCGCAGCTTGCAAGCAAGCTCGGAGCTTCATATATCAGAATACTGGGCGACCTTGAACCTGCCCCCGGCGGCGATGTTGACGATGACTATATCATAGAGACTTTAAAGAAGCTTGCTCCCATAGCCGAGGAGTACAATGTAACACTTCTTGTTGAGACAAACGGCGTTTACTCCGATACAGCACGTCTTGCAAAGCTCCTTGACAGCGTGAACAGCCGCAAGGTAGCAGCTCTGTGGGATATGCATCATCCCTACCGTTATCACAATGAAGCGCCCGAGACTACTATCGCAAATCTCGGCGAGTACATAAAATACATACAGGTCAAGGACAGCGTCATGCGCGAGGACGGTACGGTTGAATACCGTATCATGGGTACCGGAGATATTCCTGTCAAGGCCATGATAGAGGCTCTTGACACTATCAACTACAACGGCTACATCACTCTCGAATGGGTAAAGCGCTGGGCAAGGAATCTCAGCGACGGCGGAATTGTTATCCCGCAGTTTGCCGAGTATATGTCTCCCTACAAGAAGTCTCACAAACATCCTCTCCAGACCAATATGAGAGGCGACGGTCAGTATCCGTGGCCGAAGGAGCGTATCCTCAATTACACCTTCCCTGATATACTTGACCGCATATGCGAGCAGTTCCCGAATCAGTATGCTTTCCGTTATACCGAACTTGACTATACAAGAACATATCCCGAGTTCCGTGACGACGTTGATACCTTTGCTCGTTCACTCCTTGCAATGGGCGTAAAGAAGGGCGACCACGTTGCTATCTGGGCTACGAACGTTCCTCAGTGGTATATAACCTTCTGGGCTACCACAAAGATAGGCGCGGTGCTTGTTACCATGAACACGGAATACCGCATTCATGAGGCCGAGTATCTGCTGAGACAGTCCGATACCATGACTCTTGTTATGATAGACGGTATCAAGAATATCAATTACGTTGATATCATCAAGGAGCTCTGTCCCGAGCTGGAGACCTGCGAGCCGGGAAAGCTCAATTCCGCAAGACTTCCTTATCTCAGGAATGTAATAACCGTTGATTCCAAAAATAACGGCTGCTACACATGGGACGAAGCTGTGGCGCTTTCAAAAAACGTTCCTTACAGCGAGGTGGAGCGTGTAAGAAAGACCATAGATATACATGATGTCTGCAATATGCAGTACACCTCGGGAACTACAGGTTTCCCCAAGGGCGTAATGCTTACACATTATAATGTAGTAAACAACGGTAAGGCTATCGGAGATTGCATGGATCTCTCCACGGCAGACCGCATGATGATACAGGTGCCTATGTTCCACTGTTTCGGAATGGTGCTCGCAATGACTGCTTCCATGACGCACGGTACGACAATGTCGCCTATAACCAGATTTTCGCCGAGAAAGGGACTTGCCTGCATAAATAAGGAAAAGATAACCTGCTTCCACGGAGTTCCTACCATGTTCATTGCTATGCTTGGACATGAGGACTTCCCCAAGACCGACTTCTCACACATGAGAACAGGTATCATGGCAGGCTCTCCCTGTCCTATAAAGACTATGGAGGAAGTTGTCGAGAAGATGCACATGAGCGAGATCTGTATAACCTACGGTCAGACCGAGGCTTCTCCCGCAACGACCATGAGCAAGACCACAGATACCCTTGAACAGCGTGTAAATACAGTCGGAGGTCCTATATTCGGCGTTGAGTGCCGTATTGTCGATCCCGAGACAAATCAGGAAGTTCCCGATGATGTTGACGGCGAGTTCGTGGCAAGAGGTTACAATATAATGAAGGGCTATTACAAAATGCCCGAGGCGACGGCAGCCGCTATCGACAGCGAGGGCTGGCTCCACACAGGAGACCTTGCAAGACGCCGCTCCGAGGACGGATATTTCAAGATAACAGGCCGTATCAAGGATATGATAATCCGCGGTGGCGAGAATATCTACCCCAAGGAGATAGAGGACTTCCTCTACACCTATCCGAAGGTCAAGGATGTTCAGGTAATAGGCGTTCCCGATGAGGACTACGGCGAGGAGATAATGGCTTGTATAGTTCTTCAGGACGGCGAGACTGCTACCGAGCAGGAGATAAAGGACTTCTGCCTTGCAAGAATGGCAAAGCACAAGTGCCCGAGATACGTTGACTTTGTAGACGGCTTCCCCATGAATGCCGCAGGAAAGATACTGAAATACAAGATGAGAGAACAGGCAGTTGAAAAGCTGAAGCTCCATAAGGCAGACAGTATCGTTACTGCATGATAAAAACACAGAGCCCCTGAGCGGTTTTTGACCGCTTGGGGGCTGTTATTGTGCATTGGTGTTATATTTATGAAATACAGGCTTTTCCTTTACAAAAAGCTCTGATTATGATATAATTAATATTATATTTTGGAAAGGGGACATAACATGAGTAAAAAGATCAGAAAAGCTTCAGCGGTCATTTCCGCTGCTGTAATACTTTCAGCAGCTTTTCCCTCAGAGGCAGTTGCAGGGGTACTGCCTTTCGGCGGAGAAACTGATAAAAAAGGCGCAGTGGTTTCGGCGCAGGCCGGTTGCTGTTCAATCCCGGAATTCCGTATGGTCAGAGGCGGGGACGGAGTCAGACCCGAGCCTGTTATAGGCGCTTTTTCGGTAATGAAGAATGCTGCCGCAGAGGCCGGCGACCTCCCGAAGAGCTTTGACATGAGGGAAAGCTTCGGGGTTCCTTCCGTAAAGGATCAGGGATCTTACGGTACCTGCTGGGTATATGCGGCAGTTGCGAGCGCTGAATCGAGCATGATCTCTTCGGAGCCGTCAATAGATCTTTCCGAGCTGCATTCCTCCTTCTACTCTTATTACGGAGAAGATCAGATAGAGCCTGTCAGCCAAAAATATGAATCCATACTCAGTGAAGGCGGTACTATCCATATGATAACCAATCTGTGGGCACAGTGGATAGGTCCTGTCAGGGAGGAAAGGTTTCCGTATGAAGAAAAGGCGGTATTTGACGATCCTGCTGAGTTGCAGAACCGCAAGTATCTTTATGATTATCATATGAAGAATGCCTATTACTTTGACTTTAACGATGACAGAAGCAATTTCGAGGATGTAAACGCAACTATCAAGCAGTTTGTCGGCAGCGGTCTTGCAGTGGATGTCTCTTATATGTCAGATAAATCTATAAACTTCAACAATATATACTTTACGTCAAATTCTAAGCGTCGTCCCAGATTTGCCAATCATGCCGTTGCGATCATAGGCTGGGATGATGAATTCCCCGCGGCAAAGTTCAAGAATTCTCCTGAGGGGGACGGAGCATGGCTGTGCAAGAACAGCTGGGGCACCACGGAAAGCGACAAGGGCTATTTCTGGCTCTCATACTATGACAGGACCATGTGTGAATTTGCGGTATATGAGATCGAAAACTCCGATGAGCACGCATATATTTATCAGCACGATACCTATCTCCCTATACAGAATCTTTCGGCGTATGATACGGCCGAAGAGAACGGCCCTTCATATATGTCGAATATCTTTGACTCTGTCGGAGAATCCATGATAGATGCCGTATCTACTTATATAAACTGTCCGGGCACTGAATATGAGATAACCGTTTATACAGACCTGAAGGACGAAAACGATCCGACGTCGGGAACTCCGTCGGCGGTAACAAAGGGAAGATATGATAAGACAGGTTATTTCTGCATAGATCTTGACGAGCCTGTGCATGTGGATAAATCAGAGAAATTCAGCGTGGTGGTAAGGCTTTACTGCGAGGATGATCCCTTTGTGATTCCTCTTGAAAGCAGTATATATGCTCAGGACGACGAGGGTACGATTATTGACATAAGCAGTTTTTCAAAGGATAAGAATATCAGGAAATTCACCGCCCGCAGCCAGAGCTTTTACAGCACCGACGGACAGGAGTGGAAGGATGTCTGCGACGGAGCGATTGTTTACACCGATGAGGAGGAGAAAGTCCTTTTCGAGAAGCTTGTTGATCAGCTTTATGACGGACTTGAGGATACCGATACAGAACTGATGAAATATGCCAAGGAAAGCGAAGCTGCCTATAAGGATCTCTTTGACAACGGAACAGTAAAGGTAACTCTCGGAAACATTTCACTCAAGGCGTACGGAAATCCTGTGGATAAGGTTTTCTTCTCCGAGCCTGCGGGCAGTATCTCCGCCGATAAGAAGGTGGAGCTCAGAACAGACAGCGGAGCAGAGATATACTATACCCTTACCTCCGGTAAAACCAAGTCTGATCCCATAAAGTATACAGAGCCCATCGCAATTACCGATGATGTTACCGTGAGTGCGTACTGCAAGGGCTCGGTGCAATCCTTTGAGAGGCATTATTATCCGAAAAAGGCGGAAATGATATTCATAGGCTATGACATATCTCCTTCATATTATGTAGGCAAGCTTAATTACGCAAAAAGGACAGCAGCTGACGAATTTGAGATTGCCCTTTCACCCACTCAGGACAGGCTCTCTCTTTATATAGGTACTAACTGCAAAGTACTCATGGACGGCAAGGAAACAGACACCTATACCCTTACAGAACCTATATTAACTGATGTTTCGGGAAAAGAGATTCTTTTTGAGCTTTCGGGAGAGGGCGTGCCCGATAATCAGATAAAGCTGCGTATTGTGAAGAATTTAGTGGGCTTCGATCTCGAAAATGAGACTATAAATTATACTGTTGCGGATATGATATATGCTCCCAACGGCGACGAGCTCAGCCTCAATTCCAGCGTCAGCGAATTTGCGGGTGAGGAGCTCACCGTACTTAAGCAGGACAAGGAGCTCAAGGTCAAAGTGCCGGAAAGAAGGCAATTCGGCGAGCTCAGCATTAATTACAAAAACGAGGTCATAGGACCGTTTGATTCGGAAGAGGCGGAGCTCCTTGTATTCAGAACAGGAAATGAGAAAAAAGAGTTCAGATCCGCCAAGGGACGCTTTGTCCATGGAGAAGATGTGGACGGACTCGAAAACGGAAGTATCTATATTTCGGTTATACCGGGTGAAACTCTGACATTTAAGCTCAGGGGCGGAAATGATATGTTTGATAGCGAGGAGCTTGAACAGGTTATCCCCGAAGCTCCCTCAATAGCGCCTGTAATAAAGTATTTCGAGCCGGTCGACGCCAGTCACTGCGTTATCCCTGCAAATATGGGAGTGGAGGCATCTGCGACGGGAAAGCTGAACGAAATGCTGTATGAAGCGCTTGCCGAAGATTACGGCTATGAGAAGTACGAATTCGATGTGATACTTTCAAACCGCTTTAAGGCCGATCTTGAAGCAAGCTGCTATGTGGGATCGAAATTTGAAAAGGAGCTTCCGCTCGAATACGGCAAACTTTATCTTGTACGCTATCCCGCTACGGATAAAAGCTTTGCGTCGGTCGCTACGGCATTCTATCCCCGTGCAAAGGGCGATGTTAATCTTGACGGATATGTTGACGCGGTAGACGCTTCAATGGTGCTTTCCTATTACGCCATGGTATCGACGGGAAAAGAAGGGGAGTTCACCGACATACAGAGGGCGGTCGCCGATATGGACGATAACGGTATCATTGACGCGGTCGATGCTTCGGATATACTTGCTGTCTATGCAAAGTTGTCTGTATCGTGAATGAATAAAAAGGAGTGATAAAATGAAATCAGTGATTATAATACTGATAATACTTGCAATTATAATAATTGGAATAATACTATTAATAAATAATGTTCCAAAACATAATAACAAACAGCAAAATCAGCAATACAGCAATCACTCTCAGGGAATGCAATCAAATACAAATCCCAACCAACAACATAATAATTCTTCTCCTGTAATGCAACAACAGTTATTGAATAATCAATCGAAGCTGCAACAAGAAAAAAAGGAAGCGGAAACAGATTTTTATCCATATAGAAAAAATATCTGCTTACCAAAAATGAATATTACTTTTATAATAAATTAAAGGAAATAGCTGGACCATTAAACTTACAGATACTTGCAAAAATAAGGCTTGCAGATCTGATAGAAGTTGATACAAATCAAGCAGGAAAAGAATGGGCGAAATACTTTGCAAAGATTAAATCAAAGCATATTGATTTTGTTATCGTTGACAATATGAAAGTAATCATTCTATTAGAACTTGATGATAGTAGTCATCAAAAAGATGATAGAAAGGAACGCGATAGTTTTGTGAATAACGCTTTATCTAAGGCTGGATATACAATCATTTGGACAAACGGAAATATGGATTTAATCAAGAAAGCGTTGTTTGATAAAGGGTATCAAGCTAACAAAAATGAGACAAGCCTGTAAAATGTATTAATAACTTGCCTAAAAATGGCAGATATAAGGCCCGCATTTTTTATCCGTTAGGCAATAGGCATAAAACAAGCCGCCTTTATTTGTGAAATAAGCGTTAAAATGACGTTTACCATTTTGTAACTTTTCAGTTTTATCAAGTCGATTTATGTTATTGTTGCTAAAAAATCGCTGTTGAAAAGGTACATTATGCTCAAAGAAGATTAAGAAACGATACAAATTATTGACTTTGACCGCAAAATACGATATATTTGTAAATGCAAAAGCAATAGTTGCACAATGACAGCGTTTTAAACAGTTCAGACGCAGCAAGCCTTAACTGCGGAATACCGTTGATCCAGTTGTGAGTCGACTGCTGAGGTCGGAGATCATATACCGGAAAGAGATGAATAACGCTTGACGGTAAAGAAAGCTCTGATATGATCAGTATCGCGGAATAACTGTTGCCGAGCAGATAAAAATGTACAAAGACGTAAGTTTTGAATAGCTTCACAGAACAGAAGCAAAGGCGGACAGAACGGTCGAAGGAAGTCGGCGGTGAGCACAGTCATCGGACAAATACAAGACCGCGATGCTTCCGATAAACATTATTTTCAGTTATTATGCACTTATGGTGTATAATATACATATTTAAGAAGGAAAAGTTTGTAACGAACACACTTTAAGAGAACTTTAACCTTAGTAGCTACTATTATTATGGCAGCTACACCTTTCGCCGGCTGTGGAAATGATAAGAAGGAATCATCTTCCAAGGCTGACGAAACAACAGCAGAGCCCGGATGAAGGCTCTATCAATCCCTTTTTAAAGGCGGACGGCAAGGAGTTCACAGTTGCTGCTTCTAAGGCAGACAACGTTCCTTACGTCATCGCTCGGCGGAAGGGTCATAGCTTCGATGAAATTGTAAAGAAGCTTTTAGACGGTAAGTTTTCTGGCATATCCTGCAACTGCATGGATTACTTCGTATCTATATGAGACTTCGGTGGCTTTGTTCTCTGCGCATTATGCGGTTATGATGAGGATAAGGACGAAGGCGACGCTCAGTATGACAAGCGGGCTGTATATGAAGACTCTCAGGTATTCATACCGTGGAGGGGCATGGATGGTTGTTAATCCCGGTACAGATAATGATAACGAAGTTCGTGAGTTCATCCTTCCCATTGCATCTGACGAGGCTCAGATGCCTTCATACGTTAAGGTTAAACCTGAGTATGTAAACAACACAAAGGCTATGGATGATCTTATTGCTGGCAACCCAGTATTTAACGAGAAGATTTCCGGCAAGTTCAAGGAAGGCCAGAACTACTTCGCAGCACTTGAAAAGTGTGCTCTTGAGAAGGGCGAGGTAACCGGCTCACTCTCAAGCGGCAGACAGGAGATGCTCGAGTCTATAGTTAACAACGTTCTTTTCAGTCTGTAAAGGCTGTAAGAAAATATCAAATTTTTATAATTTGGAGGTCAAGAAAAATGAAAAAGGCATTATCAATCATTTCAGCATTAGCACTTCTTGCAACAGCTACAGCTTGTGGTTCAAAAGAAGGAACAAGCAGCAGCGCACCTGCTGATCCCAGCAGCAAGACAGAAGAT
>JAFWSI010000017.1 GCA_017519415.1 Ruminococcus sp.
ATGATCTCGGAGCGAGTATTTTTACAGAATCCGAGCTGAGATTTTTTCAGAAAAATATCATTTCCGATATGATGTTTTTGAAAAAATGTAATGCGGATTTTTGAATAAATGTGCCCACGTTTCGGCTGCTCCGACAGCCGTTCTTCTCCCGTAAGGGATAGCCCCGCAGGGCGGAGTAGTTCTTGTGGCGGTCTGATGCTGCCGCAAGTACTACGGAGTTACAAGCGGCGCTCTGCACCCTTGTAATCGGCTTCCGCCGAGTAGCTTTTTCCCTGCGACCATACCTTGTGTCGTTCAGGGAAAATTGCCCGTCAGGGCTGGCGATAGCCCTTCCGCCTTAGCGGTCAGAAAGGAGTTGATGCCTATGATTTTTTGATTGGATTTCGTAGAAAGAGAGAAGTAAATCCAATGAACAAGAAAGGCGAAATTATGAAACAGAAAAGAATTTCATTTGGTCAGGGAAAAGGTTCTCTGACTCACAATAACAGAGAGTTTGTGGCGGACAATGTTGATCCGCTCCGCACTCCGCAGAACATCACCTTCGTGCGTCAACCGATCGGTGAAGCATACGATCAGCTTTTTGCTGAATCCACCGAACGTTACAATTCCCGTCAGAAAAGAAATGACCGTATGATACATGGCAGCTACTACGAACACCTTTTTGGGGTGAAGCCCTGCAACACTGTCCGCACTGCCGCCGACAAACGCAAGAGCTTTTATGAGGATGTTGTGCAGATCGGTAAGCGTGAGGATTCCGGTTACGGCACTGAGGACTTTCAGCTTGTGGCTGACTGCCTGAAAGAGTACATGGAAGGTTTCCAGAATCGTAATCCCAACTTCTACGTTTTTAACGCTGTCCTGCATATGGACGAGGCGACTCCGCACCTGCACATCGACTACATTCCTGTCGGTCACTACAAGCGAGGGCAGGATACGCAGAACGGCATCGCCCAGGCACTCAAAGAGATGGGTTACGGTGAGGGCAAGCAGGCTATTGCCCGTTGGCGAGCTGCTGAGGTCGAAGTGCTGAATAGAATCTGCCTTGAACATGGTATCAAGCCACTTGCTCCCGAAAAAGCGAGAGGGACACTGGAGATACCGGAATACAAGGATAAACGCAGGCAGGCAGACGAGCTGGCAGAGCAGAATGCACAGGCAGAAGCGGAGCTTTCGGAGAAGCAGGCAGAGAGTGAAAAACTCGATGCTCAGATCGAGAAAAAGACCGCCACGGTCAATGCGATCATGAGCTATCTGCCCGACCTTGAAAAAGACAACAAGGTCGAGGACGATTGCCTTGCTATCAGGCAGGAGCTTGACAGTCTGCTTGACGGTAAGCTGTCTATCATGAAACACAAGGACGATATCATTGCCAAAGTTGAAAAGCTCGGCAAGATCGCAGCAAAAGCGGCTGATGCTTCGCACAGGAAAAGTCTTACCATATATGACCTGCGTGAACTTCTCCAGAAGAAAGAGAATGAATACGATGATCTGTGGCATAAAGCTGCGGAGCGTTCGGGACGTATCAACGAGCTTACCCATGAGGTTTCAGCTCTGCAAGCAAAGGCAGATGTACAGGCTGAATTTATCGGTCTGTTCAAAAGATGCGAACCGCAGAAATTTGCTGAGGTGAAACAGCTTCAAGAGCATATTCAGGCTCAGCGTGAAGAAGAACAGATACAGCAGTCCGCCACCAGAAAGAAAAAATCGTGGGGACTGGAATAACAGGAGGAATTATTATGATCATCAGAAGCAAAGACAAGGTTCAGGTGAACGGCAAGAACAAGCCCGTATGGGTTCTCGACACCGATGCCCTGACCGTTACCCACAACACCGCCGATGCAGAGCCGAGCGTTACTACATTCAGCTCCGATCACATCAAGTATCATCTGCACTATTCGGCGGAGTACCGCCCTGCAAGGCTGAAAAAGCTCGTCAACGACGGCACGATTCTTAGCTACCTGACCGAGCTTGACCGTTCCGTAGCAGAAGCTATTGAGCGCCAGGTCGGAATGATGCTCGAAAATGATACCGAGTATCTCAAAGCAGTGGCGGTCGGTGATCTTGCGAAGGTACGAGGGCTGGAGAACATGGATCGCCTGATTGCCAGAGAGCCTGTGTATGCGGCTATGGTGTATGTGTGATGTGATATGACGGAAAGGCTATGCTTGAAAGTATCAGGCATAGCCTTTTGTAAAAATATGCTTATTCAGATTGACTTATTAACAGAAATATAGTATAATATAGATAACAAGCTGGAACTTGCACTAAAGGAGGGGAATCATGGATAATAACGCAATTGAAGTGAAAGTTACTTCGATAGAAACAGTGGCCCGTACTGATCTTGATGCTGTCATATATGACCTTGATAAGCAGATTGAGCTGCTTTCTAGTCAGGCGGATAAGTGGGATTACCTTGTGGCGGTTGCTTCAGGTATTCTTTGCGGTATGCTCGATATTTTGTGGGTAGGCGATTTCAGCCTTGAAAATGGCAGAGCGCTCGCAAGTGATAAAGTCGATGGCTTTGTAGAAAAAACAGCAAAAATACTCGGCTTTAAGGGCGATGATCTGAAAGATGCTGTCAAGTTTCTGGAAGATAAATTTCCCATACCCAGCGACGGAAACACGCCCGACTTCGGTGGAGGATTACAGCATCATCTCCGTGATTTTGCTCATCATCCAACGATTGTTGGACTTGTATTTTCTTTGTTGACACAGTTTACAGGTATGTCCTATGGAACAGATGTGAATGGTGCATTTAAGATCGTGCCTGTCCCTGATAAAAGCAAGGCGTTCATAGGAAAGGATATTCCTGATAAACTGTTCAAGGGTACGGTCGTTTGGTTCTTTCACCTTGTCAGCGATATGGCAGGTTCGAGCAGTACGGCAGGTATCACAGGCGGTACAGGAATCCCCGGACCGATACTATCTCTTGCAAAAGAATTATCGGCATTGCCAATCTTTAAAAACTTGAAAATAGGTGATTATAAGCTGTCGGTATTTCTCTCGAAAGTTTTCAACGGAACGATATTTGCCCGACATGATGAGAACGGTCAGATCATCAAAGATACAGTTATCAAGTTTGATCTGCGTGGTGAGCTCGGTGCTGTTGCTGAACTTGGTAAGCAGGCAATACCTGTTATAGCAAATGATTGTATCGTTCGCAGTTTCTATTTTATCAGAAGATTTGCAGTAGCTTTGAAATCTCTTAATTGCTCCTCAGTTGGAGATATTCGCCTGAAAGACATTGATTGGGATAGCGTAAAGCCCCTTGGAAACCCGACTATCACCAGAATGCTCGCTATCTCAAGTGCTGTTTTCTCTACTGTTGATATAGCAGAAGCAGTTGTATCACAGAAATACTTTGTTGCTGTCAATTATATCGGTGTCGGAAGATTTGCCGTTGCAATCGGCAGCGAAATCAGCAATTATCTGAAAGTGCGTAACGTCAAGCTGATCAAGCAGATGTACGAGGACATTCGACGTAATACTTTCACAGAAACAGATAATAACATTTATAATAGGATCGGTGATGGTATGGATATAGGCAAATTTGGTCTGACTTTAGAGCAGACAGAGATACTCTACAACCTTGAACTGTATAAAACCATCAATGATGTCAATCGTGGCGGTAAGAATGCATACCTGAAAGGACAATGGCTGGAAGAGTGGAAACACTACATGGAAGAAGGTTTTTCTTCTTTTGTTGGTGATGAAACCGCCGTTCTTCATTGGTATACCGTTCAGGAGCTTCACAATGCGGTAAGTGGCAATTCACCTGAGCTGCCATGGTTCAGGCTTGTGCTGTTGGAAGCAATGCTATTTGAACCATACTATCCTCTCAGCACAGAGATTGATAAAAAGGGAAATGAAGTTCCGAGTACAAAGTATAAAGAACTGCATTTACCATTGGTCGGATACAGCAAATCTGATGGTGACAAATTCCTTGATGGCTTCTTCAATGAGAACTTTTACCAGAAAGGCTATATTGCAAGGCTACGGAAATGTCACGATAAGGTGCTCCGTGAACTGAACGAAGTGCTGAAAACCGCTATCAAGAGTATTTCTATCACTGCCGGAGTTGCTATTATTGCGATCGCTACCGCAGGAGCATTTGCCCCTGCTATTGCAGTTGCACTTGTAGGCTCGAATTTTGCAGGATTAAGCGGAGCGGCATTGACAAGTGCCTGCCTTGCGTATCTCGGTGGTGGTGCGATTGCAGCTGGCGGATTAGGTATGGCAGGAGGCACAATGGCGATTGTAGGCGGCGGTGCTGTTCTTGGTCTTGGTGTCGGTGCAGGAGTTGGCGGTGCAGTCGGTACGGCAGGTGTCCTCGGAAAGAAAGATACTATTTTGCAATCAGCTAAACTCATGGTTTCTGTTCGTGAGATATTCTTGAACGACGAGCACGATATTGCATACTCGAACACGGTATATGAGCAGTATGTTCAGAACATCACCGATATTGAAAAAGGTCTTGTAGAACTCAGGCTCAAAGCCGATGTAGCTGACAAGGACGAAAAGAAACAGCTCCAAAAGCAGATCAAGAATACCGAGGAAGCTGTGCAGGCAATGAAAATTGCTATGAAGAGTATGAATAAGTTCAACAGTTCATTTGCTTTGGGTGAGAGTGTATCTGAATAAAAATGATGCTGTGATGAAATATTCTGTAGAGGGTAATTCTATTTAGATACTTGACAACCTCCCCAATCTGCGCTATAAACCAATAAAGGAATCTATGCTAACAAAACAATTCCCGAGGTAGTCGATGAACTATACAAGAGTTCAAATATAGCTCATTTGCGAGTTGCGAAGCTTCTGAAAGAAAAGTATCTATAATCTTTTACCTTTAAAAGATGTGATTAATACTAAGGAAGTGAGAATAATGAATACAACCCAAGCATTATCAAGTGTAGTAGTTCTTGAAGCTCTTTGGGAAACTAGTAAGAAGGACATGATTGATCTTGTTTCTCCTATGATTAATTATGTTATTGCTAAACAATATTCCATGAGTGATCAAATAGATGTTTCTTTGATAAGTAAAAAATTTAAAGACAGATTTGCTTATGATTATTTGCCAGAATCCATAGTGAAAAAATCTATGGCAAGAGATAAAAAGCACTTTAAGAAAGAAAACCATAATTATTATCTGATAGCTTCTCTTGATAATGATGTAGAAATAATGGAAAAGCGTCAAAAAGAGTGTATAACAACGATAAATGAACTGAGCGTATTACTGTATCAATACCTTAAGGATCATTGTTCCAAAAGCAAAATCACATCTTCAGAACAAACATTTACTTTTTTGCAGCGATATTTAGGGAAATATGGCTTCAATGTTGGCTTTGAAGATGTAAAATATATGGATGTTCATATAAATGATAATGAAATCAATTATTATATCTCTGAATTTATTTATTATTCAAAAGAAAACGATACCAGTACATATCTAAAAATATTAGATATAGTTAAAGGTTTCTTCTTACAAAATGCACTCTATTTCCAAGGTGACAATACTGAAATTAAAACGGCTTCATTTAAGAATCTCACATTTTTCTATGATACTCCTTTTTTGATAAATATTCTAGGTTATCAAAGTATGAATGAGCATGAATCAGCCATAAGCCTCCATAATACACTAAAGAAAGAAGGCGCATCATTTTATTATTTCCCACAAACAGAGCATGAGATAATCAATATTTTAACCGCATATCAACACTCTTTGAAAGGAAAAAAACAAACATTTAGGACTCTAGAAGGGTTGGATTCAAAAAAATATACTTATGATGGAGTTGAAAGACTAAAGACAAGTTTTTCAAAGACACTGGAGCAATCGTATGGCATAAAGTTACATAATCTACCTAGCTACGCACAAAAAGAAGATGGAAGTGTTGATGAGGGACAAGTTGATATTTCTGAACGTGAAGTGTTTGACTACATAAAATCTAGTATTCCAAAATATCCAGATGATAGTCTTACAGCGGACGTTGAATCGGCATTGGCGGTACATCGTCTTAGAGATGGTTTCAGAAATAGGCAATTTGAAAAATGCAAATTCATTTTTGTAACTACAAATAAGGATTTTACTAGGCTGTTTAATAAGTACTATAAAGATTTGTTTAAATATGACGAAGTATTTCCTGTAATTACCGATCTCGATTTATCAGCGTTTACATGGATTAAGTGTGTTTCAATTCAGTCAGATATTCCAGAAAAACAATTACTAACCAATGCATATATGTCAATGCAGTTGCCAGCTAATATTATGGAAAAATGTCAAACTATTCTTCAACAGTTATCTAGCGAGGGAACTGTTTCAGAAGAAGAGATGGTTTCTATAATAACGGATCGACTCATTCAAAAAGAACTATGGAAAAAAACATTCCCTAATCCTGAAGATATAGATGAGTCATATGTTGAAACGCTTCGAAAAAACTATAAAGATAATTTGTTGTTGGATGTAAAAAAAGAAGCGGAAGAAAAAAACAACAAAATCAAAGATAATCAAATTAAGAAAGCAAAGGAGTATGCATTAGCTAAACGTAATATTCTTCAAAATATTTTGGTTATTACCTTAACAATTATGCTAATAGTTATTGCAATAATATGTATTACAGGATTAATTCAGTCACTAAATGATATTAAAAAAACTATTGCTTTAGGCGTCTTTATTGGAATATCTATCATATCTATTATTGATACAGTTGGCTCAAAGGGAAAGATATTCAGAAAATTAATTAATAAAATATGCAATAGATACGAAACTTGGGAATATGAAAAAAAGAGAAAAGAATATGAATCGTTAAATGAATAATATTCCCTCTTGACAACCTCCCCAATCTGCGCTATAATACCAAATAAGGAGCAAGCCACCGGGCACATATTCTCCTATAAGTCGCTGGTTTTTGTTATCATGGCGCTAAAAAAATGATAACTCGGCATCAGTGGGCAGTATAGTACAGAGCAAAATGTATAACTGAGATACCACAATGCAAATCGCCTAAGCGAATTTGTTTAGTATCGGGCGAAATCTGGGGAGTGGGAATAATTCCCGAAGCGTTGCCTGTGGCAGATGAAGAGAGGGGATTATTGCACAGCGGTCGGAATATGCAAGCGTAAGCACAGCAGATTTCGGGAACCGCAAGTGAGTACCGATAAACAGAGTATACCTCAAAGCAAGCGCAAATATGTTGTTGTTACCGTAATAACGGTGGCAATGATTTTGCATCAATTCTCTATCATCGGCAACAGTTGTATAAACATTGTCTGAAAAGATAAGAGCTGCCTGATTCGTTTACGAATCGGGAGCTCTTTTTTTAATGTGAAATATAGTTATTTATGCAGCAGTATTTTGAATTTGAGGTTATTTGCTGCTTGAGATTAAAAGCGATTGATTCTTGACAAAGTCGGTGTGATTTTTATTTAGCAACAAAAAAATGTTAGACAACACTTACAATTTGTTATAGTATACAAACTTTTTAATCTCAGCTTTTCAAATCATTGACAAATCAATGTGATGGTGATATTATATATCCGTTATAAAGTACTAACAACAGATGTTTATATATCTCACTACGATATGCTGATAAAAATCAACTGAAATGGAAGGATGATAAATGATGCCGCTTAGCTTGGCAGAGCCTGAAAAAGAGCTGACTATCAAAAAGTTGGGAGGGACTCCTGCAATACGTCAGCACCTTGAAAACCTCGGATTTACCGTGGGCGGAACAGTCACGCTGATAAATGTTCTCGGCGAAAATGTCATTGTTAAGGTCAAGGAATCCCGTATCGCAATCGGTGCGGACATGGCTCGTAGAATAATGGTCTGATAGGAGAGAAAATTATGAAAACACTCAGAGAAACAGCTGTGGGTTCTACAGCAAAGGTGAAGAAGCTTCACGGTCAGGGGGCAATAAAGCGCCGTATAATGGACATGGGACTTACAAAGGGCACAGAGGTATTTGTCCGCAAGGTAGCTCCCCTCGGTGATCCGATTGAGGTAAAGGTGCGCGGCTACGAGCTTTCGCTGAGAAAGGCAGACGCGGAATTGATAGAAGTCGAATAATTATGCAGCGGGACGTAATGTCCTTGAATTTTTGTATTTTTGTTAGCTTCAAATAACGTGAAAGGAAGATATAAATGGAACTGCGAATAGCACTTGCAGGAAACCCGAATGCAGGCAAGACCACCCTTTTCAATGCGCTCACGGGTTCAAACCAGTTTGTGGGAAACTGGCCGGGAGTTACTGTTGAGAAGAAGGAGGGCAAGCTGAAAAAGCATAGTGATGTCATCATCACCGATCTCCCCGGAATTTACTCATTATCGCCCTACACTCTTGAAGAAGTCGTTGCAAGAAACTACCTTATAGAAACAAGACCTGACGCTATACTCAACATTATAGACGGAACAAATCTGGAACGAAATCTTTACCTCACAACTCAGCTCGTGGAGCTGGGTATACCCGTTGTCTGTGTGATAAACATGATGGACGTCGTTAATAAAAACGGCGACAAGATCAAGATAAGCGAGCTTTCAAGACAGCTGGGATGCAGGATAGTTGAGATCTCCGCGCTGAAGGGCACGGGAGTTGACGAGGCTGCGGAGGCTGCAATAGCTGCTGCAAAGAACGGCAAAACCATTCCCCAGCACACCTTCAGCGGTCCCGTTGAGCACGCGATAGCTCACATCGAGGAGGCTGTTCTTCATGATATGCCCGAGGAGCAGCAGCGCTGGTATGCCATCAAGGTCTTCGAGCGCGACGAAAAGGTGCTCGAGAAGCTGAATATCCCCGAGAAAATACAGAAGCATATCGAAAGCGACATAAAAGCTGCGGAGGAGGAACTTGACGACGACGCCGAGAGTATAATCACCAACGAGCGATATGTCTACATAGCTGATGTAATCAAGGCTTGCTACAGGAAGAAAAATGCAGGAAGTCTGACCTCTTCCGATAAGATCGACAAGATAGTTACCAACCGCTGGCTGGGGCTTCCTATATTTGCAGTCATCATGACCCTTGTTTATCTAATCGCGATGAAGGGTCCCGGTGCCTGGGCTACGGACTGGACAAACGACAATCTGTTCGGCGACGGTTTCCACCTGTTTGGTATAGGTTCATCGAAGTATTCGGAAATTGCCGACGAATACGCAGGCGCACAGCAGATAATCGACGGCTATGACGCCTACGTTGAGGAAAACGGAAGCGCTCCCGAGGGAGAGTTCACTTACTCCGTTGAGGACGAGGAAACTCTTGAGACAACAGATGAGACTGCAACGATAGAGGACTACAATGAAGCCCTTGCAACAGTCGAGAGGATAGGCGACGAGCCCGATCCTGCGGACTACGGTGTATTCGTACCCAGTATCCCTGCGATTATCGAAAGCGGTCTTGACAAGGTAGGCGCAGCTGACTGGCTGAAAGGACTTATCCTTGACGGTATCGTTGCAGGTGTGGGCGCAGTTCTCGGCTTCGTTCCGCAGATGCTGGTATTGTTCTTCCTGCTTGCGTTCCTTGAAGCCTGCGGTTATATGGCACGTATCGCATTCGTACTCGACCGTGTGTTCAGAAAGTTCGGCCTCTCGGGCAAGTCCTTCATTCCTATGCTTGTAGGCGTAGGCTGCGGAGTTCCCGGTATAATGGCTTCGAGAACCATCGAAAACGAGCGCGACAGACGTATGACTATTATGACCACGACATTCATTCCCTGCGGCGCTAAGGTGCCTTTCATCGCAATGATCGCCGGCGCTATATTCGGAGGTTCGCCGTGGGTATCCGTATCGGCTTACTTCATCGGTATGGCGGCTATCATCGTTTCGGGAATCATGCTCAAAAAGACAGCCATGTTCTCGGGAGAGCCCGCACCTTTTGTTATGGAGCTTCCCGCATACCATATGCCTACCATGAGCAACGTTCTCCGCTCAATGTGGGAGCGCGGCTGGTCGTTCATCAAGAAGGCAGGCTCGATAATCCTTATTTCCACTATTGTTGTATGGTTCCTGTCACGCTTCGGAACAGTTGACGGCAGCTTCGGTATGCTGGACGAGGATCAGCTTGACAGCTCGCTGCTTGCACGTTTCGGCAAGCTTATAGCATGGATATTCGCTCCTCTTGGCTGGGGCAACTGGCAGGCGGCCGTTGCTTCTATCACAGGTCTTGTTGCTAAGGAGAATATCGTAGGAACTATGGGCGTTCTCTATAGCGGCGGTGAGGGCACTGTATGGCAGACTCTTGCTTCCAAGTTTACAAGCATCACAGGCTTCTCATTCCTTGTGTTCAATCTGCTCTGTGCTCCCTGCTTCGCGGCTATCGGAGCTATCAAGCGCGAGATGAACAACGCTAAGTGGACAGCTTTCGCTATCATTTATCAGTGCGGATTTGCTTATGCTGTTGCCCTTATGATAACACAGTTCGGCGGACTTTTTACAGGCGAATCCAACATAATCGGCGTTATAGCAGCAGCTCTGATACTTATATTTATGTGCTATATGCTCTTTGTCAAGAAGTACCACGAGGCTTCCAAGTTCAAGGGCAATGTAAAGGTGAAGGCATAAAGGAGTGGTAATATGCTCGCATGGTTCGCTGATAATCTTGGAACTATCGTCATAACTCTGATACTTATATCTGTTGTTGCGCTTATAATCGTAAAGATGATACGTGACAAAAAAAGCGGAAAGAGCAACGGCGGCTGCGGCTGTGGCTGCGAGCACTGTGCAATGCACGGTAAATGCCATAAGTAACAGAATAACGCCCTCAGGCATCTGGGGGCGTTAATTATGGATATATCAGGATAAATAGGTGTTTCCGCAGTCTAACTGCCGGAGATGTTTTATATGGGAATGCTCATAAAAGATCAAGTGAATTAGTACATGCTAACAAAAAACCTGCCTTATATTTGTTAGTTATATCAAACAGTTACAAATAAGTTTTCTATACCTTGACAACTGTAAGAATGAATGGTATTATAATTGTGTTATTACATGCTAACAAATTATAAGGAGGATCTTATGAGCATAGTAATCGTTGGCGGCAATGACCGCATGGCAACACGTTATCAGGATATCTGCAAATCGTTCAATCACAAGTCCAAGGTCTTCACTCAGATGCCTGCTGACTTCGAGAACAAGCTTGGCACTCCTGATCTTATGGTAGTTTTCACAGGTACATGTTCCCACAAAATGCTTGGAGCTGTCAAGAAAAGCTCCGAGAAAAACGGCGTACCCGTTGAGCACGTTCACAGCTCCAGCGTGAGTGCACTGAAGCAGCTTCTGTCTGAAATAAAGGGGAGGAAGTATGTCCGAGCTTGAACGCAGAAGCATTGATAACGTCCTTGCATTTCACAGTGCTCCCACGCTGATGGGAGTGAAGTGCGCGAATCTCATTTCTTTTGACAGGAATGAAGATACTATGGCGGAATATCTCCGGGAGTTTGAAGCTGAGCTGTCAGGTCGCGGATTCTGTGCAAGACAGCTCTGCAAGTGCGGAAAGCGTACTCTTGTATTCGTCTGTAACGAGAAAATGCTGAACGCATGGCTCGGTATGCCGCGTGTCCGGGACTTCCTTTCGGAGTACGGCTATACTGACAATATGACGCTTGACGAAATGCTGAACATACTTTCAGGCCGTATCGGCTGCGGCAGCTTTCCCCATGAGATAGGCGCATTTCTCGGCTATCCCGTGGGAGATATCCGCGGATTTATCAGCAACAGCGGCAGGAACTGCCTGCTGTGCGGATACTGGAAGGTCTACGAAAATGCTGACAAAGCGCGTCGGACCTTCAAAACCTACGATCGCTGCAGGGAAATCCTGTTCGATAGATTAAATCACTGTCCGAACCTGTTTCGGGCTATTTCCAAGGAGGAAAATATATGAAAACAGCAGTAATTTATTGGAGCGGCACAGGCAATACCGAGGCTATGGCCAAGGCTGCTGCCGAGGGTGCAAATGCAGAGCTTTTTGAGGTATCGGAGTTCAGCGGAAACGCCGCAGACTACGACGCATTTGCCTTCGGCTGTCCTGCAATGGGTGCAGAGGTCCTCGAAGAGGATACATTCGAGCCGTTTTTCACAGGTATCGAGGGTTCGCTGAGCGGCAAAAAGGTGCTTCTTTTCGGTTCCTACGGCTGGGGCGACGGCGAATGGATGCGTAACTGGTACGACCGTACAAAGGCAGCAGGAGCAGAGCTTATCGGCGACGAGGGCTTTATAGTAAACGAGGCTGCTTCCGACGACGATCTTGCAAAGCTGAAAGAGCTTGCTGCAAAGCTTGCATAAGGAGATAAGGACATGAAAAAAATTACATCAGTTTTATGCGCCGCAGCCTGTGTACTGTCGGCAGTTCCTTTCGCAGCGAATGCTGCTGACGGCGACAAGGTATACGGCACAATGAATATCCCTTACGCTGATTTCTACGCAGCAGAGCTCAGCAACAGCGTTCCTGTTGACGCTGTATCTTCCGCTACTCAGAACAAGTGGAAGGGCAACTCAACAGGTAAAATCGGAGATGACGGAAAGTGGCAGAACGGCGGACTTGCAGCCGGTACTTTTAATGAAGAAGGAGAAAACGGCGGCGGTAAGATCCTCGGCGTTACCTATCCTGTTGAGATCTCAAAGGCTGATCTTGAAAAGCTCAGCGACAAGATGAACTTTACCGAGCTCTCCGAAAAGCCTGTGGCTTATAAGCCTGTTACTGTTGAGAACGGCAAGGCTTCCTTCGGAAAGCTCGTTGATACCGACGGCGAAGAAACGCTCAGCGGAGAAATGACGGTATCGAGCCTTACAAGCTGGGGCGATTATCAGATAAACGTCAAGGGAATCCCGGCAAACTGCGACATCTACGGCGTTATCGTAAAGACAAAGGAGGGCACCGACTACGGTATGCGTGCTCTTGAGAATATCTGGAGAAACGGACAGATCGCATGGGGCACCGGCGTAAAGGAGAAGGAGCCTCACGGCAATACACTTTCATCAGAGCATTACAAGACATCTGCGGGACAGACTATCACAGACGTAACATTCATCACTCTTAACGGCTACAGCACTCTTTCGGGACAGAACGGCTATCTCCCGTTGAAGTTTGCCGACAGCATCACTGTGGAGAACGGCAAGGCAGGCAAGGGCAGCGTAACATATGATAATTCTGTTCTTCCTGCTGATTTCAAGGCCAAGGGCGAGGTGGCCGACGGCTTCACTGTATCAGGTAATACCGTAAGCTACAACAATGCACAGCCCGGCGTCTACACACTCACTGTTTCGGACGAGAACGGCAAGTATTCGGCAGTAAGAGGCAGTTTTTCACTTACGTCCGACTCTATCCCCGTTAAGTATTCCGACGGCAAGCTTGTGGCTGCTGACGGAGCGTCACTGACTGACGCCGCAAACTATCTCAAGAACATCTCGGCCGTAACAGTCGGCGAGAAGAGATACGCAGCAGGCAGAAGAGGCGTTACGATCATCGACTCTCAGACAGGCGAGATAAAGCTTGATGCCAAGTCGGGTGAGGAAAACGTATTTGACGGCTCCGGCAAATATAAGCTCACTGTTGAAGCAACAGGATATGAGAAGAATTATGAATTCGAGATAAATGAGCAGGCTGCCGTGACAACGACCGCAACAGGCACGACCACGACCACGACAAATAAGCCCACAACAACTACCACGACAAAAAAAGCTTCATCGACTTCAAAGACGGACAGCCCTAAAACAGGTTCGGAAAGTGCAGCACTGCCATTTACGTTCCTTGCACTTGCAGGAACAGCTGCATTCGCATTAAGAAAGAAGAAAGATTGATCATTTGTTATTTCCATTCTGAAAATGACCTCTGCGGCTTCGGCTGCGGAGGTCAAATACTGCAAAGAGGTAGATAGTATGCTATTTTTGACCGCCCTTTTTATAGCGATCCTTATCGCTTTTTATCTTGACAAGCCGCTGAAAAAATGTCCTGCGGCCTTCTATATTCCGGCAGCTGTGCTTACTGTGGCTTCTGTGGTTATCGCTCAGTCCGACATAAATATTTTCGACAGATTTGTCCGCGATTATGTACTCGGCATATTCTCCCGCGGAGCTCTAGGTACTGCCTTCTGGGCAGTTGTCATGTGGGCGGGAGCTCTGCCGAACGGCTCTGCTCCCATAAAGAAGCTCATGCCTGTACGCGGCGAATTATCCATAACTGCGGCGATACTCACATTCGCGCATATCATTACATACGGTGTGCAGTACATAACAAATCTTATTAAAGGCAGAACCGGCTCGGACTTTGTTGTCACAAGCATAGTGTGCCTTGTGATGGTGCTGATAATGACGCCGCTGACGGTGATGTCCTTCAAGAAGATACGCAAGAAAATGAACGGCAAAACATGGAAGAAGATACAGCGCCTTGCGTATATTTTCTACGCCTGCATCTATATCCATATCCTTGTACTTTTCCTGCCAAAGGCTCAGAAGGGCAGGGAGGGCTATTTTCTCGGTATACTTGTGTACAGCGCCGTATTTATCGGATATGCGGTAATGCGTATCAGAAAGTACTATATCACCAATAAAAAACCGGAAAAGAAGCTAGTTCCCAATACTGTATGTGCCTGTGCATTTGCTCTGCCTGTAGCTCTTGCGGGAGTGGCTGCTCATAACGGCAATACGAATTCAGCAAAGCCCTCTGTGGTTACCGAAGACGGAGCCGCAACATTTTCTTTTGCTCCCGAAACTACAGCTGCCGCGGGATACGCTGTAACGACTTCGGATGACAGCAAAAGGAGCACGGAAGCTGCGGAAAAGACGGATAAAAATACAAAAACTACAACAACATCGGCTGAAGTAGATAAGAAAAAGGACGAAAAAAGCTCATCTGAGGAAGAAAAGCAGGAGGAGAAGCAGGAGGAGCAGTCCGGCAGCGACGAGCCTGCCCAGGAGCAGCATGAAGATACTCCTACTGCCGAGCCTCAGCCCGCATACAAGTACAAAAACGGCGAATACGAGGCCGAAGCCGAGGGCTATGCAGGCAGGGTACACGTGAAGCTGTCCGTGGAAAATGACGTTATTACAAGTATTTCTGCATGGGCTGACGATGACGATCCCGATTACTTCTCTGACGCCATGAATACGGTTATCCCGCAGATAGGTGCTAAGGGCAGCGCAGAGGGTATCGACGCCTGCTCAGGAGCTACCTACAGCTCAAACGGCATTATCGAAGCGGCAAGGAAGGCTTTTGAACAGGCGATGAGCTGATGCGGTATTGATGATATAAAACATCAAATAATCGCGATGTAAATTCCGCGGAACGCATTTGCGGGATATAAATTAAAGAGCTGACCATGAAGGTCAGCTCTTTTCCGTTAATTCACAGGCTTGTCCAGATACTGTATATCCATATCCACATCGCCTGTTATCCCAGGGATATGTCCGTAGGCACTGGCCTGCCAGATAGCGTATTCGCCGTCGTAGTCGGTCTCGTCAACGAAATGCGCCAGCCATACGGGATGTGAGGCCTTGGTTTTCTCACTCCAGAAATTATTCAGGAAGTTTTTACTGCTGTACAGCATTGTGGAATAACCGTTTTTGGCAAGCTCGTCCGCAAAGGCTGCATATATATCGTTCAGATCCCTTATGCTCATGCCATACTTCTGGAAGTGTCCGAACTCCTCCCAGTCAAAGGCAACAGGGAAGCCCAGCTTTCTGCCGCCAAGCTGCTCAACTATCCAGCGTGCGTGCTCGCGGACGCCCTCCTCTGTGTTGTCGGTGGTATAGATGTAAACACCCACGTCAAGTCCCGCTGCTGTGGCGTTTTCGATATTCTGGCGGAAATAGTCGTCCATCTTGATCTCGCTGTAGTAATAGCCTATACGCATTATAACGAAGCTGCAACCTGCGTCGCGGACTGCATTGAAGTCCACGTTGGTCTGCCATGCAGAAACATCTATGCCGAAGCGGACATTGCCGCCGTCATATCTTGCGATGAAGTCGCCGTAGTTCACACGGGGATTGTTATCGACGGGCGCTGGGACTTCGTTCAGTACAAATATGGTAACGTCCCATGATACGGCATTCCCCGAGCTGTCAGTAGCGATCGCGGTTATGGGATAGGCTCCTACGGTATCGGGGTCTATTTCTCCCTCGTAGGTGAGAACGGGGTGCCTGTCGAAATTATCGGCGAAGCCTACATAATTATTGAGGTCAAAGGGTGTGCCGACCTTGTGGTTGGGCTCCCACCCGGAATTTAGCACCACAGGCGGAGTGGTATCGACTACGGAGTACCTCAGCTTCTCGCTGAACTCGCTGCCCTTGTATATATAAGGCACCTCCACCTCAAATACGCCCAGATCGGATGTGTTGAGCATTACATCTCCGTCCTTGAGATCAACGTTCCTTTCGGTTATGAAGTCTTTGAGCTTTATGTCGTCACACACCTCCACGGTCTCCATGCCCCTGAGGACAAGATCCTTTGGCGGTTCAGCCTTTTTTGTTGTGGTTGCAGTGGTTTTCGTACAGGTTGACGTTGTGGTGGCGGTGGTGCCTGAGGTACTTGTGACAGATGTAGTAACGGAGCCGGCTGAGGGATCATGTGACGGCGTCTTTTTGCCTCCGCAGCTGCACAGCAGAATAACAGCCGCAGTGAGCGGCAGGATATATCTTAATTTCATGTGTTTCCTTTCCGTATAAAAAAGCATGATAAATACATTATTTTAAATATATTATAGCATATACGGGGGAAAAAGTAAAGAAAATATTCGGTAATGTGAAAAGAATGAAGAAAAGGTCTTGACGCGGTGGGTTTTATGTTGTATCATAAGAGTATAAAATTCTTCTTAGGAGGGTGCGATATGAGTAAAAGACTTGTTATTATTTTATGTGCAATTATTGTTATCTTTACGGGCGGCGTCTTTTATGTAATCAGTAAGGATGCCGGCGGACAGCGTGGTCCCGGTGGTACACAGGGCAATGTCAGCGGTCCTGTAACAACTGCGCCGGACGATACAGTCACAGAGGCTCAGACTACCTCTGAGGCAAAGACTACGGCTGCCGACAAGAAGACGACCACAAAGACTACGGCAGATACGAAAAAGACAACAACTTCGACTGCCAAGAAGACCGAGACTACCACAAAGGCTGCAACCACGGCTAAGTCTGCAACTACCGCGGCTACCACCAAGAAGCCTGCGGAAACGACTACGGCTATCAAGCTTGCGGTAACGGAGGAAAGCATCACAAGGGATACTATGGCCATAGGCAGATACATAATCCCGATCGCTTTCGATTACCTTGACGAAGAGGTGCTCGATGTCAATCAGGTAGTATTTGATCTCGGAGATACCTCACACTCTCAGAACGATTTTATATTCGGTCATAACGACAAGGCCTTCGGCCTGCTTGATTCCGTCAAGAAGGGTGATATTATCGCTATAAATATGTTCGGCGGCCTGAATTATTTCAGAGTCGAGAGAAGTGAGCGTGCCTTCCTCACTGACGACGGCAGGGATATAATATTCGACAGCGACGGTGCGGGCGGCAATGTAGTCCTCAGACACGATCACGGCTACCACGGACTCCTGCTGGTTACCGAGGATAAGAGCGACAGCCAGAATCATCGCTGGGTAGTTCTTCTCAAGCAGGTAGACTGACGGCGTTATTTCCCTTTTAGGAAAAAGTCCTTGCATTTCAGTCTGATTTGTTATATAATAGTAATGTTAACGCAAATTACAGACAGAGTGTACTAAAAGGAGAATGAGATGGTTTACAATAACGTTCTTGAAGCGATCGGACATACGCCTATGATAAGGCTCAACCGTATGAACAGGAAGGGTAACGCAGATGTCCTTGTAAAGTTCGAGGGCCTCAACGTGGGCGGTTCCATAAAGACCCGCACGGCTTACAATATGATCCGTCATGCTGAACTGGAGGGCAAGATCCACGAGGGTACGATTATCGTGGAGCCTACAAGCGGCAATCAGGGCATAGGCCTTGCACTTGTCGGAGCCGTCAAGGGCTATAGGACCATAATAATAATGCCGGATTCGGTCAGCGAGGAGCGCAGAAAGCTCGTAAATCACTACGGTGCCGAGGTAGTGCTCATACATGACGACGGCGATATAGGAAAATGTATCCAGGAGTGCCTTGATACTGCCCTGAAAATGGCAGAGGAGGACGAGAACGTCTTCGTTCCCCAGCAGTTTGCCAACCTGAATAATATAGGAGCTCATAAATTCCATACGGCTCTCGAGATACTTGAACAGACGGCTGTGAAGATAGACGGCTTCTGCTCGGGAATAGGCACGGGAGGTACCATTACCGGAATAGGCGAGGCTCTCAAGGCTCAGTATCCCGATATGGTCATATGGGCTGTTGAGCCCGAGAATGCGGCTATACTTGCGGGCGGCAATATCGGTACACATCTTCAGATGGGCATAGGCGACGGAATAATACCCGATATACTTAATCAGAAAATATACGACGACATATATATAGTTACAGATGAGGAAGCTATACAGACCGCTAAGGATCTTGCCTCAAAGGAGGGTATCATGTGCGGTATTTCCAGCGGAACCAATGTGGCGGCTGCACTTAAGCTTGCCGAGAAGCTGGGCGAGGGAAAGACGGTCGTTACTATCCTGCCCGATACCGCGGAGAGATACTTCTCAACTCCCTTGTTTGAGGACTGATAAATGAATGCAAAAAAGCGTTAATGGAGGTAATTTCAATGAGCAGACTAAACGATTTTCTTACTCAGTCGGGAATATTTTTCCTTGCAACAAATGACGGAGCACAGCCGAAGCTGAGACCTCTCGGCGCTCATGTGGAAATGGACGGAAAAGTTATCTTCGGTATAGGAAGCTTCAAGGAGGTATACAAGCAGCTCCTTGCAAATCCTCTCTGCGAGATAGCAGCCTGCAGAGCCGATCATGTATGGCTCAGATATACGGGAAAGGCGGTCTTCGAGACTGATCCTAAGTATGCTGAGGCTATTCTTGACAGTATCCCGCCCCTCAGAAGTATGTACAACGAGACCACGGGACATAAAATGATTGCGTTTCACCTTGAGGATGCAACTGCTGTCACAATAGCAATGAACGGCGACACCGAAAGTTTGCTTTGAGTTATATATCACCCGTCTGTTCAACACAAACGGGTGATTTTTTTGTGAGAAATGCAAAAAAAATGCTGCTCGTATAGTAGAAATTGCAGAAATATATCGCGAGTTAACTTTTTTTTATTGATTTTTACGAAAAAAAGAGTTATAATCTGTATATGAGATTAATTCTTTTATGGAAGGAAAGAAGTATAATGAAAAAAAGTTTAAGTTTAGTATCGGCTGCTGCTTTTTTCGCTATTTGTACTGTAGGCTGCGGAGCTCCTGCAAACACGGTACATACTGTCGATGATCTCAACGGAAAAAAGATCGGAACACAGCTCGGTACAACAGGCTATATTTTTGCGGGGGATGTTGAAGGAGCTACCGTTGAGGGATTTGATAACGGAGAGGACGCTATTGAGGCTCTGAAAAAGGGCAAGATAGATGCTGTTATCATTGACTCCGAGCCTGCTCATGAGTTCGTGAAGAACAACAAGGGCATACAGATACTTTCGGATGTCTTTGCCGAGGAGGAGTACTCCATAGCCTACAGGAAGGACAATACCGAGCTCGGAGAGAAGATCGACGAAGCTCTCACAGAGCTTAAGTACGACGGTACCCTTGCCAGAATTGAAAGGAACTGGATAGGAAATAATCCGTCCCAGGTCTCGTTCAAGCCCGATATGAATATCGAGAGATCGGGAGCTCTTATAATGGCTACGAATGCGGAGTTCCCGCCTTATGAAAGCGAAATGAACGGCGAGATCGTGGGTATTGACGTTGATATAATGAGAGCTGTATGCGACGAGCTCGGATATACTCTCAAGATCGAGAATATGGACTTTGATTCCATTCTTGATGCAGTCAAGTCAGGCAAGGCCGATGTAGGTGTTGCGGGTATATCCGTAACTCCCGAGCGTGAGCAGGAGGTCAACTTCACTCAGAGCTACGCGACCTCGACTCAGGTGATAATAACAAGAAAAGATAAGAAATAACAATAATCCCTCTCTGCCTAATCAGGCGGAGAGGGATTTTTATAATGAAAAAGAGCGTTCCTTCCGGAACGCTCCCGATTTTTCATGTAACCGATCAAGCTCTCTCAACCTTGCCTGAACGCAGACATCTTGAGCAAGCGTAAATATGACAAGGAGTACCCTTGACGATAGCCTTAACGCGCTTTACGTTAGGCTTCCATGTTCTGTTTGAACGTCTGTGTGAATGGGAAACCTTGATACCAAAGGTCACGCCCTTTCCGCATATATCACATTTTGCCATTAGGTTGCACCTCCTTAACTAACCTGTAAAAATACAACATGATTATTCTAACACATAATAAGAAAAAAAGCAAGTGTTTTTTGAAAAAAAATGAAAAAAATTTTTGCTGACTGTAAAAACACTGTTTTCACTTGAAATATCAGCCGTAATGTAGTATAATATATATTGTATAACTATCAAAGGAGCAGGCTGCTCCGAATAATGAAAGGATATTTATGTTTTCAGGCAATTTTGACATCACGGTATTTTTGAGATATTTTGCAAGGATAGTAACACTTCTCCTCGTTATCCCCGTTCATGAATCGGCTCATGCCCTTATGGCAAAGTGGCTGGGCGACGATACTGCCATGAGGCAGGGAAGGATCTCGCTCAATCCGTTTGTACACATCGATCCTCTCGGAGCGATTCTTATGATCGTTGGCGGATTCGGCTGGGCTAAGCCCGTTCCCGTAAATCCAGTCCGTATGAAGCACTATCGGTCCGGTTTTGCGCTCACCGCACTGGCAGGACCTGTTTCAAATCTCATAGCTGCATTTCTCTCGGCTCTTGCCTTTGCAATAATTGTAAGCACGGAAAAGGGCGTGAATGCGTTCTATGAGAAGTTTTCAGGCAGCAGCTCCACGCTGTACTGCGTTATACTGTTGCTTGAGTTCCTCTTTCAGGTGAATGTGGGCCTTGCGGTGTTCAATCTTATACCCGTGCCTCCCCTTGACGGATTCAATATACTCCGTGCGTTCACTCCCGAAAAATTCGACCGCTGGGTATATCAGCATCAGAGAGAGATAAACTTTACTTTCTTTGCCATGCTTATCATAATAAATATCGTTCCTACACGTTTTTCGCCGCTTTACCATGTGACGAGCGCTCTGTGCGATCTGCTCTGGAAGACGGTATCGTGGATACCAGCGGCTAAGTGGGGCTATTGATCGGAAGGACGCTGAATGGAAAGATTTATACTTGTTCTGCTTATACTTCTTAGCCGTGCTCTCATGGTAGTTTTCCTGTTCCCGCTGGTGAACTGTGTGAAGGGACTTACGGCAAAACGGCAGGGTGACGACAGCGCTTACCGTCAGGGAAGGATAACCCTTGACCCGAGAGCTCACTTTGATCTTGCCGGCTGTCTTGCTACCATGCTTATCGGCTTCGGCTGGCCGAAGCCCATGCCTATGAGTCCGGTACGCATGAACAATTACAAAAAGGGAATTATCCTTGTTTCTCTCTCGGGACCTGCGGCATATCTCGTCCTGGCACTGATTTTCAGGTATATCGCTGAGCTCATCGCAGGCTGCGCGGGAGTTGAGACCTTTGGTATAAAGCTGAATATTATCGGCTTCATCATAATGCTCTTCATGAGACTTTCAAATATATCGGTATGCATAGGAGTGTTCCACCTGCTGCCGATACCGCCCCTTGACGGATTCAATATCCTTCATCAGCTGGGCGGTAAGAAATTCAATAAATGGTATTATTCCAACTATGACAAGATACACAAGTATTCGGAGATAGTTCTCTGGGCTGTGATCCTCATGCCTGTGTTCTCTGGCGGGCTTCTCGATCCGCTCGGCTGGCTGATAGGTCTTGTGCAGAAGCTTGTTGCACTGACTGCGTCATGGATACCGCTTGTTTTTGAAAGGTGAGAAATGGAAACTATATCGTTCAAGCTCGAGGTCTTTGAGGGACCTCTCGATCTTCTGCTCAGTCTTATAGCAAAGCACAAGCTCAATATATGCGATATTGAGATCTCAAAGCTTCTGGAGCAGTATCTGCTCTATATAGATCAGGCTCACGAGCAAAATCTTGAGCTGGCAGGCGAGTTCCTTGAAATGGCTGCAAGGCTCATATACATAAAGACAGCTTCGCTGCTTCCTCAGCCCGAGGAGGCGGAGCAGATGAAGAAGGAGCTGGAGGGTGCCCTCATCGAGTACTCTCTCTGCAAGATAGCGGCGCAGCAGCTTGCGGACTCCTTTGTCGGCGGCAGTATTTTCGTCCGCAGCCCGATGAAGATAAAGGCGGACATGACATATACGCTGGTGCATGAGCCGGAAAGGCTCGTACTTGCTTACAGTGCAATTTCCCTTAAGAATATCAGATCGGAGCACGCAAAGCTTCATGTGGAGAGCAAGATAAACTCGGTAGTAAAGCGCCGCATAGTTTCGGTAATGTCAAAGGTCGTACATATCCTCAGACAGCTCTATACCACGGGCGAGGCCTATATGGATAAGCTCTATGAGGGAGTCACGGATCGCTCGGCAAGAGTTGCTACATTCCTGGCTGTACTGGAGCTCACCAAATCGGGGCGTATCTCCATCAGCGATGATAATATGAAGATATTCTTCAAGGGAAGAAAGAACGGAGTGAATAAGACTTGGAGATCAAGGACAGGCTCGGAGCAATAGAGGCTATCCTCTTTGCCAGCGGCGAGCCCATTGAGATATACCGCCTTTCGGAGGCGAGCGGAGTTGACGCAGGGACGCTGCCATCCATGATAAGGCTGCTTAACGAGCGCTATGAGGACTGCGGAAGCGGTATCTGCATTAAGAAGCTGGACAGCAGCTATCAGATGTGTACCCGTGAGGAATATGCAGAGCAGGTCAGAACGGCTCTCGAGACCAAAAGATCGGCGCCTCTTTCCAATGCGGCTATGGAGGCGCTTACAATAATTGCCTACAATCAGCCCGTATCCAAGGGCTTTGTGGAAAATGTCCGCGGAATAGACAGCTCCTCGGTAATAAACAATCTCGTCGAAAAGGGACTTGTGGAGGAGGCGGGACGTCTTGACGTGCCGGGAAAGCCCATTGTTTACCGCACTACCGCAGTATTTCTCAGAAGCTTCGGCCTGAGTTCGACGGCAGATCTGCCGCCGCTTCCCGGGCAGGGAGACCTTATCCTTGAAACAGAGGAGGAATTTGTGAGCAGAGAAACAGCCGGAGCTGACGAATACGAATAAATCTGACGAAAGGAGCGGCGGGAATGATCGTACTGAAAATTCTGCTGTATATACTTCTTGCCGTTCTCGGCATAATACTGCTGATCCTTATAACTCCAGCGGGAGGAGAATTCAGCTATATCGACGGTAAATTCAGCTATAAGGTAAAGCTCTGGATCATAAACCTTATGGACTCGGAGGGCGGAGGCCTTTACGGCTGGTGGAAAAAACGCAGGGCAAAGAAAAAGGATAAGCCCGAAAAGCCTAAGAAGTCTAAAAAGCCAAAGCCCGTCAGGGAAAAAAAGTCCCGAAGGAAGAAAAAGGAGCGGGAAAAGTACGAATGGGAAAAGGAACTGGAAAATATTCCCGTAAACGATCCCGAAGAGGAAATGCTACCTGTTGCAACTCCTGCGGAAAGCTCAGATAATGACATTTCACTGTCTGTTCAGTCCGGAAGTATATCCGCGGAGAAGGATTCAGATAAGGATAAGAGCACAGAAAAGAAGAAAAAGCAGGAGGGGCTCCCCGATGATCCCTTCGAGGACGACGGCGGGGACGATGACGAAAATGAATCAAAGTCCCTCAGTGAAAAGATCGAATTCATCGTCGGTATATGGGAGAGTGCTCAGCGCCCTCTTCTGAAGATCTTCAAGGGCTTCAAGCTCCGCGATCTGTATATAGATTTTGTGATAGCCGATGAGGACGCTTACGACTGCGCGCTGAAATACGGCAAATATTCGGGACTTATACACAATGGCGTCGCTTTTCCCAGTCAGCTCTTTACCGTAAGGTTCAGAACCGTGGATGTACGTCCGCAGTTCGGCGTCTCAAAGGGACGCTGGGACGCCTCGGGAAAGCTGTACTTCCGTCTCGGAACAGTGGTCATCGCAGGAGCATGGTTCCTGCTGACATATATTTTCAGAACCTTCATACCCGATAAACTCAGAAAACGTAAAATGAAAAAAAACGCCGCAAGGCAGAAGTGAGGTATATATATGAGTGCAAACAATACACCTGTAAGCGATCTCTTAGGTATTTCCATCGAAAAGATCAAGGAAATGGCAGACGTCAACGCTATCATCGGCGAACCCATCAAGCTTCCCGACGGTACTACCATAATCCCTGTCTCCAAGGTAAGCTACGGCTTTGCTTCGGGCGGTTCCGATCTGCCTTCAAAGTATGACAAGGACCTCTTCGGAGGCGGAGCGGGCGCAGGCGTTTCCATAAAGCCCGAGGGATTCCTTGTGATCTCTCCCGACGGCTCCGCAAAAATGGTGACCATGGAGGGTTCAAGTGATCCCATAAGCAGCGCTATCGAGAAAATGCCCGCTATCATCGACAAGGTGAGCGGCTTCATAAACAAGAAAAAGGGCGGAAGCACAGACGTAAAGACATCCGATACCACCGACGACTCTGTACCTCTCAACTGAGAATAATCATTAAGGCTCAGGCATATCCTTTAGCATAGTATTTATGCGGAGGTGTGCCTGTGAAAAGAATCGCGGCGTTATTTGCGGCATTTGTCCTTGCGAGGACGGCTGCTGTACCGTTTGAGGCCTGCTGCGCCGAAAAGCCTGATATATCTGCGAAAGCAGCTGTTGTTATATCTGCGGATACTGGCGAGATCGTATATTCTCTCGATCCGTATAAAAAGCTTCCCATGGCAAGCACCACAAAGATAATGACAGCTCTGCTGTGCCTTGAAAGCGGCGGGCTGTATGACGAGTTCACCGTTGACAGCGAGGCTGTCAGGGTCGAGGGCTCCTCCATGGGCTTGCAGGAGGGAGATACGGTTACAAAGTACGCTCTCTGCTGCGGTATGCTGCTGCCCTCGGGCAACGACGCGGCCAATGCTGCGGCGGTAAGGATAGCGGGCAGCATCGGTGCATTTGTCTCTCTTATGAATGAACGCGCCCGTGAAATGGGCCTTTCGAGGACGTATTTCGTCACTCCCTCCGGACTCGAGGGGGAGGGGCACGGCTCATCTGCCTATGATATGGCGTTTCTGGCGCGAGAAGCTCTGAAAAACGAGCAGTTCCGCGATATATGCTCCCGCGAAAGTATGTCTGTCAGCTTCGGGGCTCCGCCCTATGAGCGGGTACTGAAGAACACCAACAGGCTCCTGTCCATGTGCGATGGGGTATACGGAGTAAAGACAGGCTTTACTGACGAGGCGGGGCGATGCCTTGTATCGGCCTGCAAGCGTGACGGCAGGGATCTTATATGCGTTACCCTTAACGACCGCAGCGACTGGCAGGATCATATGGCCATGTACGACTACGGCTTCGGGTGCGCGGAGACACTTGAATTACAGCTTCCCGCGGATATTTCCGCCGATACTGTGGGAGGAGCTTCGGAGAAGCTGAGGCTCGTTCCGGAAAACAGCAGTCTTTCCGTTACTGTCTGTGGAAGCTGTGCGGAGGACTTTGAATATACGGTGCTGAGGCCGCCGTTTTTTTACGCTCCCGTAAAAGCGGGAGATAAGGCCGGGGAGCTTCGTATAAGCTTTCGCGGACGGGAGGTCCGTACCGTTCCCCTTTATGCTGCGGAAAGCATAGATGCATTCCGACCTGAGCAGAAGAAAACCATATCCGACAGGATAAAAAATATATTCGGGAGACTTTTCTCCCGTTAAGGACTGGATAAAATTGGAAAAAATAAGGATTCAGAAAATGATCGCCGACAGCGGCGTCTGCTCCCGCCGCAAGGCAGAGGAGCTCATAACACAGGGCAGGGTAAAGCTAAACGGTCACCCGGTAAAGCTGGGTGACAAGTGCGGCTTCAGGGATCTTATCACAATTGACGGCGAGCGTATCTATATGCCGCGCAAAAAGAGCTTCCTTTATATAATGATGAACAAGCCGAGAGGGTATGTCACGACGGTGTCGGACGAGCTGGACAGGCGCTGCGTCATGGATCTGCTGAGTGATGTGGAGGAGAGAGTATACCCGGTAGGACGTCTTGACAGAAACTCCGAGGGACTGCTCCTCTTTACCAATGACGGTGAATTTGCCAACAGCATAATGCACCCCAGCAGACATATTTCAAAGACCTACCGCGTGACCGTTCGTCCCGACATAACCGACGATCAGCTTGTAAGGCTGTCCGAGGGCGTTGAAATTGACGGCAGAAAAACTCTCCCCGCAACAGTTGTGGTAAAGGACAAGGCGGAGGGCAGAGTCGTTCTCCTTATGACTATAAAGGAGGGCAGGAACCGTCAGATCAGAAAGATGTGCGAGGCTGTGGGACTCGAGGTGGCGAGACTCCGCCGTATCAGCATAGGTCCGCTGAAGCTCGGTATGCTCAAGCCCGGCACGTACCGGGAACTCACTGCCGAGGAGCTCCGCGCTATCCGCAACGCTATCGGCAAGGAGAAGTGATATGCTGGAGATACAGGAAAGGTTCGATACTGTCGGCTACGAGGGGCTTACGGAACGGGCAGGCAGCTCTGAGCTCCATATCACGGAGGCTCTTGACGCCGGCGGAGTTATCGGCTTTATCGCATATTCCTACGGCGCTGAGAAAACCACCGTATATGACTACGACGACGGCGGCGAGCTCATGCTGTGCGATGGCCTAGTGCGCTCAGTAATGCTGAAAAGCGTACTTAAGGGCATAAGTCATATGCTTTTCGAGCTTGACTGTGACGATAAATACGAAGAGCTGAAAAAGCTCCGCTTTCTCAGAGGAGAAAGCAGAATGTGCAGCGATCTGGACAGCTTTATGAACGGCTGTCAGAGCTGCGGGAAAAAGAAAGAATAAATACGAAAGGATAGATCAGGATTGCCAATCAGGATTTCTTCAGAGCTTCCTGCTTTCAAGACTCTCGGAGAAGAGAATATCTTCGTAATGTCCAAGGAAAGGGCGGAGCATCAGGATATCCGTCCGCTGAGGGTTATAATCCTCAATATAATGCCAAAGAAAATAGAGACAGAGTGTCAGCTGCTGAGGCTTCTCAGTAATACGCCCCTTCAGGTGGACGTGGATTTCCTTCAGATGGCTTCTCATGTTTCAAAAAACACCTCCGTCAATCATCTTGAGTCCTTCTACAAGACCTTTGAAGAGGTCAGGAATGACAGGTATGACGGAATGATAATCACGGGAGCGCCCGTGGAGCTTCTCGATTATGAGCAGGTTGACTACTGGGACGAGATATGCAGTATCATGGAGTGGTCAAAGACCCATGTCTTTTCAACGCTTTATATATGCTGGGCCGCTCAGGCGGGACTTTACTATCACTACGGCATACCCAAGTATACCCTGGATCATAAGATGTTCGGCATTTTCCCTCACAGGGCAGAGGTGAGCAACTGTCAGCTTCTCAGGGGCTTCGACGATATATTCTACGTTCCTCATTCAAGGAATACGGAGATCCGCAGGGCTGATATAGAGCGGATCCCGCAGCTTGAGATACTTACTTCGTCGGATATTGCGGGAGTCCATATAGTTGCCAATAAAAACGGCAGACAGTATTTTATCACCGGACATTCCGAGTACGACAGGGAGACCATAGCCAACGAATATAAACGCGACGTGGCGAAGGGGATAGATATACAGATACCCTATAATTATTTCCCGGGAGACAATCCCGACAATATGCCGGTTTTCTCATGGCGCTGCACAGCTAATCTCATGTTTTCCAACTGGCTGAATTACTGTGTATATCAGAAGACTCCCTATAATCTTGAGGAGCTTGAGGTGCGCAACTGGAACTGGCAGACAAGTCTGTAATAAAAACAGGAGGATACTGAAATGGACGATATGTTCGACAGCGGAAACAACGGCGGAAACTACAATAACAACGGCAGTTACAACGATAACGGAAACTATAATAACGGTTATAATTACAACAGCGGCTACGGCGGCAGCAATAATACTCCCTATTATCCCGACGGTCAGTTCAGAGGTGATTACAGGGATCAGGGAGATATGATGCCCGAACGGAAGGGCGGCGGCTTTGCTATCGCTTCCTTCGTCATAGCACTTGTCAATCTTATTTTGTGCTGTACTACTCTTACCGTGATCGCAGCTCCGCTGTGTATCATCTTCTCGATAATCTCTCTTGTTCAGAAGAGAAAGGGAACGGCATTTGCTATAATCGGACTGATAGTATCGGTATTTTCCCTTCTTATATTCGCATATTACGGTGTGATCGCATATAAGGTGGCACCCGATATTATGTACTTTGTAAACAACAGCAGTCAGATCGTTGAGGACTATGACAGGGACGGTACTATACCGGAGCGTTACGAGAAGTACCGTGATCCGAAGTATGATAAGTACTGGAAGAGCAGCGGATACGACAATTTTGACGAATTCTTTGCGGAGTTCATTAAGCCCTACAGATCGGGATCAGCCAATTCAGGCGGAGTATACAGCTATAATGATGACGATAATGGGGACTCATCCGGCGGCTATGACCACAGCGGCGAGGACCTTGTAGTTATCGGGTAAATATTCTCCCCGTACCTTATGGTGCGGGGAGTTTTTCTGTCAGGACGGACATAAAGCTGTCAGCAGACAGGAGTCCGCTGCGGTTGAAGCGGAATATACCGTAAAGGCAGTCGGGATCCCTTGTTATATAATTAATTCCCTCGCGGCAGGTAAGGGTCATAAGTATGCCGCTGTCTCTCAGGACGGGCAGGCTTTCTGCGGAAAGTGCGCCGAAGGGATAGGCGAATACCACGGGCTCTGTTCCGCATTTTTCGTGAAGCTCGGATCTGAGCCGATCTATATCCGCTTTAAGACGTTCGGAATAGCTTTCCGTGCTCTCGCCGCTGAGCATGGCACAGCCTTGTCTTCCGCCGTTTCCGGAGTGCATATCGTAGGTGTGGCTGCCTATCTCTATGCGGCCCGAGGAGAGAAGCGCGGAAATATCCTGCCACGTTAGATATGAGTAGCTGTCGGCGTGTGGATCGGCTGCTGCATATTCGTTGGTGTACCTGCCAACAATAGATACAACGGCGCACATATCATATTTTTCGAGTATAGGCAGGGCAAGGGAAAGATTATTGTAAAAGCCGTCGTCAAAGGTTATGAGCACAGGTTTTTCGGGAAGCTCCCCGCAGCCGCGGGTATATCGTATGAGCTCTTCGGCGCTGACGCTGCGGAATCCGTTGCAGCTCAGCCATTCAAGGTCTTCCTCCAGCTGCGCGGGAGTTACGGAATACTCCGACGGAGCCTTATTGCATACGCTGTGATACATCACCACGGGCAGCGGCACAGGAGCTTCATTACCCGGATATGCCGATGTTAACATCGATCTTCCGCGTATTATGGCGCAGATAGTGCAGAAGGATACGGCAAGAGCCGTTACGGCAGCAAACAGCAGGAATCGTTTGAGTCTGAAGCATCGGTACATCTTATCACCCCGTCATATTTTATGACAGGAAAGGACGTAAAATGACACGGATTTCGATCCGGAGGCGTGGCATATCATACAAATGCGGCGAATATACTTATCTCAAAGGATTAATTTGTGAGGTGAGTTTATGACGCGCCATAAGCGAAGAAAGATCAAAAGTATGATAAAATGTCTGCTGGCTGCAGTGCTGCCCGCAGGCGCTGCCGCGTGCCTCAGAGGAGCTGTTTTTATAAGGTCGGCAGTCTCAGATGAAACAAAGGGCGAGCTGAACAGTATCAGTATTGCTTCTGCCTCTCTTGAGGATATATCCTCCGAGAGCGTGAGCAGACTTGTCAGGGAGGATGAGCTTTTTGCCGGAAAGACCATACTTTCGGAGGGCTACGGTATAATGGACGAATCAGATGAGCCCGGAGAGCTCCTCAGTCTGCCGAGCCCGCTGGATATGGACTGTCCGTATCCAGGTGAAAAGCCATATCCTGCTGTGTGGAATGCCGGCGGAGATGTCATACGGACAACCTATGGCGAATACATCGGGAGCTCGTTTTTCAGCATAGAAGGCGGAGGACAGGTGAACAACAAGACGGATATACCCAACGACAGGCTTATGAAGGAGAGCAGATGTCTGCCGAATTTTACTGTTCCCGATACAGACGAGCCTCTTGTCCTTCTGTACCACACCCACACTACCGAGAGCTTTGAGCCCTTTGTACGCGAAAACTATGACAGCTCCTTCAATTACAGGACGACAGACTGCACAAAAAACGTTGTCATGGTGGGAGACGCCATACAGGCTGAGCTTGAGGCGCAGGGAATAGGCGTTATACACGCCACGGAGATACATGATTATCCCTCGTATAACGGTTCATATTCCCGAAGCCGTGAGACAGTTACGGCTCTTATGGAAAAATATCCCAGTATAAAGGTGGTTCTCGATATACACAGGGACGCCATAGGCGGTGAAAACTGTGCCTACCAGCCCTATATTACCGTTGACGGAAAAGAAGCGGCACAGATAATGATAATATCCGGCTGCGACGACGGGACTCTCGGTATGCCCGACTATATGCAGAACTTCCACTTCGCCTGTACTCTGCAAAAGCAGCTGGAAGCGGATAACAGCGGATTTACACGGCCTGTACTCTTTGATTACAGGCATTACAATCAGGATCTTACCAACGGAAGTCTGCTCATTGAAGTCGGTTCCCACGGGAACACTCTCGAACAGGTACAGTATGCGGGTCAGCTTTTGGGAAAATCTCTCGGTAAGCTGCTGAATTCAATGAAGAGGTGAGCAAATGAGAAGAAAAAAGAAAAAGGCCGCACTCGGAGCAGTGTTCTTTTACCTGCTTCTGAGCGGCGGTCTGTGGATGTTTATAAATTCCTATTCAAATTCCTCCAACAGGCTCAGCGGTGATAATATCACTCCTGCCATGCTGGAGCTGAACGGCGGAAGGGCAAGCATAGGGCTGCTCGAAAGGAATGCGGAGATCGATCTCTCCTGCATGCTGCCCGACAGTAAGGCGTATTGCGGGGCTTATCTCTGTTCACCTGACGAGGTAAGAGCAGCGGCTTACCTGATAGCCTTATGTATATAGGTTGTAGCGCTGCCTTGTATAGTAGAAGGTATTGAGCTCGCCCTCGTATACAAGATCGGCGTTGGGGAAGCGTCTGAAATCATCGGGAGTGTAAAGCGAGAACGGCTTTTCGAGCCTTATACCCATCTTATCCATGGTATAAGCTACGAACTGCGAACAGACGAAGCTGTTTTCGCGTTTCCACTCTATATTGAAATAAACGGCCAGCAGTCCGAGAAGATTATAGGAATATATTCTTCGGTTTTCTGCAAAATGGCTTATGATCCTGTTGTATTCTGCCTTCTGCTCGGGTGAAACGCTTATGCGGTATATCTCGCATGGGATATTGCCGAACTGGCCGAGGGTACCTTCTCCGACTATCTCCTTGTTGAAGGTGGCGGGAAGCGGGAACGGGCGGTATGTACGGCAGAAGCTGTACATTTCGGAAAGATCTATGTCACCCGATAGAGAAACGTGATTGTAAGGTTTTTTGGTCAGAAATTTGAAAAAGCGGGCAGGCCTTGTACCTGTCTGCGCAACTATCAAATAGATGTATTCCTCCAAAACGTTGCCTCCTACATTATTTTTTATAATTATATCACAAACACTTGCAAATTTCAAGAGTTTTTGATATAATATTATAGTATGAGTTATGCGCCTGTAGCTCAGGGGATAGAGCAGTGGCCTCCGACGCCATGTGCGCAGGTTCGATTCCTGTCAGGCGTATCCTTATAAATGGCTGTATTCAGCCATTTAACCTGAAGAGTGAATGCCCGGTCTGTTTTTGCCGATCGGTCTTTCACTCTTTTTACTTTGTGTATGAAATAAGGATATTTATGTATAAAGATTGCTGTTCTGTATTGATAATATGCTCGTAACATGATATAATATCAGTAATAAACGGAAACGGAGTGATGTTATGAATCAGCATACGCGGTTTGACCTGCCGATATGTCTGGCTGTTGAAGAGGATGCGTTCTTTCATTCGGACGAGATCATAAAAAGGTATATCCCCGGTATTATCGGTCAGAAGACAATAATTATATCCGAGGAATTCCTGATAGGTATTTACAATGAGAAAATTACGGATATAAGCCATGATTTCGGCAATGCGGAAATATATGCCATGAAGGACGCAAGCTTTGACGAAGCTGTTGTTATCGCGAAGAAGGTCTGCGTGGAGGATATAAAGGTAATCATAGGCATAGGCGGCGGAAGAGTGCTCGATACGGCAAAATATGCCGCGCATATAAGCAAGGCAGTATATATATGTATGCCCACCTCTCTCAGCAACGACTCGCTTGCTTCGCCCTTCTCGGTACTGGAGACTTACGGAAGGACCCGTAAGACCATTGAATGCAATATTCCTACCGCAATAATCGTGGATACGAACATGATAATCAACGCTCCCGAAAATCAGACTCTTTCAGGTATCGGCGACACTATTGCCAAGCACACCGCTCTTTTCGACTGGAAGCTCGCCGCGTCAAAGGGCAGCGAAAGGATAGATGACTTTGCCTATGCCCTGAGCAGGATGAGTTATGATTCGGTATATCATTGTGACGAAAAGAACATGAAGAGCCGCGTTTTCATAAGAATCCTTTCAAGAGCGCTGGTCATGGGCGGCCTGGCTATGGAAATTGCAGGCTCCTCCCGTCCGTGCAGCGGCAGCGAGCACCTTTTTGCCCATGCCATAGAAGAATACTATCCCGATATAAAAATATCTCACGGTATAGCAGTGGCTCTCGGAAGCATAGCTGCCTGCATATTCCAGAAGCAGGATCCGAAGGGGATGACGGATTTCTTTGCAACTTACGGTCTTGACATCAATCCTGCGTCCTACGGTATAACCGAAGATATGTTCGCGGACATCTGGAAAAGGGCGCGTACTGTCAGAGCAGGCAGAGTGACCGTACTTGACGATATAAAGTACGATCGTGTACAGCTCAGTGAAATATACAGCAGAATGGCGGAGAAAAAATGAAAAAAGGAATAATATTCGATATGGACGGCACTCTCTGGGACTCCTCGGAAAACGTAGCCGCTTCGTGGACGGAAAAAATAAGGGAGCTTGGTTATGATCTCCCCGATATTACTCAGAAGGACGTAATGGGCGTAATGGGGATGACCATGGATAAGATAGCGGATACACTCTTCGGAAGCCTTCCCGAGGACGAGCGCATGAAACTGCTTGATCTCTGCTGTGAAAACGAAGAGCTGTATCTCAGCAGACACGGCGGTATTCTTTATCCGGATCTTGAAAGAACTCTGAAACGCCTGAAAAAGGATTATCATCTCTATATTGTGAGCAACTGCCAGAGCGGATATATAGAGACCTTCCTTGAATATTACGGCTTCGGGAAATACTTTGACGATACAGAGTGCTATGGCAACAATCTTAAGGGCAAGGGTGAAAATATCGCCCTTATCGTCAGCAGGAACGGTCTTGACAAAGCATGGTATGTAGGCGATATACAGGGAGATTACGACGCCACAATGAAAGCGGGTATAGATTTTATCCATGCAGCCTACGGCTTTGGCAGGATCAGGCAGACTGTTCCCAAGCTGAAAAAATTCAGCGATCTTCCCGTACTTATGAAAACATTGCAGTAACGCTCGAAAGGGCTCGTAAGCGCGGGTCCGGTATATAAGCTATAGAAAAACACTTCTGCTGTATCACGGTAGAAGTGTTTTTGCGTTGGTGCTTTTTATCGCGTAGCACCATGAGAAAAGGGACTTTCCGATGCAGAAGGTCCCTTTTTATTATATAGGTTATCTGTATTTCCTTTCGGGGTGCTCGGAATAGTATTTCTCCTTATCTCTGTACATAGCTTCGTCCGCATTTCTCATTGCATAACGTATATCGTGGCCTGAATCATTGAAAAAACTGCCTACGGATAAGCATACATTATCGGGATCGCTTGATCTGTCTTTCAGGATTTTATTTTTTTCGCTGAATTGGAGCTCGTTGCAGTCCGGAACGATTATCATGAACTCGTCACCGCCGGTTCGGTAAATGTCATATCCCATAAATACTTCCTGAAGAATCAGGGCAGCTTTTTTCAGAAGAAGATCGCCCGCATAATGTCCGCCTTCATCATTGACGCGTTTAAGCCCATTCAGATCGGCAAATACTATGCCATAAGGCTCGGACAATACTTCCTTGCCGGAAACTATTGCCGCGATCCGGTTATTCATTGCGTTGCGGTTATTTATTCCGGTAAGCATATCGGTATAGCCTATATGCTCCAGCCTTTCCAGCATTTTATAGCTTGCGATCTCAGATGAGATGAAAAAGCAGGTGAGCTCAAGGGTCTCCTTGATACACTGAACATTTTCCGTATCAAAATTAGTGACCCATATATATCCCAGCAGCTCTCTGTTGTGCCTCAGCGGGAACAGGACGACGCTGGTGACTCCTGATTCCACGAGAGTCTTGTACCATGGATAATTCATATTTTTGATGAATTCCATATCCCTTTCGTTTCTTATGATAATGCAATCGCTTTCACCTAAAGTTTCAAGCCATGACATAGCAATATCATAGATGTTGTCATAGCGTGATATAGGCTTGACACTGCCGTTCCCATCATGGCTTGTGGCAAGTATGGAGCAGGTCGCTCTTTCCGAGTCCACCAGCATAAGAGTACATACAGCCGCGCCGCAGAGCGTTCGTGTGTCATTTATAACTTCGTTTATGGTTTTCCTGAAGTCGTTTGTACCGCGGAGCTTTATACAGGTCTTGAGCACGTCGTTCGATATTGTCAGGGAGCTTGAAGATGCTGAATGAATATCATTGACTTCGATCTGTTCCGATGAATAGATACAGTAGCAGAGCCCGTTCTCTTCGTAATTTATGGGTGTAAAAAACATATTGAACCAGAGCTCGCATATATTCAGATGAATATATGTGTGTACAGTCTTTTTATTTACAGCTGAATCGTAGCACAGATCCTCAAAATTGGCAGTTTTCGGAAGATATTTGTCATATGGACAATTCGGAGCGAATTTACGGATCACAGAATCAGGAGTATTGACAAAAGGCGGGTTTTCGACCATGTCGATGAATTTCTGATTTGCAGCTGCTATACGGATATCGCCGTATCCGCCGCTGTTTTTCTTTTCAACTGAAATAACGCAGGATAAGGAATAAAAGCTGTCTATTAGTTTCTGGAAATCCATAAAATACACCTTCTTCAAATATCGGCTGATCCGGTTCAGGCTTTCTGACACCAAGAAATTGCTATATTGCAACGGCGTTTTGAACATAAATGTATATATTGATAAAATGTTTTTGTTTATTTATTATATCATGTTGCAGCTTGAATGTCAATGAATAAAAGATTAAATATCATTTTTTACTTCAGAGAATACAGATATTGTTTAAATTAAACACAAATTAGATCATCAGAAGTTAAAATGAAGTCACTTGATAGGACTTGGAGTTTAATATGCGATATGAATATAACATTTATCAGTAAATATGCACTAATTTTACACCTGCGTTTTGTGGATTACGCAGAAATGACTTGGATTTCGTTTTTTATTTCGCTTTTTTTACTGTTTGAAATCACTTATTAGTGAACATGTCTCACCGGAACTTAATGAGAAATTGTCATGACAAACATTTCACCTGTAAGCACGGCGGTACTTGCAGGAAACGTCGGAGTATTCCGTAACGATACCATGGCAGGCTGAAATATGCCGCAACGCGCGGCCATGATACCGTGACGGACAACGACGGCACAAAAGAGAGCATAAGAATAATAAGATCCAAAGGAGTATTTGAAATGAAAAAACAATTAAGGAGAATTGCCGCTGCAATGTTTTCAATGACGTTGCTCTGCGGCACAGAGACTGCTGTTTTCAGCGGCAGTCCGTACTTCAATGCTGTAACTGCATATGCAGCAGCTGACAGCAATACGGCTTCGGAAGAGGATATATGTACTGTGGCCGGAAGAAATGTTGCTCTTGACGGCAGTCTCGGAGCCAATATCTATTTAAGGCCCTGCATGAGCCTTGCAAAGGTTGTTATGAGCGGCCCTGACGGAGATCTGACATTTACAGACCTCGGCGCACTTATGCAGAAAGACGGTACTTTAAAGCTGACATACCCTGTAAACGCAACTCAGGCCAATGATGTGATAACTCTGAAAGCCTATGACGAGAACGGCGGACTTATCAGTATCGGCACATCTCCTGACGGAGGAGATGCCTCTTCACAGGTTTCCTGTACTGTATACGGCTATATCGATGAGTTAAGAAATGAAGATATATATGATGACGCCAGGCTTGCGGCTCTGATAGACGGTCTCGATAATTACTGCAAGGCAGCGGATAACTATTTTGACGGTACCCGGAATACCATCGCGGGTATGAATATGGTTTCCGTGAGCGATCTTGAAAAATACAAGCCGACTTTCGGTACGGACGTCAAGATTTCCCTCGTTCTGAATTCAGCTGCATCCGTAAGGATTTATACCGAGAGCAGCAGCGTACTGCTTGACGGAAATGAAGCAACTGCTAAAACAAAGAACGGCAGTATGTATTATGAGCTTTCAAATATACCTGCTCATAAGCTCTGCGACAAACATAAAGTAACTATCGACGGAGTTGAATACGAGTTCAGCCCGATGTCCTATGTTTACCGTGTGCTCAACAATGCAAACGCAAGTCAGAAGCTTGTTGAAATGGCTAAGGCAACATATATCTACGCAAAGGCTGCAGAGGCTTATTTATTCAGGAAATATCAGGAGTACAGAGATATGACTCCCGGGGAAATAGTTGCTGGAATGACTCTGGAGCAAAAGGCTTCCCAGATGGTACAGGCTCTTCCATATATGCTTGACGGAGATGAGATGCGTGAGCAGTGTTACGGAAGTATCTACGGTGAGGAAGGAATGCTGAGTGCTGCCGAATGGCGTGAATTGGTTGACTATTATCAGCAGGCGGCAATTGATTCCGAAGCGGGTATTCCATATCTCGTGGCTCAGGACGACGTTCACGGAATGGGATACTGCCGCAATGCGGTTTTCTTCCCCCACAATATCGGACAGGGCGCTGCAAACGATGAGGACCTTGCCTATCAGGTGGGACTGATAACTGCCGATGAAGCTAAGCAGTGTCATCTTATGTGGAATCTTTATCCGTGCGTTGCTCAGTCCGGTGACCCGAGATGGGGAAGGACATACGAGTGCTACAGCTCTGACCTTGATACGATAACAAGACTTGCAACGGCTTACACAAGAGGGCTTATCGACGGAGGAGTCATTGCCTGTGCAAAGCATTTCTTCGGCGACGGTAATGTAGCCTACGGAACAGGTGAGCAGAGCGATTATCCGCGTATTATGGACAGAGGCGAAGCAACTCTCACAGAGGAAGAGATAAACGAGCTTCTCAAGGTTTATCAGGCACAGATCGACGCAGGGGTTCAGACGATAATGGTAAGCTTCTCCTCGCTTAACGGACTGAAGATGCATGAGAACGGCGAATATATCTGGAAGCTTAAGAATGAAATGGGCTTTGAAGGCTTCATCATAAGCGACTATCAGGCGATACAGTTTATTTCTCCCGAAAACTACGAAGACCAGATAGCTTTAGCTATAAACAGCGGTATAGATATGTTAATGGAGGCTGATTGCTATGCCAATGCAAGACAGAGCCTGATCGACGCGGTCAAAAACGGTAAAATAACCGAAGAGCGTATCAACGACGCTGTTGAAAGAATAATCAGAGTAAAGAAGAACGCAGGCATATTCGACGATCCTTTCTGCGAGAATATCGAAACAGTTCAGCAGGAGACAGGCTCTATGGAATACAGGGCCGTTGCCGAGAAGCTTGTAGAGAAGAGCCTTGTTCTTGTAAAGAACGATAACGAGACATTGCCTCTCATGGAGGGTACAAAGGTCTATATCACAGGACCTTCTGCCGACAATCCCCGTGTACAGTGCGGCGGCTGGACCATGGGCTGGGCACAGAGCCCGACTAAGAATATCGACGGCGTTACAACGATACTTGAGGCTTTTGAGAGATATGCCGCGGATTACGGTATAGAGATTATCACAGATCCCGATGAGGCGGAAAATGCTGACGTTGTACTTCTTTGCGTCGGTGAGAACGCGTATGCCGAATGGTATGGAGATACAGAGGATCTTGAGCTCTGCGGTATGCTTGGCCTTGAAGCCAACAGATCTGCTATCGACGAAGCAAAAGCTCTCGGCAAGCCTACTGTTGCATGTATCGTTGCAGGCAGACAGGTCATACTCGATGAAGAAGATTACGATAACTGGGACAGTGTTGTAATGTGTTATCTGCCAGGTTCGGAGGGCAAGGGTATTTCGGACGTGCTCTGCGGCTGTGCGGACTTCACAGGCAGACTTCCCGCACCCTGGTACGGCTCCGTAGAGCAGATAGGTACAGAGGACTGTGTTTTTGAAATAGGATACGGACTTTCATATCCCGAGGGCTTCGTGCCTCGTACCGAGCCGGTTGCAATTCCCGATATTCCTTCCGAGAGCGGCGGCTTTGATGCTATAACCGAGGGTACCGGCTATACCAAGGGAGTTTTTGAAAACGGAGTCTATACCAATGAATACGCAGGTATCACTGCGCACATACCCAGCGGCTTTGTGCAGATAGATGACAGTATCCTTTATGAATCGGCTTCAGCAAGTGTGGAGGCGAGCTCTTCCGAGGAAGAAATGATATTCAATTCTTCAGTAGTCTGGGATAATGTTTTAGATAACAACATCAATGCGGCTATCATTTTCAAGTTTGTGAATACAGAGATGGGCTTCCCGGATGATCCGGGCTGTACGGAGAATGATTATCTGGATTTCTATAAGGTGATCGATACCGCATGGGACGAAATGGCAGGCATTACCCGTACATATGAGGACAGAGAAACGGTGACTCTCGGCGGCAGTGAATATGTAAGAGAAGCATATAATATGAGCTTTAACGATTTATCATATGATTTCTGCTATTACGTAAGAAGACTTGATGACAACCTTATGTGCGTAATCGAGGTGCAGACTGCCGCAGGTTCTCCCAAGGACTGCGAGGCATGGTTCAGCTGATCTTCCGACAGATCCTCATATGAGGATGCCGGATCAAAATAAATGTAATAATTCCCGATAATATGCATAGACAGCCCGGTCAGCCGAAGACCGGGCTGTCCGCATTTATGGGAGAGCAGCCTGAAGGTTTCACAGCAGAAGTTTAAAAATATATCCGTGTTTGAAAAAATATTATTTTTATTCGATAGTGTTGCATTTATGCGGTTTATATTGTATTATGGAGTAAAGAGCCTGGTTTCGGAAAACTGACATTTAAAAGGAGGAGAGACTTTTATGAAGACATTAAGTATCAGAAAGACGATCTGCGGACTCACAGCCGCTGTTATGACAGCAATATGTTTACCTGCGGTTGCGCCTGTAAACGCTGCCGATCAGCGTATAAGCGGAGTAATTGGCGATAACTGCTATGAGATGTGGAATCAGGACGGTGACGGAGAAGTTACAATGGATCCGGGGAATGATTCCTTTACCTGTTCATGGAAGGATATAAGCAATTTTTCTGCCAATATGGGCAAGAGCTTTGACAGCGAGAATAAGTCTCACACGGATATAGGATATATAGTAGTTGATTACGAAGCGGAATATACCCTACAGGATATTTCGTACCTGTGTGTGTACGGGTGGACAAAGAAGCCCCTTGTGGAATACTTCGTTGTAGAGGGCTGGGGCAGTTGGAGACCGCCGGGAAATGATGCGGATAAAAGAGGCGAAATAACGGTTGATGGCAATAACTATGATATTTACAAGACGATGTGCTACAACCGGCCTTCCCTTGACGGCCCCGCAACGTTTCCTCAGTACTGGAGCGTCCGCAGGGAAAATGGCTGCATTAACAATGCCACGAACTACTTGAAGGGTACCGTAAGCTTATCCGAACACTTTTATGTATGGTCAAGGGCTGGTTTCGATATGTCGGGAACTCTTTATAATGTGTTGCTTGATATTGACGCCTACAGATCCAGCGGTTCTGCTGTTGTAAAGAATATAACGATTAAATGTTATACCGACAGAGAAAAAACACAGGAGATTGAAATAGCACCGGACGCATACGGCAATTACTTTAAAGAAAGCTTTGAGCATGGGAGAGGCGACTGGTGGGGAGCAGGAAGCGCAGAAGTGAGACGCAACACGGATAATTATTATGACGGCAGCGCTTCGCTTTTTGTGACCGGAAGAGATTACGAGTGGTGCGGCTGCGGCATGGGTCTTGATCCGGAAGTGTTTGTCCGCGGAAAAACCTACAGCTTCAGTGCAGCCGTTCTCCAGAAATCCGGAAAAACTGTACCAATGCAGATTGCAATGTTTCAGACCGACGGCACTTATTCGGTCGTAGCCAAGGAAAACGTCGAAAGCGGAGTGTGGACAAAGCTTGAAAATACGGAGTTTACTATCCCTGAGGGTTCCGGTGAGATCGAGCTTTTGATTAATACGCCGGATGATGCAGGCGATCTCAGCGGAGCAGACGGTTTATGCGATTTCTATGTCGATGTTATAAAGGGTTCAAAGGCGGGAGTAAAGTCCTCTGTAATAACAGGACAGGGTTCAACTTATGAAACAAGGGTGACGACAACTACTGCTGCACCAACGACAACGACTGCGACTACCACCTATGATCCCGAGCTGAAAGCAACAATGAAAGGCGATACGAACTGTGACGGTGAGGTCGATATGTCAGACGCGGTGCTCATCATGCAGGCTCTTGCAAATCCCGATAAATACAGCGAGACAGGTACGGCAGTGAACCACATAACTATACAGGGCAGAATAAACGGCGATCTGAACCGTGACGGCCTTACGGTGAAGGATGCTCAGGCAATACAGAGACTGCTTCTCGGACTGGACGAGACCAGCCTGAGCATAGACGATTCGGCGGTTGCGGGTAAGATCTATAAATATGAGAAGGACGGAGAAGGCGGCAGCTTTATTATCTCCTTCGGCGAAAACGGAGAATTTGCTTATTCTCAGGGCAGCCTTGACGACTGCATTACCATGGGAACGTGGAAGATCTCGGGCGATACCGTTATACTTACGGAGTCGGCGGAGACAATCAATCATATGAAAATAAAAGGCAGTGATCTGATATTTGCCGGAGAAAACTCAGATAATTTTTATTATGTCAATGTAAAGGACGGCGAGAAGTTTTCGGTATGGGCATATAATGCAGTTGATGTATACAGTGATTATCCCGAATTCAACCGTTCTGCATTGGAACTCCCCGAACAATACAAGTCAGCCGTTATAACCGGCACTGATGAGCTGAAGGTCTATCTTGACAGGATATACCGTGAAGAAGTGATCTCGAAATACCTTGAGATATACGATGACAGCTTTTTTGAGAAGAATGTCCTGTTTATGGATACTGTCTTCCATAGTCCGGGTCTTGATGTCGATTATTCACTGTTTCCTTTAAATTCTCCCGAGGGCGGTATGGATATTATTGCGGTGGAATTTAATAAAAAACCAAACGGGGAAGATGATACGCTGTATCTTTTACAGGTATCTGTCCCGAAGGAAGACTATAACGGACAGGACGTTAAATGGAAATAAGCCTTTTGGCAGCACTGAACGGCCGCGGAGCATGGTACTCTGCGGCCGTTTTTGGTCAATGGCTGAATTTCCGATGTCCGTGCCGACTGCTTTATGCATTTGAAAATTTTTTTACTGAAAATTGATAAATTCACACAAATTTAATTGAAAAACGATAAAAACCGTGGTATAATTAACACAATACATTAATTGTGATTTATTCTGAAGGATGACAAACAAAAAAATATCTTCAGAAAGGCAGTGGATTATGAGATTAACCTTTTCGATCATATATCTTATCCTTATTCTGGCATTGCTAGTATGTACGATACTTACGCGGCGTTCCGACAGGCCTACCCGTGATGCTGTCGCATTTCTCGAGGCTGCGCTGATACCTCCCGTGCTGGGGAATTTGCTTATAGTTGGTACCAGTATCAGGACTCCCGCACTTATAGGCTGTTATTTCTACTACCTTGGCATGGATCTTGTTATGTATTCTCTTGTAAACTTTACAAACGTATATTGTCACGGAAGAGACAGCGTAAATTATAAGCCCAGACTTGTGAATTTTATCCTTGCTGCGGACGCTGTTCAGATGATACTGAATCCCGTTTTCGGCCATGCTTTTGATATTGAGAAAGTTACCGTTGAAAATGCACCGTATTACAAGCTTGTACCGTTTCTGGGGCAGACCGTACACCGAGTGGTGGACTATGCGGTATTTATAAGTGTTATACTCATTTTTGTTATAGCTACAGTAAGGGCTCCGAAAATAAACCGTGAACGGTATGGAGTTGTACTTGCAACCATGGCGGCTGTAGGTCTGGTGCAGACATACAATATATTTTTCCGCTATGCCATAGACCGTTCTATGCTCGGATACGGCGTGTTCGGCGTTGTGATCTTCTTTTTTGCCATACGCTACAGGCCGCTCAGACTGCTGGACCGTGTTTTGTCCAATATCGTTTCGGGACTTTCGGACGCATTTTATGTATTTGATTCCAATGGCAGCTGCATATGGGCAAACGAACAGGGCTGCAAGCTTGTAAGCTGCGACGACGGCAATTACGACTCGATAGCAGGAAAGCTGACGGAGATGTTCGGAGAAGCGGGAAAGCCTGACGAGAGTATGACAAGGCGAAGGTTGGGCAATCGCGACAATACGCGTTTCTATGTGCTTGAGGAAAGCTACCTTAAGGATGCCAAGGGACACCTGGACGGATCATATCTCCGCATACAGGACGTTACCGAGGAGGAGAAGCAGATCAAGGCTCGTGACGAACAGATCGGACAGATAAGTCAGGAGGCATACCGTGATTCCCTGACGGGCGTCGGCAGCAAGGCTGCGTACATAAGAAAGGTCAGTGAGATCAATAGGGAGATCGCGGAGGGAGCACCTGAATTTGCAGTCATAATGGTGGATATGAACAACCTTAAATACATCAACGATGATTTCGGTCATAAGGCGGGCGATCTTTATATAAAGGGCTGCTGTCATCTGATATGCGAGTTCTTTAAGCATTCGCCGGTGTTCCGTATCGGAGGAGATGAATTTGCGGCTATACTCCAGGGGCAGGATTACAATAACAGAGCCGTGATAACGGCAGGTCTCCGCAATGCATACAAGGAGTCATTCGAGCAGGAGGACAAGGAGCCGTGGCTGAGGTATTCAGCAGCCGTAGGTCTTGCTGAATACGCTTCCGATGACAACACGTTTGAACTGGTGTTCAAGCGGGCTGACAAGGCGATGTATGAGGAAAAGAAACAATTCAAGAAGAAACACGGAAGCTACCGGTGAGGATGATTCCGATCAAGACTATATTTTATTTTGTTTATTTCCGGCAGAGCGGATATAAAAAAGGGGGACTATATGAATTACTCAGCTGAAGATGTAAGAAAAGCGCTGGAAAACAAGGAACTTTGCGTTTATTATCAGCCGCTGTATGTCACTGTGACGAGTCAGCTCAAAAGCGCGGAAGCCCTTGTACGCTGGATAAAAAAGGACGGCAGTATAGTTTCGCCCGCTTCCTTCATACCTGTTGCGGAGGAATCGGACCTGATAATGGACATTGACTGGTATGTGACCGAGCTTGTATGCCAGACTCTTGAAAAGCAGAATTATATGCCTCAGTTTCCGATCTCGGTCAATTTCTCCCGCAAGCATATCGGTGAGAAGGATTTTGCGAAGAAGCTCTCGGATCTGGTGGACAAATACGAGCTTCCGCATCCTCTTATAGAGGTTGAGATAACGGAGTCTGCCATCGTATCCGAAGAGAACAGACTCTTTGAATGGATAACTTCCATAAGGGAGGCTGGCTTTACTGTTGCTATCGACGATTTCGGGAGCGGACTTTCGTCGCTTAATTTCGTAAAGGACGTTCCTGCGGACGTACTGAAGATAGACAAGTCACTTCTCAGCCACAACTGTGAGGACGAAAAGGAAAGGATAGTTCTTGAGAGCATATTCACATTTGCTCACAGACTGCATCTGAAGACTGTTGCCGAGGGAGTGGAGACCAAGGAGCAGCTTGCATTCCTGCGCTCCTGTGACTGCAACAAGATACAGGGCTATATATTTGCGCGTCCTATGCCCGAGGAGGATTATCTTTCCCTCTGCATGGCGCACAAGGCGGCTGAAGAGCCTGCGGATATACTACAGATGCAGAATCATGCAAGCGCGGTAAATCTGCTGATGGAAGTGGTTTTCCGCAGATACCCACTTATTATTTTTACCAACCTGTCAAGAAATACATACTACGCAATGGTATATCAGAACTTTACCACCACGTCCTGCCCTTCGACGGGAATATTCGACGAGCTTATCGAACATGGCACGGCCAGTATGCACCCCGATGACAGGGAGATCTTTTCTGCCGCCTTCAACAGAAAGAAGCTCATAAGCGAGTACTATGCAGGCAAGCAGGAGATACATCTCGTGACCCGCCAGCTGGGAGACGACGGCATTTACCGAAAGGCCGAGACCTTCTATTACTTCGTAAAGAGCGGGAATTCGGAGGATATTATTGCGATAGCCCTGTGTCAGAACCTTACGGACTGATCCTGCACAGAGCATTCATTATACACATACAAAAACATAATATCATGGCAGTATATACAGAAGCAGAGAAATACAGCGGCCATTTCCGCCGTAAAAAGGAATATCAGATCAAAAAATTTATTCAGGAGGTATCATATGGGCGACGAAAATATAAAAAATGCTCCGAAGCGCAGAATTACAAGAAAACCTGCGATGACGGTCAGAGGACCTGCAAGAAAGGGACGATTAGCTTCAAAGATCAAGGGTTTTGACAGTAATAACAGCTTATGGGATGACTGTCACGGCGATACATACAAGGATAGTCCGTATAAAGACGGGACAGACCCTGATAAGACGGGAGGACGGCTTCGCGGCGATACTGTGAAAAAGCATAAGGACAGCCATATAATCCGCGTCTCAAAGAAGCTGACAAGAGGCCAGCTTCTCAAGCTTGCTTCCTGCAACGTGACGGTAAACGGCAACCACCTTGTTGTTCCCGAGGAGAAGTTGTCACAGGTCAGGGAGATACTTGACAAAAAGGAAAAATAGTTTATCCGCATATACATCTGCTTCTGTGTAATTATTTTTTATTCATAATTTTTTTACTAATATTTTTGTGTTTATCCTTGACAAAATGATTTCTTTTTGTTATATTTATTTTATAAGATTTTGATATTCTTATATCCGCAGAAATCATTCAAACAACATTTTCAGGAGGTATTGCAATGGACGAAAAAAACATTAAAAAAACCGCAGGCCGGAGGATCAGAAAAGAGCCTTCGTTATCGGTAAGGGGACCGAAAAGACAGGGATCGCTTGGATCAAGACTGACAAGTCCTGTTGCCGATCATGCCGACGAACCTGTCCACAGCGACAGTCATAGGGATACACATACTGATTCTCCGCATATTGATGTTCCGCTTCCCGATAAGGTAGGACCGGATATAGACATTTCGGATGCGATTATCAAGAAGCTTAAAGGAAAGAATATAATGTATGTTTCAAAGAGACTGACCAAAAAGGAACTTCTGAGTCTTGCCGCCTGTGAGGTAACGGTCAAGGGCAGGTATCTGATCGTGCCTGATGAAAAGGTATTGCAGGTAAGAGCTATTCTCGGCATAAAGGAATAATACTGTTATTTATACGAGAGATCAATCATACAACAATTTTCAGGAGGTATTACCATGGACGAAAAAGATGTTAAAAAAACCGCAGCACGCAGGATCCGCAAAAGCCCTGCATTATCCGTAAAGGGACCGAAAAGGCAGGGATCGCTTGGGTCAAGACTGACAAGTCCTGTTGCCGATCATGCCGACGAACCTGTCCACAGCGACGGTCATACCGATAATCACCTTGATTCTCCGCATACTGATGTTCCGCTTCCCGATAAGGTAGGACCGGATATAGACATCTCGGACGAGCTTATCAAGAAGCTTAAGGGAAAGAATATAATTTATGTTCCAAAGAGACTGACCAAAAAGGATATTTTAAGTCTTGCCGCCTGTGAGGTAACGGTCAAGGGCAGGTATCTGATCGTGCCTGAGGAAAAGGCATTGCAGGTAAGAACTATTCTCGGCATAAAGGAATAATTGCATTTAACATATAATCGTTCGTTCCCGTTGTGCGGGGCGTACGATTATTTGAATTTTCAAGTATCGGAGCAGGAAAATGTTAATAAAGCCAATAAAAAGAGAGTTTATTCCGGTGGAGGATAAGCTTATAGTTATAGATCCCGAAACAGGAGCGTGGCTCTGCGTCAATAAGGAATGCAGGAGGATCATAGAGTACCTGCTCGAAGCGGCAGATCTTAACGATGTATACGAAAAATTCCCCGAGGAGGATCCTCTTGAGATCACCGAGCTTGTACGTATGGTGAAATACAGCGAGGAGCGTTCGGAAGAAACGAAAAGAAACGAGGAGTGTGAAAAATGTGCGGATTATGCTCCTGCACTTTGTATACTGAAGCTTACGGAGGCCTGTAACCTCAGATGTTCGTACTGCTATATCGACGCGGGCGGAAAGCATAACAGAATGATGAGCAGAGAAACCGGACTTCTGATAGTAAAGAAGTTCCTTGAAATGCATGATGCGGACGGTCACAAATCCACCATAACCTTTCACGGCGGAGAGCCGCTGCTCAATTTCGGACTTATGCGCGATATAGCCGAATACCTCAGGCCCTTCCGCGATAAGGCAAATCTGAGCATTCAGACAAATGCGACGCTGATAACCGATGAGATCGCTCAGTTCCTAAAGGACAACAGTATATCAACGGGAATAAGCTTCGACGGCCCCAAGCAGTATCACGACCTTACCCGTACTTTCCCGAACGGAGCAAGCTCTTTTGAGCTGGTAATGAATGGTATAGATATTCTTAAAAAGCATGACGTCCGTTTCGATGTTATCTGCGTACTGAACAGATATAACGCAAGTCATATAGGAGAGCTCTTTGACTTCTTTGTAAGCAAGAAAATGAAGACCTTCTGCCTGTCGCCCATACAGCCCAACGGAAGAGGCAGGGACGAGGACGGGATATGGCTCACGGGAGATATGCTCTTCGATGCCTATAAGGTTCTCCTTGACAGGATAATCGAGCATAATTCCACACATCCGAAAGACGAGCGTATTTACGACAGGACGCTGACTTATCTTACACACATAATCTATTCAAACGTAAGGGACTATATGTGTATGAGGGCTCCCTGCGGTTCTGCACGCAATATCCTCAGCTTTACCGTTGACGGGGATCTTTACGGCTGCGACAACTTTATAGGCCATGAGGAGTTCAGGATAGGCTCGATATATAACGGAGATATAATGGAGCAGGTGCTTGGCAGTCCTGTAAGGGAAAAATCTCAGAGCCGTTCCATGAGCGGGCTGAAACGGTGCAGGAACTGCATATGGAGAGGACTGTGCGGAGGCGTCTGCTATTCTTCGGATTATTGTTCGGGGGCAAACGGTGAAAAGGAAACGGAAATGTGTGTTTTCTACAAGAAAATGATACCGTATCTGATAAAAAAGATGTTTGATGATCCCGAGATACCTTATCTTCTTGACGAACAGCTTAAAAAGATAAGATACCGCAAGCTCTATATCGACATAGACAGGAACAGCGACGAGCTGATCGATTCCGAGACACTTGAAGCAATATTAAAGCTTCATGAGGCCGATGAGGATACCCTTGTCTGTCTTTGCGTCAGAGAGCTCGATAACTGTCCGGAGCTGGCGGAAATGATCGGCATTATAAAGGAAATGAAAGCCTCTGCCGCAGTCATAACGGCAGGCTCTACCTCAGGAGACGTGAGCCTGTGCGGAAAAATACTGGAGGCAGAACCTATGCGCATAGATTTTGCTATAGATGAGGGACAGCGTGTCCTTGAAACAGCGGAGCAGTTCATTAATGCAAGGAACTCCCTCAATGAATGCAAAACTGTTTTCGGCCTCTGTACATCGACTGCTTCCTTATGTTATGACGAGGAGCTTATCGGAAGGATAGGAAATCTGCTCGGCAGGTATGATACAGCGGAGCTTATCATTGGTGACGATACCGATGAAGAGTATGCAAGGCTAAACGATGTACTCGACAGAATGCGTGAATTATCTATGGAAGACCGGGTAATCATTCCGGACATCGACAAGGAAAGGCTCAGCAGGGAAAACTATGTATTCCTGCTCGGCCAGAGCGAAGATGAATTCTATCATCTTTGGATCGATTGCGACTCATTTACCGGAGAAAGGCTGGAAAAGAGCCCGAAGCGTTTTTTCACTGTGTCTGTTGAGAATGAGGCGTAACACAAATGAATTATCAGTATTAAAACAGTACGGAAAACTCTTCCGTACTGTTTTTTATGGCTTTTGCAACTATTTTTTGCGGAATTTTCGAAAAGGTATTGACTTTTTCATAATGTAGGTATATAATGTATAGCGCTGAATTCAAATGTATTTTTGGGAAAATGAGATGATTTGGAGAGTATTATGGAAGATACAGAGATATTTCTGAGCAGACTCGCTTCAGATGAAAAGCTTTATGAAGAAACCGCAAAAAAGCTTGGCATCAGCGGTATTTCCGACAGTTCTTCACTGGCAGGGGCTATTGCTGAAAAAGGGACTCCCGCAAGCTATAAGATATATATTTCCGACGAGCAGACAGAAAACAAGGCTGTCGATGATATAAAGGCTGTTTTCACGGAAGCGGCCGAGGAGGAGCCTGAGATAAGCGTGGAGTTTATTTCCGATGAGTTCCTGAATATCATTGACGACAGGGCAAGGATAACCGCGGAAAGCAAGCCGAGGACCCTTGTACACAGGGACGGCGAGCTTCACCCGACTGTACATATCTGGCTGATAAAGCGCCGCGACATGGGCGTTTTCGTGCTCCTTCAGAAGCGTGCACATGAAAAGGAGATCAATCCCGACTGCTTTGATGTTTCCGCAGCAGGCCATGTTTCGCAGGGTGAAGAGTTCCGTCATACCGCTCTCAAGGAGGTACACGAGGAGCTTGGACTGGATATTGACCGCAGCAAGCTTGAGTTCATAGGACTCAAGAGGGCGGAATACCATAAGGGCTGTATAAACGATAACGAGCTCGTTGCCGTTTATATATGCCGGGAGAACATCAATACAGAGGATCTTGTGCTTCAGTCCTCTGAGGTCTCCGAGGTATGCTGGGCAGAAATTGACGAGCTCATCTCCGTAATGAAATATGAGGACATACCGAACTGCATATCCCGTGAAGAGTTGGATATGATTAAAAAGGCAGTATTCTGAGAAAAGGGCTTCCGGACGTTTATTGACCTTTCTTCGTTCAGATGACCAATTCCTTGAATTTATAAATAAGCATCAAAGGCTCCCCGTTTTGTACGGGGAGTTTCTTTTTGAGGAAAAAAACAAAGCCGAGGATATGCTCCCCGGCTTTATGTATCGGTATTCAGTTTACAGCTGCGCTGCCGTCAATGGCAGGCGGTTGATTTTCTCCGCCAGAGCCGCCGCTGCCGCCTTCAATTGGTGTGATGACCTCTACGCCTGGGCCGCCTTCATTGTTTGTGGGTATTTCCACGCCTGTTCCGCCGACACCTGTCGTAGGCTGCTCGCCGTTTGAAGTGGGTACCTCGCCGTTTGCGAGAGTTCCACCCTCAACGGAGGTAGTTGTTGTTGTGGGAACATAATACTCGTTAGGGAAGACTCCTGTGGGGATCCTTGAGCCCATATAGAAGCCTGCACCATGGGTAAAGGTTATAGTGAAATCCTTTCCGGATGTTCTTGAATATGTAGTAGTACGGGTGCTTTTTGCGGACTTTTTGGCTGTAGTGACCGTAGTGGTGACCGATGCCGTTGCAGGAACGGAGGTACTGTCCGTATCCTGTCTGTATATGCTTTCACGTCCGAGGCTTGAGATCATCTTCTCTGATGGCGTGATAGGGAACATTACGAAGAATAATAGAATTGCTGCGGTAAGTGCGATGAAGCAGCCGCATGAAACAAGAGTAATTCTGGTGGATTTTTTCAGATTACCGAAAAAGCCGTTTCCTTTACTCATTAAATAACACACTCCTGTAAAATCATTCTTCATTATTATACTACGGCGGGACGTAAATGTCAAGCTGTGCGGAGGAAGATAATGTGATAAAAAAATGAAAATTGCCGATCAATGGGGGCAGATAGTGCGGTTTTTGTTGACTTCCGGGCGTTTCGGGGTTATAATAGCAAATAAAGGAAAACTCAACGCTGTTAAAGAAAGGAAAGAATATGGTAGTACAGATACTGGATAAAAATGAGAAAAAAGTCATTGCAAGGAAGATACTGGAGTCGCTTAAGGAATGGTTCGAGGTAGACGAGAGCAGAGAAGGGTATATTTCGGGAAGTGCGGATCAGATATTCTTTGCCGCAAAGGAAAATGAGGGATATGTCGGCTTCCTCTGTCTTAAGGAAACAGGCAGGGATACAGTGGAGCTTGCGGTCATGGGGGTACTCAAGGAGTACCAACGCGGCGGCATAGGACGGGAGCTTTTTGAAATAGCAAGGGAAGCCGCACGTTCCGCGGGCTATTCCTTTATGCAGGTCAAGACCGTTCAGATGGGGAAATACGAGGAATACGACAGGACAAATCTTTTCTACATAAGCTGCGGCTTTAAGGAGTTTGAGGTGTTCCCGACGCTGTGGGACGAGGACAATCCCTGCCAGATATATATCATGTCACTTTGAAATACTGTAGGATATGAAAACAGCCTTTCCGTATATGCTGCGGAAAGGCTGCATTTTTATTTCTTCTTGAGCTTTGCCATTTTGTATATGAACAGTTCAAGGGATATGAGCGCGATAACGGCAGCTCCTGATATGAGCGCTATCTTTCCGAGTCCGTCAGAGCTATTCTCAGAGCTGTCATCTGACTTGGGAGCCTTTGTTGTTTCTGACTCTTCCTTGTCGTTTTTCGGCTTCTTTGTGGTAGTCTTTTCTTCTTCGTCCTCGGCTTTGCCGCTGCTGTGATGTGTGACGGTTATCCCGTTCTCGCCCGCTTCCTGCGCGATAAAGGCTGAGAGCCATGCCAGCGACCCGTTCCAGTTTATGGTGCATTCGTTGACCGACCATGCCTCGATATTATCAAGATAGCATTTCTGAGGCGGTATCTCGCCTTTTTTCCAGCCAGAGCCCTGTACCCACGGGTCCTGCATACCCGAATTGGGACCGCCTGACATTACTCCCGACGGCGCCTTTGGGAAGCTTGAATCCACCTGATTTGCCCAGTAGCGGTGGTGTGGGTTTTCTATGGCATGGGAGCCGTAGCCCGTTACATATGAATAGTCCATGGCGTTGCGGCCGAGTATGTAGTCCATTCCTCCTATGGCTCCGTCAAGGTAGCTCTCGTCGCCTGTCAGGAGATAGGCGTATGCCATGACTATCGAGTTGTCTGTGACAAATGAATTTGAGCCCCATATGTATCCCTTGTCGCTGTCGTTGTAGCTAAGTGTGCTCTGACCGTAGGGGACTCCGTAGCCCTGATTCTTTTCGAGGCTTATAAAGCGGTCGGAAGCGGCTATGACGGCTTCGTTTATGTTTTTTACATCGTCCTTGTCGAAGGAACCGGGATTGAGAGCCGCGCTGAATGTTCCGAGAGCGGCGGTATTGCCCCAGTCGAAGCTTCCGACAGTATCTACGCTCTCGCCTCCGCCCAGAGTGGAGGGGACTTCAAGGAAGAGGTCGGAATCTGCGGCGGCCTTATAATACTTATTGTCGCCGGTGGTTATGAAAAGCTCCATTGCAGCCCAGTAGAATTCATCGTCCACGTCGGTGTCGCCGTAAGCTCCGCCGCCGATGGATTCGTCCAAAGGAGCGAGCATAGACGGGTGCTTTTCCGCAGCTGCAAATGCGTTCTCTGCGGCTGTCAGGCATTTCTTGGAGAAATCGCTGTCGAGATTTTTCCACAGACGGGAAGCCTGTGCTGCACAGGCAGCAAGATTGAGCGTTGCCGCAGTCGTGGGCGGCTTTACGATACGCTTCATATCATCGTCCGCGGGAGCAATGCCGAGGGCAGTCCACTTCTCGTCGTGAGCCTTGTGATAGGCCATGCCCTTGTAATCGCCGCTGTCAACTATCATTTTCAGCATCCATTCCATTTCCCAGCGGGCTTCGTCAAGAAGGTCGGGACATCCGTTATTATTCTCGGGGATTAGCATTGTGCCGTCTGCATATGCTGCTTCAAAGCCGTATGTCATGGCTGTTTCGTACTGATTCTGCATGAGCCACAGGGAGAGGCCCCCGTTTACCACGTATTTGCCGTGATCTCCCGCGTCATACCAGCCGCCCGTAACGTCTACGGAGCCGCTGCTGCCCGAGTAGCCCCATGTCTGCTCTATCTCGGCTGTATCGGAGGGATGTCCCGCAGCACGGGCGAGAGCGGATCTGTCTCCCGAGGAGATGTATTCGCTGCTTATCTCAATGCCGCTTCTGTTCTGATAGAAATAATTGAGTGAATCGTAAACGAGACCTGAATACTGTTCAGGTTCACCGACGGTGAATTCGCGGCTCTCGGCACCGTCCTCAGTCTCTATATGGTAAACGCCCTCCTTGTCAAGGTCTGTAAAATCGAGGATATGTACATCGTCGCCGGAGTCTGCGTCGTGTCCGAAGGGAGTACTTTTTCCCGAATAAACGGTTTTGCCCAAGGAGTCCTTTACCTCAAAGTCTACCGCCTTTGCTGAGTCGCTCAAAAGAGTGGCTCTTTTGGCTCTTTCCGTAAAGTAGCCTACCTGGTTGGTAAGTATATCTGCACGCTTGTACGGTTCGGCCTCGGGATAGTCGTTTTCGTCGCTTGTGAGATCGATAAGGGACATATTGTCGAATTTGATCACCGTTCCCGCCGGGAAGCAGCCGCCGCTGGTGTACTGGCCGTCGCCGCCGAGATGGAATGCCCATTCGGCTACATCAAGGGACTGGGAGGCTGTAAAGGTCAGATCTACTTTTTTTGTCTCGTTCTTACCGATAGATATGCATTCCCATGTGGAGCCGAGATCCGGGCCGTTATCGGACATCATATTGTGCCATATCTCAACGTCGCCGTCAAGATTTCCGATCTTTGTATAGTATTTTCCGCTTTCCGACGGAGTGATCTCATAGGATACCCTGTACTGATGTCCCGAAACGATCTTCAGTCCTCTGTGGCGGAACTGACAGTCCCAGCGATCCTCTCCGCCCTTGGAAGCTCCGCCCGGATTGATGATCCTGACGGAATATACACCTTTGTCAATTCTGAAATCCATTTTGCCGGGACCTGATTCAACTATATGCCATGGCAGCCCGACACCGTTTTCAAAGTCTGTCTGTCCGAGCTGCTGACCTGCAAGAGCGTTCATGGGAGCAAGCAGACAGTCGGCGGGCAGGAAGGCTCCTGCCGCTATCGTCAGGGATGCTGCTGCTGCCAGTATCCTGCGTATCGTTCTGTTCTTTTTCCTCATCGGAAATGACCTCCAATTTCTTTTTCCTTTTTTCATTTAATACTTTAATACTTTTGCTCTTAGATGTAAAGCCTTTGAAAGAAAAATTTACAAATTCGTCTTTTAAAACAGTATTTTTAAATATAAAAACAGTTCGCGGGTTCGGATTTTTCGGTCAATTAGACTATCTGCTCGTAAAGCTGTAAAAAGTTTGCTGTATACTTGATTTATTCCGAAGATTATGATATAATGTGTAATGTGGAGTAATCTGCAATAATTTTGCTTCGGAGTCGGAAATGAACAGGATTTTTTATCTGATAGGAAAAAGCTCTTCCGGAAAGGATACCATATACAGCCGTATCCTTGCCGAACTGCCCCTTAAGCCTATCGTGCTGTACACGACAAGACCGAAAAGGGATTCTGAAACGGAGGGCGTTGAATATCACTTCGTTGACAGGAAGACCTATGATGATATGCTTGAAAGAGGATGTATCATCGAGGCGCGTACATACGATACGGTCTACGGGCTGTGGACGTATTTCACTTCTGCCGACGGGATTGACCTTGAAAGCGGGAGCTGCGCAGGCATAGGCACTCTTGAGTCCCTTGAGAAGATGAGAGCTTATTTCGGGTATGACAGGGTGGTTCCAATATATATCGAGGTCAGCGACGACATACGCTTCCTCAGGGCTGTGGAGCGTGAGCGCAGACAGCATGAGCCGAGATATACGGAGCTTTGCAGACGTTTCCTTGCCGATAACGAGGATTTTTCGGAGACAAATCTTGAAAAGGCAGGCATTGACAAGAGGTTCGATAACAGTGGAGAGCCCGATGAATGCTTTGAGAGAATAAAAAGCTATATTATGGATATTATGTGAATTTGGAGAAAAATATTTCCGCATTTCCTTTGCGGGAGTTTGGGAGGTTTATGGTGGAAGCGGAAGTAAAATTCAGCTGTAATGCGAAGCGTACCATGATAATTGGCGGCGGTGTTGCGGGCAAGCTTCTTCTGAGAGAGATTTTTAACGCACAGAGATCGCCATATACGGAGGACAAGTATTCTGCACAGTTCGATCCCGTATGCATAATCGACAACGATCCGGCAAAGCTGGGTACGGAGGTGCTCGGTGTCAGAGTAGTCGGCACGTCGGAAGAGATACCTAAATACGCCCGGGAGTACGATATAGAGCAGCTCATACTGGCTATACCCTCTCTTACCTCTGAGGAGCGTAAGGTAATTATCGATATGTGCAACGAGACGAAGCTGCCCTTGAAAATCGTTCCTTTTATAGGCACGCTTATCCTTGACAATACGTCTACTCTTCTCGGACAGGTCAGGGATATAAAGGTGGAGGAGCTTCTCGGACGGGATCCGATCAAGTTCGACAATAAGGACATCGAGAACTTTATAAGCGGCAAGATATGTATGGTTACCGGCGGCGGAGGAAGCATAGGCTCCGAGCTGGTGCGTCAGATCGCGAAATACAAGCCGAAGAAGGTAATAATAGTCGATATATACGAAAATAACGCCTATGAGATACAGCAGGAGCTGCTCATGGATTACGGCGGAGAGCTTGACCTTGTTACGCTCATAGCCTCTGTCCGCGATTATTTTCGTATGAATCAGATATTCGAGCAGTACAAGCCCGAGATCGTTTTCCATGCTGCTGCGCATAAGCATGTTCCTCTAATGGAGGTATCCCCCATGGAGGCTATAAAGAACAACGTTATAGGAACCTTTAACGTTGCAACTCTTGCGCAGTTCCATGATACGAAGAAATTTGTCATGATCTCGACGGATAAGGCGGTAAATCCCACAAATGCCATGGGTGCATCAAAGAGATGCTGCGAAATGATAGTCCAGTATCTTTCACAGCAGCATGAGGGCAAGACCGAGTTCGTGACCACACGTTTCGGAAATGTTCTCGGTTCAAACGGCTCCGTTATCCCGCTCTTCAAGAAGCAGATAGAGCAGGGCAGGCCAGTTACCGTTACACATCCCGATATAATACGTTACTTTATGACAATACCCGAGGCTGTAAGCCTTGTTATGGAAGCCGCTGCCATTGCCAAGGGCGGCGAGATCTTCGTTCTCGATATGGGACAGCCCGTAAAGATAGTTACTCTTGCGGAGAACCTTATCAGAATGTACGGCAAGGTGCCTTATAAAGATGTTCCCATTGAGTTTACGGGACTTCGCCCCGGCGAGAAGATAAAGGAGGAGCTGCTGATGATGGAGGAGGGACTGAAAAAGACCTCCAATAAGCTAATATTCATCGGCAGACAGATAGATATAGATGAGGAGCATTTTGCGGCAAGGCTCAACGACCTGCGCAATGCCGCACAGCAGAATGACGAGGCTGTGGCCATAAGGGCGCTGCATGAAATGGTTCCTACGTTTATTGCTCCTGACGAGTATAATCCAAAGGAGCTTCAGACTATCGGCGGAAGCAAGGATAAAGAATAGATACTGTCTGCACTGCGGCTGAAATGCTGCGGTGCAGATTTTTTTACTGAAATCATCTGAAATATTGACCTTTTATACAAAATATGTTATAATATTTGTAAGTATAAATATTTACAAACATTTTACGGAGATGATATTTTGTTCGGGCTTTACAGACTTACGGAAGAAGCAGGCGGAAATGAGGCCCGCGGAGCCATACAGGACTCGGTGGAAAAGACCTCGGGACTGTTCGATGACGCCATTGATTACATAAGAAGCTCACTGCCGATGATAGCAATGGCACTGGCAATTCTCGTCATAGGTCTGCTTGTATCGAAGCTTATCGCAAAGATAGTCGGCAAGGCGGTATCAAAGTCAAATGTCAACGGCTCTGCAAAAAGCTTTCTTGTGTCACTGATAAAGATAATACTCTATGTTGTAGTTATCATAATGGCGCTGTCGGTACTCAATGTCCCCATGTCCTCCATAATCACAATACTCGGTGCAGCGGGACTTGCCATAAGCCTTGCCTTGCAGAATTGCCTTTCAAATCTCAGCGGTGGATTCATAATACTGTTCACAAAGCCTTTCAAGGTTGGCGATACGATAGATCTTGACAGCTCCGTTGGAACTGTCCGCGATATAGGCATATTCTATACAAAGCTCATGACCTTCGACGGCAAGACGGTGTTTATCCCCAACGGAAAGGTCACGGAAGCAAAGATAGTGAATTATACGGAAACTCCTTCAAGACGTATAGACCTCAGTTTCAATATAAGCTACAGCGCCGATTTCGGCAGGGCAAGGGAGCTCATACTCGGGATCATCGCCGAGGAGAAGCTGATACTTTCTTCGCCCGAGCCCGTAGTGCGTATGAGCGCTCACAATAACAGCGCTGTAACCATAGATGTTCTCGTATGGGTGAATAACGCGGATTACCTTACGGAAAAGTACAATATGACTGAGGCTGTCAAGTCTGTATTTGACGGCAACGGCATTGAAATACCCTTCGATCAGCTGGATATACACATAAAGGACAGGATCTGATGGCGGAACAAAAAGAAAAGACTCCCGGAAAGAACAAAGAGAGGGAAAAGGGCAGAAGGCTGTTCTGGATTCTTGTGATAGCGGCTGTGTGGTGGTTCAATAACTATACCCTCAGGGTAAATAATGTTGAGCTCAGCTCTCCGAAGCTTGTTTCTCCTGTCCGTTTTGCAGTTATAAGCGATCTCCATGCCGCTAAGTACGGGATAAGCAGCAAGACAATATTCAGTGCTGTTGACAGGGCGAAGCCAGATGCGGTCTTCATACTCGGCGATATGTACACCAGCGGCAGCTCCGAGGAGCTGGTCAATAAGTCCGTGGAGCTCGCTGCCGAGATAGTACGCGCAGGCTACCCTGTGTATGCCGTCACAGGTGAGCACGACTACGACGGCGAGTATGTGGAAGCTCTGAAGAATGCAGGCGTCAATGTTATGAGCTACGATACGGCTGCTGTGGAGATAAAGGGCAGCAGGTTCAGGATAATGGGAATTGACAATGTATATTATACTCCGACCTTTGACCTGAACAACGAGTTCACGCTGGACGAAAGCTGCTTTAATATACTTCTTGCGCATATACCCAATTACGATAAGTTTGCGTCATTCGGCGCTGATCTGACACTTTGCGCCGATACTCACGGCGGCATGGCACAGATACCTTTCAGCGGCGGACCGTTCTATGATTCCGAGACAGGCACATGGCTGCCAAAGCTGCTGAGGAAGGATATAAAAGTTTACGACAAGGGATTCTTCGGATACGAAGGAGGCACGATGTTCATTACCTCGGGCATAGGAGCCTATCCTGCGCCTGTAAGGTTCAATAACCGACCCGAAGTGGTCGTAATGGATGTTAAACCAAAGGGGTGAGCGATATGAGCAAAGACAACATCACAGACATCGCAGTGATCGGCGGAGGAGCAGCAGGTCTTGCAGCTGCCATAGAGGCTAAAACGGCAATGCCGAAGGCAAAGGTCGTTATACTCGAAAAGCTTGACCGTGTAGGCAAAAAGCTCCTTGCAACAGGAAACGGAAAATGCAATCTCAGCAACATCAATCTTTCGTCCGAGCATTATCACGGAAGTGTCCGCAATGCCATGAGGATAATAAGTTCGACCACCTCTGCAAAGGACTTTTTCGGCAGCATGGGCGTAGTGTGTATTGCCGACAAGCAGGGCAGGATATACCCGCGCAGCGGAAGTGCAGCCACCGTTCTGAGCGCGCTGAGACTCCGAATGGAGGAGCTGGGGGTTGAGACACGCTGCGGCTTTGAGGTGAATTTCATTGAAAGCACGCCGAAGTTCTTCAGGATCTCGGGCTCCGCAGGCGAGAAGTACCCGTGCAGGAGGATTATTGTTGCGGCAGGCGGCTATGCAGCTCCGCAGTTCGGTACCGACGGAAGTGTGATAAGACTTCTGCGCAGCAAGGGCTGCCACACCACGAAGATATGTCCCGCTGTAGCGCCTCTGAGGGTACGTCCGGAGCTGCTCAAGGGACTTAAGGGAGTTCGCGCCAAGGGCAGGGTAACTGCTTATTCGGGCGGTCGGTTCCTCAAGGAAGAGGCGGGTGAGATACAGTTTACGGAGAGTGCTCTTTCGGGCATCTGTGTGTTCAATATGGCTCACCTTATCTCCAATTATGACGGCAAGCTCACACTGAGGCTCGACCTTGCCGCAGATATGGAGACAGAGCAGCTTGCAGGCTATCTGCGGGTGATACAGTATCAGCGCTCAAAGCATACCGTTGAGGAGCTCCTCACGGGAATATTCCAGCGCAGTCTTGCACTGTGGCTTGTCAAGAACGGCCTGAAACGCAATATGACGGACGAGATCTCCACTCTCCGGGACAATGAGCTTATACAGCTTGCACGCTTCATAAAGGCGGTGGATTTTGACGTTATAAGCAGCGCCTCGTGGAAGGAAGCTCAGGTCACGTCGGGCGGCATAAGCGGCGACTGCGTAGATGAAAGGCTCCAGCTCAGGAGTGAAAAAGGTATTTTCCTCTGCGGAGAGATACTTGACGTGGACGGAGACTGCGGCGGATACAATCTCCAGTGGGCATGGTCCTCCGGCATTGCAGCGGGACGAAACTGTGCCGATTCACTGAGAGGAGCCGTTCTATGATAAGAGTAAGCGGTATCAGCGTACCGCTTGATACCGATCTTTCGGATCTGACTTCAATATGCGCAAAGAAGCTGAAGATAAGCCGTGACGCTCTTAAAAGCGTGAAGCTTGCAAAAAGATCGGTGGACGCCCGCAAAAAAACGGACGTACACTTTATTATCTCCCTTGATATTGAAGCAAAGGGGGAGGAAAAGCTGCTCAGGACTCTCCGCAATGCTACGGTATACGAAAAGCCGGTGTATGAGATACCGCAGGTCAGGTCTGCGGATAAGCGTCCCGTCATAGTTGGCTTCGGTCCTGCGGGAATGTTTGCGGCACTTGTACTTGCGAAAGCCGGAGCAAGACCTGTAGTTCTGGAACGGGGCGGCGATGTGGATTCAAGATGCCGTGCAGTTGAGGAATTCCAGAGCGGCGGCAGACTTGATCCCGAATGCAACGTGCAGTTCGGCGAGGGCGGAGCAGGTACATTTTCCGACGGAAAGCTGAATACCGGCATAAAGGACAGGCGTATCGGCTGGATATTCGAGCAGCTGGTGGAGTTCGGAGCTCCTGATGAGATACTTTATACGGCCAAGCCCCATGTGGGTACGGACAGGCTCAGGGAGACTGTCAGATCCCTGCGCGAAAAGGTAATTTCACTGGGCGGAGAGATTATTTTCAATGCAAGATTCTGCGGCTTTGAAGCCGAGGAGGGACAGCTTTCCTCCGTGAGCTATATACGCAGCGGAGATATGATAAGAACAGAGACAGACAGCCTCATACTTGCTACCGGACACAGTGCAAGAGACGTGTTCGAACTTCTTTACGAAAAGGGCATAGCCCTTTCCCAGAAGAGCTTTTCCGTGGGTGTTCGTGCCGAGCACCTGCGCAGGGATATAGACAGGGCTATGTACGGCGATTTTGCCGGACATCCCGCACTGAAAGCGGCGGATTACAAGCTTGCGGTGCATCTTCCCAACGGACGTGCGATCTACACTTTCTGTATGTGTCCCGGAGGATATGTCGTTGCAGCCTCCTCCGAGGAGGGAAGGCTCGCAGTCAACGGTATGAGCTGCTTTGCACGCGACGGAGAGAATTCAAACAGTGCGCTGCTTGTTAACGTGGGACCCGGGGACTACGGAAGCACACACCCTCTTGCGGGTATGTACTTTCAGCGTGACCTCGAAGAGAAGGCATTCAGGGCAGGAGGCAGCGACTATAAGGCGCCCGTGGCTGTCCTCAGGGATTTTGTAAACGGACGTGTCAGTGAGAACTTCGGCAGGGTAAAGCCCACATACCGTCCCGCAGTAAGCTTTGCTCGCCCCGAGGAATATCTGCCGGATTTTGTATGCGAGTCGCTCAAGCTCGGCATAAGGGAAATGGGTAGAAAAATCAAGGGCTTTGATGACGGGGATACTCTTCTTACGGGTATCGAGAGCCGAAGCAGCTCCCCTGTGAGGATAGACAGAGACGCGGATATGCAGTCCATGTCGCTGAAAGGACTTTATCCATGCGGCGAGGGAGCGGGATATGCAGGAGGAATAGTCTCGGCGGCGGCAGACGGTATGAAGTGCGCCGAGGCGGTAATATATAAAATGAACGGAGGTATATTATGAAGATCAATGTTATCGGCGGAGAAATGACCACTCAGGAAATAGACGAATACATAAAATATGCAGGACAGAAGTATACAGGCAGACAGATCAGCGGACTTGATATAATCATCGACGGCGAATTCGTTGATCTGAAGGTATACTTCAAGGATACGGATTTTCAGCGGACATACCGTTCGGCTGATTATCTTGTGAATAATATGGAAAAGCTCAATGACGCAAAGCAGAGCGAGTTCAGTGAAAAGCAGCGTCACTGGGTCTGAGGAGCATTAAATGGAGCTTACTAACATAGGCACGGTCAGGGATATTCTGTCCCGTCACGGCTTCAGCTTTTCAAAGGGGCTGGGTCAGAATTTTATAATCAATCCCGATATTTGTCCGAAAATAGCTGAATACGGCAATGCACGTGAGGGCTTTGGTGTACTTGAGATTGGTACGGGTATAGGAGTTCTTACCGCTGAGCTGGCGAAGCGGGCCGACAAGGTGACGGCAGTGGAGATAGATTCAAGGCTGCTGCCCATACTTGCCGAGACCCTTGAGGAGTTCGACAATGTCAGGATAGTCAACGAGGACGTTATGAAATGCGATCTTCACGGGCTTATAAAGGAAGAATTTGACGGGCTCAAGGTAGCTGTATGCGCCAATCTGCCCTACTATATCACTTCGCCGATACTAATGCTTCTCCTTGAGAGCAGGCTTCCAATGGAGTCCATAACGGTAATGGTGCAGAAGGAAGCCGCTCAGCGGCTCTGTGCAAAGGTGGGCAGCCGTGAAGCGGGAGCCATAACAGTTGCTGTGAACTATTACGGTACGGTAAAGAGCCTTTTCAATGTGTCCCGGGGCAGCTTTATGCCTGCGCCGAATGTGGATTCGGCAGTTATAAGGATAGACCTGAATGACGAGAGAAAACTTGATGAGGAGCATGAACGCTTCTTCTTCAGAATGGTCAGGGCGGGCTTTGAACAGCGACGCAAGACCCTTGCCAACGGCCTGTGCTCCATAATGGGTATCCCTAAGGAAAGTGTCTGTTCGGCACTGGAGACCGTGGGGCTGAATGCTTCCGCCCGTATCGAGCAGCTTGATATGGAGCAGCTTATCGGGCTGTCGGCCCGGCTTATTGATAATGATTAATGACGGCTATTTTTACGGAAAGGCATTACAGACGTGAATATATCTATTTTTTCACTTACCGAGAGCGGCAGGCTGCTCTCTCTGAGACTCTCCGAAGCTCTTGGAGCAGATAACAGGGTGAGCCGTCTGTGCCACAATGAGTATATCGACGAGGACGCCGCAAGTTTCTGGAATCTCGGCAGCATGGCGGGCAGGCTCTATAAGCGTTCTGACGCTATGATATTCATATGCAGATGTGATGTGGCAGTAAGGGCGGTAGCTCCTTATATCGGAAACAGGAATACGGATCCGGTGGTCATAGTCGTGGACGACAGCGGAAAGTATGTGATCCCTGTTCTTTCGGGACATATAGGCGCAGCCGACAGACTTGCCGAAAGGGTCTCGGCGGCGATCGGAGCAGAGTGTGCTGTATCATCGGGCGGCAGCGGAAAGTTTTCGGTGGAAGGCTTTGCAGAAGCGAACGGTCTTATAATTACCGATAAAAGTGCAGCGAATATAGTTTCAGAGGCAGTCCTGAACGATGAGAAGATAGGCTTTGCGTCTGATTATCCTCACAGCGGACTTCCCGGCGAGCTCACGGAATTCGGTATGTGCAGGACGGGGATATATGCAGGGAGCGATACAGCTGCAAAGCCCTTTGACGTTACTCTCAGACTTGTGCCGAGAAACATAGTGCTCGGTATCGGTGCAGATGACGATATTTCTCCCGAAACCGTTTCCGCGGCGTACAATGAAGCTATTTCTGCTATGGGTACGGACGAGGAAAGGATAAGCCTTGTACTTTGTCCCAGAAGACTCTCGGAAGCAGAATGTATAAAGGCTCTTTGCAGCAGATCAGCGGCTTTATGCAGCTGCCGCAGCGAAGAGCTGCTCGAAAATATGCGCTCACATACGGGCGGTGCACCGATATGTGAAAAGAGGATAGGAGAAGTGACCTTTACAGTTGGTGAAAAGCAGGTGTTCCTTGATTTTGAAAAACAGCCATGACAGTGGATTTACGCTGCCAGAACAATAAGAACGATGTAAAACCTCATCGGATATGAAAGGCATGGTAATCGGAATGATCACACTCGTAACAGGCGGTACAAGGTGCGGAAAAGCAAAATATGCCGAGTCGGTGCTCGATAGCTTTGAAGGCAGAAAGTATTGTATAGCTACAATGGGGCATTCGGGCGACGAGGCAGGGGGAGTTATAGCAAGACATTATATGCTGTGCAAGGACAAGAACTTCATAGCTCTGAATCAGCCGCGCGATATAGGTGCGTCCCGTATAGAGGAGGGCTGCGGAGTCATTCTTGAATGCCTTGACCTTCTGTGTCTGAACGAGATGTATCTCGGAGCGGATTCGGCTGCGGACAGGATAATCGGGGGTATAAAGAAGCTTGCGGAAAAAGCAGCGGAGCTGGTTATAGTTACAAACGAGGTGGGCTCGGATGGTATCAACTATTCTCACGATACTATGAACTTTATACGTCAGGTAGCTGAACTCAACTCCCGCATTGCTGTATTTGCGGATAATGTTATAGAATGTGTTTACGGTATACCTATCGTGCGTAAGGGTGTGCTCAGATAAAACAGCTGAACTGATAAGTATTTTACTCGGAGGTAATTGACAATGAAAATGATAATCGGAGGAGCATATCAGGGCAAGATAAGGTGTGCGTGCGAATATTTCGGTTTCAGGGAATCGGAAATGGTAAACGGTTCTATCTGTGATTTTGAGGAGGTTTTTGCTGCCCGCTGCATCAAAAGCTACCACAAGCTTATATCCCGCCTTTTAGCCGAGGGAGTGGATCCCGTCGCATTTACCGAAAAGCTTTGTGAGGCAAATAAGGACGTTGTGATAATCATGGACGAGATCGGCTGCGGGATAGTTCCCGTGGAAAAGGCTGAACGCCTGCGACGTGAGGCAACGGGACGCTGCGGATGTATCATAGCGGAAAAAAGCGATACCGTTATCAGGGTCATATGCGGTATACCTTCATTCATAAAAGGCGCTCCGCCGCAAGTATGACGGAGATACATATTTACAGGGCTGTGCAGCTGCACAGCCTTTTCTTTTTCTTAGGAATAATTCATGTTTTTCGTTCCCGGAGGCGTGATACGACATAAAACGCGTTCGTTATGTGTTATAATGGCTTGTATTTCTTTGTGAGGTGGAAAGCTATGATAAGTATAAAACACAGACGTATAACGGAGCGTATGAAGACCGCAGCCGCGTTTGCCGCTTCATTGGCGGCGGGAGCACTTTTGTCGGGAACAAAAATGGCAGGAATTGCTTCATTTGCGGATATTTCCCTTGCGGGAGCCGTCGGATTGCCCTATGCTGCCCTTGTTTTTTCCGGAGCGCTGATACGAAGTATCATAGGCGGTTCCATAGGACATAATATAGTGAAGCTTTCTTCGCTTGCCCTTATAGTGATAATAAAAATGTTCCTCGAGCCGAAAAACGATCCGAAGCTCTGCGGGGTCAACACTGCTGTGAGTGTATTTGTTTCGGGAACTGCGGTCTCGGCTGTCATAGGGGAGCTGCTGAACAAGCTGCTCTTTTATGCATTTTACGGCGGACTGGCGGGATTTACTGCATATTCCGCGGCGGTGCTGATAATGGAAATAAAAAAGCGGCGTGTGATAGATCTTTCAGGACTGGGCGGATATTCCTATGCAGTGATATATGCTGTTTTTACCGCTTCGCTGTGTTCGCTGGAACTTCCGCTTATAAATATCGGCATAGCGGCAGGTGCAGCATTTACACTGTTAGGGGCGTATTTTTACAGGCATACGGGAGGAGTGATATGCGGCGCCCTTACGGTATGCGGAGCATTCCTCGCCTCGCCCTCGACGGGAATGCCTATAGTTCTTCTTCCGGCAGCGGGACTCCTTGCAGGTTTCCTGCACGGAAGCAGGAGCAATACGGCCGCCATGAGCTTTGTGGGAACCAATATTGTGCTTATGATACTTACTGGAGGAACTACAGACAGCATAGGAGCTATGATTGATATTATATGCGGCGCTGCTGCTTTTATACCGGTCTCATCGGTATATTCGGACAAGTGGATTATCACGGACAGCCGCTGCAGGACAGAGCTCAGCGAGATAATTGGAGCTAAGATGGCTTTCCTTTCCGATACCGTGGCAGAACTGAGAAGAGAAACGGGACGTCTTTCGGATATGCTGAACAGGGAGGCAGATGAGGGAGCGGATATTGAAGAGAACCGAAGCTCTGTATGTTCGGTATGCTACCGCCGTCCGTTCTGCTGGCAGTCGGACAGAGGGAATACCGCCCGCGGTTTTTCCAAGCTGTCACAGATGACGGAATTTGCGTCGGAGACTTTTCCCGCAGAGCTGGAGGAGTGTATACGGAAGAACGAGCTCATGGACGCTTTTTCAAAGACTTCAAGAGAAAAGGCGGCGGTAAAGCTGCTGGATATGCGCTTTTCAGAGAGCCGGGAGCTGCTGAGCGAGCAGCTGAAAATAACGGAGGAGCTTATCCGATCTGCGGGCGAACGGATCGATCTTCGTTTTTCCGAGTCTATGAGCAGGCGGATAGAGGGAAAGCTGAAGAAGTTCGGGATAGAAGCGGATACCGTCATAGCCTGCTACAACAGAAGGAGCCGCCTCATAGCAGAGATCTATTTCGGAGCAGACACCGACTTCGGAGGCGGCAGGAGAATATGCGATCTTGTGGCGGACGAGCTCCATATAAGGCTTGAATGCGGAGGAACTGTTCGTACAGGTACCGAGGTTAGGATGTGCCTGTTCGAGAAGCCGCGGTACGAGATGGAGGTATATGCGGTATCATCCTGCGCCGATGAGGCCAAAGAGAACGGCGATACCTATGCTTACTTTACCGACGGCAGCGGAAAGGGATATGTTGTGCTTTCTGACGGTATGGGAACCGGCAGGGAGGCTTCGTTCCAGTCCCGGATCGTTACCGGCCTTTTCAGACGGTTGGTGAGCAGCGGTGTGGATCACGGCTCGGCGGTAAAGCTTATCAATTCCATAATGGTGACGAAATCACAGGATGAGACCTTTGCAACTCTTGACGCGGCGGTCGCGGACCTTGACGAAGGAGGCTTGGTTATAGTAAAATCCGGAGCTGCTCCCACTATAATACGCCACGGCGGGGGAGTACTGAAGATAGCGTCCCCGACCTTTCCGATAGGTATATACCAGCGGGCAGAAATGTTCAGCCGAAGATTTGATTTTGATGAGGGAGATATAGCAATAATGTTCTCGGACGGAATATCGGAGAACGCTTATCCGTTTATAAAGGAGCTTCTTACGGGAGGTGATGACATGAAGCATATAGTTGACGAAATATCGCGTAAAGCCGGTGTTTTTAATCCCGGGACTCGCTCTGACGATGTGACTGTACTGGGACTGCGGATAGTCGGGAACAAAGAATGATTTTTTGTGAACAAAATATTAACTCAAATATTATTTGAACGGGCAAGAAGAAAGCTGTTTGCTGTGCATTTTAACAAAGGTTAACAAGAAAATACAAGTTTTAATATGTCAAGTTGCACTAAATAAATCAGGCAATATTAGCATAACGTATGAAATTTTGGGACGATTCTCAAAAAAGCTTGAATAATTCTGCTGATTCTGATAAAATGTATTATAGCAAAGGAGGCTGAATTTATGTCTGTTAACAATAACAACAATCCCAACGATTTTCCGCTGTACCTTTTCTATCAGGGAAAAAACTACGAAGCATATAAATTTTTTGGCGTTCACTCTAAGAAAAAAGGAAGAAACAAGATATTCACCTTCAGAGTTTGGGCTCCTAATGCTGTAAGTGTTTCGGTCGTAGGCGATTTCAACGGCTGGGACAGAAAAAGATCTCCCATGGCGCTTGTTGCCGACGGTATATGGGAGACAGAAATTCCAAAGCTTGAACAGTTTGATGCTTATAAGTTCAGTATAGAGACTGCCGACGGCAGGATACTGATGAAAGCGGATCCTTATGCGGCTCATTTTGAGACACGTCCCGGAACTGCGTCAAAGATATTTGAAAGCAGCTATAAATGGGAGGACGATGAGTGGTTCAGGGAGAAAAAGGATAAAAGCGTATACAAAAGCCCCGTCAATGTGTATGAGGTACATCTCAGCTCATGGAAGAACTACGGCGGCGATGTGTACCTTGATTACAAGACGTTTGCCGGTGAGATAATACCTTATCTCAGGAAAATGTCATATACTCATGTGGAGTTCATGCCCCTCACCGAGTACCCCTTCGACGGCTCCTGGGGATATCAGGTGACAGGATATTTTGCTCCCACATCACGTTACGGTACTCCCGATGATTTCAGGAAGATGGTGGATATGTTCCACGCTGCGGGGATAGGCGTGATACTTGACTGGGTACCCGCTCATTTCCCTAAGGACGAGGCGGGACTGTATGAATTTGACGGCAGCTGCTGCTATGAATATACGGACGACCGCAAAAAGGAGCACAAGGCCTGGGGCACCCGAGTTTTCGACTACGGAAAAGCGGAGGTATGCTCTTTCCTTATCTCCAGTGCTAATTACTGGTTCGACGAGTTCCATGTGGACGGCCTGAGAGTCGATGCAGTTGCTTCCATGCTCTATCTTGACTATGACAGGCGGGAGGGAGAATGGGTTGCGAATATCTACGGCGGCAACGAGAACCTTGAAGCTGTGGAGTTCCTCAAGCACCTTAACGAGGCTGTCTTCCGCAAACATCCTGACGCTCTTATGATAGCCGAGGAATCAACGGCATGGCCTCTTGTTACGAAGCCTACGGACATAGGCGGTCTCGGCTTCAATTTCAAGTGGAACATGGGCTGGATGAACGATATGCTCAGTTATATGTCCCTTGATCCCATATACAGAGCCTTCAATCATGACAAGCTCACATTTTCGTTCTTCTATGCATTTTCCGAGAACTATATACTTCCCATATCCCATGACGAGGTCGTTCACGGCAAATGCTCGATGATAAACAAAATGCCCGGGGAGTACGATCAGAAATTTGCTTCTTATAGAGCCTTCCTTGCTTATATGATGGCACATCCGGGAAAGAAGCTGCTCTTTATGGGACAGGAATTCGGACAGATGAAGGAATGGGACTACAAGTCCCAGCTGGACTGGGATATACTGAAATTCGATTCGCACAAGACCCTGCTTAAATTCTCGGAGAAGCTGAACAGATTCTATGCCGAGAATTCTCCTCTTTGGCAGAATGACGATTCGTGGAACGGTTTCAGCTGGATCTCAAATGACGATTACAAGCAGAGCGTTATCTCCTTCAGGCGTATTGACGATAACGGCGACGAGATAATAGCCGTCTGCAACTTTGTTCCTGTCGAGCGCCGCGAGTACAGGATAGGCGTTCCGCAGAAGGGAAGATACAAGGTCGTATTCAATACCGACTCTCCCGAATTCGGAGGCTCCGGCATAACGGAGAGCTCTTTCAAGTCGGAAAGCGTACCGATGCACGGACACGACAACAGTATCGCTATGACGCTGGCTCCGCTGTCTGTCATTTATCTTAAGCTTTCTCCCGCACGAAAAAAAGCGGAAGTTCCCGCGGAGAGCAAAAAGCCCGCAGGCAGGACAGCAAAGGCGGCTGTAAAGAAGACTGCGGCAAAGAAGAAAACTGCTGAAAAGAAATAACTCATAATTTTAATATAATCGGAGGCATGATATGTATACTAAGAAAAGAGTCGTTGCAATGCTGCTGGCAGGCGGTCAGGGAAGCAGACTATATGCGCTGACCAAAAATGTTGCAAAACCTGCAGTACCATACGGAGGAAAATACAGGCTTATAGATTTCCCTCTCTCTAACTGTACAAACTCGGGTATCGATACAGTGGGCGTGCTTACCCAGTATCAGCCCCTTGTATTGAATGAATATATCGGAAACGGACAACCGTGGGATCTTGACAAGATGAACGGCGGAGTCCATGTGCTCCCGCCCTATGAGACACAGGCAGGCGCTTCATGGTATGAGGGCACTGCGAATGCAATATACCAGAACATGAGATTCATCGAGCGCTACGATCCCGAGTATGTGGTAGTACTCGGCGGCGACCATATCTACAAAATGGATTACTCAAAAATGGTGGATTTCCACGTTGAGAACAACGCTGACTGCACTATCTCTGTTATCGACGTACCGAAGGCTGAGGCTTCGCGTTTCGGCATAATGATATGCGACGAGCAGAAGCAGGTCACGGACTTCGTCGAGAAGCCAAAGGTGCCGAAGTCGACCCTTGCTTCAATGGGTATTTACGTTTTCACATGGGAAAAGCTCCGCAAGTACCTTATAGAGAACGAGGAGGAGGCCAATGCCAAGCGTGACAAGGGCGAGCCCTGGTCAAAGGACTTCGGCAAGGACATAATCACCTCAATGCTCCGTGACAAGCAGAGACTTTTCGCTTATGAGTTCGAGGGCTACTGGAAGGATGTGGGAACTCTTGATTCGCTGTGGGAGGCAAATATGGATCTCCTCAGCCCCAGCGTTCCGCTCGACCTTTACGATCCTAACTGGAAGATATATTCCAGAAACAACAATTATCCCCCTCAGTATGTGGGCGACAATGCCGACATCGAGAATTCGATGATCTCCGAGGGAAGTACCATAGACGGTACAGTTGACTTCTCCATTCTCTTCTCGGGCGTTACCATTGAAGCGGGCGCGACCGTGAACTACAGCATAATCATGCCCGGCACCGTTATAAGATCGGGTGCTGTGGTCGAATATGCCATAGTCGGGAGCGACAGCGTGATCGAGCCCCGTGCAAAGGTGGGCTCAAGTCCGGAAAATATCGAGAACAGGGACGACTGGGGCATAGCCGTAGTCGGAAACAACGTAACGGTCTCTGCCGAAAAGGTCGTTGAGCCTAAGCAGATCATCGGCGAAAATATCTGACGGAGGGATCATACCATGAGTGTTAATTATAATGTTTTAGGACTTGTTTTCGCAAGCATGCACGACTCTTATGTAAGCGAGCTTACAAAGCAGAGAACAATGGGTTCCATACCCTTTGGCGGACGTTACCGCCTTATAGATTTTCCGCTTTCCAATTTCGTCCATTCCGGTGTTTCCGAGGTGGGTGTAATAACAAAGTCGAATTACGGCTCGCTGCTGGATCATCTCGGCTCGGGACGTGACTGGGATCTTGCCCGTAAAAAGGGCGGTATGCATCTGCTCCCGCCGTACAGTCAGACGGGAGGCATATACAAGGGAAGGCTTGACGCCCTCAATAATATATGGGGCTTTGTGGAACATTCCAACGCCAAGTATGTCATCATGTCCAGCTGCGACGTGGTAACCACTATCAATTTCAATCCTGTGCTGAAGCAGCATATGGAAGAGGAGGCTGATATAACTCTTGTATACAGCAGAGACTACTATAACTTTGATAAGAACAAGTGTACCACTGTTCTCGAATTCGATGCCGAAAAGCGCCTCAAGGACGTGCTCGTCGAGCCCCAGATCTCGGGAGAGTGCAATATCTGGCTGGAGATGTGCATAATCACAAAGGACTTCCTCAAGAAGATCGTTTCGGACGCTGCCAGCAGAAATCAGCACAGCTTTACCCGTGAGATACTTCAGGGAAAGAAGGACGAATACAAGATAATGGGTTATAAGCATGACGGATTCTTTACGAGGATAGACAGTATACAGGACTACTATAATGCAAACAGGCTCCTCCTTGATCCCGAAAAGAAGAACGCTCTTTTCAGGAAGGATATGCCGGTTCTTACCAAGATAGGTGACAACGGTCCCGTAAAGTACGGACTTGAGTCAAAGATAAAGGATTCCCTTATAGCTGACGGCTGCATTATCGAGGGAACGGTTATCAACTCTATCCTTTTCAGAGGAGTAAAGGTGGGAAAAGATACGGTAGTCAAGGACTGTGTTCTTCTTCAGAGTACAAAGGTGGGCTCTAATTGCAGTATCTCGTCGGTAATAACCGACAAAAATGTTGAGATAAGTAACGAAAAGGTGCTTACAGGCTCCGAGACATATCCGCTGTATATTGGAAAAGGCGGTAAGATCTGACGGCGGTGATAAAATATGAAAATACTATTTGCTGCCAGCGAGGCTGTACCGTTTGCAGCTTCAGGCGGTCTTGCAGATGTGGCGGGTTCACTTCCGAAGGCTATAAAGGCGAAGAAGCACGACTGCAGAGTCGTTATACCGCTTTATAAGTCTATCAAGCCCGAGTTCCGTGAAAAACTGATATTTCTGACGAACATCACGGTCGATGTATCGTGGCGGAAGCAGTACTGCGGCATCTTTATGACTATCAGGGACGGCATAACATATTATTTCATAGATAACGAGTATTATTATTCGAGAGACGGTCTGTACGGCTTCTATGACGACTGTGAGAGATTCGTTTTCTTTGACAGGGCAGTTCTTGAAATGCTGAAGTATATAGACTTTACTCCCGATATAATCAACTGCAACGACTGGCAGACCGCGCTCATACCTGTTTACTATAATGTTTATTATAAGTATCAGCAGGGCTATGACGGGATAAAGACAGTCTTTACCATTCATAATATTGAGTATCAGGGCAAGTACGGCAAGGAGGTCCTCAGCGAGCTGATGGGCATTCCTGCCTACAATGCAGGCCTTCTTGATTATGACGGATACGTCAATATGATGAAGGGCGCTATCGAGACCAGCGACATGATAACTACGGTAAGTCCCAGCTATGCGTGGGAGATCCTCGATCCTTGGTACGCTCACGGCCTTGACAGGATACTTGTCACAAAGCAGTACAAGCTGCGCGGCATTATGAACGGCATAGACACAAAGCTGTACGATCCTGAGAGGGATAAGCTGATAGCTGCCAATTATTCTGCCAGAAAGCCTCAGGGCAAGTCTGAATGCAAGAAGGCTCTTATCGAGGAGTTCGGTTTTGCCGAGGGCGATGAACCGGTAATAGGTATAGTTACGCGTTTTGTGCGCCATAAGGGTATTGATCTTATACGCTGTGTTTTCGAGGAAATGGTACACGAGGGCATTAAGTTTGCCATACTCGGAAGCGGCGAAAAGATATACGAGGATTTCTTTATAGAAATGGCTTCACGTTATCCCGACAGAGTTGCCGTAACGGTCGGCTTTGTTCCGGAGCTCTCTCACAAAATATATGCGGGCGCGGATATATTCCTCATGCCTTCCCAGAGCGAGCCCTGCGGACTTGCTCAGATGATCGCCATGAGATACGGAACAGTTCCGATAGTTCGCGAGACAGGAGGACTGAGGGATTCTGTCACGGATAACGGCGGTGAAAACGGCAACGGATATACCTTCAAGACGTATAATGCCAATGATATGCTTGATGCAGTTCACCGTGCCTGCTACGATTACAGGGACAAGTCGGAATGGGGTGATCTTATCTACAGGATTATGAACTGTGATCACAGCTGGTCTGCTTCAGCAGATGCGTATATCGATATTTACAAAGAAATTCTTTCGAATAATTAAAGATAATCTACAGCCCGGAAGTCGCAGTGATTTCCGGGCTGTGTTATGCAATATATAGGCGGCACTGCCACTGCTGTCCGTTATTTCGCACAAAAATAACGTTCAAATTTTTGCGTAATTTGGTTTGACAAAAGACTGTTTAGATGATATAATATATTTACTGTCCGACATAAGGGCGTCAATGATTACAGAAATTTTCTTTGAGAAATTTTCAAAAACTATTGACAAACAGTCTGAACAGTGATATAATATTAAAGCTGTCTGATAAAGACGGCATCAGCATCTTGAAAATTGAACAATGCGAAGAAAAGTAACGACCCTTGAGATTCCTTTTTCGGATAGAGATATTCGGAAGAGAAAGGTCAAGAAAAGACTAAAAAAATACGCGAAAGTAATAACGCAAGCGTTATGAAGCA